>NZ_AP025144.1:0-689100 GCF_019977755.1 Vibrio penaeicida | reverse complement strand
AACTAGCAGCGCCACTTATTGTTGTTGCAACGCAAGGCGGTAAATCTGCTCGTTCAGTACGTAAGTACTTCCCTACGGCGAACATCCTTGCTCTAACAACAAACACAAAGACTGCTGCTCAGCTTGTTCTAACTAAAGGTGTTACACCAGTCGTTGTTGAAGAAATCAGCAACACAGATGCATTTTATGTACGCGGTAAAGAGCTAGCGCTTGAATCCGGTCTTGGTAAAAAAGGTGACATCGTTGTTATGGTATCAGGTGCATTAGTTGCATCTGGCACAACAAACACAGCATCGGTACACGTTCTGTAAGATCAAACAGTTAACATCTGATAAAAAGAGGGCTTAAGCCCTCTTTTTTTATGAAACAAGCTTGCCCCAGTAATCCGCATGGCGTATTATTCAACATACTGAACTGTATGTGGTTAAAAGTGAGACACATTTTAATGTGAGCTCAGTGCGAAAGCCTACTACAATAAATATGCAATTGAAGTACTAATGAGGATATCGTGTCTAGCCCCACTCTGACTGACAAAGTGTCAAAAATGATTCGCCAAGATATCTTAAATGGCGTTCTAATCCCTGGTCAAAAACTAGTTGTAGCAGAACTCAAGGACAAATATGCAGTAGGAGCTTCACCTATTCGTGAAGCATTAGTTCAGCTTTCTTGGAAGAAATATGTCCGACTTGAACCACAAAAAGGTTGCTGGGTTTCTTCAGTAACTAAAAGTGAACTGTCTGATTTATTTGAAAGTATGAAAATTGCGTCGGCTCATTTGCTTAAAAAGGCAATCCAACAAGGTGACGAAAATTGGGAATTGGAAGTACTCTCTGCATTCCATAAACTTTCCCGTATTCAACACACGGAAAATGCATTCGACAATTCAGAATGGGAAGAGCGCCACCAACGCTTCCATACTGCATTATTAGAAGGCTCTGACGCCCATACCATGTATGGTTTTTTCCTTGAGCTCGATAATCAATTAAAGCGTTACCGTTATGTTGCATTAAACTCAGATAAATTTGAGTCAAATACCTTCATTAACATTGACGAGCATGAAAGCTTGATGAAACTGGTTCTAGCCAAAAATGAAGCACAAGCGCTTCAAGTTATGGACAAGCACTTGGACAATACCCAACGCAAAATTGAATCCGTTTTGCCTAAAGAAGAATAACCCCTCTTTTAAAAAAAACGCTGAGCCATGGCTCAGCGTTTTTATTTGTTTTTCACTCAAATTTCTTATGTTTCGATTTCGCTTTGTTAAGCAATTTCATCGTTACTCAAACACACTGATACCTTATTCCGCCCCTGAGTTTTTGATTCGTACAGTGCGATATCCGCACATTTATAAGAACGTTTTGTATCGCTGCACACATCTGTTACGCCTGCACTCACGGTTACTCGGTTAGACGGTTCCAGCTCTATAGAGACTCTGAGTCGGTTCATCAGTACTTCTGCTTGTTCAACCTGTGTATTCGGTAAAATAATGGCAAATTCTTCACCACCAATTCGAGCTAAAAAGTCTGTTTCTCTTAATTGCCCTTCCATAGAATTAGCAACACTTTGGATAACCCTATCACCCTCATCATGACCAAACTGATCGTTTACGCGTTTGAAATGATCGATATCCACTAATACCAAACAAGATGGGGAAGAGTAGCGCTCGACCAACCGAGTTTGTTTAAACAACTCTTGATCAAACTTCCTTCGATTCCAACACCCAGTGAGCGCATCTTTCTCACTCAGCTGACGTAACTGCTCTTCAAGGTGTTTGCGTTCAGTAATATCAAACAGCGAAAGAATGTAATATTTCGAACGAGCGTTTTCAGAATCAATCGATTGAATTCGAGTTAGGCTAATAAAAATATCACCGCAGGATTTGTTATTCTCTAATTCTCCTTCCCAAAACCCAAAGTCTTTCAGCCCTTCCGCTATTTCAATGATCTGATCATTACTGTGTTTGCCACATAACAATTTGAGGGCGTTTCGCCCAACCAGCTCATTATTTGTAAAGCCCGACAAATTCTCAAACTCTGTATTCACTTGAATAATGCGATGACGTTTATCCGCAATGATTACCGCCGACATGCCATGCAAAGCTGCAATGGCTAACTTACTTTCTAAGTTACGCTTCTTATACAGGTAAATAAAATACGCAGTCGGAATGGCAAATAAGAAAATCCATACCAATACATAAGTAAACTGCTTCATTAAATTGGACGTTTGCAGCTTAATGCCTGCTTCAAGTTGCTCTTGTTTCACTTCTATAAGCAGCTTAACTTCACCTTCTTTAAAGAATTCGACTTGGTAGAAAACCAATAGGTTGCCATCCTCAATGGCGTGGCCACGTCTACTGTTCTTTATTTTCTGCCAAGCTTCTGGATGAGTCACCGCAAGATTGTATTTCTGTCTTTCAGGTATTAGAAAGCCAAAAAGTTTCTGACGATCTTTACTCACTAAATAGTCCCCATCTTTGGTGACGACTTCTGGCATTAGTTGCGAACTGGGTGAATATTCGATCACTGACATCAAAAACCAAACATCCAATACGAAAACTAGATAGCCAGTACGTTCCCCTAAAGAGTAAATAGGGGTGACAATTTCAAGAACTGGGCTGAAACTGGATTCTTCGACATGCTCCATAGCTCGGATCGTTAATCCATAACTGGCAATATCGTTGGCGTTTAAGGACTCTGAGAATTGAAAGAGCGGAGTGTTTTGATGATCTGCTAAATGATGTCTAGCCTGAGCACTACTTGTTTGGAAAGAAAAATCAACGGCGATAGATTCCTTTCCTTTGTTATCCATGTAATAGATGCTTTTAAACCATTGCTGGCTTGATGCTATCGACATCCATAGCTCTTCAACCAACACTCGTCGACTTTGAATAGGATATTCGACATAGTCGTATAAAAAACGATTACCCCGTAGAAGTTCCATAGTCGCACGCAGCTGAACCTCTATCTCATTGAGTTCTCGCTCAGAAAAAGCCATCTGGTGCTGGGATTGGCTAATCAACTGATCGATATGTTGATCCACTAATTGATTGTATCGCTTGTGGTACATAAGCGCGGCGCCAGAAGACAGAATGAGGCATGTGAGAGCAATGTAAATAACAAGATTTTTTACTTTCACAGATGACCTCAAAAACCAATAACCGAATCATTACACGACGAAACGAAAATACGCTGTCTGCAAGTATATAACCAAACTCTATAAACAGGTTAGATCCGCTTGATTTTTATACAAACAATAAAAAGTTATGAGATCAGACCACCTTTAGAAGGTGCAATATAACAAAAAAGCCACTTCTCTAAAGAAGTGGCTTGCCTCAAAGATACAATTGGTTACGCTTTCAGCGAATGCTTGCCTCGCGCAATTCCGACAACACCGCTTCGAGCGACTTCAATAACTTCCGTTACTTCCGTCAACGCGTTGATAAATGCATCTAATTTCTCACTTGTTCCTGCCATCTGAACCGTGTACTGAGAGGCAGTGACATCGACGATTTGCCCCCGAAAGATATCCGCAGTTCGTTTAACTTCTGCACGTGCAAAACCGTCGGCTTTCACCTTAATTAGCATGAGCTCTCTTTCTACGTGTTCAAGGTCAGTAACCTCTTGCACCTTAAGAACATCGATTAATTTGTGCAATTGCTTTTGAATTTGTTCCAATTGCATTTCACTTGAAGTGGTCGTGATGTTCAAACGAGATAACGTCTCATCATCTGTAGGCGAAACCGTTAGCGATTCAATGTTGTACCCGCGCTGAGAAAACAATCCCACAACTCGAGACAAAGCACCCGGCTGGTTTTCCAGTAGTAGTGAAAGTATATGTCTCATATTAAGTTCTCTCCGTCTTGCTTAGCCACATCTTATCCATACCCTCGCCTTTAATTTGCATTGGGTATACATGCTCAGTCTCATCGACACTGATGTCGACAAATACCAATCGGTCTTTCATATCCAGTGCTTTTTGCAAGCCTGACTCCAGTTCGCCTGGAGAAGAGATACGAATACCAACGTGACCATAAGCCTCTGCGATTGCTGCAAAATCGGGAACAGAACTCATATAGGAGTTAGAATGACGACCTTGATAAATGATGTCTTGCCACTGCTTAACCATGCCAAGGAATCGGTTATTTAGGTTAATAATTTTGACTGGAATGCCGTATTGAAGCGCTGTAGAAAGCTCTTGGATATTCATCTGAATACTACCATCACCCGTTACCACGACGACTTCTTCATCCGGATTGGCAAATTTCACTCCCATTCCAGCAGGCAGACCAAAGCCCATGGTTCCCAAACCACCGGAATTGATCCAGCGACGTGGCTTATTAAACGGATAGTAAAGCGCTGCAAACATTTGATGCTGACCAACATCCGACGCTACAAAGGCATCCCCATTTGTAAGCTTATGCAGAGTTTCAATTACCTCTTGTGGCTTGATGCATTCTGGTGACTTTTCATAGGCAAGACAGTTTTTGTCTTGCCATACTTTAATCTCGCTCCACCATTGCTCTAACGCAGCTTCATCATTGAATTTATCTTGTTCAACAAGTAATTTAACCATGGTTTCCAGCACTTTCTCTGCTGAACCTACAATGGGTAAATCTACTTTCACATTTTTAGAGATAGACGACGGGTCGATATCAATGTGCATTATTTTGGCGTTGGGACAATATTTCTCAAGGTTGTTGGTCGTACGATCATCAAAGCGTACCCCTACACCAAAAATTAAATCAGCATTGTGCATCGCCATATTGGCTTCATAATGCCCATGCATTCCTAGCATACCGAGTGCATTCTTGTGTGTACCCGGAAACGCGCCCAGCCCCATTAGCGTACTAACGACAGGTAAATTCAATGCCTCAGTCAGCTTAAATATATGCTCATGCGCTTCAGAAATAACCGCACCACCGCCAATGTAAAGGACTGGTTTCTTAGCCTCTAATAGTGCTTTAAGAGCCTTCTTGATTTGCCCTTTATGACCAGAAGTCGTTGGCTTGTAGGAACGCATTCCTATTGTTTTTGGGTAGCTATACGGAAGCTTGATTTGAGGATTCAGAACATCTTTCGGCAGGTCAATAACCACTGGACCAGGTCGCCCAGTTGTTGCAATGTAAAATGCTTTCTTGATGGTTTCTGGGATATCTTCTGCTTTCTTCACTAGAAAGCTGTGTTTTACGATGGGACGAGAAACACCAACAATGTCGCACTCCTGAAAGGCATCATTTCCTATCAGGTTGTTTGGTACATTACCTGAGATAACGATCATTGGGATAGAGTCCATGTATGCTGTCGCAATACCTGTCACGGTATTGGTAGCACCAGGACCAGAACATACCAGTACCACACCGGGTTTACCGGTAGACCGAGTATAACCATCAGCCATATGCGTGGCGGCTTGCTCATGTCGTACTAATACGTGTTTGATTTGTTCAGTTTTTGCATGCAGAGCATCGTAAATATCGAGTACGGAACCACCTGGGTAACCGAAGATTTGTTCAACTTGCTCTTCAATTAGAGATTGCACAATCATCTCTGCGCCGGACAACATCGCCATATTTTCTCCTTATCAAACACCTTGCAGTAAGGTCAACTGCTGAGTTTGATGTCACATAGTCTAGGGCTTATTCGTAGCCTATTCGAAATACTTCCAATTTTTCATCTATGTACTCTTTATCAGTCATAACCAATAAAAAGATCACATTTGAACTTTACATCCAAATGAATCTGGCTGTCTAATCGTGTATTTAGCGCTTTTTTGTCAATATGTCGTACAACAACCCAATGTCAGTCCATTAAGTTAAAAAATGGTCATATTGAAAAATATAAAGCCTTAAATAATAAAAATTTAAATCGAAAATTTTTTACACTTGTAACAAATCGTGTTTCTCAGCTCTGAGATACAAACTTTATGGCATCAAAAAAGCCTGCAAAACTGAACTGACCCCCAATAGTTGGACACCAATTATTGGGGGTCTTTTTATGTCCAAATACAACCGAGCATTGAAATGCTCAATAGCGAAACAATACCTACAAGGCGAAAGCTCATCTCAGGAGCTTTCTCGCCTTCATTCCATACCATCGCGTCAAATACGTTACTGGGCACAAGTATTCGATATTCATGGCTCTCAGGCATTTATGCCTCATAGTTTTGCAAAAAATGCGCAAACTAAACTGCAAGCTTTAACTCATATGTGGACGAATGGTTGGTCTATCAGTCACACTAGTGCGGTTTTAAACTTTTCTTCCCCTGGCACAATCGCTGTTTGGCTCAAACAGTACGAAAGAGATGGCTTTCAGGGGCTTGAACGTAGCAGAGGACGACCCGTAATGAGTAGGCACCCTTTTATTCAAAACAAGAGCGATGACGAGAAAACACTGGAAGAGCTCAAAGAGGAGTTAGCGTACTTGCGAGCAGAGAATGCTGTCCTAAAAAAGTTAGAGGAGCTGGAACAGGAGAAACATCGTCGAACAAAGAAAAAACGAAAGTAGTTCTAGCTCTTAAAAATCGATATCTACAGCAACATCTCTTGCATGCTCTTAAGTTAGCAAGAAGTAGCTTCTATTATCATGCGCAGTCGAACAACGCCATCGAAAGCTATCAAGATGAAAAACGGTTAATTGAGAAAATATATCATGACCATAAAGGGAGATATGGCTATCGTCGTATTCATTTAGAGTTAAGGAGACAGGGCGTCATGCTTAACCATAAGACAGTTCAACGTCTAATGGGGTTACTAGGCTTGAAATCAACGGTCAGACCTAAGCGGTACAGCTCTTACAAAGGAGATGCTGGGACAACCGCTCCAAATGTACTTGAACGGGACTTCAATGCAACGAAGCCTGATGAAAAATGGGTAACTGATGTCACTGAGTTTAAAGTTCAACAACAAAAGGTGTATCTATCACCAATTGTTGATCTGTTTACTCAAGAAGTTGTCGCTTACAGGGTTGCTAAAAATGCGTGTTTACCTCTGGTTACTGACATGCTGACTGAGGCGGTTGCGACCTTAGCTAAAGACGCTAAGCCCATAGTGCATAGCGATCAAGGTTGGCAATATAGGCATAGGAAGTATCAGCAAACTCTCGCTGAACGGGGATTAACTCAAAGTATGTCACGAAAAGGAAACTGCTTAGATAACGCAGTAGCAGAGAACTTCTTTGCCTTACTGAAAACAGAAATGTACCATAATCAGCACTTTGAAGATGCCGATGACTTAATCGCACATATTGACGAATACATCGAGTATTACAATACGAAACGCATCAAGGTGAAACTAAAAGGCCGGACTCCGACGGAATATCGAAATCAGGCCTTAAAAGCCGCTTAACAGAAATGTCCAACTTTATGGGGTCACTTCAAACTGCAGGCTATTTTTGAAAGAAAAGTAACGCATAATTACTTTTTATTTGGAAACTCTGTATACATTTCTTCGATTTCGTCTTGGTATCGATCGTTAATCACTTTTCGACGAAGTTTCTGTGTTGGGGTTAGCTCACCAGAATCCATAGAAAATGCTTTTGGAAGCAATGTGAATTTTTTCACTTGCTCAAACTTCGCCAATTCATTTTGAAGCTCGGCAAGGCGGCTTTCGAACATTTCAACGACTTGAGAATGCTTGATGAGCTCCATTCTATCTTGGTATTTGATATTCAGTTCTTTAGCGTATTCTTCTAAGGAATCAAAACAAGGTACGATCAAAGCTGACACAAATTTTCGTGTATCCGCTATTACCGCAATCTGTTCAATAAAGTGATCTTTCCCGATGGCACCTTCGATCATTTGAGGCGCTATGTATTTGCCTCCAGATGTTTTCATTAGCTCTTTGATTCTGTCGGTAATGAATAAATTGCCTTTATCATCAAATGTTCCGGCATCACCCGTTTTTAGAAAACCGTGCTCATCAAACGTTTTAGCCGTTTCTTCCGGTAGTTTGTAATACCCTTTCATAACCATAGGTCCACGAACTAAAATTTCATTGTTCTCGCCTATTTTCACTTGAGCGCCCGGCATTGATGTGCCAATGGAATCAGGATCAAACGTACCATCTGCCCAGCAAGAAACCGTTGCTGTTGTTTCCGTCATGCCATAACCGAGCTTCACGTTAATACCAATAGCATGGAAAAAGCGACCTATGGTTTCATCTAACTTTGCACCACCACACGGCATAAAATTGATGTTTCCACCAAGCAATGCACGGAGTTTACTTAAAACCAATTTATCAGCCAGTTTGTGGCTACGTTTTAACATGAATGTAGGCTGGGTATTGGTGCGCTTGCACTCTGCCATTTTTGCGCCCATGTTGACAGCCCAAGTAAAGAGCACCTTTCGGATGACAGGCGCCTTGGATACTTTTTCGTGAATGGCAGAGAATATTTTCTCGTAAAACCTAGGGACAGCGCACATTACCGTTGGGCGAATGTCTCCAAGTGCTTCTCGCACTTGCATGGTGTCTTTTAGGTAGCAGTTCACCGCCCCCTTATAAAGCACATAAAATGTCCAAGCTCGCTCAAATACGTGCGACAAAGGAAGAAAACACAGTGATACGTCTTTTGGCGTCAAACCTAGTCGACGGTCATGCCCTTCAAGTTGCGCCGCTATGTTCGAATAGGTCAGCATCACGCCTTTTGGCTGGCCAGTTGTACCAGAAGTGTAGATAAGGGTTGTTAGGTCATCGAGATCGATATCGTCTAGTCGTTGACCAAGTTCATCACTCGCATGCTCTTGCCCCAGAGACATGAATGCATCCCAACTCAGGCTGTTAGCCCCTTCGACAATCTCAATGTCTTTCGACATGGCAACGATAAGCTCAAGCTGTACGCACTGCTCAAATATGGAGAGAGCGGCGTCGTATTGTTCTTGTTCACCAACAAACAGAACCTTTACATCGGCATTGTCTAGGATATACGCAGCTTGAGCGGCGGTATTTGTTGGATAAATAGGAACGGTAACGCAGCGGAGTTGTAGTGTGCCTATATCGGCAATTGTCCACTCAGGCATATTGTTGGAGTAGATGCCCACTTTGTCTTGAACATCGATACCCTGTGACAATAGCGCGAGAGAAAGCGAATCAACTTGCTCACCAAATGATTTCCAACTGATGCTTTCCCATTTTTCCGAGACTTTGTATTTGAGCGCTGTTTTGGCTCCGCCTTGTGCAATTCGCTCTCGAATGCACTTTACGATGTGAAAGTCTTTATTCAACATGTCTTTATTTACCTCTAACAGCGCCTCTGTTTCCTAACTTAGGCTCGGATGAATGGCATCTCCTTTTGCCATTTCGCCAGCTACGTTTTTTGCAGCTTAGCTGAATCATGTGTTATTTCGTCGACCGCATGGTATTTTGAGTAAACACATGTAAGCTGAATAAGCCGCCCAAGTTTACAAGCGCGATTAAAAAAGGCAACTGATGTAGACCAAGCTTTGCCACA
Organism: Vibrio penaeicida; assembly: GCF_019977755.1. Taxonomy (NCBI): domain Bacteria; kingdom Pseudomonadati; phylum Pseudomonadota; class Gammaproteobacteria; order Vibrionales; family Vibrionaceae; genus Vibrio; species Vibrio penaeicida. The sequence goes on along the minus strand of NZ_AP025144.1, from coordinate 679,660 downwards.
TTAATTGTAAAAACTCATATCCTGCACATCCCCCACACTTTGTCTTCTCTTTCAACTTCAAAATTTAGATAAAAAAAACGCCGGACAATGCCGGCGTATTACGTCATTTTCTTTAACGAATTGCGACGGTTTCACCGCAAATCATCATTAATTGATCACGCATCCAGATATGTGCTTTGTCTTTCTCACTCGATTCATGCCAGCTTAAGTAACCCGAAATTGATTTGTTTGGCATCGGGAGATCCAATACTTTCAGGTTTGGCAAATTCACTGCATTTTCAACTAACCATTTCGGTGCAATTGAAATCAATTCAGATTGGCTTACAACGTAGAGAATATTGCTTAAGCTTGTTCCTTGGTATGCGCTGCGGCAATCTAAATTCTTATAGGCTTGCTCTGAGAAGCAGCGTACGCCATTCACTTTTGATAAAGTCGCATGCATTTCTGACTGAAGTTCTTCTATAGAAATATCGTTACCAATGCGCGGATGAGAAGACGATGCTACAACAACCAATTCATCGCTAAAGACTTCTGTGCTCGAATAGCCCGCTTCTTCGAAACGTTCGTAGTTGATAACAAAATCCACTTCTTGAAAACGCATTTTTTCTGCTAATTCGTTATCGACATCAGACTCCATTTGCAACTGAATCACTGGTGCTTGCTTAGCAATAGTACTCATGATTGCAGGTGCAAATCGAACATCACAAGGGCTGCTTATTGCGAGACGGAAAAGACGAGACGATGTTTTTGGATTAAATACTGATCCCGGCAACTCATTACGGATCAACTGAAGAGCTTGTCTCACAGGACCAAATAACTGACGAGCACGTTGTGTGGGTTGAATTCCTCGCCCATGTCTCATGAACAATTCATCATCAAACATATTCTTTAAACGCGAAACAGCATTACTCACGGCAGGTTGTGACATACCTAAATTGTGCGCTGCACGGGTGATATTCTGCTCTTGCATTACTGCATCAAAGACGGTGAGTAAATTTAGGTCCACTCCACGTAATGTCGATTCCATTCGATAACCTGCTACAGCTTGACTTGCTTCGATCCTATTCGACATTGGGTTGCCTCTCACTTATCAATAGTTCTATTAAAATAGGCATTAGCCTTGGTTATTCGAAAGCCTTTGATTGGTATTTACTGCACTAATGCTTTCGCTCTTTTCAAGAATATCCCCAAATACCATGGGTAGGACAAGTGGTTTAATATTAAATTATTATTTTTTAGTCTGTTTAATGATTTGGTCTTACTAATCAATAGGATACAAGTGGTATAAAAAAAGCTAAAACGATTCTTTTTATAACAATTGAGAGAGAGCTGTCGCAAAAATGACACAAGAAAGGTTCTGATATTCGAACTGAATTGTTAACGAGAAGAGACATCTTAGGGGGTATTATTGTCCTTCTCCTCCCATTAACGTACGTACCCAAGTCACCACAAGATACTTGATTCAGCAAGAGTTTACTGCGCTCTACCTAGCCTTGAATCGTCGCATAACTGGGGTAATCCACCTGATCCCAAAGCAAAGACCACAATTCTTGAACGCAATCCCATCGCCCCTGCATTATCCAATTCACTATTGAAGCAGCGACATCTGGGTAGATCACTTTTTCAGCACTTTGTTCATCGAGCCAATTACGCACAGCGGTAGGGTCAAGGTAGTCCATCGCCGACGCCAGCCCTAAGTGCTCTAAGGTGGCAACGTTACTTTGCTGTTCAAATTGACCTTTTAGCGGTTTTAGTAACAGTTTTTTCCCTAGTGTTAGCGCTTCTGAAGGTAACTCAAAACCACCATTAGCGATCACTCCGGAACACGATTTCAAGCTACTTTGAAACCTCTCATGAGAAAGAGGATGAAAAGTGATGTTTTCCAACACATGGACTTGCTCAACGCCTGGGTGATAACAATCAAAGTGCTGATGACCAAATCTATCAAGTAATTCTTGAATATCACCTAAGGATTCAAATGGCAGGTATACCAATATGGATGCACCGACGTCTTCAGATAAGCCTGAAGTTGTATGAACAATAGGAGGTAAAATTTGTTGATCAAAATGATACCAGTGCAGCCCGATAGGAATACTTGTTGGCGCAAAATAGTGGATTATCCAGTGATCAAACCAACGAGAATCCTTAATGGGTACCTGATAACGGAACGCGTTTTGGTGGCTAAGCCCAATACAAGGCACATTTTGCCTTTTGGCAGCCCAAGCCGATACGGGTTCAAAATCATTGATCACTACGTCGTACCCACCCAGGTCTAACTCATCAATTTCTTTCTTTATGTTGAGTAAACTGTTTTGAAGTATGGTTTGCGTAAGATTAATTTTTCCATTACTGGTGATAAAGCTCATCCCGTTTCTGGTTTGATAATCACCAAAAGATTCCATGGAAAAATATTTGTCTTTATCTCGCCCAGAAAACAGAAAGTCCACATCGATATTCTGTTCTTCGAATGCTTTTGCCATCGCTCTTGCTCTCGCAATATGGCCGTTCCCCGTACCTTGAACACCGTAAAGAATTTTCATGATCCAACGTATCCTCTAACTCAAAACCAGTAGCGCGGCTTTAGCACATACAAGACCAAGCCCAGCTCCGATAACCACGTCTGTAATAAAATGAACACCTAAAAGAATGCGAGAAAGCCCAATAAATGAAGCCCATATAACGGCTAGTAGATAGAAACTGGGGTAGAACTCCCCTATCATAGTCGCCATTACAAATGCAGCCGTGGTATGCCCCGATGGTAAGCTGTAGCGATCAGAAGGTGTGATAAATGCGGTGAGCAGATTACTTAACTCTTGAGGGCGTCGTCGCTTAAAGCTATTTTTTAATACCCAATAAATGGGAAGCTCAATTGCAAATGCCATCAATCCTGCGGAAAGAAACTCCCCTCCTGACATTGAATCGAACAGCCAAAGCACAATGCCAAGTACGGCATAGAAATGCCCATCGCCACTCCGAGAGACTGCTTTGCTGATTCTTGCTACTTGTAAGTTAAACCGATGTTGTAAGCAAAAGCTTGAAAATGCCAGATCGAATCTGGCAATGGGTTCGATCGCACGCATAGCCCACTCCCTCTTTTCCTATTTCCTGATTAGAAATTAGGTGAAACAGGTGACAGCTAAGTGACGAGATGTTTGTATTTCGATGACAATTAGAAAGGGAAGAGTTTGATAGGGGAAACGAGCGCTTCCCCCTTAGTTAGCAAGTCACACCAACTTAGTTTGATGCTTTGACAATTCGGGCACTGCCTTCTTCAATATACCAAGAGCCTTGCTGCTTTTGGCACGCTGTAAATTCGCCAAACTGTACTTTCTCATCGCGAGAGAAAGAGTATTGCAAATCTCGACATACGTAGCTGCCGGCTAACACAGATGTTTCTTTTTCTGTCTCTAAGTGTTTTTGGATCCCAACTTTAGAAACAATTAAATCTTGCTTTGGACCTGCTGGCTTAATGTAGTCATGATGTACGTATCCGCGAACATCACCTTCTTGCTCAACCAAAACCCAAGGTTTTCCGCTTGCCTGAGCAAGCACATTGAAGGCTTCACCTTTTTGTAGCTGACCAATTTTTTGGCTGGATTGTCTCGGACTCGTTCTTAAATTTAGTGCTGTAGTCGTTTCGTGTGTCAAACCAACAAACGTTAAAGTTTGCTCGGTATCTACCGCTTCTTCTACTGGGTAGTGAACTTCAATGGATTGCACTTCTGGAGTAGCTACTTTTATAAGCCACTTTGCGCTATTGGACGAATCAATGCCTTGCCACTCACTGGTATTTTGAGATTCCAGTGCTTCAATGGATTGCTTTAAGAACTGATCTCGCGCTTCCTGACCAAAAAACTCGTCTAGCTGCGTACTAACCAAACCTGAACTTGTACTACCAGACACTTTGTTAGCAGAAGCTGCATTCGAATCTGTTCCGGTACTTTGACATCCTGTCAGCAGGATCAATCCTGCACACCCGATAAGACTTTTAATGGAAAGTGGGCGTAATTGAATTTTGCGTTTCTGCCATGACATTGATATTGGGTCCTTATATTTTCTGTTCGGCAAGCTAAGTGTTACTTGCTTCAATACGCATCTCTTGGGATCAACACTCATGCTTTTCGTCCTTTGCCAGCCAAGCGAAGAATTGTTGTAAAACCAATGAGCAACTGATTTGATATGCATTTAGATAAGCCATCGTAACATATGCATATGGTGTATTTACATACTATTGATATTCAAGTGTAACAAACATCAAAATTATTATTTTTAGAGTCAAATCACGACGAAAGGGGGATTCTTTCCCCCTTATTGCTTTTGCATGAATACTTTATGATTCTTTTGTTAGTGGATTTCTTGGTGCTTACGTACCAACCCAAAATCCGCTAGTACTGCATACGCAGCAGGAATCATAAACAGCACCAATAGTGTAGAGGCAAATATGCCAAATACAATGGAAATTACCAGTGGTTGTATCACTTGTGCTTGAAGGCTCGTTTCTGTCAGTAACGGTAATAGCCCTGCTGCGGTGGTAATGGACGTCAAGAATACTGCTCGAAAACGCTCCCGACTGGCTTTTACCACCGATTCGTACACAGAATCCCCTTCATCAACATGATGACGTATGTATTGAACCAGAAGAATAGAGTCATTCACCACAATCCCAGCCAATGAAACAAAACCCATGATGCTTGGCATACTTAAAGAATGCCCTAGCAAGAAGTGCCCCCAGATGACCCCAATTAACGCCAAGGGTATCGCCACCATTACCACAAACGGCTCCATGTAACTGCGGAACTGGTAACTCAGAATAATGAATACACCAAATAGACCGAGTAAGAACCCACTTGCAATTGAGCTACCGGTTTTGGCTGCATCTTCTGCCTCACCTTCGAAGTCAAATCTTAGCCCTGGGTACTTCGCCATTAACTTGGGTGCTTCTTCTTTTTGGAACTGAGTAATGATCTCTGATGAACTGGCTTTTGAATTATCTACGTCACCGTAAACACTGATCGTTCTCAAACCATCCACTCGCTGGATTCGTACATAATTACGTTGGAAATCTAATGTGGCGATAGCCCCTAGCGGAATTTGAGAGCCATCCGACTTTATGATGGGGAAATTCGCGAGCTGCTGCAGATCGCCAGCCTGCTTTTTATCAAGCTGAACGTCGATCTTTATGTTTTCTACACCAATTTGAATTTCGTCGGCAGTTTGACCAAAAAAAGCAGAACGCAATTGACCCGCTATCATTTGCCCGTTAACCCCAAAGGTTTCCGCTCCCTGACGCAGTTTCACTAGTATTTCTTCTTTGCCGAGTCTCATATCATCCAACACACCATGCACGCCATCAAACTCATTGAGATAGCTTTGCATTTCAATCGATGCCGATTTTAGTGCCGACAGGTCATCATGTTTGGCACGAATTTCAATTGCCCGACCGCCAGGTCCCATCGTAGGTTGTTTGAACACCAGTGACACAGGCTGGGCAAGCTCTCCCACTTCATTGCGCCATGCATCAACAAACTCATCAATCAGAGTATTGCGTGACTCCGCCCCTAGAAGGTCTAGCCGTACCGTAGCCAAGTGCGGACCAGCTTCGTCTGCATCGGCATTGACGTTGTAACTACTGGTAACGTGCTGAACTAAAGTTCTTCCACCTTCAACCCGTTCGCTCCAATCTCGGTTCAATTTTTCTGCCGCGAGTACGATATGATCAACGACTGCCTCTGTTTGGCTTAATGACGCTCCAGGGGGAAGAATGATGCGTGCCTCTGCAATGTCACCATCTAAATCAGGAAACGGCACAAACTTCACTACACCACCAGCCAACATGGCAACTGACGCCAACAGCGTCGCCAATACTCCTCCTAAAAAGGCATAGCGCCACTCCACCACTTTGGTCACTGCAGATACCAATTGGTTGTTACGGAAACTCTCAAAACGTTCAAGCAGTACTCGCTTGAATTTTAAGGGTGGGCGATCATTTTTTTGCTTGTGTAACGAATGGGACAAATGATTTGGCAGAATCAAGAATGCTTCGACAAGGCTTAAACACAAAACCAAGATGAGTACTTGAGGCACCGCACGGAGCACTGCACCCATTTCTCCCTCAAGAAACAGTAAGCTACCAAAGATGCAGATCGTCGTTAGAAAAGAGGACAACACACCAGGAAAGACTTTACGTACACCGTTATACACGGCTTCATCAACACTTTGCCCACGATCCAGATGTGAAGCGATGGATTCTGCTATTACGATGGCGTCATCCATCATGATACCAATCGCCATCAACAGCCCAACGAGAGACATGATGTTAATTGAAAGCCCTAGGTTTGCCATTAAGAACATGCCGCCCAAGAAGGCAACAGGCAACCCCGCAGCCACCCAAAATGAGTAGCGAAAACTAAAGAACAGCCACATTGTTGCAAACACCAACACGATCCCTTGCCATCCATTGGAGAGCATCATGCTGAGTCGATCCCACAAAACAGAAGAGAGATCGTTGGTTAATTCCAGCGTTACGCCATCGGGGGCAATCGCTCGCTGCGCTTCAACAAACTCAGCAACCTGATCTTTAATTCTTAATGCATCATCTTCTTTATTTTTACTGATTTTCAGAACGGCAGACGGTTGACCATCAAACAACACTTTTTGTTCATCTAGTTCAAATCTGTCGGTGATTGATGCGATGTCAGCTAGCCTGATAACACTACCATTAGGTGCCGAACCAACGACAATCTGGCTCAGTTCGTTAGGTGTGATGCTCCGCTCGTCAAAACGGATAAGGAAGTTTTTATCTGGTGTTTCTATATTCCCACTAGGAAGCTTGACGTTCTGTCTGCCAATTTGCTCTGCAATATCACCAACGCTTAACCCTAATTGTCGTATTGCGATGGTATCTAGTTCCACTCGGTATTGGTGATCAGAGAAACCACTTACATCCACCAACGAAACGCCATAATCAAGCTTCAAGATACGTTTGAGCTGCTCGGCATAGGCTTTAAGCTCTGGCCAAGTGGTGTTGGCTGTAATAGCAACATCCACAACAGGCTCATTCCAATCCATTTCCCTTACAACAGGTGATTCAATCTCATCAGGGAAATCATTAATCGAATTGATCTGGGTTTGAACATCCACCAGCATTCGGCCGATATCCGCCTTTTCATTCAGCTTAAGAATCAATCGCGCCGATCCCTCTACCGCTTCGCATCGAGTTTCTTCAATATTGGCTAACCCATCAACCGCATCTTCCATTCGAACACACAAGCTTTCTTCCACTTCTTGTGGGGAGGCTCCTGGATAGACAACCCCTGCCATAATAAATGGCGGAGAAAATTCGGGGAATGTCTCACGTTTTAACTTGGGTAATGACGTAATCCCTATAATCAAAAGCCCCAACATCAACAAATTAGCGGCAGTTGGGTGCCTAGCAAAAAATCGAATCATTCCGATACCTCCGCCGCTTCAGCTGTCTTGAGTTGCATCCCTTCAATCGCTGGGAGCAAATCGTTCAAAATCAGCGCTTCACCTTGCTCGAGGTCGCCATCTACAATCACTTGGTTATCACGGCGGTAGAGTACTGTTACGTTTTTAATCCGCAGCTTATTGTGCTCATCTTTGGTATAAACTCGGTTGCCGTGCAGCGCTCGCTCAGGGATCACCCAGCTTGGGTTTTCTTGCCCAATGATTTCCGCTTTTACAAACATGCCATTCACTAATGGAGGAGAGTTCTGGGGCTTTAACTGGCGATAGTCTTGCTCTATCTCTAAAATCACCCCTACCGTTGCCTGATTAGGGTCGACAGTTTCACTGACTCGAGCCACTTTAGCGTCCCAGTTGGCTGCCAAACTTCCGCTGGTTAACTCAATGCTCGCCCGTATCTCTTCGGTAGCTGGTATGGGGTTTCCATACTCATCTTTATTGAAAGTACTGAGGCTAGAAACTAGCGTTCTCATATCGTGAAGAGGCAATTGCGCTTCCACTTCCATCGTCGTGACACCATGAGCAACGATCATCGTTTGTTGCAAATTGACGACTTGATCTTGCTCGATGTTGACTTCCGCGATACGTAGATTTTCAGGTAAAACAATCGACGTCTTATCTAAAGATCGCTGGGCTTCGTCCAGTCTTGCTTCATTCACTTTCACTTGCGCTAATGCCACTTTGCGTTCATCTGGAAAAAGAGCGAGTTGATTTCGCATGTCTTGAACGAGTTTTTGCTGTGATAAATAAGACTGAGTTTGTTGATCCACATCCGACTGAGATGTGAGCCCTTTCTTTCGCAAATTTTTCTTACGGTTTAATTCCGTTTTGCTTATTGCCAGGCGGTTTTCTTCGATCTTTAACGTGTTGGTTAAATTGATTTTTTCAAGATCGAGTTTCGCTAGCTGGGTTTTACTTGAACTGAGATCGGCTTCGGTCTGTGCCAGTTTTAATTCGTAATCCAGAGGATCGATTCTTAGAATTTCTGTTCCAGCGGGCAACATTCGTCCCTTTTCCAATTGAGGGTGTCTGTACACCACTTTGCCAGATACCTCCGCGATAGCTTTCCATTCCAATTTAGGCGTGACTTTGCCAAAACCGATCACCACAGGTGCCATTGCTTTCAATTCAAGCGGCATGGTTTCGACCAATCGAGCACGATCACCAGCCGGTTTTGTCGGAGGAGTGGGTTTAAGTTTTACAGCGAGAATAAGAATAACGATACCGACAGCTAACGCCGGAAAGAACAGTAATTTACGGTTAAACGCCATCGATTACTCCTTGTGATCTTCAAGGGGGGAGGATAAAAAGCCACGGGACAATAGTTGCAGGTTGTGCTCTAACAACCTAGCAAGAAAATCTTCATCCAATGTGACATCGTGTATTTTTAAAAGCTGAGGAGGGGCGATAAATGGGAAGACCATTAAACTAATGTAACTTACCTTACACAGCATAGGGTCAAGGTCATCTCTTATCACACCATTGTTTTGCATCGACTGGAAAATGAGCTTCTGAGCAGGCATCGCGATTTCCATAAATACCTTTTCCATCATCTGACGTTGGACGGCTCCTTCATCCATCATCATGATTCTGGCAACCAACCGTGGGAAATCTGGGTTTTTCACCATCATGCTGTAGTAGGTTTTCATTATGCCCGTGAAATCACTGCTGCTACTCTTACTACATTCACCGCTATGCTCACTTGCACTGTCTTTGTCACCTCTACAACCATTGCCACTTCCTTGCTCGGCAATATTGCTGATGTGATTTTTCATGGGTGCCAGTGTTTCTCGTAGCATGGTTTCAAACAACCCATCTTTACTACCAAAGTAATATCGAATCATTGCCATATTGACGCCAGCATTCTCAGACAATAAACGGGTCGATACTTTTTCATAAGGATGCAAGGTAAAAAGTCTCCTTGCTTCTAAAATAAGCTTTTCTCTGGCATCAGTCTTTTCGGCAGGACGCCCAACTTTTCGGCTCATTTCGATCTCCAGAATTAATCATCCGATTAATTATAGAGACCAAAATTTCATCACGATAGTAGAATAATTAATCACTATTTAATCATTTGAATAATTAAGTAACTTCGATTTGAATTTGTTAAATTCGACACGTTTATGGGATTTCACCGCGGAACTGCTCCGATATGAAGAAAAAAACAACGAAAAGGTTGACGCATCATCAGGAGTACGGTACTAATTTGTTAACTTAATTTTGTGGAAATGTTTTACATGACATCTCGTTTTTCTATCCTGCTAAGCCTCCTCCTTATCGTGAATCGATCGCGCGGGTAGGCAGTGGAAGAAAAATAACCACATAAGATTCTCAAAACCCGCATTCAAATGCGGGTTTTTTTATAGCTTAAGAAAATAGAAAATCGGCATCTGCGGACAGAAAACGATTAACCAACAGGAAAAGGACAGCAAACATGAGCGATCAAGTCATTATTTTCGATACAACTTTGCGTGATGGCGAACAAGCTTTATCAGCAAGTTTAACCGTTAAGGAAAAACTGCAGATCGCTTATGCACTCGAACGTTTAGGAGTAGATGTTATTGAAGCGGGTTTCCCCGTTTCTTCTCCGGGCGACTTCGAGTCGGTAAAGACCATCGCCCAAAATGTTAAAAATAGCCGCATTTGTGGTCTTTCTCGTGCCGTTGCGAAAGACATTGATGTAGCAGCAGAAGCGTTGAAAGTGGCCGAAGCCTTTCGAATTCACACTTTCATTTCCACCTCAACGGTCCATGTTCAAGATAAACTGCGCCGCAGCTACGAAGACGTTGTTGAGATGGGCGTGCAAGCCGTAAAGCGAGCTCGTCAGCATACCGATGATGTAGAATTTTCTTGTGAAGATGCGGGTCGTACCCCAATCGATAATCTATGTCGTATGGTAGAAGCCGCTATCGACGCTGGTGCCAGCACTATTAATATTCCAGATACCGTTGGTTACACCATTCCAGGTGAATTCGCAGGCATTATAGAAACGCTGTTTAATCGTGTTCCAAACATCGATAAAGCCATCATTTCAGTTCACTGCCACGACGATTTGGGTATGTCCGTCGCGAACTCTATTGCCGCAGTTCAAGCCGGTGCTCGTCAAATCGAAGGGACAATTAACGGTATCGGTGAGCGTGCAGGTAACTGTGCACTAGAAGAAGTGGCGATGATCTTGAAAACGCGCTCTGAGTTATTGGGAGTGCAAACCGCCATTAAACACGAAGAGATTCACCGCACCAGTAAGTTGGTTAGCCAATTGTGCAACATGCCGATTCAAAGCAACAAAGCTATTGTAGGAACTAACGCATTCAGCCACTCTTCAGGCATTCACCAAGATGGTATGTTGAAGAACAAAAATACCTACGAAATCATGACGCCTGAGTCGATTGGTCTGAAAAATCAAGCATTGAACCTAACGAGCCGAAGTGGTCGTGCGGCGGTTAAAAGCCATATGGATACTATGGGCTATGGCGAAAACGAGTACAATTTAGATACGCTTTATGCCGACTTCCTAAAACTTGCTGACAGAAAAGGGCAGGTGTTCGATTACGACCTAGAAGCATTAATGCATTTTGCCAACCTTCGTGAAGAAGATGACTTCTTCAAACTGAATTATTTAAGCGTCCAATCTGGAAGTTTAATGGCAACCACCAGCATAAAATTGAAGTGTGGTGATGAGGAGAAATGCGAAGCTGCGGTTGGTAACGGTCCTGTTGATGCGCTTTACCAATGTATTTACCGTTTAACTGGGTATGACATTGTATTGGATAAATTCGATCTCACTGCAAAAGGTGAAGGCGAAGATGGTTTAGGTCAAGCAGACATCATCGCCAACTATAAAGGCAGAAAATACCACGGTACGGGTGTATCCACCGATATTATTGAAGCTTCAGGTCAAGCATTACTGCATGTTATTAACAGTATTCATCGTGCAGACCAAATTGCTGACATTAAGCAAAAAAAAGATAAGATAGAGACAGTATAAAAACAGGGTAAAGCATAGGCAGAATTGATCATCGCGAGCATAACGCGTCTTTCTGCCTAGTTTCTCTAACACTAAATTTGCTTACTCTCAAAATTCAAACACAACTTAACTAACAAGGAATATTTCACCATGGCAGGCTCAAGCTACAACATTGCCGTATTACCGGGAGACGGAATTGGTCCGGAAGTCATGCAACAGGCTCACAAGGTACTGGATGCGATTGAAAAGAAACATGGCATCACCTTTACGCGTGAAGAGCATGATGTTGGCGGCATTGCAATTGATAACCATGGTTGTCCGCTACCAGAAAGCACAGTAAAAGGCTGTGAGAATGCCGATGCTGTTCTATTTGGTTCCGTTGGTGGACCTAAGTGGGAACACCTTCCACCTAACGATCAACCTGAACGTGGTGCATTACTTCCTTTGCGTAAACACTTCCAACTGTTTTGTAATCTTCGTCCAGCCCAAATTCACAAGGGCTTAGAATCTTTCTCACCTCTACGTGCAGACATTTCTGGTAACGGCTTTGATATTGTTGTTGTACGTGAATTGACTGGCGGCATTTACTTCGGTCAGCCAAAAGGTCGTGAAGGTGAAGGACCAAACGAAAAAGCATTTGATACTGAGGTTTACCATCGTTACGAAATAGAGCGTATTGCAAAAATTGCCTTTGAATCTGCACGCTTAAGAGATAAAAAAGTCTGCTCAATTGATAAGGCAAACGTACTTCAGAGTTCAATCTTATGGCGTGAAGTCGTTGAAGAGATCGCAAAAGACTACCCTGATGTCGAGCTTTCTCACATGTACATCGATAACGCCACCATGCAGTTGATCAAAGATCCATCTCAATTTGATGTCATGCTTTGTTCCAATATCTTTGGTGACATTATTTCAGATGAATGCGCCATGATTACTGGCTCAATGGGCATGCTTCCTTCTGCTAGCCTGAATGAAAGCAAATTTGGTTTGTATGAACCCGCTGGCGGAAGCGCTCCTGATATTGCAGGTAAAAATATTGCAAACCCTGTTGCTCAAATTTTATCTGCCGCGCTCATGCTACGTTATAGTTTAAATGAAGAAGCGGCAGCACTCGATATTGAAACCGCTGTATCGAAAGCGCTTGAAGCTGGTGAGTTAACCGGTGATTTAGCGGGGAACAAACCTGCGCTATCGACATCAGAAATGGGCGACAAGATTGCTCAGTACATAGTTAACGCATAGTCATGTTAACGCGTAATCATTCCATCGCTTTAACGTGCGGAAAAAGTCGCAAAACAGATTAATCTACAAGACAGTTCAAAGTTAGCATGAAGGTGCATCACTCACCGTTCAGTGATCACTTTCTGCTTAACTTTAAGATAGAAATACAGAGCGCTTCGCTCAAGGAAGAAGCAATGTCGAAAACATTATACGAAAAAATTTATGACGCTCATGTCGCGGTTGCGGCAGAGGGCGAAAACCCGATCTTATACATCGACCGTCATTTGGTGCACGAGGTTACTTCTCCTCAAGCGTTTGATGGGTTGCGTGAAAAAGGCAGAAAAGTTCGTCAAGTAAACAAGACATTTGCCACCATGGATCACAACGTATCCACCCAAACAAAAGACATCAATGCCTCCGGCGAAATGGCTCGTATCCAAATGGAAACGCTGTCCAAGAACTGTGAAGAATTCGGCGTCACGCTTTACGACATCAATCATAAATACCAAGGCATTGTGCATGTCATGGGTCCAGAGCTTGGTATCACGCTTCCTGCAATGACCATCGTTTGTGGTGATTCGCACACTGCTACCCACGGCGCTTTTGGTTCTTTGGCCTTTGGTATTGGTACGTCGGAAGTTGAACACGTTCTAGCAACTCAAACATTGAAACAAGCCCGTGCCAAAACGATGAAAATCGAGGTAAAAGGCAAGGTGGCTGAAGGCATAACGGCTAAAGATATTGTTTTAGCCATCATCGGTAAAACAACTGCTGCGGGTGGTACAGGGTACGTGGTTGAGTTTTGTGGTGAAGCCATCACCGATCTCACAATGGAAGGTCGAATGACGGTCTGTAACATGGCCATCGAACTGGGGGCGAAAGCGGGCCTAATCGCGCCTGATCAAACTACCTTTGACTATATTAAAGGCCGAAAATTTGCACCTTCGGATGAAGACTGGGATGCCGCAGTTGAATACTGGTCATCCATGAAAACAGACAGCGACGCAACATTTGATGCCGTTGTCACTCTTGATGCTACCGAGATCAAACCTCAAGTGACATGGGGAACCAACCCAGGGCAAGTGATTGCGGTGGATGCCACCATTCCTGAACCTGACAGCTTCGCCGATCCTGTAGAAAAAGCATCAGCTGAAAAAGCGCTGGCTTACATGGGACTCGAAGCTGGTAAAAAGCTGTCTGACTACAAAGTTGACAAAGTCTTTGTTGGTTCTTGCACCAACTCGCGTATTGAAGATATGCGTGCCGCCGCTGCGATTGCTAAGGGCAATAAAGTTGCTGACCACGTACAAGCACTCATTGTTCCGGGTTCGGAGCAAGTGAGATCTCAGGCCGAGCTGGAAGGACTGGATAAAGTCTTTATCGATGCTGGCTTTGAATGGCGCTTGCCGGGCTGCTCTATGTGCCTAGCCATGAATAACGATCGCCTAGGTCCACATGAGCGTTGTGCATCAACCAGTAACCGTAACTTCGAAGGACGCCAAGGTCGCGATGGTCGAACTCACCTAGTGAGCCCCGCCATGGCCGCTGCCGCAGCGATTGCTGGTCATTTTGTCGATATCCGTGAATTGAATTAATAGGGAAGTAATCATGTCAGGTTTTAAGCAACATACAGGTCTGGTTGTTCCTTTAGATGCAGCCAACGTGGATACCGATGCCATCATTCCAAAGCAGTTTTTACAAAAAGTCTCTCGCTTAGGTTTTGGTAAACACTTGTTCCACGATTGGCGCTTTCTAGACGATGCTGGTAAACAACCAAACCCAGATTTTGTCATGAACGCACCGCGATACAAAGGTGCTTCTATCTTAATCGCAAGAGAAAACTTTGGTTGTGGATCATCTCGTGAGCACGCGCCTTGGGCGTTGGCAGACTACGGAATTAGGGCAATGATTGCGCCAAGTTTTGCCGATATCTTTTACGGCAACTCAATCAACAATCAGATGGTTCCGGTTCGTCTCACAGAACAAGAAGTCGATGAAATTTTCCAATTTGTAGACGGTAATGAAGGCGCGCAAGTGGAAGTGGATCTCGAGGCTATGAAGGTTAGAGCCAATGGTAAAGAATACGGCTTTGAGATTGATGAATTTCGTCGTCATTGCCTTCTTAATGGCTTAGATAACATTGGGTTAACGCTTCAACACGAAGAAAAAATCTCTGAATTTGAGTCCAAGATACCCAATTTCTTAGCTTAGTTAGACTGAAATCACACCATGAATGAAAGCCCCCGTTGGGGCTTTTTTCATTTTCACGAAAGAATTTCTGACTGCTCTAGGTCTTCTATACTAACTCAATTAACTTAAGAAACCTGAAGCCACCATGAGAAATCTATTTACTGTATTTATTCTTCTTTTTTCTAGCCTATCGTTTGCAGCACCAAAGTCTGACCTTTGGGCATACTGGAATCAAAGTAATGAAACCAATAATGCGACTATTTCACATCAAGCTTGGGATTCTATTCTTAATAAGTATTTAGCGGCTTCTGGTCAACATCATCTATTTGATTACGCAAATGTCTCCTCTTCTGATAAAAATGCGTTGAAAGGTTATATCAAAAACCTAGCGGATATTGACCCACGTGATTATTCAAAAGCCCAGCAATACGCTTACTGGGTCAATTTATATAATGCGATTACAGTAGATTTGATCGTCGATAACTATCCGCTTAAATCAATCACTAAACTGGGGGGATTATTTACTTTTGGTCCTTGGGGGGATGACGTCGTCAATATTGCAGGAAAAGATCTGACACTGAACGACATTGAGCACCGAATTCTAAGACCGATATGGAATGATCCTCGCACACACTATGCTGTGAATTGTGCAAGCCTTGGCTGCCCTAACCTTCAGCTATCAGCATTTACAGCTGAAAATACAGAAACACTTCTAGAGCAAGCTGCTTCAAGCTTTGTGAACAATGATAAAGGTGTCGTGGTAAACGGAAATGATGCCCAGCTGTCTTCTATCTACGAGTGGTTTGTTGCTGATTTTGGCGGAAATGAAGCCGGCGTTATTGCTCACTTAAAACAATACCGTACCGACTTGAAGTTAACGACTGACAGTAACATCAAATACGACTACGATTGGGATCTAAACAAGCAATAACCTTGGATTACTAGGAGTACGGACCTAATTTTGTACTCAAAAGGAAGCCACTCAAAAACTCGACCCCGGCTGACTTAGAAATTCAATTTCTTCTTCCGTTGATACCCGATTCAATATGTCATTACGATGAGGGTATCGACCGAATCGCTCAATAATCACTTTGTGTTTATATTCATAATCTAAGGTATTTTCAACGCCATTTTCCTTGAATAGCTCGACGGCTTTCTCATGAATTTTTAACGATTCGCTATGCATGAAAGGCATATACAAAAACGTTCTCTCTGTTTGAGATATTGACTTATCTAGCCCTTGCTGAATGGTCTCTTGAGCGAGTGCCAAAGCAAGTGGGTCACAAGAAAATGCATTGGGAGAACCTCTGTGAATATTACGAGAAAACTGATCAAGTACAATGACTTCTGCTAGCCTGCCTTGCGCACTCACTCGCCATTCATTTAACTCACTCTGAGCTGCCATAGCATGCACCGAACCAAAACGTTCGCTGATCAAAGAATCAAGTTCTTCTCCCCCCGCAAACCAATCTTTAGGGCTCAGTTCTTCAAACCAAAAATTGAGTACATCCTGATACATATCTTCTCCTTGATATTACTGAAAGCAAACTCTCGTATCGTCACTTGGTGAGTTGTTGAGTTGGTGAAATAAGAGAGCCTCTCTTACTATTTATTCTCCAAACCTTGGCTACTTAAACCCTTTTTCTTTCTTTATAAGATCGTAAGCCGATTGGATTTCCTGAGCCTTCTCTTTTGCTACTTGCATCATTTCCGGTGGTAAACCTTTCGCAACCAATTTATCTGGGTGGTGTTCATTCATTAATTTTCGATAAGCTCGTTTCACTGCTTTCGAATCCGAACTTTCCGCTACCCCAAGTACTTTGTATGCATCAGGTAACTGGCTTGCCGACGACGCTTGCCATTGACCAGATGAGCCACTGTGCTGATGACCAGAATGCCCTCCACCAAAACCGCCTTGCTGAAAACGAAAAGCTGCTTCTTGCATTTGCAGCCTTTGCTCAAGTTGCTGAGATGAGAAGCCAAGCCCCTTAGCAATGACATGTAATACATTGCGTTCGCTAGGATGTAAATCTCCATCAGCGAAGGCAGCTGAAATTTGCAGTTCCAAAAAAAACTGTAGCAGAGCAAAGCGTCCACCTGTTGCGACTCGAACACTGGCAAGCGTTTCTTCCAATGGAAAATCTGAAGATTTACCAGAACGAAAGGCTTCTTGCGCCGCCGTTCGCTGCTCACCGTGTAAGCTCATACGCTCCATCATGGCAGATGCCAGTTGGATTTCTTCTTTGGTCACTTGCCCTTTTGCTTTGGCAACATGTCCCATAACGGCAAAAGCACTTTTAAAGAATTCTGCCTGTTTCTCTGCCTGAGAAGGACCACCAAAGCCTTTAGGTCCACCAGACGATTGGAAACCACGTGATTGGCGGTTTCTGGCCTTATCAAACTGATGCCCTAAAAAAAGCCCAAGAAGCGCCCCCGGAATATTGCCAAACAGGAATCCGAAGAAAAAACCTAGGATTTTGCCGAAAATCTGCATTATTGTGCTCTCAATCTATGAATTTTTACTAAGTAAAGCGGTCTTATAGTGTCGGTTAATATAAATTCCTTTATGATAAAGGACGATATTTGTATTCGGTATCCGACAACATTACCGAATGGATTAGGTTTCACAGGATAGCTCAACTCGATGTCTTTTTCTTCCCGCACATTTTTGGCAGCATCAATAACAGCTGCACTTTCAGTGCCTTCGACTCAAGCCGATACTCTCAAAGACAACAGTGTGCAGGAAATGCCCACTATTGACCAATGTTACGTTCCCGAAGTGGGCGCAACCGACGTCAGCGAGCAACCCGCTTTCGTAAAAGCCGATAGTGTGACTGCACAAGCCGGAAAAAGTGCCGTCTATAAAGGTGATGTAGTGATTACACAGGCTCATCGCCAAATGCAGGCTAATTCTGTCACTCATAACCCGATAGAAAATACATTAAAAGCGGAAGGTAACGTCCGTTTTAGTGATGGCCAGATTAAATCCCAATCTGATTTGGTCACATCTAATATTGATGACGAATTAGTCACAATGGAAAACACGCAATACCGTTTCCTCTGTGAAGCGGGTCGTGGAGATGCCAAGCGTATTTTAAAGACAGGTCAAGCCATCTATGAAATGGAAGATGGTTCGTTAACAGCATGCCCGGATGGTGACAATGCATGGCGAGTTAAAGCATCCGATATCGAAATCGATCAAGATGAAGAACAAGCGTATTTCTATCACACGCGCTTTGAAGTCATGGATGTGCCGATCTTTTATGTCCCTTATATGAGCATGCCGATCGGTGATAAACGCAAAACGGGTCTACTTTTCCCGCGGGTATCCCTTGATACTAATGATGGTTTGAGTGTGAACGTGCCATTTTATTGGAATATTGCCCCAAACTACGACCTCTTAACCAAATTCAATTATATGGAACGTCGAGGACTTCAACTTGATAGTAAATTTCGCTATTTGACGCCATATGGTTCCGGCTCTCTACATGGCGAATTTATAAGTAAAGACAAGCGAAATGAAGAGTTTGATGAGCGCTGGGGATTCAATTTTAGCCACGATGGAATTATTGCTAATGCGTGGAAAGTTAACATCGATTACTCAATGGCGAGTGATATTGACTATTTTAGAGATTTTAAATCCAGCATTGGTAATCGAGAAGACGGGCAACTTCTACAAACAGGCAGTGCCGCATACCGAACACAGGATTGGGATTTAACCCTTACTCTAAAAGATTTCCAAATATTAGATGAAGCGGGAAATCAGCCTTATCAAATGCTTCCGCAATTGAAATACAACTATTACGCTCCCGATTTTTACACAGGAGTGAGCTTCGACCTCACTAGTCACATCAGTCGATTCGTTACCGATGATATAGACAAGCCTTCAGCAACTAGAGTACACATTGAACCTGGCGTAGTGGTTCCCTTTTCAAGACCATGGGGTTCGCTAACGGGTGAAGCTAGAATGTTAGCAACGCATTACCAGCAAGAACTGACCGACACCAGTGATCCAGATCTCACCGAGTCTGTAACACGAACCATTCCTGAAGTCAGAGTTCATGGTTTACTCAATTTAGAACGACAAGCTGGAAACTATATTCAAACTCTAGAGCCTCAAGTCCAATATCTCTATATCCCAGAGGTTGACCAGAGTGGTATTGGGCTTTACGACACGACACTTCTACAAACCGATTACTATGGCTTATTTAGAAGCCGTAAGCACAGTGGTGTGGATAGGATTCAGAAAGCCAATCAGTTTAGCTACGGTGCCACCACTCGATTTTATGATGACGACTACAAAGAAAGAATGAACATTTCTTTTGGTCAAATCTATTATCTTGAACCTGTGTCCTCTGCTGAAAATGCTTCCAATTACTCCGCTTGGGCGGTGGAAACGGACTTCAACTTCAGTGATTACCTTTTCTATCACGGTGGCGTTCAATACGACATAGAATCCAGTGCGATTCAGCTCGCAAACAGCGCGTTGGAATATCGATTCGACGGAGGTTATGTTCAGTCCAACTACCGATACGTAACCAAAGAGTACATCGAAAACTCAGTCGATGGATTAGACGTAACGGATATCACCAAGTCGGGTATTTCTCAGGCTGGTCTGTTAGCATCCTATCAGTTTACACCGAGATGGTACGCGAGCGCTCAGTACTTCTACGATTTGACCGTTAAACAAAATATCGAATATATGGCGCATTTAGGGTATCGCTCAGACTGTTGGTACGTCAGTTTTACTTACAGTAATCAACTGCGCAGTTGGAATGGAAATTTCGTAACAGATCCAAATGCTATACCGGTTTACGACGACAACTTTGCGTTGAACTTTGGCATATTTGGGTTTGGAACCAGCGTAGGTGCCCCTACACCATCCAGTGGTGATAACGCGCTAGGCTATGGACGCCCATTTTACCTAAACAACTAATCGAATTATTTCAGGAACACCCTTCCTGATGTACATGGAAACATAAATGAAAATCTGGAATAAAACGCTACTAAGCCTCACTGTTTCTCTTAGTTCACTAGGAGCGCTTGGTTCATTTGAAGCTTTCGCCCAACCAGTCGAGCTTGATAAAGTTGAAGTAATTGTTAACGAAGGGGTCATCTTAAAAAGTGACATTGACTCGGCAATGAAAACAATCCGTGCTAATGCGCGTTCTGCCAATCAATCATTACCAGCGGAAGATATCCTAAAAGAACAAGTCTTAGAAAAGCTGATTTTAGACACCATACAAACCCAGCAAGCGGAAAAGTTGGGGGTCCGAATCGATGATAATCGCCTTGAAAGTGCAATTAAAGAAATCGCGTCGAATCAAGGGAAAACCATTCCTCAATTACGTAAGGTATTGGCGAGCGAAGGTTTGAGCTACGCAGAGTTTCGTGAACAAGTACGAAATGAAATTGCGGCATCTGAAGCACGAAATGCTCAAGTACGTCGCCGAATTAATATCCTTCCTGCTGAAGTCGAAGGTTTGGCTGAAATTTTAGCCAAAGAGAGCAATGCGACTGTTCAATACAAAGTGAACCATATTCAACTGAGATTTAATGATTCTCAAACGAAGCAAGAAGTCGAAGATCAAGCCAGTTTACTCGTCTCAAAAATCAACGGCGGTGAAGATTTCAAAACCATGGCGTATACCTTCTCAAAAGGTCCTAAAGCTCTTCAAGGTGGTGATTGGGGATGGCTAAGAAAAGAAGAAATGCCAACCATCTTTGCAGATCAAATAACCACGCAAGGTAAAGGGGCAGTTATTGGTCCATTCCGAAGCGGTGTAGGTTTTCACATTATTAAGCTTGAAGATGTAAAAGGTTTGGAAACCGTTGCCGTGACAGAAGTTAATGCTCGTCATATTCTGATCAAAACATCCGTCATATTGAGTGATGATGGCGCAAAGCGCGAGCTGAATGAGTTCAGACGACAGATTGAAGCTGGAGAAAGAACCTTTGGCGATCTTGCCCAGCAATACAGCGCTGACCCCGGTTCTGCCGTAAGCAATGGTGAGCTAGGGTTTCAAACGCCCGATCTCTACGTTCCAGAATTCAAGCACCAAATTGAATCACTTCCAGTCGGTCAATTGAGTCAGCCATTTGAAACGGTGCATGGCTGGCACATTGTTGAGGTATTGGAAAGACGCCAAGTGGATAGAACAGACTCCGCAATGACAAATAAAGCGTACCGAATTCTATTCAACCGGAAGTTCAATGAAGAAGTGGGCGCATGGATGCAGGAAATCCGTGCTGGTGCTTATGTCGAAATCCTGGGAGATGAAAATGACAGTTAGACGAATTGCTGTCACCGCTGGTGAACCTGCGGGCATTGGTCCAGATCTCGTGCTTGCGCTTTCCGCACACAATTGGGACCACCAGATCATTGTCGTCGCCGATAAAGAAATGCTAAATCAGCGTGCTGAGCAGCTCAATATTAATGTTGATCTCATTGATTACAACGCTAATAGCACAGCAACCGCACAAAAAAGCGGGACGCTCATCGTTGATCATTTACCTACTGATACAAAAGTTGTAGCTGGTGAGCTCAATGAAGCTAACGGTAGCTATGTACTCAAAACATTAGAGAGAGCCGCTCAAGGCTGTATGAATGATGAGTTTGATGCTATTGTCACCGGCCCTGTGCACAAGGGCGTCATTAATCGTTCCGGCGTCCCATTTAGCGGGCATACAGAGTTCTTTGCTGAAAAGTCGAATACGCCACTGGTTGTGATGATGCTGGCAACGGAGGGTCTGCGGGTTGCTTTGGTAACAACGCATATCCCTTTGGCTTATGTATCTCAAGCTGTCACTGAAGATCGTCTAGAACAAATCATTGAGATTTTGCATAAGGATTTGGTCGAAAAGTTCGCTATCAAAGAACCTAAAATTTACGTATGTGGGTTGAATCCACATGCTGGTGAAGATGGCTGTTTGGGTATGGAAGAAATTGAAACGATCACACCGACCCTTACCAAGATCCGCCAAGGAAAAGGGTACGACTTAGTTGGACCACTTCCTGCTGACACAATCTTCAATCAAAAGTACTTGCAAGAAGCTGACGCTGTCCTTGGGATGTATCACGACCAAGTATTACCCGTATTAAAGTACAAAGGATTCGGGCGTTCTGTTAATATCACGCTCGGTTTACCGTTCATTAGAACATCAGTAGATCATGGTACAGCACTTGATTTGGCAGGGACTGGTCAGGCGGATACAGGAAGTTTCCAAACAGCGCTCACGCACGCCATCGAATTAGTAGAGAAAAAACAATGAGAAACGATGTCCATTTAGGACACAAAGCGCGTAAACGTTTTGGTCAAAACTTTTTAAACGATCCCTATATCATTGATGGAATCGTTTCGTCGATCAACCCGAGACCCGGTCAAAACTTAGTTGAAATTGGTCCTGGGCTTGGTGCCATCACTGAACCTGTGGGCAAAGAAGTCGACAAATTTACGGTTATTGAGCTAGACCGCGATTTGGCAGAACGCCTGCGTAATCACCCAGAATTGGGCGATAAGCTGACAATTCACGAAGGCGATGCCATGCGTTTCGATTTTACGCAATTGGTTAAACCGAATAACAAACTGCGTATTTTTGGTAACCTGCCTTACAATATCTCTACGCCGTTAATGTTCCACTTATTTGAGTTTCATAAAGACGTCCAAGACATGCACTTTATGCTGCAAAAAGAGGTGGTTAATCGCTTAGCCGCAGCTCCAGGTAGTAAAGCGTATGGTCGCCTAACTGTAATGGCTCAATACTATTGCAAAGTGGTCCCAGTACTGGAAGTTCCACCAACTGCATTTGTTCCGCCACCTAAAGTGGACTCTGCCGTTGTGCGTTTAGTACCTTACGAAGAAATCCCCTACCCTGCCACCAGTCTAAAGTGGCTAGATAGGGTGTGTCGCGAAGGCTTTAACCAACGCCGTAAAACCATTCGAAACTGTTATAAAGGTCTATTAACGGCAGAACAGTTAGAAAATCTGGGCATAAACCCGAGTATGCGCCCCGAAAATATCACATTAGAGCAGTTCGTCGACATGGCTAACTGGCTAGATTCTAACCACTCTAACTAGAATCTATGCTTCGAAAGCTGATAAATGCCTTAAGTCTGTTATAGTTAAGTCATATACCGGATTTAAGGCTTTTTTGCATCCAAGGAGCGCTTATATGGAAGTATCCCATCCTTGTGTCAAATGTCAGGTACACACGAAATACGTGCCTGAACAATCCCAACCCGATCAAAATCGATACGTTTTTGCTTATATCATCACAATCAAAAATCTCAGCCAGCAGTCTGTACAGCTAATGAGTAGAAAGTGGCTTATTACAGACGGTAACCAGAAGCAATTGGTGGTGGAAGGTGATGGTGTCGTTGGGGAGCAACCCGTTATTGACGCTGGCGACGAATACACTTATACAAGTGGTACCGCCATTGAGACGCCAATAGGTGTCATGCAAGGTCACTACCTAATGCACGACCAATCGGGCGATGAGTTTAAAGCCGATATCGACCCATTCCGCCTCGCAGTACCCAATATCCTCAATTAAGGAAAATTCATTGGCAAATTATATTGTTGGTGACATCCAAGGATGTTTTGAAGAGCTGACCCTATTGCTGGAATCAGCTCAATTTGACCGGAAAAAAGACATATTATGGTTTGCAGGTGATCTTGTAGCTCGAGGTCCTAGCTCGCTTGAAACACTCAGGTTTGCCAAAGATCTAGGTAAAGCGACAAAAGTGGTTCTTGGGAATCACGACTTGCATTTACTAGCGGTGTACCACGGTATTAGCCCTCTTAAAAAGAAAGATAAGACAGCGCCAATTATTGAAGCCGATGATTGCGACGAGCTGATGGCATGGCTTCGTGAGCAACCGCTTATTGCTGAACACGATGAATTTGTCATGTGTCATGCAGGTATTTCCCCTCAATGGGACTTACAAACGGCGCGTAAAGAAGCTCGTAAAGTCGAATCTATTTTGCAAAGCGACAGATGGGTTTGGTTACTGGAAAATATGTATGATAACCAGCCAGATCAGTGGAGTCCGAAGCTCAAAGGCATTGATCGGTATCGATACGCGATTAACGCATTTACACGAATGCGTTTTGTGCACTCCGATGGAAGATTAGATATGGCATGTAAGCTTCCTCCATCTGACATTTCCGATGAAAGTTTAATGCCTTGGTTTGATCTTCCTAACAAGAAAGATGTCGGAAAAGCCATCCTATTTGGGCATTGGGCAGCTTTGGAAGGTGTAATTCAAGAAAAGGTGATCGGCTTAGATACTGGGTGTGTCTGGGGTGGTGAGCTGACGATGATTCGCTGGGAAGATAAAAAGTTGTTCACTCAAAAAGCGATATAGATAACTCTATCTTTTCAAGGAAGAAGTTTTACTTCTTCCTTTTCCATTTCCCCAAAAAAAGCAGAGCTCTAGCAGAAATCAACTGTCGGTGAGTTCTGTTTCAATAATTTAATTACTTCTTTCCAGAACAACAAACTCCAGGTTGTACGCATTTTTTTCATTTTTACTGAAGAATTCTTGATGCGTTTGCTTCCAACCTTCTCCCCAATCAGGAAACTGAGTGTCGCCATCTATATCGGCATCTATATGTGTTACATACAGTGTGTCTGCAATAGGTAAGCACTCTGCGTATATTGAGCCGCCACCGATGATCATCAGCTCTTCAATCCCTTCCACAAGTGACTTGGCTTGCTCAATACTGGTGACTGTCTCTACACCATCAATGGCTAAATTCGGATCGCGACTCACAACAATGTTTCGACGTCCAGGTAGAGGTCGCCCAATAGACTCGTAAGTTTTTCTCCCCATAACGACAGGTTTTCCCATCGTACAACGCTTAAACCAAGCAAAATCTGCAGGTAGATGCCATGGCATATCATTGTCTTTACCAATTATGCGGTTACGAGCCATTGCGGCAATCATACTAATCTTCATTTGGGTCCTTTGAAGCAACTAAACAATGGGTTTTCGGCGGTAGAATAACAAACCCGGCATTGCTAAGCCAATGGCTAACCCAGCAATGATAAACATCGCTTTCAAGAAGTTTTCTACTAAGTCACCAAATAGCGCTTCGCTATACCCCAAGCTGTTCAATTCAACTAACGCAATCATGGCTTTAAAAGCGTAAACCCCAGGTACCATTGGAATTAAAGCGGCTACGGTGAATACTTTCGGGTGAGCCAAAAATCGATGTGACCATCGCACACCTATAAACCCAACGACCGTTGCTGCAAGAAATGAAGCCCACTCAATAGGAATTCCGAATTCCATCAATAAAAAGCGGCTACCATGCCCCAAAGCACCACCTATCGCACAAAACTTTAGTGCGTTGACCGGAACATTAAATACCAACGCAAAACCAACAGCGGGAATGGCGGCGAAGAACATATCGTTAATTAACGCTAAAATTAGACTCATCCTACCCACCCCCATACACCAACAATGTTCATGGCTCCGATAATTCCCATAGCGGTTGCCAACGTCAGTAAGCTTGCCATAACGAATCGGGCAATCCCCATGTTGACATACCCTTTGAGCATGTCTGCGACAGCATTGATCAAGGGCACGCCCGGAACTAACATCAAAACAGAAGACGCCATCGCAATAAATGGCTCGTTACCGATTTGAAACGTGACTGCTTGTGCGGAAATTAATGTGGTAACAAAAGCCGTGATCGAGAAATTGAGGAATGGATTAAAATGTCGATGACCTATTTCTTGTCTAACGATCATGCCAACAGAAGATGCAAAGAAAGTCATGGCGAAAACGCTCCAATCCCCTCCCGCAAGTCGGCTGAACGATGCACAAGATAGACCAATCATGAATACAACTAACCAGCGGTTATAACGTTCTGGATTGATGTCTGCGAGCTTACTTTTTGCTAACTTACAATCCAGTAATCCTTTTTCCATCAAGATGCAGATACGCTGAACTTGAGTAACCACTTTCATGTTAATCCCGCGATCGGGGCTGCGTCTTGCTGTGGTGATACAATTACCGGACTTTAACGTTGTGACCACCAATGAACTTGCAGATAGAGAGACTTCTACTTCATCCATATGGCTTGCAAGCCCTATTCTTCGGGATATATCGCCGACTAACGTGCTCTCTGCACCATGAGCCAAGAGCATTTGTGCCGCTTGAGCGATAAGCCGAGTGACTTCTCGCTGATTGTTATCCATAACCATGCCTCTCAATTGGACGAGCCGAAAATTATACAATTGCTACACAAATAAAAAATGCCGCAACCAAAGTTTGCGGCATTTTTAAAACGAATATGTGTGGGTTAGTCTCGAACGTAGATAACGTGGCCGTCATCTTCTTCGTCGTCCCAGTCGTCATCATCATCTTCTGTGATAACGTTTTTACCACTCATTGCATCTTTGTGGTAATCATCCCACATGAAGTCGACTTTATCTTCGACCTCTTCCACTTCTTCTTCACGAGGAAGGCTTTCCATGAAGTCAGCGAGTTTATAACAAAGCTCTTTTGTACCTTGTTTATTAACAGCTGATACTTTGAAGTAAGGGTCTTCCCAACCAAGTGCATCCAAGATCTCTTGGATTAACTCGTCAGCGTCTTCTTCAGGCATTAAGTCTGTTTTATTGAAGATCAACCAACGTGGCTTTTGCGCTACCTTTTCACTGTATTGCTCAAGCTCATCGATAATCGTCAATGCATTCTGAATCGGGTCACTTTGATCAACGGGCATAATATCGATCATGTGAAGCAATACTCGACAGCGCTCTAAGTGTTTAAGGAATCGGATCCCCAAACCAGCACCGTCTGCAGCTCCTTCAATCAAGCCAGGAATATCCGCAACCACGAAGCTTTTTTCAGGAACCACACTAACAACGCCCAAGCTTGGAATAAGCGTGGTAAAAGGATAATCTGCCACTTTCGGTTTTGCTGCTGATACTGCACGGATAAACGTAGATTTACCGGCATTTGGTAATCCCAACATACCAACATCGGCAAGTAAGAGTAGCTCTAGACGCAATTCACGAACTTCGCCTTTTGTGCCCATGGTTTTCTGACGTGGAGCTCGGTTAACAGACGACTTAAAGCGCGTGTTACCTAGTCCATGCCAACCACCTTTCGCGACCATGATTTTTTTTCCGTGCTCGGCTACTTCACCCACAACTTCATTCGTGTGGATATCGACAGCACGGGTACCCACAGGCACTTTCAAGACGATATCTTTACCGCGTTTACCAGTACAGTTACCACCGCGACCGTTTTCGCCACGATCAGCGTTGTAAAAGCGTTGGAAACGATAGTCGATAAGGGTATTCAGGTTTTCGTCCGCTTGGACATAAACATCACCGCCATCACCACCGTCACCACCATCAGGACCACCCTTGGCGACAAATTTCTCACGCCAAAAGCTAACAACGCCATTACCGCCGTCGCCAGCATCTACTTTAATTACCGCTTCATCAACGAATTTCATTTTTTACTCCGCATTTTGTGCGTTGCAATACCACCTGAGTAAAGTGGTATAAATTCTAGCAGATCCAGATGTAAGATCGATCACCTGAGATCCAGGATCGGTCTGCATTCAGGAACAAAAAGAAAGACCATCTAAAAAAAGAATTCGATATTTATCATTTAGATAATGACGAGATCTTGCTTTTGGCTCTGTCATAAATAAAAAACCCCGCCGAATCGGCAGGGCTTTTGAATTCAGCTAGAAACTAAATTTATTCAGATTCAATGCTAACGAATTTACGGTTTTTAGGACCTTTAACTTCAAATTTCACTTTACCTTCAGTAAGAGCGAAAAGAGTGTGGTCTTTACCGATACCAACGTTAGTGCCAGCGTGGAACTTAGTACCACGTTGACGAACAATGATGTTACCTGCAAGAACAGATTCACCACCGAAACGCTTAACACCAAGACGTTTGCTTTCTGAATCGCGGCCGTTACGAGTAGAACCGCCAGCTTTTTTGTGTGCCATTGTTAAACTCTCCTAATATCTATTAAGCGTTGATGCCAGTGATTTTCACTTCAGTGAACCACTGACGATGGCCTTGTTGCTTACGAGAGTGCTTACGACGACGGAACTTAACGATTTTAACTTTATCGCCACGACCGTGCTTAACCACTTCAGCAGTTACCTTGCCACCCTCTACAAGAGGAGCACCAACAGCGATTTCTTCGCCGTTAGCTACAAGAAGAACTTTGTCGAACTCAACAGTTGCGCCAGTTTCAACGTCTAATTTTTCTAAACGAAGAGTTTGACCTTCGCTTACACGGTGTTGTTTACCACCAGATTGGAAAACAGCGTACATATTTTACTCCGCTTTTTCCGCACAGCCTATGCTATGTGAGCAATTTGGGTGTGCGCTAAACTAATCATCAATAGGGCGCAGATTCTACAGAAAGGCTATCCCCATGACAAGCCATATTTTTAAAAAATTGGCGAAAAGCTAATCGCCAAAGAAAAGTGTGCCAATCATGCCGTTAGATAATGTATTTCGCAACGATTTTTAGTGTAATATTCAGCAATTAATAAAAATCATTAAGCCTTATAGGGTATAACCTCAGCCGGAAGAACAATGGATTTTAAAGCTATCCAAGCGCTCACAGCCGATGATATGGCAAAAGTGAACGAAACCATCCTTGCTCAACTTAACTCTGATGTGAGTTTAATTAACCAACTAGGATTTTATATTGTAAGTGGTGGCGGCAAACGTATTCGTCCGCTACTTGCTGTATTGTCTGCTCGCGCACTGGGCTATGAAGGTAATAGCCATACCACCGCTGCAGCCTTTATTGAATTCATTCACACTGCCACTTTATTACACGACGACGTTGTTGATGAATCAGATATGCGTCGTGGCAAGGCCACCGCCAATGCAGCGTTTGGAAATGCAGCCAGTGTACTTGTGGGAGACTTTATTTATACGCGCTCTTTTCAGATGATGACGAAACTTGGATCCATGGAGATCCTCGAATTAATGAGTGATGCGGTCAACATTATTGCTGAAGGAGAAGTACAGCAATTAATGAATTGTAATGACCCTGATACAACTGAAGAAAGCTATATGCAGGTCATCTATTCAAAAACAGCACGTTTGTTTGAAGCTGCAACTCAGATTGGAGCGATTTTGACTGATGCTTCTCCAGAAGTCGAAAAGGCAATGCAGAACTATGGAAAATACTTAGGCACTGCATTCCAGCTCATTGACGACGTTATGGATTACACATCCGACGGCAAAGATATGGGTAAAAATGTTGGAGATGACCTTGCGGAAGGCAAACCAACCTTGCCTCTTTTATATGCCATGCAAAATGGTACTGACGCGCAGAGAGCGATGATTCGTGAAGCGATTGAAGAATCGAATGGCATGGAGCGCTTTGATGACATCATGCAAGCGATGCGTGATACGGCTTCTTTGGAATACACGTCGGGTCTTGCTCATCAAGAGGCCGATAAAGCCATTGCAGAGCTCAACGTACTACCAGAGTCAGAATATAAGCAAGCTCTCGTTACCTTGGCTCACATGGCGGTTAAACGTAGTAAGTAGCTGAAGGTTTAGCCATATAATAGAGGGAGTCATTTTCTTCCTCTATTTACTTGCTTCTCTATATCCCTACTCGTCTATATACATAGCCTATCTATATGTGAAGCTTAGCGTGCCCTGTATCTCTAACTTGTCGTTGATAAGTAAAAAGTAGTTCCACAAGATCAAAAAAACCGACCACATGGTCGGTTTTTTATTTCTCGATATTGGGAGAACTTACTTAGCGAAGTCCACACCGATGCTGATGTCGCCTTTAAGCGTATCTAGCATGCCATCCAGTGCAGCTTGCTCGTAAGCGCTGATTTCACCGTAGCTCAAGACTTCTTCTACGCCATTCTTACCCAATTTAATTGGTTGCGCGAAGTACTCTGCGTGCTCACTGCCGCCATCGACGTATGCGCACTCAACTACGCCTTCTTCACCTTGAAGCGCTTTCACAAGTGATAGACCGAATCGACATGCAGCTTGTCCCATAGACAAGGTTGCGCTACCGCCACCAGCTTTCGCTTCAACAACTTCAGTACCAGCATTTTGAATGCGTTTTGTTAGAGCATCGATTTCTTCATCGGTAAACTCTACACCTTCCACTTGTGAAAGAAGAGGAAGAATAGTCACACCAGAGTGACCACCAATAACAGGTACACGAATATCGCCTGGATCTTTGTCTTTTAATTCAGCAACGAAAGTTTCAGAACGGATCACATCCAATGTGGTCACGCCAAACAGTCTGCGCTTGTCATAAACGCCTGCTTTCTTAAGAACTTCAGCAGCGATTGGTACAGTAGTATTTACAGGGTTTGTAATGATACCAACACAGGCTGTTGGACAAACTACGGCAATCTTTTCAGCTAGTGATTTAACAATACCAGCGTTAACGTTAAACAGATCAGCACGATCCATACCCGGCTTACGTGCAACACCTGCAGAAATCAGCACAACGTCTGCACCTTCTAGTGCTGGAGTCGGGTCTTCGCCTGCATAACCTTTAATTGAAACCGGAGTTGGGATGTGGCTCAAATCTGCCGCTACACCCGGAGTAACAGGTGCGATGTCGTAAAGAGCAAGATCAGATCCAGCTGGTAGACGGTTCTTTAGTAGAAGTGCGAGTGCTTGGCCAATGCCTCCTGCGGCACCAATTACGGCTACTTTCATGGTTATTCTCCTTGGGTAATTTAGCAATACTTCACGTTAAGGTATGAAACCTTTGTAAGTTGGTTTTTCTAACCTAAATTGTAGATAAGAAACTATAGTAACTACGTTCTTATTACAATTAATTAACGACATCTTTGCGACTTCGCGCAAATCGACCTTTTCGTGCTACAAAATGAAGCAAGAGAATGCTCTTAAAACCCAGAGCATACAACAAGTTTGATTAAAATATTTGTGGCATAAATCTCACCTAAAAGCACCGAAATTTAGAACTTTTCATCTAAGAGTAAAAGAATGAGTACAAGTGACTTTAGTAGCAGAAATTGGGCAGAAGTTGGTGAAGGTGCATTATCTATGCAAAAATAACAAAAATAGTTTTAACTATATGAAATTGAGAATCATGCGAAATACAGAAAAACAAGACAACCTTGTACGTGCTTTTAAAGCACTATTAAAAGAAGAACGCTTTGGTTCACAGGGGGAAATCGTCGATGCTCTGAGAGCTGAAGGTTTTGAAAATATAAACCAGTCCAAAGTATCTCGAATGCTCACCAAGTTTGGCGCTGTTCGTACAAGAAACGCTAAAATGGAGATGGTGTACTGTCTTCCTGCAGAACTTGGAGTCCCTACCGTATCAAGTTCTCTACGAGAGCTAGTGTTGGACATAGACCACAACAACGCGCTGGTTGTCATCCATACCGGTCCTGGAGCCGCACAGCTTATCGCTAGGTTGTTAGATTCCCTAGGAAAATCAGAAGGCATATTAGGTGTTGTCGCTGGTGATGACACTATCTTTATTACTCCGACGCTCCCCGTTCCTACCAAGGAACTGTATGACTCCGTTTGTGATTTATTTGATTACCATGGCTAATTAACGCCAGTGCAAATGATAAATAGCTCATTTCACTACTATTGTGATCGAACGCACATTTAAGGCAATCTGCGACTAAACTAATCACAAATATCTAACCCCATGAAAAACAAAGACTTTATGGGGTTAGGCGTTTCCCTTATTCCTTTTCAACTCTAGACTTATCATCTATAGAAATTAACATTCTTGTAATTTCCAACCAGATTTTTGCTATTATTCAGCCACTTTTTCATCTAATGGACTGAAAAAGATGCCGTTTCCAATAGGAAGCTATTCCACATTCGTGGCGAATAATGAAAATAAGGAAGGGAAATTCATGGCATTTAAACACCTTGTAAAAATCAGTGCGATTGCTGCAGCAGTAGCTGGCGCTGGTTCTGTTCATGCTCAAGAGTTCATCACCATTGGCACAGGCTCTGTAACTGGCGTTTATTACCCAACTGGTGGTGCAATTTGTAAGCTTGTGAACAAGGGTCGCAAAGAACACAACATTCGTTGTTCAGTTGAATCTACTGGTGGTTCTATTTACAACGTAAATACCATCCGTGCTGGTGAACTGGACTTTGGCGTTGTTCAATCTGACTGGCAATACCATGGCTACAACGGTACAAGCAAATTCTCAGAGCAAGGTCCGTACAAAAAACTACGTGCTATGTTCTCTTTGCACACTGAACCATTCAACATTATTGCTCGTGCAGATGCAGGTATCGATAACGTAGCAGACCTTAAAGGTAAGCGCGTAAATATCGGTAACCCTGGTTCTGGTGATCGCGCAACAATGGGTGTTGTTATGGATGCATTTGGCTGGACGAACGACAGCTTCAAGCTAGCATCTGAACTAAAAGGTTCTGAGCGTTCTCAGGCACTTTGTGATAACAAGATCGATGCGTTCATCTACATGGTTGGTCACCCAAATGGATCAATCAAAGAAGCCACAACCTCATGTGATGCAAAACTAGTTTCTGCAACGGGTAGCAACATCGATGAAATCGTTGCTGGTAACCCTTACTACGCATACAGTAACGTACCTGCAGGTATGTACCGTGGTACAGAATCTGACGTTAAGAGTTTTGGTGTTGCTGCAACTATGGTAACGACATCAGACGTATCTGATGACGTAGCTTACAACGTTGCAAAAGCAGTATTCGAAAACTTCAATACGTTTAAGCGCTTGCACCCTGCATTCGCTAACCTGAAGAAAGAAGACATGGTAAAAGCAGGTCTTTCTATCCCTCTTCACCCAGGTGCTGCGAAGTACTACAGAGAAGTGGGTCTACTAAAATAAACTCAGTAGAAATACTTTGACAAAAAAGGAGGCACTCACGCCTCCTTTTATTGGCATATCAAACAATCGTTATTCCTGTTTATGCCAACTTCAATTTGACAGACATACTGTTTCAAAACACAAGTCATTGTCTTCGTCAGTCTCAATAGCTAGACTGATGAAACTTGTTAACATTTTGTTAAGAATTTTTCGTTACATTAATTGAACGATCTGCTGCTGGACTTGCAGCATATAACACCAAAATATAATAAGGATAACGTACATGACGCAGACAACAACACCGTCTCAAGATGTGCAAGATATGGTGGCACAAGCCGATACTGGAGCGCGAAGCCCTGCTGGGATTCCAGGTCGGATTTTATGGTTTGTCCCTCTTTGTTGGTCTCTTTTCCAACTGTGGTACGCATCACCCCTGCCATTTATTTTCAATTTTGGCGTTCTGAATGACACAGAAGCCCGAGCAATCCATTTAACGTTTGCAGTATTTTTAGCCTTTACTGCATACCCAGCTCTAAAAACATCGCCTCGCGATCATATCCCATTAGTGGATTGGGCGATGGCGTTAGCCGGCAGTTTTGCCGCCGCTTATATATACCTATTTTATACTGAGCTCGCTGGTCGTTCTGGCGCGCCAACCACATTTGATATTGTTGCTGCCGTAACGGGTATGGTGCTGCTACTAGAAGCCACTCGTCGAGCACTTGGTCCACCGCTAATGGTGGTTGCTGCGGTATTCCTAACATACACCTTCGCTGGCCCTTATATGCCAGATGTGATTGCACACAAGGGTGCGAGCCTGAATAAGGCGATGTCTCACTTATGGCTAACCACAGAAGGTGTGTTTGGTGTGGCTCTAGGGGTTTC
The DNA here is from genome assembly GCF_019977755.1 of Vibrio penaeicida. Taxonomy (NCBI): domain Bacteria; kingdom Pseudomonadati; phylum Pseudomonadota; class Gammaproteobacteria; order Vibrionales; family Vibrionaceae; genus Vibrio; species Vibrio penaeicida. The sequence goes on along the minus strand of NZ_AP025144.1, from coordinate 646,071 downwards.
AACCTCTTTCGTTTTCTTGTTCGTACTATTTGGTGCCATGCTTGAACGCGCTGGTGCAGGTGCATACTTCATCAAAGTTGCCTTTTCGCTGCTTGGACACATGCGTGGTGGGCCGGCAAAAGCCGCTGTTGTTGCATCTGGATTGTCCGGTCTTGTTTCTGGTTCCTCGATTGCCAACGTAGTAACAACGGGGACATTCACCATCCCGCTAATGAAGCGTGTCGGATTCCCAGGAACGAAAGCGGGTGCGGTAGAAGTTGCAGCTTCAACCAATGGTCAGCTAACACCACCAATTATGGGTGCTGCGGCATTCTTGATGGTGGAATATGTGGGTATTTCCTACGTTGAGGTTATCAAAGCCGCGCTGCTTCCTGCTCTTATTTCTTATATTGCTTTGATTTACATCGTCCACTTAGAAGCATGTAAAGCTGGTATGACAGGGCTTCCGCGTCGCCGTGTTCCAACACTCGTGCAGAGCCTACTATCTTTCACTGGTACCATCCTAGGTTTGTGTGTGATCAGTGCCTTGGTTTACTACGGTGTAGGTTGGACGAAAGATGTCTTCGGTGATGCAGCTACCCCAATCGTGACGGTTGCTCTACTTATCGCTTACTTGGCGTTAATTCGTATTTCAGCGAAGCACTCTAAAGAAGGCGCTATTTCCATCGATTCGGAATTAACTGAAGTACCTGAACCGGGTCCTACCATTAAGTCTGGTTTACACTTCTTATTGCCAATCGTTGTTTTGGTTTGGTGTTTAACCGTTGAACGTTTTTCTCCAGGTCTTTCTGCATTCTGGGCAACCGTATTCATGATTTTCATCTTGATTACTCAACGTCCACTCATGGCTATCTTGTCTAAATCAGGCAACGTTAATGAGCAAGTGAAAGAAGGGTTTGTAGACTTAGCTGAAGCACTGGTTTCTGGTGCTCGAAACATGATTGGTATTGGTGTTGCGACTGCTGCTGCAGGTACGGTTGTGGGCGTTGTGACGCTGACCGGTATCGGCTTAGTGATGACCGACTTTGTTGAGTTCATCTCTGGCGGAAGTATCATCTTGATGTTGCTATTCACAGCCATCATCAGTTTGATCCTCGGTATGGGCTTACCGACAACAGCAAACTACATCGTCGTATCAACACTAATGGCACCGGTTATTGTTACCTTGGGCGCAGCTCACGGGTTAATCATTCCACTGATTGCGGTTCACCTATTTGTGTTCTACTTCGGCATACTTGCGGATGATACGCCTCCAGTTGGTCTCGCGGCTTTTGCTGCTGCGGCGATTGCAAAATCCGACCCAATTAAAACGGGTATTCAAGGTTTCACCTACGATATCCGAACCGCCATATTGCCGTTCATGTTCATCTTTAACACTCAGTTGCTGATGATGGGCATTGATTCATGGTGGCACCTATTCTTAACCGTTATCTCTTCGATCATTGCGATGCTGATATTCTCTGCCGCGACTCAAGGTTGGTGGTTTACGAGAAACAAATGGTGGGAAACGGTGCTTCTACTTGTACTGACGTTCTCTTTCTTCCGACCTGGATTTTGGTGGGACATGCTTTACCCAGCAAAAGACTATTATGAAGGTCACGAGATCACTCAAGTGGCTGAAGGTCTGAATGTTGGTCAAACGTTAGAACTGCGTGTTGGCGGCGAAGATATTGATGGTGATTACAGCGAAAAGACTGTTCGTTTACCATTTGAAGATTCAGCCGTAACCGGTGAAGAACGTGTGGCATCAATGGGGTTAATGCTCAATGAAGTTGAAGGTCGTATGATCGTTGATATGGTTGAGTTTGGTAGCCCAGCGGAGGCATCTGGCGTCGATTTCGATTGGGAAATCAAATCGGTTGTCTTGGAAGCAGATAGACCGATGAAAGAATGGGTATTTGTTCCCGCTCTGATGATCTTGTTTGCTATGGCTTGGAACCAAAGGCGTCGAGCGAACAAAGACGCCATTCCAGCTTAACGTATTCTAAAATCGACAGCGTTGAGTTCAGCGCTGTCTTAAAAGAGATAAGCTATGTATAAAAATATTTTGGTTCCCGTCGACCTGAACGACGAAGGCTTTGCAGATAAAGCAATAGAGCTCGCAGTATGGCACGCGAAGAATTCGCAAGCCAAAGTACACTTGCTGACGGTATTGCCTGGGATTCACAATTCTATGGTCGCGACTTACTTTCCGAAAGATGCCGCTAGCCAAATGAAAAAAGACGTGAAAGCTCAGCTGCAAGAAGTGGCGGATAACAGCTTAACCAGCGCCAACATCGATAACGAAGCGCACGTTGCAGAAGGTAAGCCTTACGCGGCTATTTTGAAACACGCGGATTCTTTGAATGCAGACTTGATCATTATGCCAAGCCATAAACGTTCAAAGCTTAACAAAGCCGTATTGGGCTCTGTTGCAGCCAAAGTGGTACAAAACGCCAAAATTAGCGTGCTTGTTGTAAAGCCTCAAGGTTAATCCATCGATACCTAAGAGTTCGATAGTTTAAAAACAGAAATATAAAGTTAAAGCACGCTTCGGCGTGCTTTTCTTATGCCACTCGATTATTCAAATCACCCGCCACATATGACTCGATGTTTTCTATCAAGATCTCACACAGGCGAGTAATGGCGCTGTCGCTTCCCCACGCTACATGAGGCGTTAACAACAAGTTGGGAAGGTGCATATTGGCAATTAGCGGGTTGGATTCGTCGGCTGGCTCTTCGGTAAATACATCCATCCCAGCTCCCGAAATTTGCTGGGATTTTAAGGCGTCAATAAGGGCGAATTCATCCACCAGCCCGCCACGACCTGCATTGATTAAAATGGCATTAGGCTTCATAGCGGTTAGCTCAGAGTGACCGATAAGATTGGCCGTTTCCTCAGATAACGGGCAATGCAGGGAAACCACATCAGCTATCTCCAGCGCTTTATCAAAGGGCACATACCCTTCACGACACTCAGTTGCTCCTTTACGCTCGGAATAGATCACTTGCATGCCAATGGCTTGTCCGAGTGCGCCAGTAGCTTTACCCAATGCGCCAGACCCAACGATAGCAAGCGTTGAACCTGCAACATCACCAATGGGGTGAGTAAAGAAACAGAATTGCTTTTTCTTTTGCCACTCCCCGTTTGAAATATCTTGATGGTAACCCATTACGTTGCGGCGGAGTGCAAACAGCATCGCTATTACATGCTCAGGAACAGACTGGGTCGCATAACCTTGAATGTTGCAGACTGAAATTCCATTCTCAGTACAGTATCTTAAATCGACGTTATTTGTACCTGTGGCAGCAATCGCAATCAGCTTGAGTTTGGATGCCTGTGCCAGCACTTCCTCATTCAAAATGGCTTTGTTGGAAATCACAATATCTGCGTCTTTGATTCGCTCTGCGGTTTGGGAAGGCGTGCTAAGTGGGTATTCTTCCCACTGATGCTCAAAAGTAGGCTCTGGAACAGGAATTTGGGCAGGAATGGTGTCTCTGTCTAAAAAGACAATTTTCATTGAAGGCTCCTTTCCTGCCTTCAATTAAGGTCTAGGCAGGGATTTATAATCAGGCAATATTTTATCAAGCTGAAATTGTTGCAAAATTTCCGCTTCAGCTTCGGGATAGAAATCACAAGGCACAAACATCGCCTGTAATTCTTGAGAGTTAGGGTGATAAAAAGTCAGCTCTGTTGAGTGAAGTTCAAGCCGAGCGGAATGTGCCATTGCCTCTGGCGTGGCATAAAACTCATCCCCTACAATTGGATAACCTAACGCCTGCATATGGACGCGAAGCTGATGAGAGCGCCCTGTTATCGGAATCAAGCGAACAATAGAGGTGCGCGCTTCCTTTTTCACGACTTGATATCGCGTTAAAGAGGGTTTTCCGTGTTCAAAGCACACTTTTTGTCTTGGTCGATTTGGCCAGTCACAAATCAACGGTAAATCCACCTCACCTTCTTCAGATTCTGGATGTCCCCAGACACGAGCGTAGTAAATTTTGTGCGTCAGGCGATATTGAAATTGCTTCTTTAAGGAGCGCTCCGCTTCTTTATGCTTGGCAAACAACATCAACCCTGATGTCGACATATCTAAACGATGAACCACCTCTAGTTCGGCATATTCTTCACGTAAGCGGCTCCACATACAGTCGGCATGCTCTGGCGCTCTTCCTGGCACCGATAACAACCCAGATGGCTTATTCGCAATCAGGATATCATCGTCTTCGTACGTAATGTCTGTCCAAGGAGTAGTCGGGGGGGTGTATTCAAGCATCGCCATAAAACGTTTTTCTTTCGTGAAGATATTAGGGTCTGTTGACCTAAGTGAAGGGGAAATGAGCCTCGCCCATTTCCCCTTATATTTTTCTATCAGTTATGGCTTACGACAATCAATCGCAGTGAATCCAACTGAATTTGAGCACTTTGGATATAACCCGTCAGTTCCTTGATTTGTTGCTCAATTGCTTCGAGCTCTTCATCTCGGATATTTGGGTTCACAGCTTTAAGTGCTTGCAAACGTTCCAACTCACCATTGAGGTTAGATTGCATGTCACTCAAGGCTGAATCGCGCACTTTCGATAAGTGACCTTGGATATGCCCTTCACCCGCTTCAATAAGCTTATGAACATCCCCTTGAACCGAGCTCACTAATTTACTGGCGAGATGACGATTCACCGGGCTTAGTTGACGGTTAAAGCCTTCAAACTCGACTTGCTCAGACAAATCGTTGCCTTTGCCATCCAACATCATGCGAATAGGCGTTTGCGGTAAGAATTGCGATAAACCACTGCGCTTAGGGGCTTGTGCATCCACAAGATAAACAAGCTCAAGCAGAATGGTCCCTACGGGTAACGCCTTATTTTTCAGTAGCGATACCGCTGACGTTCCCACGCCTTCGCTAAGCAGTAAATCGATACCACCTTGGATCATCGGGTGCTCCCAGCTCATGAAGTGCATATCTTCACGAGACAGCGCGGTATCGCGATCAAAGGTAATCGTTGCACCTTCATAAGGTAAGCCTGGGTAGCTTGGCACCATCATGTGCTCTGAAGGGGTAACCACCAGCGCATTTTCGCCTTTGTCGTCTTGGTTCAAACCAATGGTGTCAAATAAGCTTAATGCGAACGTGACTAAATTGGTGTCGCCATCGGTTGATTCTATTTGCTCAACAATTTTCTGAGCTTTTTCACCGCCGTTAGAGTGGATTTCCAGCAACCGGTCACGACCTTGCTCAAGTTTGGCTTTCAGCTCTTGATTCATATGGCGCGATTGATCAATCACTTCATCTAACGTATCCGTATTTCCAGACGCCAACATCTCAATCAGTTGTTCGGAATATTGGTCGTACACCGCTCTGCCCGTTGGACAGGTTTCACCGAACGCGCTCAATCCTTCTTCGAACCAGCGAGCAATAATGCCCTGAGACGTACCTTTTAGATAAGGAACGTAGATATCGATATCGCGCTGCTGACCAATACGATCCAAACGGCCAATTCGCTGCTCTAGCAAATCTGGGTTGAATGGCAGGTCAAACATCACAAGTTGGCTAGCAAATTGGAAGTTACGACCTTCGGAACCTATTTCAGAACAGATCAGAACCTGTGCGCCGCCTTCATCTTGCGCAAAATACGCCGCCGCTTTATCACGCTCAAGTATCGACATTCCCTCATGGAACACTGTAGCTCGAATGCCTTCACGCTCTCTCAGTGCTTGCTCTAATTGCAATGCTGTGTTCGAGCGAGACGCGATCACTAACACCTTCTCACTGCGCTTCTCTTTCACTTTTTCAATGAGCCAGTTTACGCGAGAGTCAAACTGCCACCACGTTGCACTATCCCCTTCAAACTCTTGGAAGATCTCTTCAGGGTAAAGCATTTTCATGGCGCGAGCTTCAGGCTTCATTTGCCCACCGAGCATACCCGCCACACGCATTGCGGTGGTGTATTGACTTGGAATGTCCATTGGCAATAGGTGAACATTACGCTCTGGGAAACCTTTAATGGCTGCCCTTGTGTTTCGGAAAAGCACTCGACCTGTACCGTGGCGGTCCATCAGGTTATCAATTAATTCCTGACGCGCTTTGGCTTTTTCCTGCTCTTCGCAACTGCCTTCGATAATGCGGAACAAGGGTTCAACATCTTGCTCTGAAAGCAATTCGGTAATTTGGTTTTTCGCAGAGTTTTCCAGCTTTTCACCAGAGAACAAAGTGGCTACAGCATCCGCAACAGGCGCGTACTGTTTTTCTTCTTCAACAAACGCACGGTAATCGTAAAAACGGTCTGGGTCTAAAAGACGAAGACGTGCGAAATGGCTTTCGTGCCCTAGTTGCTCTGGTGTGGCTGTAAGAAGAAGAACACCAGCCGTACGCTCGGCTAATCCTTCAACTACTTGATATTCTCGGCTTGGCGCTTCTTGGCTCCATTCAAGGTGGTGCGCTTCATCCACCACCAGCAAATCCCAATCTGCATCCAGCGCTTGTTCAAAACGTTTCTTGCTCTTACGTAAGAAATCAAGCGAACACAAAACGTATTGCTGTGTTTCAAATGGGTTATCGGCTTCAGCAAAGGCTTCAATGCAACGTTCTTCATCGAAAACAGAGAAGTGCAAATTAAAGCGACGCATCATTTCGACTAACCATTGATGCTGAAGTGTTTCAGGCACCACAATTAAAATACGTTCCGCTCGGCCAGATAACACCTGTTGGTGAATGATCATGCCAGCTTCAATGGTTTTACCCAATCCCACTTCATCCGCAAGTAATACGCGAGGCGCATGACGGCGTCCTACTTCGTGAGCGATATAAAGCTGATGAGGAATGAGACCAGCGCGCATGCCACACAAGCCACGCATCGGGCTTTTGTGCTGCTGATACTGGTTGGTTAGCGCTCGATAACGTAAAACAAAATTGTCCATACGGTCAATTTGCCCCGCGAACAATTTATCTTGAGGTTTGTTAAATCGAATTTGATTGCTCAGCATGATTTCACGCAAAATCACACCGGATTCTTCCGTATCAGTACGTGTACCAAGGTAGGAAAGAACGCCATTGTCATCGACGACTTGTTCGACTTTTAATTGCCAGCCTTCTTGAGCATCAATCACATCACCAACATTGAATGTGACTCGGGTAACGGGGGCATCAGAACGAGCATATACGCGGTTCTCTTCCGACGCCGCAAATAGCAATGTAACGGTTCTCGCATCCAGTGCGACCACCGTTCCTAAACCCAAGTCACTTTCTGTATCACTAATCCAGCGTTGGCCTAAAGCAAATGTCATGTGATTGACTACCTCATCGAGTATTTCGGTTTCTATCAGGGTAAATAATTATGGCTTCACCCTGTTCAAAAGGGCGCTCATCTTACTTGAACACGTGATTCACGTCACGTTCAACACGAGTAATTTGCCTCTTTTTTTTACCCATTTCGCAATTGCAATCAAAGTGTAAAAAAGTTGTGACAAATCTAAAATACAAACTCACGAACTGTTGCTTATACTTATAAGTGAGCTCACACCGAAATAGGACAAGGTGTTGAGTTTGGTATCTAAACGGGTCTGAAGTAAGTCACTCTCTTAGCGGTACCTTTTTCGGGGTTTTGGTACCCCTCGCCTTCAGCAGTGACCTATGCCTCAGAAAAATGCTTGGCTAAGCACTCTGCTGCGGCAGAAAAGGAGACGCTTATGGGCGATACCGACCGGAAAATTTTTGTACTGGATACAAATATCCTTCTTCATGAACCTTTCGCAATCTATTCCTTTCAAGAACATGATGTGGTCATTCCAATGACCGTCCTCGAAGAACTCGACCGAATCAAAGACAGTAAACGCGATGTCGCGAGGGACGCACGCGTCGCGATTCGAGCGATGGAAAACTTGTTCCACGATGCCACACCAGACCAGATATCCGAAGGCATTCCTCTTTCAAAAGAAAACGCAGGAGGCACATTAGCCATTCTTGCTGATTTTGAATTACAAGAAACCGTACGTGCGTTTGCCGACAAAGCAGGCGACAACAGAATCTTAAACGGGGTGATTTACCTACAGAACAAGCGTTCACCCCGAGAAGTGGTGCTTGTCACCAAAGACATCAACATGCGATTACGCGCCAAAGGGGCGGGAGTACGTTTTGTTGAAGATTACCGAACAGACCAATTGATTGATGATGTCCAATTCCTAACCAAAGGGTTTCACACTTATACAGGGGATTTTTGGACAAACATTGAAAAAGTGGAAAGCCGCAGTGTCGGGGGACGCACTTACCATGACATCAGTAAAGAGTCGCTAGAGCCAACCTTTATTAACCAATACATTGTTGACCAAGATTCCGACTTTGCTGCCCGTGTTGATTCCATGGAAAATCAAACAGTCACACTCAAACATTTAAGCCGAGAGCGCTTAATGAACCGACAAGCTTGGGATGTCAGCCCTAAAAACATCTACCAAGGAATGGCTCTAGATGCCCTTCTCGACCCAGATATCGATTTGGTCATCTTAACCGGAGCGGCGGGCAGTGGTAAAACCATGCTAGCCATGGCTGCCGCTTTGGAAATGTCGATTGAACGAAATCAGTTCGATAAGATCATTGTTACAAGGAACACACCAGACATCGGCGAATCCATCGGCTTCCTTCCGGGAACGGAAGAAGAGAAAATGATGCCATGGCTCGCCGCTGTTACCGATACACTGGAAGCACTGCATAAAAACGATCACTGCACCGAAGGTTCACTCAAATACATTTGTGATAAAGCCAATATTCAATTCAAGTCGATTAATTTTATGCGCGGTCGCTCCATCCAAAATGCCTTTGTACTTCTGGATGAGTGCCAAAACCTCACTGCCTCTCAAATCAAAACCATCATAACCCGATGTGGAGAAGGCACTAAAATTGTGTGCTCGGGCAACCTTGCCCAAATCGATTCTGCCTACTTAACGCCCGTCACTTCAGGCTTAACCTATATGGTAGAGCGATTCAAAAACTTTGAAGGCAGTGCCAACGTTCACCTCAATGGTGTAGTTAGAAGCCGTTTGGCCGAGTTTGCAGAAGAAAATCTGTAATTTCTCTTTTAACCATCGCATGAGCTAAAACTTAGTACATGCCTCTCACCTACTTGGTGAGAGGCATTTTCGTTGCAGCCGATACACATGGTTATTGCTATTGCTCTCGCTCGCTGACAAACGCTTACACTCTGATAATTAACTCAATGATACAGTTTTACTCCCTAAAGAATATTGCGAGAAAGCCATGGCCAGATTGTTTCTACGTTTAGAAAGTACTCGTGACCACCAAATCCTTATCGAAGAGTTTGAACCTGAAGATACGTATATGGGGTATTTGAAGCTGTCTGATGTGATACGTCACCTCCAAGCTGCCAATAAAAGTAACCCTATCGAACGTTGGACATGGCGATTCGATTATTAGAGTTGGGATTACAGCGCACTTTCACTGCCTGCTTTGGGCGCTTTGTAAGAACCTAATGTCTGAAATCATCATTTTTGAGACCAGTTCCACTTTTCCCTTCCAAAAAGCAAATTCCTGACTCCTCACTGAAAGAGATACGAGAATCTAGTGGTCTACTTCTTGAATCGACTAGAGAGGGAAGTCAGGATGTCATATACGATTCTAGTGGTCGAAGACGACCAAGATATGGCGAATCTAATTAGCTTGAATCTGAAAGTTCAAGGCTATAAAACCATATTAACATCGCACATCAGCGAAGGTTACCAGATAGCGTGCCAAGGATTAGCCGATGCCGTGATCTTAGACCGAAAACTGTGTGATGGCGACGGTACCGAAATGTGTAAACTGCTACGCCAACAGCACATTGGGATTCCGGTTTTGATGCTCACAGCACTCACCAGCGAACACGACATGGTAGACGGTTTAGAAGCCGGTGCTGACGACTATTTAACGAAACCATTCAGTGTGATTGAACTTCAGGCAAGAGTTCGAGCACTGTTGCGAAGAACCGAACACACTCGATGGACGGAAACTAATGACAATCAGCCGGATGTCGCCCCCCCACAAACCACGCCAGATTGGCACCTAGCCAACCAATCAACACATCAACTGGCTCCTGAGCAAATGGACACTTCAGTACCATCTTCGTTGATTTTTGATGATCTTGTGATTTCAAAAAAGCTGCATGAAGTACGTTTGGCAGGAGAAAACATAAATCTCACTCCTACCGAGTTTTCCCTTTTGTATTGCTTGGCGAGTAAACCAGGGAGGGTTTTCACAAAAGATGAGCTGCTTATTCGAGTGTGGGACACCGACTACGATGGCTATCACCACACAGTGTGTAGCACCATTAATAGGCTGCGTAACAAAATCGAAGTACCTAAGAATAACGCGCGCTTCATTCGCACCGTGTGGGGTGTGGGTTACAAGTTCCAGCACGAGGTAAGACAATGACTCGCTCTTTCAAAAAGCGCCTGTTCTTGCTCTCTCTTATTTGGTCTTTGGTCAGTATCCCGCTTCTGACTTATCACTTTCATATTACATGGCAAGGCAGCGAGCAACGCGCCCGTCAGTTCTTGCATAAAGATTTAGCCAATCACATGCGCGACGATAACCCACTCATGGAGGGGAATGACTATTCGCCCAAGGCGCTAAAAAGCATCTTCCACACATTAATGATGCTAGGGCCGGACTTTGAAATTTATTTTTTAGATAAAAATGGAAAAATAACCACCACCGCCTTAGACAGTAATGTTGAAATCGCAACGCACGTAAATTTAACCCCAATCCATCAGTTTTTAGCCAATGATACTCTCCCTATTTTAGGCGACGACCCACGCGATATGGGGCGTCAGAAAGTGTTTTCAGTATCCGCTATCGAAAGCCCTAATGGGGTAGAAGGTTATTTGTATGTCGTCATCGGACGGCAATCGTCAGACATCGCGAGAGTTAATCGCTATATGATGCAGTACTCCCCCATATTGATCGGTGGTATTGCACTAATTTTGCTGTTTACTGTTCTTATTTATCGGTTAATCCAGAAAGATCTGCTTGCCCCTAGCCAGCAACTCATTCGTCAAATAGAACATTCTGCGAAAGAGCACTTTCGGGTCGAACCCAATTTATCTGTTCCTGTCACTGAACTGCTTCCATTGTCACGCCAGTTTGGGTATCTGCTCGATCATATTCAGTGGCAATTTTTACGGCTCAGGCAACAAGAGCATTCACGTCGCGAATACTTAATGCGTTTAAGCCACGACTTAAAAACACCGCTCGCGAACATACAAGGTTACCTTGAAACTTGGCTCCTCAATGGCAAACAAAACGTGGAGTTGGTTTCCACAGCACATAGCAATGCATTGAGATTACACGATCAACTTCAAGAACAATTTGATGCGGCAAAAAAAGAGTTGATAGAGCCTGAAATCCAAAATGAGATCATCGATATTGTTGAGTTCATAAATGAATTGAAAGCACGTTTTGAAATCGGACTCGAAAAGAAGTCGCTTGATATTTTTTGTACTATTTCAGTCAACGCCCAAGTAAATGCGGATAGAAAGTTATTGGTAAGATTGTTGGATAACCTTATGGAAAATGCCATTCGGCACAGCCCTGAAAAGGCAACTATTCAGCTATTTGTAAAACCGCACTGCGGAGTAAACTCTCAGATTAACGTGAAAGATATCAGCATCGTCATCATTAACACGGTCGACCCAGCCATTCGTGGAGGAGAGCTTGGTATGGGGTTAAAAACCGTCAATGCGATTCTGACGTTGCATCAATCGAAGTTAGAAATATCCGAGCAACCTGGGCTATTTATCGCCAAATTTAGGCTTTCAGCGCAGCCCTATTCCAATGCCCCATTATTGGCAAATGCATCAAATGAGCAGAGTTGATCCATACATTCCAACAGGTTTAAAAATCACCCTCACTTAATTTCAAAGTGAGGGTGATTTTTACAACGGGGTGAGATCCCGCTAATGCCCTTTAAAACTCGGCGCTCGTTTTTCTAAAAAAGCACGCATACCTTCTTTTTGATCGTGAGTGGAGAATAACGAGTGAAAGACTCTACGTTCAAACAACAACCCTTCTTTCAACGAAACCTGCTCTGCTCGATCGATGGCTTCTTTGCCGACAATGACAGAAGGCTTGCTGTAGCTGGCGATCACTTTAGCAACCGCAAGGGTTTCTTCAAGTAACGCTTCATCGGGCATAACTCTGGCGACGAGACCTGCTCGCTCCGCTTCAGCAGCATCCATCATTCTTCCCGTTAAAATAAGATCCATCGCCTTAGCTCGGCCCACCAAACGCGTGAGCCTCTGTGTACCACCAATGCCTGGAATCACCCCCAGTTTGATTTCTGGCTGACCAAATAATGCGGATTCAGAGGCATAAATGAGGTCGCACATCATCGCTAATTCGCACCCTCCTCCTAGTGCATACCCTGAAACCGCCGCTATTTTAGGAGTCCGAAGTGCACAGAATGCATCCCACCCAGAGAAGTAATCTGTGCTCAACATATCGGTGTAACTTTTGTCCGACATCTCAGCGATATCAGCACCTGCGGCAAAAGCACGCTCCGATCCCGTTATCACAAAACACCCAATGTCTGGATTTTGGTCATACTCCGTCAATGTCTGCGTAATTGCAGACATAACTTCGCTGTTGAGTGCATTAAGTTTGTCGGGGCGGTTGAGTCGAATTAAAACCACTCGACCTATTTGCTCAGTTTGGATAATCATAATTCTGTCCTCGTTATGAATCCCAGATGGCGCCATAGGCAGGAATGCCTCGACTCTCTAAGCCAAACACCACTTGTTGGGTTAGTTTTTGATTAGCAATGCATATCACTGCTTCTGCATCAAATTTCTTGTAGGCGGCATACGCCAGTTTCACCATATCGGGTTTGCCTTTCTCTGTGGTATCCCAGATATCGGCATCCGGTTGAACCGACAGGATTTCATCCACGAGCTCGTCACCGTATGTTTCTCTGGGTGTTCGAGTAGACCAAACCAAATGCATCGGTACTTCTTTCGCGAGTAGATGAGGCAAACATGGGCCGATTCCACTTCCGGTTGCAATGTACACAACGCGTTTAAACAGCACTTCGATATTCGCTACGCCAGCAGTTGGAATACCCTTAACCCATACGTGGCTAGGTCTGTCTTCGATGAGCTTTCCAGTCCAGTCTCCTGCACGCGATACAGTTAATCGATATCCCGACTCTCCGGGGCTTGGTACATTGGCAAAGTGGTGCCACTCCAGTAATGGGTTACGACTTATAGCCATTGATGAGCCTGCAAACGGTGTAACACCATAATCAAATTTCAGTAGCGCTACGTGATTAGAGGGCGTTTCAATTTTCACAGGAACACGGCGAAGGCGAAGCCATGGAAGAAGGATGCTAATGCTCACCGCAACCAATGCCCAAAAAGAATAGGAATCCAACAAGATGCTGCTGATATTCTGGCTCGGGTTTAAATCGGCGGCCAATGTGAACGTTTGCCCCCAAAACAGAATCAAAACACTCCAACCACCAAAGCGATGAGTTCTTTCAAACGCATTGTGATACTTCTTGCGAATGTTCGGTAATGCCATGAAAACGATCAGCATCAGCAATGCTAATATCGCATAGGTAATTCCGAGGGTTAGGGGTGAAATGGAAGCCAGCTGATGCTGATAACTGAAAGCTAACGCACCTGTAAAAATAGCAAACCAAGACGTTGCTGCCATGGCGCTTCCACTGTGTAACCCTCCGTGGTGGTAGATTTTTCCTAAATGCCAACGAATCGACAATGGCAGAGATGTGGGTGCTCTTGTTGCCAACCAGAAAAGTAAGTTAATCACGTATTGCTGGCGAACCAACACGGCAACCGTCAGATTCAAAACAACCATATTTGAAAGCGTTTGGAGCGCAATCCCGTCGGTTTTAAACCACTCTCCAACCGTTACACCATATGCCAACGTAGCAATATTGGCCATGAACACGAGAATCACCAATCGATAATAATGTTCCATCGCTGGATACGACCAAATTCGACGAAGTAACGAACGTTGCTCAGGTAAAACAACGGCGCTTTGATCTATTGAACTCATGGTGTTTCCTCCGTAATAGCTAGCTGGCTTTTCTCGTAATGTGCCATCAGAGCACGTTTATCAATTTTTCCTCGTGAGGTTTTAGGTAAGCTATCGAGCGCAATTACGGTACTGGGTACGCAGTAGTAAGGCAGATGCTTTTTCACTTGATTTTGTGCCTCAGATTCACAGACTTGAGCAGGGGTAACAAATGCGATGAGTGTTTTGCAATCCACCTTCATTGTCACAGCTTGGTGGCAGTTTTCTGTCTTCTCCAACACCCGAGAAACCGAATCCAATTCAACACGGAAACCAAGAATTTTCACTTGATCGTCAGTACGGCCTAGGTGGAGGAGCTCGCCGCTTTTTGTCCATTTTCCAAGGTCGCGTGTTCGAAACATTTTGTGCTTACCACCTAGAAATGGGTCAGGTCGATATCGGTCGGCATTCAGTACCTCATTGCCGATGTACCCAGCTGTAACACATAAGCCGCCTGCCCACATTTCACCAACATCGCCAATCGCGCAGGGTTTAAGATCCTCGTCCAGTACGTACACGGTATTATTGGGCGTCGGTTTGCCTATCGTGAGTTCTTCACATTGATCCGAATAATGCTGTGCAGTGTTGATAATGGTGGTTTCGGTTGGACCACAAGCATTGTAAAAGCGACAAAAGGCTCCCCATTGATCTGCTAAGGGTTGGGGGCAAGGTTCACCTGCGACAGCCGCAACTTGAATAGATTGGCAATGCTTAGCATCTAAACTTGCGAGAATAGATGGGGTCGCAATCACCGCATCCGCTTGGCTTACCGTGGCTTCAATATCGCGATTGCGAATTAACAATGTGGCACCGTGGCAAAGAGTGACAAAAATCTCCCAAGCGCACATATCAAAGGCGATACTCAGAATTTGTCCAACCTTCATTCCGGGCTCTATACCCAGATTTCCGGGCGATGTCATCACGATGTTCGCAACATTCTGATGCGTCACTTGCACACCATTTGGAGTTCCTGTTGTGCCTGAAGTAAACAAAATAAAGCATCGTGATTCTGGCTCTACATCGGGTAATTCCAAACCTTCGCTGTCGTATAGCTCAGGGAGTAGCTCATCTAAGAAATACAGGTTTTGATGGCTGAGTTCTGGCAAATGCTGTTCTAGGTGCGAAAGGCTCAGTACCGTTTTTAGGTCCGCTGTTTCACAGACATGTTTCAGTACTTTTTGGGGTGCCACGCCAGCGTGCTGAGGGACATAGCAGGCACCCAGTTTTAAGGTTGCCAGAATGCCAATTAGCATTGGAATTGATCGCGTGAGAAAAATACCTACGGCATCACCTTGCTTAATACCTCGCTTTTGTAGGAAAGAGGCAAGTTGGTTTGCTTTTAGATTCAGCTCTCCATATGTAATTTTTTCTTCTTCATGAATTGCCGCTATTTGATTTGGCATGAAGATCGCTTGAGCTTCAATAGCAGTGTGAAGGCAAGAGTATTCAGGAACGGCGTAAGGACCTTGTCCAAACTGCTCAAATAAAATCTGATCACTCAACGGCAATTCAGAAATGGCGCCTCGTCGAAATTGAAAGCGTCGCGTCTGTTGAAGAGTGCTGTAATGCTGTGAACTGTTGAGGCTATGCTCTGACTTTAATTTAGTGAGTTTCATAAACTTCTCCTTGTTATTGGTTTGCTAAAACCTAACAAGAGAAGTTCACAAATTTCTCACAAAGAGGTACTGAGTTTGTCACAAGTTTCTTAACCCGCTTTGTGAAAAACACCTGAAACTTTTCTGACATTCATTGATAAAAGCGTTTTAGGGGCTGCAAAAAGCGCTCCCATAAAAGAAAAAATCGCGCTTACTGAAACAGTAAACGCGATGAATTTGGAAGGCTATTTTCAAACAAACTCCATCAGTAGGTAGTTTGAAAATAAATAACTTAAATGGTTAGACGATAAACAAGGTAGCAAGCCCTAAGAAGACCATAAGCCCTACAACATCCGTTACGGTCGTTAACGCCATTCCACCAGCTAAAGCCGGATCAATATTTCTCTTTTTCAAAAAGATTGGAATGCTCACGCCTGCTATTCCCGCAACCAATAGGTTTGTCATCATGGCAGCAGAAATCACCCCACCAAGCAGCCAATCATCTTTCCAAACAACAACAATACCACCAATAATCAAAGCCCAAAGCAAGCCATTCAGAAAGCCAATCGCCGCCTCTTTGAGCAATAACTCGCGTTTGTTGGTATCACCAATGTGCCCTAGCGCCAAACCACGGATCACCAGTGCAACCGTTTGATTCCCTGCGACTCCCCCCATAGAAGGAACAATAGTCATCAATACGGCGATTGCTGCCATTTCCTGTAGAGTGGCTTCAAAAAGGTTAGAAACAGAAGCTGCAGTTAACGCGGCTAACACGTTAGCCCCGAGCCAAATACTCCGCTTACGAGCCGATTTAACGACCGGTGCGAAGGTATCTTCCTCATCGTCCAAACCCGCTAAGCTCATCATAGAGTGCTCGGCGTCTTCACGGATGACGTCAACAACGTCATCAATGGTAATTCGACCGACCAAATGATTGTCTTCATCAACCACTGGGGCGGAAACCCAATTTCTCCGCTCAAACAGACTCGCGACATCGCTATCACTGGCATTGACGGAAATCGCTTCGTCCGCGTCCTCCATGATTTCACTGATTTGAACATCTGGCTGAGAAGTCAGTAAGGTTGTTAGGTGTAAATACCCTGTTAACTTACTGGTTTCGTCAATCACATAGAGTGCATCTGTCGCCTCTGGGAGCTCCCCTTTAATGCGCAGATAACGCAAAACCACATCAACATCCACGTCGCTTCGGATAGTGATGACGTCGGTGCTCATTAGACTGCCGGCGGTATCTTCGTCATACGCCAACGCGGTTTCGATCCGATGCCTATCCGCGGTATCCATCTGAGATAGAACTTCACGAGAAAGGTCATCAGGAAGACTTCGAAGTACGTAGGCTACGTCATCCGTTTCAAGCCCTTCCGTTGCTTCAGCCAGCCTCTCTGGTGCCATTTTGGACACTAGGCTGTCTTTCACATCTTCAGAAAGCTCATCAAGGATTTCGCCGTAATCTTCCGGATCCGTGAGTTGCCAAAGCACATCACGGCTTTTACGAGGAGAAGCTTGCAGGAGGTGGGCGATATCTTCCGGCTCCATATCTTGGAGCATACGGCGAACATGGACAAATCGACCGCTGTCTAACGCATCGCTTACTTCTTGTAGGGTTTGATGAGTTTGGTCAATTTCTAACTGCTCAGCCATTCTCGTCCCCTATTTTTACATTCGTTTACAATATGTTGAGTATACCCAAACTGCCTGAAGATGCTAGGTTCAGCGAGAAGGAGATGACCAACAATATGTGAAAGAGACGAGAAATATGTGAAAGAGGCGAAAAATCACTCTTCTTCGTCGAAACGATGCTCAATCAGGTCACAAACAGCGCTTAAGGCTTGTTCGGCATCTTCACC
The DNA here is from genome assembly GCF_019977755.1 of Vibrio penaeicida. Lineage (NCBI taxonomy): Bacteria > Pseudomonadati > Pseudomonadota > Gammaproteobacteria > Vibrionales > Vibrionaceae > Vibrio > Vibrio penaeicida. Next base: position 628,557 of record NZ_AP025144.1, on the reverse strand, counting down.
AACAGCAGAAATGGTAACGCTTTGCCCCTGAGAAGATTCCAACATAAGTAGCCCCATGACGCTTTCAGCAACTACGGTTTTCTCACCGTTACTGACACTGATATCGGCATTGAAGCTTTGGGCGAGTTCAACAAGTTTGATGGCTGCACGAGCGTGCAAGCCGAGGCGATTTTGAATAAAAACAGTTCTACAGCATTCCATTGCCAATTTTTACTCTCTTAGTCCGGTAATTATTTGTGGTGTTTTTCCAAGCTTGTATGACGAATCTGTACTTGTTGACCTTGCTTTGTAAAATACTCACCAAGCTGTTGCGTTATATACACTGAACGATGCTTACCGCCAGTACAGCCAATAGCCACTGTTAGATAACTGCGATTGTTTTTCTGCAATAACGGGAGCCAGTGTTCGATAAAGGTTTGTATCTGGTCTTTCAGATCTAGCACTGTATCGTGCTTCTCTAAAAAGGCTTTTATGGGTGCATCTAACCCAGTTTGCGGGCGCAATTCAGGTTCCCAATGTGGGTTAGGCAAAAACCGAACATCAAATACGTAGTCCGCATCGTTAGGCAGCCCGTATTTAAATCCAAAAGATTCAAACACCATCACGAGTTCTTTACTTTCTCGACCTTCGACTCGCTGGCGTACCGTTTCACTCAAATCGTGCAGTGATTGATTACTGCTGTCTAACACCAGATCGGCGTATTCTTTGAGATTCAGCAATAGCCCTTTCTCTAACCGAATTGCTTGTTCAAGTGAAAGCTTTTCTTTCGGCCTCATCGACAATGGATGGATTCGGCGGGTTTCGCTGTAGCGTTTTAGCAGAGTGTTTTCATCGGCATCTAAAAACAGAACATTCACATCAAGTTCGGATTTAAGTTTGGTCAACGTCGTCGTAACCAAAGCAGGATCTTGAGGAAGGTTTCGGATGTCAATACTTACGGCTACGTTTTGTTGGCCACCCTGAATGGACTGTACAAAGTTTTCTAACAGTGAAACAGGCAAGTTATCGACACAGTAATAACCGAGATCTTCTAAAACTCGAAGCGCCACACTCTTTCCTGCCCCGGATTGACCACTGATGACAATCAAGCGTTTTTTGTCTGATGGCTGAGAAGAGTTCGTCATGACTATTGCGTTATGATGTCGTAAAGCTCTTGATCGGACTGAGCATTACGAAGAGATTTAAGGGTCGACTTATCGTTTAAGCGTTCAGCCATAGCAGATAAGGTTTTCAGGTGAGTTTTGCATTGAGCATCGGGTACCAATAATGCAAAAAGCAAATCCACTGGACGATTATCTATGGCATCGAATTCAATCGGCGCCTGACATTGCAGTAAAACGGCGACAGCTTGGTCGCTGTCCATCATACGACCATGTGGAATAGCAATACCATTGCCGATTCCAGTACTGCCCATTTTTTCTCTATTGAGCATGCATTCGAACAGCTCTGTAGAGTTTTGCCCCGTGTGTGTGGCGGCAACTTCACTGATAATTTCCAGTGCTCGTTTTTTGCTTGTACATTGGACTGCACTTTTTGTGCAGTCCAATGCAAGTACTTCGCTTAATTGCATGTTAGTGGCTACTTAGCTTTTCTTTGTGCTTATTGAGTTGTCGAACTAATTTATCGACTAAAGAGTCAATGGCAGCATACATGCTTTCGTTTGTCGAAGTCGCATGAATGTCTCCCTGGTTGACATGAAGTGTAGCTTCTGCGATTTGATTCAACTTTTCAACACGCAGTACTACTTGAACTTGATTGATGTGATCGAAGAATCGCTCTAGCTTTTGGAACTTGGATTGAACGTAGTCTTGCATTGAATCGGTAAGATCAACGTGGTGCCCTTGGATATTGATTTGCATAGACTTTCCTTCTTACTGTTGGCCTAGAGTAGGCGTTTACGCTGACTGGATGGCGCAATGCCGAGGGACTCTCTGTATTTTGCGATCGTTCGCCTCGCAACTTGTATCCCTTGGTCAGCTAACAAAGCGGCAATCTTGCTGTCACTGAGAGGCTTAGCGATGTTTTCCGCAGCCACCAGCTTTTTAATTAATGCGCGAATTGCCGTTGACGAACACTCTCCACCGTTATCGGTACTGACGTGACTAGAAAAGAAATATTTCAGTTCAAAAATACCACGCGGAGTGTGCATATACTTTTGAGTGGTGACCCTTGAAATGGTCGATTCATGCATATCCACCGCCAGTGCTATATCGTTTAGCACCATTGGTTTCATCGCTTCCTCACCATATTCAAAGAAATCATGCTGATGCTCAACAATGCAACGTGCAACTTTGAGCAATGTCTCGTTTCTACTTTCTAAGCTCTTAATCAGCCATTTCGCTTCTTGTAAGTTGGTTTTTATGAACTGACTGTCTGAACTGTTTCCTTTACCTAAGGCAGCGTATTGCTGGTTCACTTTAAGCTTTGGTACGCTATCTGGATTAATGGACACTCGCCATTGACCATGTTCTTTAAATACAGAAACATCAGGAATAACGTATTCCGTTTCATCCGGTGTCACACTGCTGCCAGGACGAGGGTCCAACTGTTGAATCAATGACAATACATCGCGTAAATCTGATTCTTTTAGCTTCGTTTCTTTGATGATTAACTTGTAATCACGATTGCCCAAATGATCGATGTGATTTTCAAGTAATGATTTAGCCTGAGATAACCAAGGCGTATCTTCAGGAAACGTCGCCAATTGCAATAAAAGGCACTCTTGCAGATTTCGGGATGCAACGCCAAGTGGGTCAAACTGCTGGATGCGTTTGAGAACGGCTTCTACCTCATCCAACTCAACTTCTTCGTTCCCCATACTCTCCAAAATATCTTGAGTATCGATGGTGAGATAACCGTGATTATCAACCGCATCGATGATCGCCATTGCTATGGTTCTATCAGTGTCGGTGAATGGAGTTAGGTCGAGTTGCCAAGTCAGGTAGTCTTGGAGGCTTTGGGTGGTCTCACCCTGATAGACAGGTAGGTCATCGTCTAGTGCAATACCTGTGTTACCAGTATTTGCGCTGTAAACGTCTTCCCATGTTGTGTCGATTTCTAGGTCGTTGCTGATTTCGGACTTTTCAATCAAATCCGAACTGTCACTTAATTCTGGTTCTACAGTAATTTCTTCGTTGGACTCTTTCTCATTAGCGCTAGCTTCTTTGGCGGCTTCTTCATTGGAGGGGCTTTCTTCACTACCTTCATCCACGTCTAAAAGTGGGTTTGACTCCAAGGCTTCTTGAATCTCCTGCTGCAAGTCCAACGTTGACAGTTGCAACAAACGAATCGCTTGTTGTAACTGAGGCGTCATCGCCAGTTGCTGACCTAGCTTTAATTGTAATGAGGGTTTCATGTAGTCCTTTTCTTATCTTTCTAATTCGGGAAGGATGTGCCAATTGGTATCCTCTATTTAATCATAGACGGAATTGCTCACCCAGATAAACCCGTTTTACCTGTTCATTATTGAGAACCTGTTCCGGTGTTCCTTCCGCGATTAAATGCCCTTGGCTCACAATATACGCACGCTCACACACATCAAGGGTTTCACGAACATTGTGATCGGTAATCAATACACCCAATCCCCTGTCTCGTAGGTGCTCTATGATCTTTTTGATATCAATGACAGAAATTGGGTCTACCCCCGCAAACGGCTCATCCAGCAAAATAAATTTCGGATTTGCTGCCAATGCTCGGGCAATCTCTACTCGGCGTCTTTCACCACCAGAAAGTGCCATACCATTACTTTTACGGATATGCTGAATATGGAATTCGTCCAATAAATCTTCAAGCCTGTCTTGGCGCTGCTCACGCGAAAGTTCCTTACGAGTTTCCAGCACGGCCATAATATTGTCTTCCACCGACAATTTTCGGAAGATAGACGCTTCTTGAGGCAAGTACCCAATACCAAGTCTCGAGCGCGAGTGCATAGGCAATATACTGATATCTTGATCATCAATAGAGATACGACCTTCATCACGACCAACCAATCCGACGATCATGTAAAACGATGTCGTTTTACCCGCACCATTTGGCCCCAACAACCCTACTATTTGACCTGATTTTACCTCTAAGCTGACATCAGTGACTACTTTTCGTTTTTTATAGCTCTTCGCCAGATTTTCCGCTTTTAAGATTGCCATCTAAATTACTGTTTCTTCGTCTGAGTGGGTTGTAGGACAGTCGATACACGTTCGCCTTTTTTGCTATCGGCAATCAATTTTTGAGGCGTAATCAAGTACTTAATAAGTGGACCTTTAATCACACTATCATCTTGAGACAACACAGCATTCTCAGTCATCGTCAGCAAGTCTTTGCGAACTTGATAGAGCAAAATATTAGCTTCACCATGTAACGTTTTGCCATCATCTGTCAACTGAGTAAAGACTGCCGTCTTACCAAACGCCTCTATTTGCTCGATACTCTCATCTTCGGAATTTCGAATCACGATCACTTTGTCTGCTGTGATATTGATGCTGCCTTGCTTAAGAACGACATCACCCACAAAAGTCACTTTGTTGCTGATCATATCCAGCGCTTGGCTGTCAGAGTTTATATAGATAGGCTGCTCTGAATCTGTGCTTAAAGCCCAGACAGGAGCAGATAAAACTAAGCAAGAAATTAAGCTAAGGAGTCTTCGTCTCATATTTACTTTGCACTTGTTTTAACAGGGTTGCGGTGTTGTCGCCAAAATTGCCCACCATCGCATTCCCATTTGAAATAAATGTCGGACCAACAAGCGCTACAGGCTCGTCGGTATTAAAATCTTTACTGATCAACTCAATGATGAGCTTTTCTGTCGTCATAGAATCAAATCCCGCCTCTGGGTTGAGATTCTTTGCAAGCACGTTACCCGTCAAGGTAAGTACATTATCATCATCCAAAACACCTTTGTCGGCAGTCACTCGCCACTCTTTTGTATGACCTTCGCGAAATACACTCAGCTCCAGCTTCTCAAAAATGGTATCACCGCTTTTTGCAAAGTGATCCAAATAGCTAGAACGGATATCAAAATTTCTTACACCACCTTCGGTGTAACTGGTGTTAAGCAAGTCTTTACCAGAAAATGCAGGGAGCTCAATATCTGGCTTCACCTGAAGTATTTCCGGTTCACTTTTACCGTATAGATAATACACACACCAGCAAGATATAAAAATAAGAACAAGGTATATAGGACGAGGAAGCGTCATATACTCAAACCTTTGTGACTATCCAACTCACCACGCGCTTCCAATACAAGGTCGCATACTTCACGTACAGCACCATGACCGCCTTTAATGTGCGTCACGTAATTGGCTCTTTTCACCAATAGTGGGTGACCATCTGCCACACACACTTTTAACCCAACTTTTTCCATCACTGGCCAGTCGATCAGATCATCGCCGATGTATCCTGTGTGTTCTGGTGCGATATTCAGTTTTTCACAAATATCTGCATAAGCTTTTAACTTGTCATCCTGTCCTTGATAGATCAAGGAGATGCCTAAGGCGGTCATCCGGTTCTCGACTATCTTAGACTGCCTACCTGTAATAATCGCAATTTCAATACCTGCACTCATTAAAGCCTTAATACCGTAACCGTCTCTTGTGTGAAACGTTTTCAGTTCTTCTCCCTGATTCCCCATATACACCAGACCATCAGAAAACACGCCATCCACATCGCAAATCAGTAATTTTAGGTTCTTTGCTATGTTAAATACGTCGCGGTTAACATCGCCATAAATCGTTGAAATCATCTGACTCACTACATAACTCCGGCTTTCAAAAGATGATGGATATTGAGGGCACCAACAAGCGTATTATTCTCAGACAACAATAAACTGGTTATGCTCCGTGCTTGCATCATATTCACAGCTTCTACCGCTAACATGTCCGGTGAAGCCATCATAGGGTTTTCTGTCATAACAGAACCTATAGGTGCGGTATGAATATCGACTTTTTTATCAAGAAGACGACGCAGATCACCGTCTGTAAAGATACCTAGGACCTGATCGCTTGAATCCACAACCGCCGTCATTCCTAAACCTTTTTGAGATATCTCTAATAACGCATCTTTTACTGACGCTTCTGGTGATACCTTGGGAAGCGCATCGCCAATTTGCATGATATCGGCGAGCTTCAAGAGAAGTTTACGCCCTAAGGCACCGCCAGGATGAGAAAGCGCAAAGTCGTCTGCGGTGAAACCTCTCGCTTGGAGGAGTGACACCGCCAGTGCATCCCCCATCACTAGTGTTGCTGTCGTACTTGTCGTAGGAGCAAGCCCTAAACTGCAAGCTTCTTCAGGGACATGAATGCACAAGTGGACGTCGGCCTGTGTTGCCATATTGGAAGACGGCTTACCTGTCATTCCGATAATACCGATACCTCTGCGCTTTAAAACGGGGTAAAGCGCTAAGATTTCTGAGGACTCACCAGAGTTCGAGATTGCCAGCACGATGTCGCCATTTTCTACCATGCCTAAGTCGCCATGACTCGCCTCTCCAGGATGAACAAAAAAAGCAGGAGTACCAGTACTTGCCAACGTCGCGGCTATCTTTTTACCAATATGACCGGACTTACCCATGCCCATGACCACAATTTTGCCTTTAGCCTCGAGGATTGCATCACAAGCCCGGACAAAAGAAGCATCAAAATACTGCTCAAGCTGAGACAGCCCTTGGATTTCAATTTCCAAGACTTTTCTCGCGGCACTACAGAAATCGAATGTTTTCGACATGGATAGGCTCCTGAAGAAGAAATAGACTAAGCAGCTACATTATAAAAAAGATAACCTTGGTAAACCGCAAAAATAGTGAACAGAATGCCACCTTCAATGCGGTTGACGCTTCGCGATTTGCCCAGTGCCATTACGACGAGTAATAACGAAACAGCAAGTATGACCCAAAAGTCACGTCCCATTGCATGCTCATTAAGAATAGAAGGGTTTAAGATTCCCGGAATACCCATTACGGCAAGAATATTGAAAACGTTTGAGCCAATGATATTACCGACAGCCATGTCATCTTCACCCTTCATTACACCAGCTAAAGAAGCGGCCAATTCAGGCAAACTGGTACCAATCGCAATAATGGTTAACCCAATGACTAAATCACTCATACCAAAGTATTTTGCGATGATTACAGCGTTATCCACCAAGATATCCGCTGATAGTGGCAGCAGAATAAGACCGATAACCGCCCACATCACCGCTTTAGAATTTGGCATTCCCTCGGGGATTTCAGATTCTTGATCTTCAACGAATGCATCGCCATTTTGTTTTTCTTTTTGGCTAATTCGCAGCATCGCAAGAATGAACGCAGCAAAAAGAACAAACAACAAAATACCTTCGTAGAAACCAAGGAAATTGTCGAACATCAATGCGCCCGCCACGACGGTGACGACGATCATAAGAGGAAGCTCGCGTCGAACCACGACAGAACTAATAGATAAAGGCTTAATAAGCGCGGTAATACCCAAAATAAGGGCTATATTGGCGATGTTTGAACCTAAGACATTTCCTACCGCTGTGTCTGTCTTTCCATCTAAAGCAGCGGTAGCAGAAACCATCATCTCTGGTGCAGAGGAACCCATTGCTAAAATGGTCATACCGATTACCAATGGTGAGATACCAAAATTTCGGGCAAGAGCCGCAGCTCCTAAAACCAATTTATCTGCGCTCCAGACGAGCAAAGTTAAGCCTACGACAAGCAACGCAACGGCTTCAAGCATGATGTTCCCTTTAAATTAACTGAGTAGAAAGACAAGTAGCCGCTAATTTTGACGGTTCGTGACCCAAAATGGAAGCCATTATAGTAAAAAGAAACAAGGATTCGCGACAGACTAACGGTATTAAGAAAGGATGCTCGGTTTGAGTTTTGGGTTAAATTAAGGTCATATTCGTTAGCTTTACTTTGAATTCAACGCGTTTAGTGCTTATCATTGCCAATTCACCTCAGCTCAACTAGCAGCATATTAGAAGAACTTTATGTCGACAGCGGATTTAGTCACCATTCAAAACCTGACTTTCTATCGTGGAACAAGAAAAATCTTTGATGATGTCACCCTATCTGTTCCCAAAGGAAAAATTACTGCCATCATGGGGCCTTCTGGTATCGGAAAAACAACCTTACTCCGCCTGATCGGGGGACAAATTCACCCTGATAATGGCGATGTCATCTTTGATGGCGATAATATTCCTCGCCTTTCTCGACATGCACTGTACGAAGCGCGTAAGAAAATGAGCATGCTTTTTCAATCTGGTGCACTCTTTACTGATATCAATGTCTTTGAAAATGTTGCGTATCCTCTAAGAGAACACACTGAACTTAGCGAAGAGCTCATTCGTAGTATTGTTTTACTCAAACTTGAAGCCGTAGGGTTACGAGGTGCCGCAGAATTAATGCCCAGCGAACTTTCCGGCGGTATGGCTCGCAGAGCGGCTTTAGCAAGAGCTATCGCCCTAGACCCCGAGCTCATTATGTATGACGAACCATTTGTCGGACAAGATCCAATCACCATGGGTGTATTGGTGAAGCTCATTCAGAATTTAAACCAAGCGCTGAACCTCACTTCAATAGTCGTGTCTCACGATGTACCGGAAGTCATGAGTATCGCAGACCATGCTTACATTCTTGCCAATGGCAAAATCATTGCGAGCGGAACACCTAAGGAATTGATGGCGAACCCAGACCAAAATGTACAGCAATTCCTGACTGGAATGGCAGACGGTCCCGTCCCATTCCAATTCCCAGCAGGTGACCTGACTCAAGATCTTTTCAATACACCGGGAAGTGCTCAATGAACACCTTGCTGAATGTTATAACAAGTGTTGGACACAGCACGCTGTCAATTTGTCGAGCTTGGGGACGGGCGACACTCATGCTTTTTGGTGCACTGGTTGCCAAACCTCAGCCAATCAAACACTTTCCGTTGCTGGTAAAACAACTTTACAGTGTAGGTGTCCAGTCAATGGTCATCATCGTGCTATCTGGGTTGTTCATCGGCATGGTCATTAGCCTGCAAGGGTATGTCGTTTTAGTCGATTTCGGTGCAGAAGGCGCATTAGGTCAGATGGTGGCTCTTTCGCTTTTGCGAGAATTAGGTCCAGTGGTGACTGCGCTGTTATTTGCTGGGCGAGCGGGCTCTGCTTTAACAGCTGAAATCGGTTTAATGAAAGCCACCGAGCAGTTATCCAGTATGGAAATGATGGCCGTTGACCCACTTAGAAGAGTCATTGCTCCTCGTTTTTGGGCTGGCGTCATTTCAATGCCACTTCTTGCAATGATTTTTATGGCTGTTGGTATCTGGGGCGGTCAACTTGTCGGTGTTGACTGGAAAGGCATCGATCACGGAAGCTTTTGGGCTTCGATGCAGTCCTCTGTGGAACTAGGACAAGATATTGGTAACAGTTTAATTAAAAGTACCGTCTTTGCTTTAACAGTTACATGGATAGCACTTTTTAACGGATACGATGCGATTCCAACATCTGAAGGGATCAGTCGTGCTACAACTAAAACAGTGGTGCACTCATCACTGGCTGTTCTGGGCCTCGATTTCGTCCTTACAGCACTTATGTTTGGGAACTAAAGATGCAACAAACTCGTAAACTGGAATTATTAGTAGGAAGCTTTGTCATCGCGAGTGTGATTGCCATTCTTGTTATGATTCTAAAAGTCGCCGATGTAAAAAGTTTTGGTTCAGGGGAAACCTATCAGCTGAAAGCCCAGTTCGATAACATCGGCAGTTTAAAACTCCGCTCCCCCGTGAAAATTGGTGGTGTTGTTGTTGGGCGTGTTTCGGACATCACTTTGGACATTGAAAGCTACTTGCCCGTTATTACGCTCACTATTGATAAGCAATATGGTGAATTCCCAGAAACATCTAGCGCACAAATCCTCACTTCAGGATTAATTGGTGAGCAATATATCGGGTTGATACCCGGTTTTGTTGATGAAGACATCGACATGTTGCAGGATGGCGACTATATAGAGGATACGAAGTCAGCACTAGTACTCGAAGATCTCATTGGACAGGTCTTGTATCGCGTCGGTGGTGACTCAGAGAGTTCGGAGGAACCGTAATGAAATGGTTTAAAAAATGGACATTAGCAGCAACGCTAGGCGCTCTTTCGCTTGTCAGCATTGTACAAACTAGCGCGGCACAAACTATTGATGCCACCAAACCGTACGACATGATGCGACAAGTCGCCGACAAGACGTTCTCTCGCCTAAAAAACGAGCAAAGCCAGATCAAATCCAACCCAGACACACTAAAAGTTGTGGTTGAAGAGGAGCTGATGCCCTTTGTAAACAATCGCTACGCTGCGTTGAAACTGCTTGGACCGAACTTAAAAAAATCGAAAAAAGAAGACGTTAAAGTTTTTGTTGAAGCTTTTCGCGCTTACCTTGTGACGTCTTACGCTCAAGTTTTGACTCAGTACACTGATCAATCAATAGAATTCGCCCCAGCAAGACCACTCGATCCTAAAAGCCGTATTATCTCTATTCGAGTAGAAATCATCGACAACCCAAACCCAAACATTAAACTCGACTTTAAATTGAGAAAAGATAAAAAAAGCGGCGAATGGGCTGCATTTGATATGGTGGCTGAAGGGGTAAGCCTGCTCTCAAGTAAGCAGTCAGAATGGAACAGCAAAATTAGAAGAGATGGACTCTTAGAGGTCAGCAAAGATTTGCAAGAATTGGCAGCGAGACCAATTCAATTCAAGGACACAAAATAATGAGTCATCCCCAGTGGCAGCAAGTCGCCCCGACTCAGTGCCAACTTTCCGGGAACTTGGATCGTGAAAGTGTCCCCAATTTATGGCAATTTTTGAAGAAACGAAAAACTGACACGACTCAGCTAAATATTGACATGCGCGAAGTGAAACGCGTCGATTCCGCTGGTATGGTGATGCTGATTCACTTAATAGAGCATGCAAAAAAGCAAAACTGTCATATAATGCTCAGTTTCGTGCCTGACCAGCTGCGCACTTTGTGTCAACTGAGTAATGTCGAAGCAATGCTATTCCCCGAAACTGAAACCGCACAAAAGTCTCAGATTGAATCATCGGGTGAACGCAATCACATTGAAGTTTAAATAGGATCTACCGTGGACAGCGTTGAAGTAAAAAACATTTTAGATCAAGCTCTTAATCTAGAAGAGTTACACGTAAAAGGGGAAGGCAGCCACTACGAAGTGATTGCTGTAGACCCAAGTTTTGATGGAATGAACCGTGTAAAAAAACAGCAGCTCATCTACGCTCCGCTGATGGAATACATTCAAAGAAACGATATTCATGCAGTTTCGATTAAGGCTTACACGCCGGAAGAATGGGAACGCGATAAGAAACTGATGTCTCTTTAAGGTTGATTGATGGAAAAGTTTCGAGTTAAACGTTCGGGTCCTCTAACTGGTGAGGTCTCAATCTCTGGTGCTAAAAACGCCGCCCTACCGATTTTATTTGCTTCCATTCTCGCAGAAGAACCTGTTGAAGTAACCAATGTACCTAAGTTGCGTGACATTGATACGACAATGGAGTTACTGAAGCGTTTAGGCGCTCAAGTAGAGCGTAATGGTTCTGTGCATGTAGATGGTCGCTCTATTGATCAATACTGCGCGCCATATGATTTAGTAAAAACCATGCGCGCTTCCATTTGGGCATTAGGCCCTCTGGTCGCTCGATTTGGTCAAGGTCAGGTTTCGCTACCAGGCGGTTGCGCGATCGGCGCACGCCCTGTTGATCTCCATATTTATGGTCTTGAACAACTTGGGGCCACTATTACCCTTGAAGAAGGGTATGTGAAAGCTGAAGTCGATGGACGCCTTAAAGGTGCTCACGTCGTGATGGATAAAGTCAGTGTCGGCGCAACTATTACTGTAATGTGTGCAGCCACTCTTGCAGAAGGTAAAACGGTTTTAGATAACGCAGCTCGTGAACCTGAAATTGTTGATACTGCAGCGTTCCTAAACACATTGGGAGCTAAAATCTCAGGAGCTGGTACAGACACCATTACCATCGAAGGTGTTGAACGCTTGGGTGGTGGTAAACACTCCGTGGTAGCTGACCGCATCGAGACGGGTACTTTCCTTGTCGCTGCGGCAGTGTCTGGCGGTAAGATCCTATGTAAGAACACCAGCGCGTCATTACTTGAAGCTGCTCTTGCAAAGCTGGAAGAAGCCGGTGCTTTAGTGGAAACAGGTGAAGATTGGATCAGCTTAGATATGACTGGTCGCGATCTGAAAGCGGTATCCATTCGCACAGCGCCTCACCCTGGCTTCCCTACCGATATGCAGGCTCAATTTACGCTGTTGAACATGATGGCAAAAGGAAGTGGGGTCATTACTGAAACCATTTTTGAAAATCGGTTTATGCACGTTCCAGAGCTAATGCGAATGGGAGCAAAAGCTGAGATCGAAGGCAATACAGTTATTTGTGGCGATACCGATGGATTGAGTGGCGCTCAAGTTATGGCAACCGATCTGCGAGCTTCTGCAAGCCTAGTGATTGCCGGATGTATTGCCGAGGGCGAAACCGTTGTTGATCGCATCTATCACATCGATCGTGGCTACGAAAAAATCGAAAGCAAATTGTCTGCACTTGGTGCTAACATTGAGCGATTCAGAGAGTCTAGTTAAACTCGAGCTTTGAATCTAAAAGCCGGAAACTGTCTATCTCAGGTTTCGGCTTTTTTGTTGCGTATTACCCCGCTTCCGTTTATTTTCCGATCGCATGGTTTAAACGTAAGTAGAATAACTATCAAAGAGAATTTTATGATCGCTTTATTGCGTCTCATTGCGGTGGCAATCTTCGCCGTCTTAATGTTTGTATTTGGGTGTGGCTATTGCCTATTGAGCCCAAGAAACCCTAAACACGTCTTTACCTTTGGCCGTTACTTCGGGCGTATGTCCAGAGTATTCGGCATTAAATTGGATCTTAGGATCCCGGAAGATGCGTATAAGCGTGGTCAGCATATTTACATTGCCAATCACCAAAATAACTGGGATATCTTTACTGTCTCATCTGCAGTGACACCAAATGTGGTAACGGTTGGAAAGAAAAGCCTTGCCTACATGCCACTGTTTGGTCAACTTTACTGGATCACCGGCAATATCCTTATTGATCGCGCCAATCGCAGTAAAGCCATGGGTACGATTGAACAAGTCGTTGAAAAAATCAAAGGTCGTGACATTTCAGTATGGATGTTCCCTGAAGGTACTCGCTCTCGTGGCAGAGGCTTACTTCCATTCAAAACAGGCGCTTTTCATGCCGCGGTTGGGGCTCAAGTACCAATCATTCCAATTGTATGCAGTACTACAGAAGGTAAGTTTAAGCTTAATCGCTGGAACAATGGCCATGTCATTGTTGAAATGCTTCCACCAGTCAGTATTGACGGTTATGGCAAAGAGAATGTCCGTGAGTTGGCTAATCTATGCCGTGAACAAATGAAGCAAAAACTTGAAGAGTTAGACGCAGAAGTCGAGCAACTAAATACTCAAAAATAATTTAAGATCTTAAATCGAGGTCTTAGTTTAGAAACGATTCTGCCAGTATTTAGATATAAAAAATCCGGTCATCTAAGATGACCGGATTTTTTTGATTCAAGCTTCCAAACCAAAGGTAAGGAAGCCTAACGTTAAAGTGCAGCAATCGTTGCTTTTTGCTCTTCAAGCTTCACCAAAGTGTCTTGGTAGCCTTCAAGTTTTTCACGCTCTTTAGCGATTACAGCTTCTGGCGCCTTAGCAACAAAGCCTTCGTTACTCAGCTTGCCTTCGATGCGCTTGATTTCGCCGTGTGTTTTCTTTACTTCTTTATCAAGACGAGCAAGTTCTGCATCTTTGTCGATAAGACCTGCCATTGGGATCATCAATTCAGACTTGCCAACCAGTTTAGTCGCACACGCTGGAGTCTCAGCGCCGTCTGCAAGTACAGTCAAACTATCTAGCTTGGCAAGAGAGTTCAGAACCACCTTGTTGGCTTCAATACGCGCAGCGTCTTTCTCGCTTGCAACTTTGATCATTACGTCTAGACCTTTGCTAGGTGCAATGTCGTATTCCGCACGTAGGTTACGAATAGCGGTGATAAACGTCTTCACCCACTCAATATCTTCGACGATCTCTGCATTGAAATTATCTTCGTTAAACTGAGGAAGCGCTTGAGTCATGATTGTCTCGCCCTCAACACCCTCTACTAGCGGCTTAACGCTCTGCCAGATAGATTCTGTGATGTAAGGAAGCACTGGGTGAGCAAGACGTAACGTCTTCTCTAGAACGGTGATCAGCGTGTAACGAGTTGCTTGTTGTTGAGCTTCAGTCCCTTTCCAAAGCACAGGCTTAGTTAGCTCTAAGTACCAGTCACAGAATTGGTTCCAGATGAATTCGTAAAGCGTGTTAGCAGCCATGTCTAGACGATAGTTGTCTAAATGAGCATTAAACTCTTTCGCAGCCACTTCAAACTGAGATTCAATCCACTTGTCTGCTAGAGAGAATTCCATGTTTACACGATCTTCAACAGACAGTGACATGCCACAGTCGTGCTCTTCTGTGTTCATCAGTACGTAACGGCTTGCGTTCCATAGCTTGTTACAGAAGTTGCGGTAACCTTCTAGACGCTTCATATCCCAGTTGATGTCACGACCTGTTGAAGCCATAGCAGCAAGAGTGAAACGCAGAGCATCGGTGCCGTATGGTTCGATACCGTTTTCGAATGTTTTACGTGTGTTCTTTTCGATCTTAGCGGCTAGTTTTGGCTGCATCATGTTGCCACAACGTTTCTCAACCAAAGACTCTAAGTCGATGCCGTCAATCATATCGATAGGATCAAGTACATTACCTTTCGACTTAGACATCTTATCGCCGTTCTCATCACGGATAAGACCCGTCATGTAAACCGTTTTGAACGGTACCTGCGGTTTGCCATCTTCGTCTTTCACGAAGTGCATGGTCATCATGATCATACGAGCAACCCAGAAGAAGATGATATCGAAACCAGATACCAATACTTCAGATGGGTGGAACGTTTTCAAAGCCTCAGTATCTTCCGGCCAACCTTGTGTACCGAACGTCCAAAGTGCAGAAGAGAACCATGTATCGAGTACGTCGTCATCTTGCTTAAGCACAACCACAGGCGCTAGGTTGTTCTTTTCACGAACTTCTTCTTCAGTGCGACCTACGTAAACTTTACCATCGTTGTCGTACCATGCTGGGATGCGATGTCCCCACCAAAGTTGACGAGAGATACACCAATCTTGTACGTCACGCATCCACGCGAAGTACATGTTTTCGTATTGCTTAGGCACGAATTGAATCTGACCATCTTCAACCGCTTTTACTGCTGGTTCCGCAAGAGGGGCAGTACGTACATACCACTGGTCGGTTAACATTGGTTCGATAACTACGCCACCACGGTCACCGTAAGGGACCGTTAGGTCGTGATCTTTGATTTCATCTAGAAGACCAAGTTCTTCGAATTCAGCAACAATAGCTTTACGAGCAGCAAAACGCTCCATGCCTTGGTACTTAGCTGGGATTTCTGTCGAGTACACATCGCTTTCTTCGCCGTTAGTAGTGAACACTTCAGCAGCATCACGGATATCAGCGTTGAACGTTAGGATGTTGATCATTGGCAGGTTGTTTCGCTTACCCACTTCGTAATCGTTAAAATCGTGAGCAGGCGTAATTTTCACACAACCTGTGCCTTTTTCCATGTCAGCGTGTTCATCACCTACGATAGGGATAAGACGATTAACAACAGGAAGCAGGATTTCTTTGCCGATAAGATCTTTGTAGCGTGGATCTTCTGGGTTAACCGCAACACCGGTATCGCCAAGCATGGTTTCTGGACGAGTAGTCGCAACGACAATATAGTCTTTGCCGTCAGCAGTTTTAGCACCGTTCGCCAGCGGGTAACGGAAGTGCCACATAAAGCCTTTTTTGTCTTTATTTTCAACTTCAAGATCAGAAATTGCAGTGTGCAATTTAGGGTCCCAGTTTACTAGACGCTTGCCACGGTAGATTAAGTCCTCTTCGTATAGACGAACAAACACTTCTTGAGTTGCAGCAGACAAGCCGTCATCCATTGTGAAGCGTTCACGATCCCAATCTACAGATGCACCAAGGCGACGAAGTTGCTGAGTGATCGTGCCACCCGATTCATTTTTCCATTCCCAGATTTTGTCGATGAAAGCATCACGTCCGTAGTCGTGTTTTGTTTTGCCTTCTTCAGCGGCGATCTTACGCTCTACAACCATCTGAGTTGCGATACCCGCGTGGTCAGTACCAACCTGCCAAAGGGTGTTTTTCCCCTTCATACGCTCTGCACGAATCAAAGTATCCATGATGGTATCTTGGAATGCGTGGCCCATATGCAGGCTACCCGTGACATTCGGCGGTGGGATCATAATGCTGTATGAGTCTTTGGTCGTGTCACCGTGTGGCTTAAAGTAGCCTTTCTCTTCCCAAGCTTGATACAAAGCTTGTTCAATAGATGTTGGGTTATATGTCTTTTCCATAGTGCTCTTAGATGGATACGTTTACGGGTTAATCTTGGTCAAACTTTATAATTGAGAACTCTCAGTACGGTAAGTACTTGCGAAACCTCTTAACTATAAGGTTTGACTAAGGGTTTTGAATCTCGATAGTTTCCAGCTGATACCCAGCTTGACGGTAAATTTTATACCTTTCTCGAGCTTGTTGCTTAGCTTTTTCTTCGCAGGGAACGAAGTCTACCACTTGACCAAAGGTTGGAGCAAAAGTTGTCTTGTCATTCGCCATATTTATAACGAGCTGTCGGTTCCACGCAGGCTTCACATTTGAGTAACCAATTTCGATCCCCGTCCCTGATTTGGGTCCCTCACCCACCAAGTTATGCGCAACAAACGTTTCAGGTTTCGCCTGAAAAAACAGTTCTGCAACCGCTTCTGCACTCTTTTTGTTTTCTGCATTGACGTACACTTTCGCACCCAGCTTGGCAAAATGATGAGCAAGAAATACAACATACGTGTGAAACCCCAATTCTTCAGACTGAGGGCTATTTTTTTTGATCAAATAAAATGTTGCTGTTGCCATCTGCTATCACAACTCATTTAAAATGCGGTATGTGGTTCAATAGGAACCTTCTGTTAAAAAGCTAAACGCAGTTAAAAAGCTAAATACAATTAAAAAGAAAGGGCCTTTCGGCCCTTTCTAAAATTTGAAGATTTACTCTTCAGTATCCTGGCCGCTTCGGTTCAGAAGGAATTGGACCAGCATTGAGACGGGACGACCAGTCGAGCCTTTGTCTTTACCGCCAGATCGCCAAGCCGTGCCTGCTATATCAAGGTGCGCCCAGTTGTATTTCTTAGTGAAGCGAGACAAGAAACAACCCGCAGTAATCGTACCGGCTGATTTGCCACCAATATTTGCCATATCAGCAAACGGGCTAGCAATTTGTTCTTGGTACTCTTCCCCCATAGGCAAACGCCATGCGCGATCACCAGCTTGCTCAGAAGCATTAATCAATTCATGAGAAAGTGGGTTATGGTTCGAAATTACGCCGCTAATGTGATGACCCAATGCGACAACACATGCGCCCGTCAACGTCGCTACGTCAACCACACATTCTGGTTCAAAACGTTCTACATACGTTAGTGCATCACAAAGAACCAAACGCCCTTCCGCATCGGTGTTCAATACTTCAACCGTTTGACCTGACATCGTCGTTAAGATGTCGCCAGGACGGTAAGCATTGCTACCAGGCATGTTTTCACAACCAGCTAGGATACCAACAACATTAATTGGAAGGTTTAACTTTGCGAGAGCCTTCATCGTACCGAATACAGATGCAGCACCACACATGTCGTACTTCATTTCATCCATGCCTGCACCCGGCTTCAATGAAATACCACCTGAATCAAACGTCAGCCCCTTACCGACCAATACAATTGGCTTGGTGTCAGGATCTGGTGCACCTTTGTATTCCATAATGGACATAAGAGACTCGTTGTGAGAACCACGACCAACAGCTAGGTAAGAAGTCATACCCAGCTTTTCCATCTCTTCTTCACCAATGATCTTGGTCGTTACCGTTTCGTGCTCATCAGCTAAACGGCGAGCTTGAGATGCAAGATACGCAGGATTCGCTACGTTTGGCGGCATGTTGCCCAGATCTTTCGACGCTTTCACGCCTGATGCTACGGCTAAACCGTGGCTGATCGCTTTCTCGCCTAAATTCAGCTCACGACGAGTTGGTACGTTGAATACAAGCTTGCGCAAAGGACGACGAGTTTCTGGCTTCGTGCTTTTGAATTGATCAAACGTGTACAAGCCGTCTTTCGTTGACTCAACAGCTTGACGAACTTTCCAGTAAGTATCTCGACCTTTAACGTGCAATTCTGTTAGGAAGCAAACTGCCTCCATTGAGCCTGTCTCATTAAGTGTGCTGATGGTTTTCTGAATAATTTCTTTGTATTGGCGCTCACCAAGCTCACGCTCTTTACCACAGCCTACGAGTAGAACGCGCTCAGACAAAACACCAGGTACTTGATGCAAAAGTAGCATCTGCCCTGGTTTTCCTTCCAAGTCACCGCGTCGTAATAGTGAACTGATGTAGCCATCACTAATTTTATCGAGCTGCTCCGCTACTGGAGAAAGACGGCGAGGCTCAAAAACACCAACAACGATACATGCGCTGCGCTGTTTCTCAGGGCTGCCACTTTTTACACTGAACTCCATGCGTACTCCTACATCCTGAAGACAAACTGAACTAAATGTTAGATAATGGCGACTTAGCTTAAAATATTCACGTTGGAACGCTAAGCCCATTATGTTGACTAACAATTAGCCAAAGATTTAAAAATAAAAGATTCAACGAGAAATTATAGTGATTCAATTAAAAAAACAAGTTTTCTATAGGTGATTTCAGCGTGATTATTGTTAGATATTTGATCCGCGAGACAATCAAGACTCAATTTGCGGTATTTTTAGTCCTGTTTTTGATCTTTCTTAGCCAAGAATTCATTCGAGTACTGTCTAACGCCTCTGATGGCGATGTGCCCGCTCGTTTGATCTTAACGCTAGTCGGTTTAAACATGCCCACAATGGGAATGTTAATGCTGCCGTTAAGTTTATATCTTGGGATCTTACTGACTTTCGGGCGGCTGTACGCTGAAAGTGAGATTACCGTAATGAACGCGACCGGAATCGGGAATAAATTCTTGATTCAAGCGGCACTTAGCTTAGCGGTAATCACAGGAGCTTTAGCGGCATTTAACTCTTTGTGGTTATCCTCTTGGAGCCAACAACAAATCACCCAAATATTCTCGGAAATCGAATCGGATAACAGTATCGACCTGCTGCAAAAAGGGCAATTTCAAGCCTCTCCTGATGGTTCTGCCGTCGTCTTTGTCGATGATATTGAAAATAAAGAGTTAAAAAACGTCTTTATTGCTCAGTTAATACCGAGAGATTCTATTCGCCCAAGTGTCATGTTTGCAGACACAGGGAAGATGCAAGAGCTATCTGATGGTCGCCAAGTTCTTACTCTTTATGATGGTAAAAGATACGAAGGTATTCCGACTCGTCTCGATTACATGATAACCGATTACAAAGAGTATGAAGCCTTGATAGGACAAAGAGCGGCTGCGCAACGTTCATTAAGCTTAATGGCCACGCCAACGCTTGATCTTATCAACTCAGACGACAAGCGATCTCAAGCCGAGCTTCAATGGCGAATTTCTCTTATCGTTTGTATTCCCCTGCTTACGATGATTGTTATTCCGCTTTCCGCGGTAAACCCTCGCCAAGGTCGTTTTGCGAAAATGGCACCGGCGGTACTCATTTACCTTACCTACTTCCTGCTACTGAGTTCCGGAAAATCAGCCATTGAAGAGGGCAGTTTACCGGCGTCAATTGGGCTGTGGTCAATCAATGGTGTAACGCTTCTTTTGGGTATATTACTCAATAGTATGGACAGTACTTTCGTGCGGCAGTTAAAAGAAAATTTCAGAAGAAAGGTGGCGTAAAGCGTGTTTAAGATCCTCGATTGGTACATTGGTCGAACTATCATCTCGACCACCGCTTTAACTCTGACGACTTTGGTCGGTTTATCCGCCATCATCAAATATGTTGAACAACTTAGGGCTGTCGGCGAAGGCAGCTACGATGCATTACTCGCTTTCTATTACGTAATGTTGGCTCTACCTCGTGATGTGGAATTGTTTTTTCCAATGGCTGTATTACTGGGTGCTCTAATTGGTCTTGGAATGTTAGCGGCAAGTTCCGAATTAGTAGTCATGCAGGCATCGGGTTACTCTAAGCTAGATATCGGTTTCTCAGTACTTAAAACAGCCATTCCTATCATGGTCATTGTAATGATGCTTGGTGAATGGGGCGCCCCTGCCACCCAAAAAATGGCGAGAGAATTACGGACATTCGCGGTATCGGGAGGTAACATCGTATCTGTACGAAGTGGCGTATGGGCGAAAGATGGCGGCAACTTCATCTATGTAGGGCGAGTAAATGGGGAGCAATTGCAAGGTGTTAACGTTTGGTTCTTTGATGAGGATAAGAAATTAGCCCACACCATGTTTGCAAAGGAAGCTAACTACGCCTCAGATCGTACTTGGGAAGTAAAAGATGTCGTCAAAACCAGCTTTGATAATGACGTTGAAATATCAAAAGAAAAAATTGCACTCCAAAGTTGGACAACCACATTAACCCCAGACAAGCTAGCCGTAGTAACCGTTCAACCTGAAGAGCTGCCCCTAACTGAGCTTTGGAGCTACGTAACCTACCTAAAAGATTCAGAGCAGGATGCAAGCCGCTATGATTTGGCTTTCTGGCGTAAAGCCACTCAGCCCATATCGGTCGGAGTCATGATGTTTGTGGCCATGTCCTTTGTGTTTGGTCCACTTCGAAGCGTGACCATGGGGGCAAGAATTCTTTCTGGTGTTATTGCGGGATTTGGTTTCTACATTTTTGCCGAAACCTTCAGTAACGTCAGTTTACTCTATAAGCTTCCTGCCCCTGTTGGTGCACTGGTTCCCAGTATCGTATTTATGAGCATCGCAATTTTATTGATGCGGCGAAAAGTGTAAGCACTCCCTAACAATAGAAAAGGAGGGCACCCTCCTTTTCAAATTATTTAACCTGAACTCGGGATAAGAGGTTAGCTAACCCATTAAAATAAATAAACATTTTCTATTGAGGCACTCTAATGAGAAATTTTCACTTAAGACAAGGCGAAGCCACGAACCAATAACAGGTTATTGGGAGAGGATTCAACGCAGTAATAAGTGAAAAGAGCCATTAGAAAGCAAGTTGTTATCCCGAGTTCAGGTTATTTAAGCAAACGTGCTTTGAGTTAATTTGCTTTCGGCAGAACAACCACTTGTGTTTTTGCCCAAATGTCATGAAAGGCACGCTTCTTGGGATCAAATGGCACCGTAAGGTTTGCTAAGCCAAAACCAGAGGTTGCGACTCGGATGAGCGCTTGAGTCAACGAGATGGATGAACCATCTTCGTTTTGCACACGCAGCTTCCATGCTCGCATGCCTAAAGTCTGTCCCGCTTTTGTCCAGAAGAACACAATAAACCCAATCCACACAGTAGCGAGATACGCCGTGTACAGAGCACTCCATACAGGGTGGTTGGTGAGTAAATCGCTGGCGTCCGCATAACTTCCATAACTCATCAAACCTGCAGCGTGAAAGGCAAAGAGAATCGCAATCACTAGCCCCCCTGCCATCATTTCTATGGAGAGTATAATCAGGGCGTCGTACATCAACGCACCTAGCCTTCGAAGTAATCCTGCAGGTTTCGTTTGAAAAGACATAGTTCTCACATGGGTAATCGTTGGAAAGCGACAGAATATAAACTAGTACAAGAATTTGGAAGTGATATAGCGCACAGCACGAGCACTTATGCTGAAATAATCGCCAAACGAATGGTTTTTAAAGATTTAACCCTTGCACCCGCTTAAGTCATCCGTATAATGCCAATCATCGAAAGGGCAATAGCCCAGAGATGCCGGTGTGGTGAAATTGGTATACACGACGGATTCAAAATCGCTTGCTTGTATGCGTTTTATATCATAAACTGGCTTAAAATCAGTGTCTTACATTGATTTTAACTCTATTAAAAAAGTTGTATAGAGTTGTATAAAAACCAATGGCGGTATGGTGAAATTGGTAGACACAGGGGATTCAAAATCCCCCGGCGAAAGCTGTGCCAGTTCGAGTCTGGCTACCGCTACCATATTTAAAGAAAAGCTGTTCTTCGGAACGGCTTTTTTTGTATCTATTGCTTTCTAGATTGAGTTTAAATTTATCTAATTTATAATAGTTGGCCGTTTTTGAACCATAGGGTTGGATATGCAGGATTTAACATTCCTAACTGAGATTCCTAGCGAGGAGCAAAAAGCTTTTGATCGCTACATTCAAGCAGCAAGAAAAGAGTTTATTCTCCCTCCTAAAGACACGGTTAAGAGAGTCCTAGCAGAACATTCTGACTTGATGGAGGCTCTCAAAGATGAAAAAGACGTTTCTGGTGTTGTAAGAACATTAAGAGAGGAAGCCTTTCGCTCATTTCTTGAGCAAGAAGCTAAAATGAACGCTTTTATTTTGAAGCATATTTCAGAAAAGTTTACTGTTCCAGAAGAAAAGTTTGATTATCTATTTGATATATTTCAAAAAAGTGATGAAGAAATAAAAGAGAAGTTAAGAAGCTTTTTTGGTGATTATGCAGGGCAAATTTACCCTTACATCTACAGGTTATCATTAAGTAATACTCAATCTAGGCGCTCAAGAGCGGGTAAAGTCTTTGAGGGGATAATTTATGGTTTATATGACGTGTTGGATTACCCTTACGAATCACAGGCTACAGTAGGCTCAAAGAACTTTCAGACTAAGAAGCTAGGTAAGATTGTAGATTCCCTTTTACCGAACCTAGAAGCGTTTGAGCAAAGACGAGATAAAGTCATTATCGGCACGATGAAAACAACTCTTCGTGAACGTTGGCAGGAAGTTATTGAAGAAATTAACAGAACAGGTTTGCCAAGTATTTACCTATTAACTGTTGATGAAGATATCAGTTCAAGTAAAGTTGAACAAATGGCAAATCATAATGTAATACTTGTAGTTTATAGGGATGTTAAAGCACAAGATACGCTTGTTAAGAAGCGTAATGTCGTTAGCTTTGAGGATTACTTCTTCGATGAAATCCCACAGAATCTAGAGTATTGGGCTAAGTAATGAGTTTTAAGTTTATTGATCTATTCGCTGGCGTTGGTGGTATCAGATTACCATTCGATGAAATTGGTGGAGAGTGTGTTTTTTCTTCTGAAATTGATAAGTTTGCAAGGCAAACATATCAAGCAAATTTTGGTGAAGAACCAAATGGCGATATTACTTTAATTGAACCAAGTGAAATCCCTAAGTTTGACTTGTTACTTGCAGGTTTTCCTTGTCAGCCATTTTCGCAAGCAGGGTTACAGAAAGGTTTTGATGATACTCGTGGAACACTGTTTTTCTACATAGCGAAGATCATAGAGCATCATCAGCCTAGTGTTGTGCTTTTAGAGAACGTAAAAAGACTAAAGACACACGACAAAGGTAAAACTTATCGTGTTATGAAAGAAACTCTTGAAGATTTAGGTTATACAGTAACAAGCCAAATCCTAGCTGCTAAAGATTTTGGTAGACCTCAAAATAGAGAACGCATCTATATTGTTGCTTTGAAAAATGGTGCAACTTTTGATTTTCCTAAGCCAACTATGGAAAAAACAAGAGTTGGTGACATTTTACAAGATGATGTGCCAGAGAAATATACGATCTCGGATCGTCTTTGGGAAGGGCATCAAAGAAGAAAACGAGAACATAAGACAAAAGGTAATGGTTTTGGTTATGGGATGGTTGATCACGACTCAACCCATACAAACACTATATCAGCTCGATATTATAAAGATGGTTCAGAGATATTAGTAAACCAAGGGGAAGATAAAAACCCTCGTAAAATCACCCCTAGAGAAGCGGCTAGATTACAAGGTTTCCCTGATACATATAAAATCGTTGTGAGTGATGTCCAAGCTTACAAGCAATTTGGAAATAGTGTGTGTGTTCCAGTTGTTCGGGCAATTTCTCGTAAACTAGAACCAATATTAAAAACCACTTCCTTAAAAAAGGTTTCATAGTATTTACAACAAATAAAAATCAGTTGTAAATCCATTTTGACTAAATAAAGCTCGAATTATCGGGCTTTTTTTTATGTATGCAAAAAATATAGTTCAAAGATTTGATTAATAAAGCAGTAATATCAGTTTATATAATCGAGAATGCCATTTTTAGCCATTTATTTAGTTTAGATATGTTAAGTGATACACTTTTTTAAAATTGCCTTAATTTTTATATTTAAACGCTTCATTCCGCAAGCTCCATTAGCAAATCAGAATGAATATTTCGCCACTGCGTCATAAAGATAAAAACAATGCCAATTACACATATATAAAAAGTCTTTATTATAAAGTCTGTATTATTAATTTATTAATAGGACTACACTTGGTGACATTTACTCCCTACGCTTAGTTACTTTTGCCCCCTATACTTAGTTACAATTTGACAAAGAATTGAATTGTGATTTACTAGATTTAAGAAATAAAAAAGCCGCAATATAAATTGCGACTTTTTAAATTAAACTTCCCTGCCAAGAAGTATTAATTTTTAATATATATCCAAATGCAAAATAGTCAATATTGCATTAGAAATAATATTATAATCATTAATATTTCGGAAGTTCTACAACTTATAAAAAGGAAATATAAATGATTGAATATCTAACCATACCAAACGAAATTATGAATAGAAAAAACCCTTTACATTACGCATTATTTGATTTTAAAAACAATGTTGAGTTTAAATTATTTGTTACAATACTCGCATACTCAACTATGATTTATAGAACAACAAAAAAAGAAAGCGAACATTACTTTTCTGTGAAAGGGTTTCTTGGTGAAAATAGTATTATTACTAGAAATAATATGACAGCAAAGAAAATAATAATATTTGTTAATAAATTACAAAGTCCATTCTTTGATAATATTGAAGTTATAGCGAATGAAATACATTTCAAACTTTCAAGTAAATATAAAAATGATTTAAGAAATAATGGATTTGAAAAGATTAATCTAATTGATTTGAAATCTATTGCTGACATTCGATCTTCAAAATTATCAGTTCTTACGGAGATAAAAAAAGAGGGATATTTTGACTACTACTATTTATGTAAAGTTTTAGATCTTAATGGGATTAAAAGAAGAGACAATAGAATTGCAAAAATAAAGAAAGCATTTAAAAATATTGAAGTTGAGTTTGAGTATAAACATCCAAAAAATCAAAATGAAAAAAGAGAAGAAGAACATTATAAGTTCTTTTATAGTAAAACAAGCTTATATTCTGATAATAAAAAAGTAACTAATGTTTTAAGTGATGACTATATAGATGAAATATTTTCTGTTGATGATTTTGATTTTGATGAAATAATTGATAGCTCTATTAAAAGCTGATATATCAGCTTTTACTTTTCCCAAAACTAAATCTTTTATTTTTCTTCTGTTTGGGTTTATCATCAAATATTATTTCCAGTCTTGACTCTTCCTTTATTTCTTTTCTTACTTCTTCAATATATTCATTTCCATAATGTCTATTTTTAATTCTTTCTTGTTTTAGCTCTTCTTCAAGTTTTAATCTTGTTTTCTCTTGTTTATACCATTCAGGATTTTCTTTTTCTAAATCTTGTATATATTCCTCATTTTGTTGATTAATCCCTTTAATAAACCTTTTAACTGACTTATAAAACTCCATAGAATGATTTGTTAATTCTCTTATCATTTCAATTCTTTTTTGAACTGCGTTAGATTTTATTATGTTATAAAGCCATTTTTGATTGTTTTCTAATTGCTCATTAACCTTATCTAATTTATCAGTTGAAGAATTTATATTTTCATTTATTTCTTCTAATTCTACATTTTTAGTTGTAATTTCAGTATCAACAGCTTTTTTCTTTGCAATAGCTTTATTAGCAGCTTTGATTTGTTTATTTCTGTTTTGTTGTTCTTTTTTAGCTTGTTCTTCCATATAAGAATGAAGATTTTGCATTCTCTGGGATTTTGGTAAATTGCTTTGTTCTTTTAAAAAAGCTCTTAATTCCTTTTCTTCTGGTGTAAGTTCCTTTTTTTCAAATCTGAACTCATAGCCATATTTAGCCAATTTTTTATTTGCAAATTCATAGAACTCTGTTTGAAGTGCTTCACTCGCTACCGTTCTTAAAATTTCGTTTGTTTCGTTGTATTTCTTACCGTCAGGCTCGAACGGTATGCCTTGCTCCTGCGCTAATCTCAAACCAAGCTGATGAGTATAGTCAGGCAAATCAAAACGCTTTGTAAAGCGATTAAAGCCTGATCTGATTAAGTGAAGATGGTCATCTGCTGCATTGCCTTTCTTCGTTCTTTCGTCTTTGTGGAAAGCACCGCCAAGAATGGCAAAATCTGCAAAATACTTGTTGTTCCAATCCCTCATAATCTTGATCATATCAACGTCTTTTAGGCTCTTGTCGTTATGCTTTGGGATTTTGAACAGCACATCTTCAAAACCTATTGAACGAGTTGAAGCGGTAGTTCTGCGATCATTATGGACTTGCATTTTATCGACTGTTTCGAGTATCTGGGTTAAATGCTTTTTCTTGGCATTAAGCCCTTTTATTTTAAAATTCTCTGGGGGATTTTGATAAAAGTCTAATGCAGTTTTTAAAGATTCTTGATCGATAACAGAATAATCTTTTTTATTTTTACTTTGGTTTTTTACTTCTAAACACTGCGTCATGATTTCTAATAAATGACTTTCAGCGTTTTCATCGTAATTTTTTAATTTTGAAAAATACGTTATAGATTTTAAAGTAATATCTTTTTGTTGTCGTGATAATGAAATATTTTGTTCAGCCATTTCATCAGCTTCAATTAATGATTGTTGAAGCGTGTCTTTTAATGATTGGCTTTCAGTTTGAACTTTATCAAACCAGTCAGCACCTTTTTTTATAACTTTAAAGTCTGGACCGATAACTAAATTTAGTTTTGTATCGTCAGCGTTAAAGTCTCTTTTATATTGTATCGTGTCAGGTTTATAGTTTCGTAATATGTGATTAACTAAATTAGCTAATTTTGTTTTATCACAAATACGATATCTTTTTGTTTTAAATAATACTGTTGATGTTTCCATTTTTATTTTTCCTTTTGGCTTGTTGGTTATCCATATTTGATTAAACTTTTTTAAAGTTTACCCTTTTCTACACGACACTTTATTCGCAGCGTAGCAAGAAAAAGTGGCGGGGAGACTAAAAAGGGTTTTTATTAGTAAGCGACTTTTAAGTCTCTTACCTTTTTAATTGTTATCACGCTATTGAAATATGTCAAAAGTGTGGTATGACAAATTAAGGTGTAACACCTTGTTGAATTGTAAAATAATAGAAAGGAAAATAAATGATGAATAACTATGATGATGGTTTAGATACGTGTGGAATGTGTGGGAATGACATAGAGCGAGGGAGGGAATTATGTAGACTCTGTCGAGAACAAGAAGAAATTGACGAAACTTTTAGTGATTTAAATTGGAGTCCTGAATAATGAAAAAGGACAAAGATAAAAAACACTTAGATGCAGCAAAAAAGGCAGTTGAAAAAGCAAAAACACAAAATGAAATATCAAATGATGTTTCTAATGAGCTTGAAAATACAAATGAAAAATTGAATAAAGCAATAGTTAAAAAAGGGGTTTTTGAAAAGTTTAATCCAAATAAGAAAACTTCTCTTGATAGTTTTATTGATGAAAAACAAGAGCTGTTAAATGAGTTAAGAGAAAGTACGAAATCTAATGATGTACAAACGTTATCTTGGCTTGAAATTGTTAAACTAGCTATATCAAAATTAAGAAAATACAATCCAATCGAAGCTGATAAGCTAGAAAGTGCTATATCTATAAAAATAAAAAATATGAACACCATTAACAATAAAAAAGTAAGAAACTGATGGTGTTAATTGAAATTCTGGCGAAAAGAAAGAGAAGATGGTTTTTTATCTTCTCTTTCTTTTTGTCTACCATTCTTCTGGCGGTTGGGGTGGCACATCATTTTCTGGTGGGTGAGATAGATTATACGCTTCAACTTGAAGCCTGATACGTTCTTCCTCTTCTTCTTCTGTTAAGAAGTTAGGCATATCGTCATCTACTTTAACTCCTAGTTTCTTCTGTTCTTCCATTATGCGGTGATACTCGTCCCAACGCTCTTTATTTCGATCTCTTAGCGTGATTTGGTCAATATGCTGTTGATTGTTTAGTCTATAATCATCATAGAATTCTTGGATTGTCTCAACTCGACTACCAACGTATTTTGACACTAGATAGATATCAACGCCTAACGCTAATCTGGTAGTAATAAATGAGTGTCGGCAAGAATAAAGAACATAATTTTTATTTCTAAACTCGATTCCTTTTTTGAGCAGATGTTTTTTGAAACTACCAAAAAGAGTTGAATAGCAAGGGATTTTATTATTTGCATTTTCTAATATTAATCTATCAATGTTTAAAAAGTTCTTTTCAGTAATCTTTTTGTCTGGGTTTTGAATCTTTGCTATTTCAATTATTGCATTTAAAGCTTTTTCACTTAATGCGATTCTGCGACCATTTCCATTATATTCTTCAGTTTTTCCTTTGGTAATATAAACATAATGATTTTCTTTTCCTTTTTTAATATCACTAAATTTTAAATGGAAAACTTCTTCACCTGTGCGAACACCAGTTTCTAAAAGAAAAATAAAGTATTGGTATAGTGTTTTTTTATGAGCGATTGATATTTTGTTTCTTGCGCCTGATTGATGGAATACTTTTAATTCTTTAAGGATTATATCTAGATCATCTGGTGCAAATGGATTTCTATCATCAGCTTTTTTAGTTGTGATTTTTTTTGGAAGTCTTGGAAAATCTGACCTTTTTAAAATCTCTTCTTCTTCAAGAAGATCAAGCAATCGAGTAAAACAAGTTTTATTTATGTTGTATCGTGTTTCTGAAAGTTCTAGACTTTCAAAGTATTGACGAATATTTTTTGTTGTAAGTTCTGAGATCGTTTTTCTTTTGAAGTATGGAACGATGAAGTTTTGAATGACATAACAGTAGTCTTTATAAGTAGGGCGTTGAACTCTTTTATTGTTCAAGTCGGCAATGACCATATCAAAGGCTTTCTTAATTGATAGCTCTTTTGTTTCATATAGTGGAATCCCAGCGGTGATCTTTCCCTCTGTTTCAAACTTTAAAGCCCAAGCTCTGCTTTTAGCTTCATCTATGTCAGAGGTCTTTAAAGAACGCTTGATTTCCATTCCATTGGCTCTTAGTCGAACATAGATACTTTTAGTATGATTTTGCCTGTAAATTGCCAAGCCTTTTGTTAGACTCTCATACATAAAAACCCCTTAAAGTTGTATAAAAACTTGTATAAGAATAGGGTTAATTTAGGTTAAGCTGTTGAAAAAGTAAATTAAAAATCAATAGAGAACCGATTCAAAATCCGTTGCCTTCGGGCGTGGCGGTTCAAGTCCGCCCACCGGTACCATTTTTAGAAGGCTCTGCTTTAGCAGGGCTTTCGTCGTATTTAGGGTACGGCAAAATCTCTCTCAAAGTGTTGCGGTTGAAATTTTTCATGTGAAAACGTGTGTAATAGGTTTCAGCAATGGCAATCCAGAAAATTCAAAGAAAGTCTGGCGTACGATACCGAGTGCAAATTATGCGCAATGGTAAACGTATCTCCAAGGTATTCACCAAGAAGAAAGAAGCAGAGCAGTTTCATGCACAGCTTTTGACTAACGATGATCTAACCAACCTACTAACAAGCTACGCAATGTCTAACTTGACGTTGGATGAGGCATGTAAAGAGTATCTCCGCTACCACACAGGTAAAGACCAATCTATAGGGCAACGATTAAACTGGTGGTGTTCACTTTATGGCAGCAAGAAAACTGGGCAAGTTACTAAGTCATGTGTGAGAACCGCTCTAAAAGCTCTGTCTGAAGAAGGGAAGGCCCCCGCAACAGTTAATCGATATAAGGCAGCTCTAAGTGCTGTATACGCATTCCTATCAGATGAATATGACAGTACACACAACCCTGCGAGGGAAGTAAAGCAGCTTAAAGAGAACAATGCTCGGACGCGGTTTTTAACAGAAAAGGAAGTCGAGCGATTGCTAAGCATAGCTAAAGATTCTAGTTGGGACCGTTTATACCTGCTTTTGTTGATGGCTATAACTACCGGCGCTCGAAGAACAGAGATCTTAACTCTACGTTGGAGTGATATCAGTATTCGAGATAGACGTGCTTTAGTAAAAAAAACAAAAAATGGGGAGCCGAGAATCCTACCTCTAACTGACAACGTGGTTGCCGAACTATCTCGTTTTCAAAGTGCTAGTGCAGATTACGTATTTCCTAGAGTAGGTCACCAGCATGACTACTTTCGTAACTTTGATATCCATTGGTATAGGGCTATCTCAATGGCTGGAATCAAAGATTGTCGATTTCATGATTTACGCCATACAGCAGCTTCTATCCTTGCTAAGAATGGAGCTTCATTAATCCAGATTGCTGAAGTTTTAGGACATAAATCTATACAAATGACTCAGCGGTATGCCCACCTTTGTGTCAGTCAAAAGCACAAACTAATTGATGATTTCATGGGAGAAATTTCTAGTGGAAGATGTAGAGCTACCTGATTATTTACATGACCTAGATGCTGATGAAATGATCAAGTGGTTGTCCTTTGGACAGGACTATTCATGCTCACAGTTCGATAAAACACAAGCCCCAATTCGTGCGTCATCAAAAAAACAAGCGATGCTTTTGGTTTCTAAATTTCTAGAACAGGTAGAGTTTCGCGATGATATGGACAAGCACGTTTGGGATTTCGTTGTTGGTAATTTGTCTAATTTTGCCAATGGTGGGTCTATATTTGAGGTGGGTAAAGGGCAAGTCCCCCTTGAATTTGAAGACATGCGTTGGCGTTCTTGGGCTATGAGGGTCACTTGGGAAGCTGGTGCAAAACAAGTAGAAATCGCTGAACTGCTTGGGGTTTCTATAAGGTTAGTTAGCTCAAGCATTAAGTTTACGAAAGGGCGAGAAATTTGTGATGAGCCAATTTGGAACAAAATGATCGAGTTAGCAGGTGAGTATTTTGAAAGGCAAGATTATAGAAGTGTCTTATTGAATATTGATAGTTACCGCGAACTTAAGAGGTGATGCTGGTTTTTGTGTTCTGTCCACTGCTTCTTAATTTTTGTGAAGTTCGCTTATCTTACTTATGCACTCTATTGAATGTGCAATTATGTACGTATAATCTCTCGACATTTCCATAAGTAATTTAAGGTTAAGCGTATGGCTAAGGTTGATGCGATTATTTTCGATCTTGATGACACATTAGTTGGTACTTCGAAAGTTGAGGAGTTCCGTCGAACTAAAGACGTAGCTGGTTTAGATGCAAATTTATACAAGACAAAGATTTATGAGCCTGTTTCCAAGATGTTGAGAGATTTGAAAGAAGCAGGTATCCCACTAGGTTTAGTGACGAATTCGCCTAAGTGGTATGCAGAAAAGGTATTGGCTTTCCATGACATAGATTTATTTGATGCTCTTGTCTGCTACGACGATGTTGGAGCTGGTGGAATCAAGCCATCTCCTATAGGCATTAAGTTGGCAATGGAAAAATTAGGTGTATGTGAAGACGACCATGTTATCTATGTGGGCGATGCAGAAACTGATTTTATTGCCGCTTATAAGGCAAAGATAATGCCAGTAGCTCCAGCATGGGCCAAAAGAACTCCCATTGCTCAGATACCAGCTACAATTACCAAGTCACAATACCTTGTGGACAATATAGAAAGTATCGAAGAGTTGGCTTTGATTGCAGATAGAACTGCTAAAGAAAGGTCATTCGATTTTTATAAAAAACAACTCAACTTTATTCCTCTAAATACTAAAGGCGAATTGGTTCCATTAAACCGTGAAGACATTAAGCTTGTCGCTTTTGGGCGTTATTTCAGCCAGAACTCTACGCTCACAGCACAACTTCATGAGAACCACCAGCTATCAAAAGATATTTATGCGAAAGAGTTAGCGGAGAGCTATGTTATACCGGGCTACTTCGTTGATTTGATGTCAAGAGTAGTATTCAGATTGCCACAGTATGTCTTTGAGGATGCGAATGCAGAGTTTGATATTGTTACAGTAATTCCAGCGAAGAAGGGTAAAAACAAACGTTTAGAGAACATGCTTGGAAAAGTTAAAAGCTCTTGCGAAGGTCGTTCGGAGTTTATTCCTGACTTGTTTGAATTTTCATCTGGAGCGAAAAGTCTCAAAACACTCGGGGGAGTGGATAATCGATCTGCTGAGTTAATGATGAACTTGCACATCAAAGAAAAGTATCTGGATGATATTAAAGGAAAAACAGTATTGGTACTTGATGACGTAATTACCACTGGGGCTACGTTTAATCATGCATTCTGCCTTTTAGAAAATGCCGGTGCTGCATACACTTTTGGAGCATGTCTAGCAAAAACAGTGAGTGTGAGAGAAGAGGCTATCGAATGTCCAAAGTGCGCAAGACTAATGCAAGTTAGAACAAATAAGAAAACAGGGATACATTTTTATGGCTGTACAGGTTTTTTCGAGTTGTTCGATAAATGTACTCATGTAGAGTCAATTATTATTAAAGATTGTCCACGTTGCGGAGAAGGGATGTATACACAGCAGCGTAACAGTGACAAAACTAACTTTTTAGGGTGTAAAGGCTATTTTAAAAAACCTCAATGTACACATACGGAGAATTTGGAAGAAGTATGATATCCGAGAGTGCTAAGTCTCTACTTGCGTATAGATACCTCAAAGGAGTTGGAAGAAAGTATTTGAATGATATAGCAATATCAGCTCAATTATCTCGAACTTCGGTAGATGAGGCTTTTGCGGCAGGTAAGATAGGGGCGGATAAGTTTTCTAAAGAGCAGTTGGAGCAAGCGTTTGAACTTGCGGCGGGGCAAATCAAGATAGCTGAGTCATTGGGGCATAAGATTATCTGTAGACTCGATGAACAATACCCTGATTCCTTAAAAAAATTGCCCGATGCTCCACCAATACTTTTTTGTGCAGGGGATCTGCGCATATTGAAATCTGACTCAATTACTATTATTGGGACTAGATCTCCAACAGAACATGGGGTGGCTATTGCTCAAAGAATCACCCAGTGGTTTTCTGAGAATAACTGGTGTGTGACTAGTGGTTTAGCAAAAGGAATTGATACTGTTGCTCATGAATCTTGTTTAGAGGCAAGAGGCAAAACTATAGCTGTGTTAGCTCATGGTCTGGAAAAAATTTATCCGGCTCAAAACAAAAGGCTAGCTAGTGATATTACAGATAAAGGTGGGTTGTTAGTCAGTGAGTATAGTTACAATTCTTATGTCGGCCGCTCAAACTTTGTGGAGAGGGATCGGATTCAAGCTGCTTTGGCGAAAGCTGTTGTTTTAGTTCAATCAGATCTGACCGGCGGTAGTCTGCATGCCTCAAGAGCAATTCTAAATTATGGTCGCTACTTACTTGTAGTTGGTCAATCTAATAGAGATGTGGAGTTTAGAGAGGAGAAAATTGCTGCGAATATGGTACTTCTATATGGTGATACATCTGAGAAGCTGTCCTTACTAAAAGTTTCTAAAGATAGATTAGATATGGTGCTCCCTTTGCCAAATAGGGAGCACTTGAAGGAAGTTAGTAATGTAATTCGTAATATCACTTTTAACGAAAAAGAAGTACCTTCAGGGGAAAATAACCATCTTTTTTAAGCAACGAAGCAATCTTCGATAATTTCTCTGTAAGTAATAATAATACTGTCTGGTGGAACACCGCCTTTGAGGTTCCACACTAGTAGGTCATCAATAACTTCTAGAGCTTCTTTAGATAGCCTATACCCAGTATGTTTGTAAGACTTGTAGTGATTACCTATGGGCATCAGGTGATCCAGACGTAATATTGATTCTGTAGCTCCCGAAATCGGGAGCATATCCCAGTGAAATTGCGAATATTCACAATGTCTAACTCGTTCAGTAAATAAGTTCGTGTAACCAGAACGTTTGCCCGTGTTTACACCATAATATGGTGCAACTATGTATGTTGATCTGCTCCAGCAAGACTGGACACTTCATTAAGCGACATTTTGCTGTTCAAAGTTAACTGGGCTTAGATACCCAAGAGCACTGTGCCTTCTCATCCGATTATAATCAACCTCAATGTACTCGAAGACCGTTTGGCGCATCTCATTTCTTGTCATGATCGGTTCGTATTGGATCGCCTCGACTTTCATAGAATGGAAGAAGCTCTCAACACACGCATTATCCCAACAGTTTCCTTTTCTACTCATACTTTGTTTTAGGTTATAAGCACTTATTATGTCCCTATAGTCTTTTGAGCAATACTGGCTACCTCGATCACTATGGACAGTAACATGCTCAGGGAACCCTCGACGGAACAGAGCCATTGATAATGCATCGCAGACCAGAGTTGCCGTCATCCTCGTATCCATTGACCAACCGATCACTTGTCGTGAGTAAAGGTCGATGATGACAGCCAGATACAACCAGCCTTCGCTCGTGGCAAGATACGTGATATCTCCCGCCCATTTTTGATTCGGAGCCGTTGCGTTAAAGTCTTGAGCTAGCAAGTTCGGCGCTACGGGCATCTTATGCTTGCTATCCGTCGTACATTTAAACTTGCGTGCCGCTTTCGGCGTTAAATCCTGACGCTTCATACTGGCGGCAATGGTTTTAACATTACGGCTATCCCCATTCTCAGCTAGCTCTTTCTGGATGCGCCTTGAGCCATCACGCCCCTTACTATTGTCAAAAGCTTTTTTGACTTTTTCATCAAGCTTTTGGCGTATTGCCTCACGCTGGATGTACTTGTGGCGATGCTTAATCCAGTAATAGAACCCACTTCGTGAAACTTCGAACACCTTAGCCATGCGGACCACATTGAAACACAGAAGGTGTTCTAGCATAAATTCATAGCAATCTACTTTAGATTTTTCGCGAAGTAGGTGGCGGCCTTTTTTACGATATCTAGCTCTTCAGCTTGCTCAGCCAATTGCCTTTTGAGCTTGGCGACTTCGGCAGCGAGATCTCTTTCACGCTGACTGGTACTGGTGTCTTTTTTAATTGCCTTACGCCAACCGTAGATCTGGGATTCATGCAACCCGAGCTGCCTCGCTGCCGCAGCAACTCCCACTTTCTCTGATAGCTTCAAAGCTTCTGCCTTAAATTCAGGGGAATGTTTAATTCTAGTTTTTTTGTTAGTTGTCATTGTTCACCTCGTTAGTGATTGTACTCACTTAACTTGGTGTCCAAAACTGTTGGGGCGGATCATGTAGGTGATGTTGAGTGATTAGCTTTTCCTCTTGTCAGAGACTTGTCGACTAATGAGGACTCAACACTTAAGACAATACAAGGGCGTCGTTTGGCTCTATAAGCGCCCCAGACTTCATGCTCAAACCTTGGCATTGCGGCAACAGGTAAATCAACTTGATGAAGCTTGGCATTTATGTTGATTGGCTCAACTTTTACTAATGCACGAGAGTGTTCGGTAGGAATTTCTCTGCCGACTGGGTAGAAAGCGTATGGAACCTGATCAACGTGTGATCCGCCCCAGCAGTTTTGGACACCAAGTTAAGTGAGTACAATCACTAACGAGGTGAACAATGACAACTAACAAAAAAACTAGAATTAAACATTCCCCTGAATTTAAGGCAGAAGCTTTGAAGCTATCAGAGAAAGTGGGAGTTGCTGCGGCAGCGAGGCAGCTCGGGTTGCATGAATCCCAGATCTACGGTTGGCGTAAGGCAATTAAAAAAGACACCAGTACCAGTCAGCGTGAAAGAGATCTCGCTGCCGAAGTCGCCAAGCTCAAAAGGCAATTGGCTGAGCAAGCTGAAGAGCTAGATATCGTAAAAAAGGCCGCCACCTACTTCGCGAAAAATCTAAAGTAGATTGCTATGAATTTATGCTAGAACACCTTCTGTGTTTCAATGTGGTCCGCATGGCTAAGGTGTTCGAAGTTTCACGAAGTGGGTTCTATTACTGGATTAAGCATCGCCACAAGGCTACATCCAGCGTGAGGCAATACGCCAAAAGCTTGATGAAAAAGTCAAAAAAGCTTTTGACAATAGTAAGGGGCGTGATGGCTCAAGGCGCATCCAGAAAGAGCTAGCTGAGAATGGGGATAGCCGTAATGTTAAAACCATTGCCGCCAGTATGAAGCGTCAGGATTTAACGCCGAAAGCGGCACGCAAGTTTAAATGTACGACGGATAGCAAGCATAAGATGCCCGTAGCGCCGAACTTGCTAGCTCAAGACTTTAACGCAACGGCTCCGAATCAAAAATGGGCGGGAGATATCACGTATCTTGCCACGAGCGAAGGCTGGTTGTATCTGGCTGTCATCATCGACCTTTACTCACGACAAGTGATCGGTTGGTCAATGGATACGAGGATGACGGCAACTCTGGTCTGCGATGCATTATCAATGGCTCTGTTCCGTCGAGGGTTCCCTGAGCATGTTACTGTCCATAGTGATCGAGGTAGCCAGTATTGCTCAAAAGACTATAGGGACATAATAAGTGCTTATAACCTAAAACAAAGTATGAGTAGAAAAGGAAACTGTTGGGATAATGCGTGTGTTGAGAGCTTCTTCCATTCTATGAAAGTCGAGGCGATCCAATACGAACCGATCATGACAAGAAATGAGATGCGCCAAACGGTCTTCGAGTACATTGAGGTTGATTATAATCGGATGAGAAGGCACAGTGCTCTTGGGTATCTAAGCCCAGTTAACTTTGAACAGCAAAATGTCGCTTAATGAAGTGTCCAGTCTTGCTGGAGCAGATCAGTGCGGCAAAAATGCATAAATTAAGTCACCACGTTGAACTGTTGAAGGGTTAGTTGCCTTTTCCCACCAGCGCTCAGAACCTATGACACTTTGTAAGCAATCTTCAGGAAAAGTCATAGTCTTTCCTCACGTCAGAACCCCAAATTTCATTTGAGAACTCCACGACAACTTCTTCGTCCATGCTATCCTTTTCTCCACTTAAAGTTTCCAACCACTCAATACCATGTGAATAAACTTCGTCTCGGCGAGGGTTGATCACTGGATTTACTAGTTCCATTCTTAGCTTCCGGTTTTGATTGCTGGCCTTTAGTGCCAATAGCTTACTCTTAAAATCTTTTTGTTTTCGTTTTGAGAGTGTATCAATTCGCTTAGAAGGTTGTTCTTCTTGACTTCTACTCGGTTTTACTCGAAATACTAACGACTTTTTAGGAGTGCCCTCAAGCATGGGAGGGGTCTTATAAACAAAATCTAATAGTGCTTTCGTATCATTGGTGAATGTATGAATATCCCGTTTAAGTCGAGCTGTTATGGTGGCAGGAACTTCTCTTGAAATAAGCCTCAGCCTATCACTATCTTGTAAGTTCCAACGTACACAATCCTCATCACTGTATATGCTTTCCAAGCATTCTTTTCTAGCCATAATCTTGGCTAAAGAGCTATCGATTGATGAATAAACATTGTTTGACCAAGGTCCGAAGTTATAAAACTGCCAATCTATTTTTGTAAATGTCTCGCCATGTTTCTCAGCGTAATAGAGGTCAGCTAAATAAACATATTTGATTATGTGTATGGGGCCTAAATTTCGACTGCTAAAATCGTCCTCTTCTCCTGCTCGGAGTAAGGCATATTGAATCAATAGCTCTAGACGACTTGTATCAAACATAGGTTAGGGTTCTTTGGAGGTTTTCTGTGCGGTTGAATTCTGACCGAAAAAATCAGGCGAAGTCTATGTCATCATGTATAGAGAAGTCAAAGCACTTTAAAGGAAACTTTGAAATCAGTTGCATAAAACCCTCTTTTATTGTCTGCAATTGGGAAAAGATCCCGTCTTCGTAACGCTTCTTCCGTCAGCCCGTTAATCTTCTTTTACCGGAAACAACCGCACTCGTGAGAGAGATAGGACGATTTTGTTGACCGTTGATTTTAACTGGAGGAACGAATGACAAAGAAAGAATTAGACTTAAATAACTGGGTGACAGTGATTGAATTAGCTAGGCGCTATAAGCAGTTCTCTTTACCGCAACTAAAACATCTTATCTGGAAGCGAAGAGAACATCATGGGTTAGCTAAGTGCTATAGGATTGTTGGTAAGAAGGGTTACATCAACCTTAGCTTGTTT
Source organism: Vibrio penaeicida (assembly GCF_019977755.1). Lineage (NCBI taxonomy): Bacteria > Pseudomonadati > Pseudomonadota > Gammaproteobacteria > Vibrionales > Vibrionaceae > Vibrio > Vibrio penaeicida. Next base: position 590,269 of record NZ_AP025144.1, on the reverse strand, counting down.
GCTATGTGGATGAATGGGGAACTACCTGAACAGAATGGAGTAACGGATAAATAATCTCTTGTCAGCCCTTGTAGCATAGAGAAGCATGACATTTCGTGTGTAATCTTGTGTGTAAAAAGTAGTTTAAGGTTGCCACCAGCACCTAGTTGGTGGCTTTATTTTAAGTTGATCGACCTAAGACGGTTCTAAACATCCCACTTTTGTCAGAGATAACTAAAATGATGAATGCGAAGTATTCAGTACAAGTCCACCTGAAGTCATTATGTTGAAAGACAGATGTACCGATTGAATACGACCTAAAAAACACCAAGTTACGAAAGGTTTAAATATTATCTATCTAGGCTAGCCCTAGTTTGAAGGCAATGTGAAAAGTATCAGTCACAAATCTTACTTGAAGTACAAAGGACTAATAATTCCAATCCCTAATGGAAACCTAGGTTGGTACCCTCAAATACTAAAAGGACTCCTGCGACAAGCAGACGCAATGATAGCTAAAACAGGTAGTGTTTTAGCTGTAAGGTTGGACATCAACATTGGCATGTATACCAAAACCAATGGAGTTATTAGCACCCTAAGAGCAAAAATCAGAAATGAGCTTAGGAGAACATTTGAAAATATAGAAGTAGGTTACTTGTGGGTTAGAGAGTTGGCTGGATCCGGTAATCAGCATTACCACTGGTTCTTGTTGGTAGATGGTAGACGGGTTGCTCCTAGCAGACTGACAAAGCTGCTAATTAGATTTTTCGAACATCAGAAATTCTTCTCATTACATTTACCCAAAAACTGTTATTACCTTTTTAAACGCAGAAACTCCCCTAAATACTACAAGTTCGTGGAGCGAGCTTCATACTTAGCCAAAACCCGTAGCAAGGAGAGTGATACCTCTGGTACCAATGATTACGGGTTAAGTCGCTTATGATTGACTCCAATGACATATACGGTTTTAGGATGTGTAGACTTTGGTTAAGAGAAGCTCAATTCGTGTGACTGAAGGTGTTCGGATCCAAAAGTAAACACCGCATGCTCAAAAGTGAAATGCTCTAGAATTTGTAGGCTCAAGAGTTTTTATATACTACCGGACATTTATCAGGTTTTGTTTCACAAATCACTTAGAGATAAGTGGCAAAAAGTGTCCGGTTTACGTCAAAAAAGCCGTACTTAGATAAGAATTGGGACTTTCATACAACATAAAGTGATCAACTCACTTCTATGATTGATCACTATTTCATTTTGCTCAAAATTTGTCTTACCGAAACAAAACTAGGAGCAAAAATGATGAACAACTCACCAAAAATATTACCTAGAAAATATCTTACAACTGAGGACATTTTAGATAGATTTGCTCCACTTTCAGTTACGACATTGTGGCGATGGAGAGAATACAAGGGTTTTCCTGCGCCAGTAATAGAGGGGCGTCCCAATAGATACCTTGCTTGGCAAGTCGAAGAGTGGGAAAACAGTTTATTATCTCGAGACACTAGTGAAGATTCAGACTCAAAAACGTCTCTTAATCGTGTGTAAATTGTGTGTAATTCAACGTAAACAAGAGTAGATCACCGTAAATTGGTATTGGTTGAAGTCTAAGTTAAACAAGCATATCATGACGGAATCAACTGCTGCTTTGAGATTCAAAATCCGTTGCCTTCGGGCGTGGCGGTTCAAGTCCGCCCACCGGTACCATATAAAGAAAGGTCGCTTTTATAGCGACCTTTCGTCGTTTTAGAATCTCAAAATTCGGCGTGACGTCAGGGATGCCTGTCCAATCAATCCGCCTCACGATACCACTATTCAAAAGCCACGATTTTAACGACCTTTCGTTGTTTTAGAATCTCAAAAAATTCGGCGTGGCGTCAGGGATGCCTGTCCAATCAATCCGCCTCACGATACCACTATTCAAAAGCCACGATTTTAACGACCTTTCGTTGTTTTAGAATCTCAATAAATTCGGCGTGGCGTCAGGGATGCCTGTCCAATCAATCCGCCTCACGATACCACTATTCAGAGGCTACGATTTTAACGATCTTTTGTCGTTTTAGATTCTCAAAAACACCCACTCATTGAATTCTCTTCAAACAGCTACCGAGTAATGCCCCACCTCCCCCTACTCAAGAAAATTAGTTGGTTATCAATTACCTGAAATATTTTAGTTGCTCGCAAATATGGCAATAACTGATCCACAATTCACATGTATTAATCACATAAGTGCATAATACCCATCTTTCAACATTGCTGATGATGGTTGTAGGGAAAACATGTCTAAAAAAACCGATAAATTTGAAAAAGACGTTGCTGCGAGTGTAAACATTGGAGACACGCTACCCAATGATATACCAGCATGGATGAGAGAGATCGGTGTAAAACCTGGAGCCAAAGTCACTTCTGTTCAAGCGCAAGGGGCGATTGGCGGCAAAACAGATATCCTCATAAAATTGTCGGATGGATCCCCTATTAAGATTTCAGCAAAAATGAGCAGCGCCCATTACTTTGGTAACTGGTACTCACACAATCGAATCCTTCAAGATTTTGGCGTCAGAGCGTTTAACAACCTCACAAAAGATTGCACTCAATGGGCGAAACAATGGGCAAAAAGTCCTTCCGCATCTTTCTTCGTAGGCGTGAGTATTTGTTTTGGAAAACGTTCAGGGAAAACCGCCCGAGAGTTTACTCAAGTGTTTGACTATCAAGATATCGTGAAAATTGTAGCGGGTACTGGCAAAGGAAATTTGGTGGCGAATTGCCTTTTGGTGAGCAATAAAGTCCCAAGTGACCTACTCGATCTCATACAAAAACTGCAACCAATAAGCAATGAAGTAATACAAACCATAAGTCGTAATTTTAAGGTGGTTTACCGCCCAATAAATCCCAAAACAGAAAGAAGTAACCGAGGGAAGTGTACTTATACTCAATTTCGTCCGACAAAACGCTTGAGTAAGATGACAAAAGTAGAAACTCTGAAAGATCTAACAAAATTAGGCACCTTCGAACTCGTTGCACCTAATGGATTAAACCACAATCGTCTAATCCAAAACTTGAGAACCTTTAATATCGACATTCCCACCAAGAAATAACCTTCGAAATAAAAAAAACCTCAGTATTCGGCAAGAATCTGAGGTTTTGTTTAAATGGCACCATAGAGAGAATCTAAAAGACGCAATTAGACAACGAAAAATATACGAACGTCATGATTACGCTGCTTGAGATTTACCAATCGCTCCTGCTTTAGCCAATGCCTCTTTAATACTTTCAGCAATAGCCGCAGCAAAATTCACCGCCACTGCATTGCCAATCATTTTGTAGCCCGCCCCAAGATCCTTGTAAAGAAATTCAAAGCTGTCCGGAAAACCTTGGATTCGAGCGCATTCTCGAACACTTAAACGACGGTATTCGTGCCCATCCACAAAGACAAATTTGTCGGTTTCGACTTTCTGCATTTTCGGTGCACTAGGATGCAACGGTGCATGGCGTCCACCCGCTTGAATCGTAAATGAGGGCTCATCCCAAGTACGTACTCGGTTTCGACTCATAAACATGCTTGAAAAGCCTCCCGTCATGTATTCATGATTAGGAATTGCAACCTCTGGATTAGGCTTGGACTTTGCTATAGCAGGGACGGCTAATCCGTCTAAATCTTTCAGGCAATCTTTTAAACTTGGCTTATATTCGTGTGGTTCAGGAAAATGATAATCGATATTGAGATCGGAGCGAAAGCCGATGAATATCACCCGCTTTCTATCCTGGGGAACATCGTAATCTGCAGCATTCATCAACTTAAAATGAAGATCGTACCCTGCTTCTCGGAACGTTTCTTTTATGTTTTCGAGTGCTTGTTTATGCCTTGGCGCCAGCATCCCACTCACGTTTTCTGCTAGAAAAAATTTCGGCCTTTTATCGGTAAGAATGCGAATGAACTCGTAGAACAACTGCCCGCGGTGATCGTCTATTCCACGCTTACTGCCCGCTTCACTCCAGCTTTGGCATGGTGGACCACCAATTATGCCATCGCAGTCTGGTACTTCTTCGCTTTCAATATTAACGATACTTCGACGATCCAGCTCAGTGGATGGGTGATTATGCTCGTACGTATCCCAGATTTGCTTATCGTACTCATTGGCGAAAGGGATGTGGAATCCCGCTTTTTCAAAGCCAAGATCTAAACCACCAGCTCCACTGAAAAAAGAAGCGACCGTTAATTTCATTGATGCACTCGTTTGGTATCGGTTATGACAAGATTAAAGCATTTTACTGTACAAAGCGTCAGTAAAAAGGGCGGGGATTATACCATATACATTCATTTTTGTGAGGAACAATGGTAGGAGAGGCAAGGGTAAAAACAAAAAACGCCAATAAGTCATTGGCGCTTTTTCATAAGTACTAAGGTAAATATAAAAACGTGGTCCTTTTCACTTAAACCGTATGTTTCTACTCGCCTGCAATCTTCATAGATTCAATTAATATAGAGCCCGTCTGAATCTGAGAGCGTGTTTCCACATCACTACCCACGGCAACAATTTGCTGATACATATCCACGAGGTTTCCAGCAATTGTGACTTCTGATACTGGGTATTTCACTTCTCCGTTCTCGACATAAAAACCAGCCGCACCGCGAGAGTAATCACCCGTTACAGAGTTCACACCTTGTCCCATAAGTTCTGTAACTAGAAAGCCAGTACCAAGCTCTTTAAGCATGGCTTCAAAGTTTTGACCAGTAGATTCCACAAACCAGTTATGAATACCACCAGCGTGCCCCGTTGGTGTCATGTTCATTTTGCGCGCTGCATAGCTCGTTAGTAGGTAAGTAGATAGAACGCCATCCGTAATGATTTGTTTGTCTTGGGTAAAGACACCTTCGTTATCAAATGGACTGGAAGCCAAACCACGAAGCACGTGCGGCTTTTCGTGAATATTAAACCAAGATGGCAGGATCTGGTCGCCTAACTTGTCCAGCAAGAATGAAGATTTTCTGTAGAGATTTCCGCCGCTGATAGCCATCACAAGATGACCGATCAAGCCAGTTGCGACATCCGCAGCAAACATGACGGGCATTTTCCCAGTGGGTAAACGCTGTGCATCTAAACGGCTTATAGTCTTTTCAGCCGCTTTTAAGCCAACCGTTTCAGGTGACCATAAATCTTCTTTTCGACGTGAAACAGTGTAGTTGTAATCACGCTCCATATCGCCATTTTCACCCGTACCAATCACACAACAGCTCATGCTGTGTCGGCTCGACGCATAACTCGCCAGTAAACCGTGGCTGTTGCCATACACTTTTAAGCCATAATGACTATCGTAGCTTGCACCGTCACTCTGCTTGATTTTGTCACTGTAACTGAGTGCCGCTTCTTCGGCTGCAATGGCAAGCTTAGCTGCTTGGTCTGGTTCCGGTACATCTGGGTGGAAAAGATCCAAATCAGGGATTTCCTTAACCATCAGTTCTTTCGGTGCAGGGCCCGCACAAGGATCTTCAGATGTGTAGTTTGCGATATCGAGCGCTGCCATCACTGTCTGTTGGATTGCTTTTTCACTCAGATCAGAAGTCGAGGCGCTGCCTTTACGCTGGCCACGATACACAGTGATGCCTAAAGCACCGTCACTATTAAATTCGACATTTTCAACTTCACACATGCGAGTTGATACGCTGATACCAGTGCTTTTGCTAATAGCGACTTCAGCAGCGTCTGCCGTTCCTGTCGCAATTTCCAATGCTTTGCTGACAGCTTCCTCTAATTCCAACTTTTGTTGTGCGATTTGCGCTTTTACGTCCATACCGAAATAACTGTTGTTTAAGGGATTATTGATTAAGGATAACAAGGTTTTCGCTTTCGCCCCATAATTCTTGTTAAAATAAGCGATAATTGAACACTGATATCGAAGTAGGCAGACAAAAATGGCACGTAAAAACCAAAAAGCGCCGTGGGAAGAGGAAGAAGAAATCATCTGGGTAAGTAAATCCGAGATGAAGCAGGATATGGAAGAACTGCAGAAGCTAGGTGAAGAACTGGTGGAACTAAAACCAGCGGTGTTGGAAAAATTTCCACTCAGTGAAGATCTGCGAGACGCCATCGCAGACGCGCAACGTTTCAAAAATGAAGCCAAACGTCGTCAGCTTCAGTACATTGGAAAACTGATGCGTACAGAAGATCCAGAGCCTATTCAAGCCGCATTGGATAAAGTTCGCAACAAGCACTCCCAAGCCACTGCGGAATTGCATAAATTGGAGCAATTGAGAGATCGCGTTATAGAAGAAGGTGATAGCGCGATTGCGGACGTGTTAGAGCGATTCCCATCAGCAGACAGGCAGCGCTTACGTCAGCTTTCTCGTCAGGCAAAAAGGGAAAAACAAAACAACAAACCGCCGAAATCCTCTAGAGAGATTTTCCAAACTCTAAAAGTGCTTTTCGAAGAGACAGAGTAGAGACACAAAAAAAAAGCTGCCTAGGCAGCTTTTTTATAACTAACTGATTTATTTCAGCAACTAGGTCACAGCAAACAAAGCAAGCTGCTATCCCGAGTTCAGGTTAAGTACTTACTCGGTACCACCAACAGTGATGGAGTCCAGTTTCAGTGTTGGTTGACCGACACCGACTGGCACGCTTTGTCCAGCTTTACCACAGACACCAACGCCACGATCTAAGGCAAGATCGTTACCTACCATCGATACCTGTTGCATCGCTTCGATGCCTGAACCAATAAGAGTTGCACCTTTAACAGGTCGAGTAACCTTACCGTCTTCAATCAAATACGCTTCTGATGTTGAGAATACAAATTTACCCGAAGTAATATCCACTTGTCCCCCACCAAAGTTAGGGGCGTAAAGACCGTTTTTCACCGTTGAGATGATTTCTTCAGGAGAATGTTCGCCAGCCAGCATGTAAGTATTAGTCATACGAGGCATTGGAAGGTGCGCGTATGATTCACGACGACCATTACCTGTTGGCGCAACCCCCATTAAATGGGCATTGTGCTTATCTTGCATGTAGCCTTTTAAGACACCATTCTCAATAAGAGTGTTGTATTTTCCAGCGACACCTTCGTCATCAACATTCAATGAACCACGCAGGTCTGGTAAGGTTCCATCATCAACAATGGTGCAATGTTTTGATGTGACTTGTTCACCTACTTTACCTGAAAACACAGAGGACGCTTTTCGGTTAAAATCACCTTCTAATCCATGACCAACCGCTTCATGCAATAGAACGCCAGGCCAGCCTGCACCCAAAACAACGGGCATAGTACCAGCAGGAGCTGCGTCCGCTTCTAAGTTAACCATAGCTTGGCGAATGGCTTCATCCGCAAAATCAAAAGCACGCTTTCGACCGCCTTCTTCTTGCAAGAAGAATTCATAGCCATATCGACCACCACCGCCAGAACTGCCACGCTCTCGGCGATCGCCTTTCTTCGCCAATACACTGATAGACAATCGGACAAGAGGTCGTATATCGCCGGCATAAGTACCATCCGTTGCAGCAACCAGCATCTGCTCATAGACGCCACTGATGCTTACAGAAACTTCTTGTATCAAAGGTTCTTTAGTACGAATGTATGCATCGAGCTGCTTCAATAATTCTATTTTTTGCTGCTTCTGCAAGCTTTCTAGCGGATTAACTGAACGGTAGAATTCTGGAGCCTGACTGCGAGAGAACGCTTTAACTGAACCCGTTTGACCTTGGGATGCAATACCGCGAGCGGCAATGGCACTTTGCTTTAACCCGTTAAGATCGATTTGATCGGAGTATGCAAAACCCGTTTTCTCTCCCGTGATAGCACGAACACCCACACCACGGTCAATATTAAAAGAGCCATCTTTAATAATACTGTCTTCCAGAACCAGAGATTCATGCCAGCTTGACTGAAAGTACAGATCCGCATAATCCACATCTCGGCTGGCAATCAGACCTAATGTCTCAGCAAGATCTTTCTCAGTGAGACCCGTAGGTGCCAGTAATTCTTGTTCAATTTGATTTATTGTCATTTGATCGGCTCTTTCTTCATTACGTTGCTAAAGCGATTGTGCTCTATCAACGGCATATTCTTTCTGATTGAGGCAAGCTGTTCTAAGTCCAGCTCTACCAATAATGTTCCTGATTCTTGTTCCAATGTAGCGATGACTTCACCCCAAGGGCTTACCACCATTGAGTGCCCCCAGGTTTCACGCCCACATTCATGTGTTCCGCCTTGGTTTGCGGCAATGATAAAGCACTGAGTTTCAATGGCTCTCGCTCTTAACAGAGTTTCCCAGTGCGCCTGACCGGTGACGGCAGTGAATGCGGCTGGTACAAATATAATATCCGCACCTTGGTTTCTAAGTTCGCTAAATAGAGAAGGAAATCTTAAGTCATAACAAATTGTTAGACCAAGTGTAGCAGAGGGTGTATCAACTAGCGAAATCTTGTTGCCGTAGGCAAAAGTATCGGATTCGCGATAGCTCCCCTGCTTATCTGCGACGTCCACATCAAATAGGTGAAGTTTGTCGTAATGGGCAACGCATTCACCTTGCGGGCTATAAAGCAATGACGTTGTCGTGACTCCTTTGGCTTGTTGAATTGGAAAACTGCCAATATGAAGCCAGATACCATAGGTTTGAGCTAAGTTTTGAAAAGCCTGTTGAAGCAAACCCTCACCAAGCTTTTCGGCAACGGTGTGATACTCATCTCGACCGCCAAATACAAGTGCATTTTCTGGGGTGGAAATCAGCTCAGCCCCTTGTTCGACCAAAGATTCGACGCCTCTCTCAATCACATTTAAGTTATGTTGAGGCAAAGCATTTGACGTCATTTGAATCAGTCCTACTCGCATGTCCCTCTCCTTAGATCTCAAACCACCCACTCAGTCTTGAGTGGCGTTTTTGGGCACTGTATATTCACCCTTGCTTCTTGAAATCTCCGTTACACTGGGATTATCCAGCGCCCCTTTCACGGCATAGTTTACCTTGGTAATTACTTCAACGACTGGGGACAACGCCGTAGTAATTGCAAAAACGACAATTGCCGTTTGTGGTGCCACGGCAAACGCGGTAATGACGGGAATACCGGATGTTAGATCGGGCACAAACTCTACTTCAGCATCCACTATTTGTGTTTCTAGGTTTGCTAAACCTTTAATCGACATACGTCCTGCTACAGCATCCATTTTAATGTCATTGGTGACGAAAATACCGTTCTTCACTTCACCAGAACCTGTAATGCTATTGAACGCCATGCCCTTATCAAACACATCACTGAAATCGAGCTGCATTTTACGGATAATGGAGTCTAAGCTGAATAACCCAAGAAGACGCGCCGCACCGCTCACATCGGAAATGACACCTTTCCCGAGCTTTGAGGAGATGGTTCCATTCATAGAGGTCATTTGAGGCAACCAAGGTGCTCCATTCCATTCTAGATCTGTTTCCACATCAAATGGGGCTTTTTGAATGCCTGACGTAATACCAAAACGTTCCATCACTTCCGTATTGTTTTTACCAGACATCGACATTTTAAATTTAGAACGACTTTGATTCTCTTTGAGCATCCACCAACCCGAAGCCTTAAACTTATTGTCGCCACTTGAGAAAGAAATATTCTTCCATTCAAGACGATCGCCTTGCCTTAAGAAATCCACATTGACCTTTCCGATCTTGTAGCCTTGTAACCAAAAGTCGTTTATTGCCAGCGTTAGGTTAGGTACCGCATCATGAAAAACTCGGTCAAAAGGTCTAATCAAAGGTTGGGGCTTTTCATCATCCAAAGCGAGCGGCTCAGGATCCGTTGATGTATCTAAACCTGGAATATAAAGTTGTAGCCTATCCAGTGAAACCGTTAAATCATACGGTTCAAGATAGCTTGCGTGACCTGATATCTCAGCCCCCTCTACTTCCATTTTCCAACCAAGGCTCTTCTTACGAGCACTGAAATCTAGATCATGCCATTCCACCCCAGCTAACGTCAGCGCTTTGCTTTCCACCTTAACGCTTTCTGGGATTGGGATTTTAGGCACATCAAGCTCGCTGACCAAAGGTTGGGGTCCGGTGACGGGTCCCAAAAAGAGTTCCAACCATTGGTCGAGATCGAAGTTGTCGCGGCGTACAACAGCACTGTGACCAACAATAGGGCTGACTCGGAATGCGCCACGTCCAACCACTAGGTGAGAGGCTCCGAACTCGGGTCTTTCATTGCGAATATCAATTTCAGCCTGATATTTAAATTCAGGAAGCTGTAGGCGTGCAGAAATGGTTTCTTGGTTGCCAGAGGCTTGTAACCTAGCACTGCCTTTCTCACCCAACGCTTTACCGAGAGGCTCTGGATATTGGCTGGCAATAAATTGGGTTTCCGCTTTCACATCAACTTGATAAGTAAAGCCGACATCGTTGATTTGCAGGTCGACGTCCATGCTCCAAGGCGCATGACCCTGAACACGCTTCAACCACGTTTCGCCGACATAGGGAACTAATGGTTGTACATCCCAATCTCCAAGAACATCGATGTTCACATTGTAGTTCTTACTCTGAGTTTGCCCTAAAAAGTCTAAAGAAACGGGCTGCCCCAAGAGTTCAGCAGATAGACCAGAGGAGCGAACCACATCATTATCAAATTCAATGAGACCAGAGGCATTACTTAACGTCATTGATGGAGTTTTTATATTAACTTGATTGTCCGGCAGTTTTGCCCAGCCCCAAGCTCGAGTATCGCTTCCATCAAAAGGAATCTTTAGCTGAAAATCCGCATCAACTAAGCCTTTTACTTGAACAGCGGTTAAAGCGGCACCAACAGAATCAACCAAAGGTGTGGCCATCATGTAATCACGAACAGCGTCGCCTTTGCCTTTTGCTGTGGCTTCAATTTCAATATGACCATTTTCCGACAACGACGGGATCCTTCCCGTAATTCGACTAGCCTTCACGTCCATGAGTGTCGCGCTTCGAGAATCCATAAACATGGCTTCGTTTTGGAACAACAGATCAAGCTGAAGGCTCTTAAGTGGCGGCCACGCCGTGTCAAAGCTAAACTGCGACTGCTTTAAATTTACCAATGCTTGGAACATGCCGTCATTATTAGAGTATGGGAATCGATCCAAACTGCCATACCAAAGCAACTTAGATGTGCTCGCTTTACCTGCCTGAATCGCCGTTGATAGGTAATCCGTCAACTCCGTACCTAACGCCAGAGTTGGAAGGTAGCGCCACGTTTCACCTGCGTTGAAGGCATCAGCTTCAGCATAAAAAGAAAGGAATGGGCTTTTCCCTTTGGGGAAATCTAATTTAAAGGCGCCTAACACTTGAAGGTCAGGTGTGGCTGCCGTGACTTTGTCCGCCCATAAGCTCCACCCCCAATCTCCCTGATCTTTCCATGTAATGTCCACCTGCGCTTGGCGAATTTTAAGCGGGGCTTGAAATACATCACCATAAGGCAGCTCATCATCAATCAGAGAAACACGAGCATTGATCTGATCGAGCGAACCAGACAATTGGGCACTGAGGTGATGCAGCTCAGGTAGCAGCTCCCACTGCTGCATGGCTCCATCTTCTAGGTTGGCAGAAAAGCGCATGCTTGATAGGTCTTCCCCCATGGAAACACGAATATCTTCTACTCTGCCTCCGAGTTGAACGGTATCCAGCCACTGGTTAAGCTTATCCGACTCTGGCATCAAATGAACAAATGGCGTTAGGGTTGCGACATTCAATTCAGATACATTTAGCTGCCAGTTTTCTTTGTTAAATTTAAATGCCGCATCCAACAAAGGCCAGGGTGTATCATCCGTTCGGAGTCTTAGTGAGTGGGCATTCACTTGCCAACCTGAACCTGACGGCGCCATACTGACAATACCGTGTTCCAGCATTAAGCTATGCTGCGCTTCTTTATTCCAACTGATTTCGCTTGGCAGAATTTCTAAGTAAGCATTTTTAGGCTGGCCTTTGTCCACCGTAATCCAAGAATTAAAGCTCGCGTGTCCTTGAGCAATGCCCACTTTATCTTTCAAGTATTTCGTAAGCCAAGGCGTCACTTGAAGATTTTCCGCGCTAACAAAGAAATCACCGCTGATTCGAGACAAGTCTCCCGACTCGATAAAGTCAGCTTTCACCGTTAAGCTGTTTATGTCGTTATCTGCAATACCAATAACGCCATCAGCGCGATGCCGATCTCCAAAGTTCTGCCACTTTAAATGTTCAATTTCTAACGTTTTTATATCTCCGGTAAACGTCTGATAAGTTACGTTGGAATTGGCAATCGAAAAATCGTTCAATTGGCGCAGAAGCAAGTATTCAATATCGTTTAAAACACTTTCAGATGACGGGGAAGATGCTTCGGGTTTTCCGATGGCTTGATTGCCTTCTTTCAACCATTTGATGTGCTGAACATCTAGACTCAGCCCATCAACACGTAGCGTCGACACGACAGGTGTTAGGTTGCGGAGAGAAGCAAAAACGTCCAATTCTATTTCGGCTTCTCGGATGAGAATTTGGGTTTTGTCTTCGTCGGGAAGAATGGCTTGCAGGTTTTCTAATGCAATGAAAGGGTGAGTATTTTTCCAATACCCACTGACCTTTTCACTTCGAAATTCTATTCCAGTGGATTGAGAAACCCACGTTTCGATATCGGCTTGATACTTGTCTAAGCGAGGAAGAGAGACACGCAAAACAGTAACGGTGATCGCTAGGATCACCATTACGGTTACTAAACTCCAAATGAGCGTACGCCAAAGTAGAGATGGCAGAAACTTCACTGTTGCTCCATTTACATCATAACGACATCAAATTGTTCCTGGACATACAGTGGTTCAGGTTGAATTTTTACTTCTTTTCCAATAAAGACTTCAAGCTCTGCCAATGCATGTGACTCTTCGCCGGTCAGGGTATCTGAAACCGCAGGAGACGCATACACAACGAACTTATCAGCATCGTAAGCGCGGTTTACACGAGTCACTTCGCGCAAGATCTCATAACACACCGACTCGACCGTTTTCACTGAACCACGACCTTTACAGGTTGGACACTCGGAACACAGAACATGTTCAATACTTTCACGAGTTCGCTTACGTGTCATTTCAACTAAACCCAACTGTGTGAATCCGTTGATGTTCGTTTTAACTCTGTCGTGAGCAAGCGCCAATTCCAGCGAAGTGATCACTCGCTTACGGTGTTCATCTGACATCATGTCAATGAAGTCGATGATAATGATGCCCCCAAGATTGCGCAGCCTAAGCTGACGGGCAATGGCTTGAGTCGCTTCAACATTCGTATTGAATATGGTTTCTTCCAAATTTCGACGACCAACAAAAGCACCGGTGTTGATATCGACTGTTGTCATCGCCTCTGTCTGATCGATAATAAGATAACCACCCGACTTAAGCTCAACTTTTCTGTCTAAAGAACGCTGAATCTCATTCTCGGTATCGTACATATCGAAAATAGGCTTATCGCCTTCGTAAAGCTTCAGTTTTTCATGCAGCTCAGGCACGAATTCCGATACGAATTCTCTAAGATTTTCGTACACCAGCCTTGAATCGACTTGAATGCTATCGAGTTCTGTTCCGACAAAATCCCGTAAAATTCGCTGCGCTAAACCCAGCTCACCGTATAGCGTTGAACGAGTTTTGTATTTCTTTCGGCGCTCGATGACTTTCATCCATAAGCGCTTTAGGAAAGCGGCATCTTGAGATAACTCTTGCTCATCCGCTCCTTCAGCAGCGGTGCGAATGATAAAACCACCGTGCTCATCGCAATAACTGGAGACCGTTTTTTTCAATCGTTCGCGTTCATCTTCGCTTTCTATACGTTGAGATACACCCACGTGGCTTGCACCTGGCATAAAGACTAAATAACGGGAAGGAAGCGTAATGTCTGTCGTAAGGCGAGCACCTTTTGTGCCAAGCGGATCTTTTACGACCTGCACGACAATGTCTTGCCCTTGGCGAACCAGTTCAGAGATGTCTCTGACTTGGAATTGCTGCTTTTCATTTTCAGCAACACATTCTGTATGCGGGACGATATCAGAAGCATGGAGGAAAGCGGCTTTTTCCAAACCAATATCAACAAAGGCGGCTTGCATTCCCGGTAATACTCGGCTCACACGACCTTTGTAAATATTACCAACTATGCCTCTTTTCGACTCTCGTTCAATGTGAACTTCTTGTAGTATTCCACCTACAATCATCGCTACCCGAGTTTCGCTCGGAGTAACGTTTATCAACAACTCTGCACTCATTCGTGTGCCTCAAATTAAATTAGAAAAACTTGTGCAAGAGCTGGTCAGTTTCCATCAATGGTAGCCCCATAACGGCATGGTAACTCCCTTCAATGCGAGAAATAAACTTCCCACCAATCCCCTGAATTCCATAACTGCCAGCTTTATCGCACGGTTCGCCTGTTTCCCAGTAACTTGTTATTTCTTGTTCTGACAGGGATTTAAACCATACGTTTGTTTCAACAAGTACAGACTCGCTGCGAGTTTTGTCTAATACAGTCACGGCGGTTAGCACCTGATGACTGCGTCCTGACAAGCGGCTCAACATAGTTCGTGAGCATTCAAAATTCTCTGGTTTCTCTAGCGCTTCACCATCAATGACGACAATGGTGTCAGAGCCAATAACAATATCTGCTTGATCGGTCATCAATAAACCGGCTTGCGCTTTTTCTTTCGCAAGTCGTACCACATATTGGGAAACGGACTCACTTTCGCTTTTTTCTTCTAAGATATCTGGAGAAACCGTGTCAAACGGGTAGCCCAATTTACCAAGCAATTCTTTTCGTCTTGGTGAGCTAGAAGCTAAGGTTAACCTGCGCTCTGTCTGGGACATACCTTTTTCCTTATCAATTACCGAATATGCCAATGGCGTCTCACTCGACGCAGCAAAAGGAATATCCATGGCCACAAAATACAGTTCACTACCGCAGCCCACAGGGACAGTGGGTTAAACGTAACATCCTGAATGAGGTATTCACCAAAGAATTCCAATAATTCAGCCAATGCCGTCAACGCACCGATAATAATGGCTTGCTGCCACAGTGCCATGTTTCTTAAAACAAGGAAGTTCATGGCCACTAAGTAAACGGTGATTGACATCATCATGCCACGTATACCTAGAGTGGAACCCAGTAGCAAATCCCAAATCAACCCAAGTACTAACGCAGTACCCACGTTGACTCGATGCGGCAAAGCCAAGACCCAGTAAAACACGATGAGTAACAACCACGCAGGGCGGAATATTTCAAACATCCCCGGCCAAGGAATGGATTGAAAGACTAAAGCAATAAGGAAAGTCGCCCAAATGACCATGCGCCCTCTTAGAACACTATTCGCCATCACTCACCTCACTGACAGGTTCACTGCTATTTTCATTTTCTGCAGGTTGAGCATCTTGTCTATTTTCACTTGGCCAAACCAATAGTAGATAGCGTAATCGGTCAAATGCCACCACGGGTTCTGCTGTGATCGACGCAAACGGGCGGCGATTGTCTCGCTCAACCGTTGTGACGTAACCAACTGGGTAGCCTTCAGGGTAACGATCCCCCAAGCCAGAAGTGACCAGTAAGTCACCCTCTTCAATTTCTGTACTACTTGGAATATGTTCAAGTTGTATGGTGTTGATACTCCCGTTTCCCGAAGCAATAACACGAATATCATTTCTCACCACTTGTACGGGAATGGAGCTGTTGGTATCGGTGATCAATAAGACACGGCTATTGTGAGCGGCAACAAAGGTTACTTGACCAACAATGCCTTTCTCGTTGATAACAGGCTGACCAACATATACCCCATCAATTTGACCTTTATCGATCACCACTTGGTGACGATAAGGTGAAGAGTCCACAGCCATTACTTCCGTCACCACCTTTCTTTCATCACGAATAAAAGGGGAGCCTAGTAACTTTCTTAAGCGTTGGTTTTCTTCACGGTACTGATCTAGAAGGGTCAAATTGCTTTTGAGCCGAAGCACTTCTCGTTTCAACGCTTGGTTGGACGTGAGTAGAGTTTCGCGCGTGTTCATTCTCTCGTACATGCCATCAAACATGGTGCGAGGTAAATTCGCCAAATATTGGATTGGCGCAACGGAGCTGTTTAAGAAATAACGTACGCTGGAAAATGTGTCTAAACGACTATCAGCCAGCATAAGGCTGGCTGATAGTATGACCGCAAAAAACAGACGCAGTTGCAGGGATGGTCCCCTGCCAAATATCGGTTTCATCGCTGTTTACCCGAAGTTAAAAGCAGCAAGGCTTACTCTTCGCTAAACAGATCGCCGCCATGTACGTCGATCATTTCTAGCGCTTTACCGCCACCACGAGCAACACAAGTCAGGGGTTCTTCTGCTACAACAACAGGAATACCTGTTTCTTCTGTCAGAAGACGGTCCAAATCTTTCAGCAGTGCACCACCACCAGTAAGAACCATACCATTTTCAGAAATGTCAGAAGCCAATTCCGGCGGACACTGTTCAAGTGCAACCATGACAGCAGAAACAATACCAGTTAGAGGCTCTTGAAGTGCTTCAAGGATCTCGTTGGAATTCAGTGTAAAGCTGCGCGGCACACCTTCAGCTAAATTGCGACCACGCACTTCGATTTCTTCTACTTCATCGCCTGGGTAAGCGGAACCGATTTCGTGCTTAATTTTTTCAGCTGTCGCTTCACCAATCAAGCTGCCGTAGTTTCGACGAACGTAATTGATGACCGCTTCGTCGAATCGGTCTCCACCGATGCGTACAGAAGAGGAATAAACCACACCGTTAAGCGAGATAACAGCAACCTCTGTAGTACCACCGCCGATATCGACAACCATTGAACCGGTTGGTTCTGATACGCGTAAGCCAGCACCAATTGCTGCCGCCATTGGCTCATCAATCAGATAAACTTCACGTGCGCCCGCTCCCAAAGCAGATTCACGAATGGCTCGACGCTCAACTTGAGTAGAGCCACACGGAACACAAACCAAAACGCGAGGGCTTGGTTTCAAAACGCTGTTGTCATGCACCTGTTTTATGAAGTGCTGAAGCATTTTTTCCGTCACGTAAAAATCAGCAATAACACCATCTTTCATAGGGCGAATTGCTGAAATATTACCCGGAGTACGACCCAGCATTTGTTTCGCTTCGTGCCCTACAGCTGCGACACTTTTTGCGGTACCAGCGCGGTCTTGTCGAATGGCCACAACGGAAGGTTCATCAAGGACAATGCCCTGACCTTTTACGTAGATAAGAGTATTGGCTGTACCTAAATCGATAGAGAGATCGTTTGAAAACATGCCACGAAGTTTTTTAAACATATTCTTCGTTCATCCTGCAAGCATTAAGAAGACATAAAATTGCACTAAATGTACCAATGCCTTGCGTTATCAGCAAGGCATTGACATGTAAACATGGGCTGAATCTCGCTTTTTCTTGCAGATTCTTTACTTAAGCCCTCATTTTTAATGTTAAGCGGTGAAAACATCAGTTTTATCGACCAGTGATTCTTGGCTCTCCTCGATAAATGATCCGGTCATTTCCACGGTAAGTTCCAAAAGTGATAACTGCCGAAGGTATTTCATCCCCAACACCTCTCCAATTGTATTTCAACCAATCTTGATTTCCTGACGAGCTCCAACATTCTATGTTGTTATCTGTTGGGTTCACTTTTACGACCTGCCCGGTACCAATTCTTAACCATAAACGCACTTGTTCTCTTATAGTGGCATTTTGTTTCGCGATTAGCTCATCACTCTCACCATGGGACACTCTGCCAGATTCATTGAAACTTGCTGTTGAAAGCTCACTGCCGACACTATTCCATATTGTTTGACGACAGAATTGATTTCCCACAAAGCTGCTTTTACTGTCGTCATTATTAACAATAAATTCTTCGCCACTCCAAAATTCAGTACGCATGGGTATTGATACTCGACCATTCGATTGTGTACCCAGATCTTCCAAAATCATACGCCCATATCGAACGTCTGGCTGTTGAGGTAAACGTATACGTTCTTCATCCGAGTTAGCGGAGAAACTCACAGGATCCACACCTCGGATTTCCAACTCGATTTCTGTTGTTGTTGAATCAAGCTCCGTTAGGGTTCCAGAATAATTAAATAACTTATCCGGATAAGTTTGAGCAATGCTCACCATTAAACGTGACCAAGTGACATCATCCGATGGATTGAAGCGCCACACTGCATCGCTGCCCCACAACTCACTTCCAAGGTCGGAGTCGTTAATGGAAAGCCGGTCGGCGTAATCCCCTTTTAGCGAGAAAGAGGCTTTTAACTGTTGGCTGTAATGTGCCCCATAATTTAGCGTAGAGAGAGGTGTATTCCCTTCAGTCATAGCTGACAACGCTTTCACTTCAAACCCTACCTCTTCGAAAGGCTGGTTCATGTAAACAAAATTATTCTGCCCTGTGGGATAGGTAAATTCTGCTTTTTCAAGAGAGAAATGAGATGGGTAAAAGCGACCAATCGAGTGCTTAATGAAGGGTACAGACATGCCGTTTAAATAGTTGTGCTTTTCAACCCACATCTGAATACTTCCTACTTCAGACCATCTAAAGCTTTGATCAGAAAGCCCCCATTCATTGAAGTTCACGGATATAGGTAAATAACTGTTACTTGAGTTGCTTATCTGATTCGCCATCTCAAGTATTCCTTTGTGCCCTGAGGAAGGAGTATGAAGGTCAAAATACACTTCAGCAGAGACTTCAAAGCCGGTCACACTGTCCTCGAAACACAATTGCGGATCCATGTAACCGCTATCAGGCACACCATCATTATTAGTATCAGCGCTGGAATACCAGCGTAAGGCTCTTAATCGCGAATCCACAAAATTACCTGAGCCAGTAAATTTATCACCCCCACTTGCAGTACCAGAAGGAAACAACTGATAAGCCCCCCCGTTTGGAGCATGACAAATAGATAGTGTAAAGGGGCGACTGCTTATGGTGGCACTTCCTGCTAAACCTGACCACGAAGGTAAACTGACCTGTGATGGTTGCCATTTAGCATCTGCCACATGGAGCTTGAACTGACCAGCTGACGAATAAACACTATTTAAGACTGCAACACCCTTATCAAACTGAATATTGCGTATCGTTTCTCCAGCAAGGGGATCGCTTCCTTTCGGAATGACAGTATTGTGGACAATAAGAGAATTGTTGTTATTGATAAGTGATGGGGCAATCAGCTCATAGGACATGTTCAGCGATTGAGTGCCTGTATAGTCTTCTATCGTTTGACATTGCCTAGGGTTCGCTGCGCTTGATGCGACCGCTGACACTTTAACACTAAAGGGACGACTTGCGACTTGCCCTTTATTGCCGTCGACCCGGTTTTCATCGGTAACTTTAAAACCATACGGAACAAATTGATATGGTCCGGCATCTGCGGACACATTGATATTCTGGAGTAACGTCCCTTGAATATGGACAGGAGATAAAGAGGTACTCGACAATGTTTTCGTCACAATCGCATCTTGCCCTGCTACAAATTCATGACGGAAAGGTGTCGAACAACGAACGGGGTCAGAACCGGAAAGCCAACAAGATTGCCCTGAGGCATTATTAGGAATGTCTACACTAAGTGTGCCCGAATAGTTATTAAGCAGCTGCTTTGTGGCTTTATCCACCAATTTAAACGTTACAGGGATCCCATCACAGGCAAGCCCTGTGGCAGTAGCGGGTGTAATCACTAATTCTGGTTCTGAGAAGCACTGGCTTTCACCCGTGATTTTAGCGCTGTTCGACATGTTCAAATTCAATGCGGTAACAGCACCATAAATGTGAACACTATTGGACAAGTTAACCGTCGCTTCACTGTAAATAAGCCCTTTAAGCTTGTCATTTTTAGTCAAACTAATAACACAGCCACCAGCTGGGCAAGAACCACCACTCTTTTCCGGATTGTACCCCACGATAAATAAGTGATCAGGGTTACCCATATTATTAAATTTGGAGTCGTTAGAAAGTGTCAATTTTTGAACGTGCAGTACCACTTTCCCTTGAATGTTAATTGTTGAACCACTGTTGATATCAAGATTTTCAAAATAGTAATGACCCGACTGAAGAGTCACATTGGAACGCCCGATATTCAGTGTTTTTGAACGCAGTGGCGACAGTGTGACCGTTTCATCCCAAATGTTAGGGATCGATGTTTTGAGCGAAAAATCAGGCAGTTTATCCATAGAAACCTGATAGTTGGCATCATTGGCGCAAGTACCACCATCGCAATTTGACTGGTTGTTAAAACTAGCAGATGAGAAACCGACAGTACGCTGACCATTGATCAATCGAGCATTTAAGATAGAAGCATTGTTGGACATGGAAATTTGACTGTTACGCCCCTCTTTCCACCCTTGGGCAGCAGACGGAAACAGTGTGCAAACATTAAATCTTGGAGTTGGTATATACTGCTGACCAAAAGCAAAATATCCGACCTCTTCCTCAGTATGTGAACGCTTAGATTTTGACCCAGATTCCGAAAGGTCTTCATCAATGACAAAACTCACTTCGTAATCACCATCATCATCGTCGTCATCATCACTGGAATCACCTTCACCGGACAATTTACAACGCCGCAGCCACCCACCATGACTTCCACTTCGTTTTTGTTTATTGGCAATGATACCTGGCTCTGAATTATAGCCATGTTCGAGTTCTTCTAGTTCATTACAGGCATCTTGTATCGGAGTATTCCCACTGTGCTCATTCACCTCGACTTTTCCAAATTCGTAACGGACACCATCGGCTATACCTTTCCCTTCATCACTAATCAGGAAAGCGATTTTCTCTGTATTCGTAACGGGGGTATTTCGATTCACTCGAGTTAGCTCTAAAAACAAGTCGATAGAATCGTTTTTAACGTTTTTGATGCCAGCGGTCATCCATCGGTCGGTCGGAGAGTTGATTTGCGCTAACGCAATAGGTTCATCAAATGTCGTGTTTGAGAAGGCGGAATAACTCACTTTCACTTTATTGGGGGTACTGCTGGTTTGATCACCGCGGTACGCTTGTGTGTAAACATAACCAGCGACTACTTTATGCGCTTTGGTATCGTCGTCATCGTCATCATCGTCGTCACTTCGACTCACAAATGTCGCTGTACCTGGCTCAATCACCATATAGCTTATTGAGTCCATCAGCACTTCATCAATGCCATTATATTCTGCATCAGTGGGGGCGGTATCCTGAATAAAACTGACGGACTGCCTTGTAATCGATGTTACAGATAACGTAGCAGGCTTATCGTTGTCGGCATTACTTGCAGCAACGGTTGGCATCAAAAATACCAATGGCTCCGTTCGATATTGTTTCGTAAATCGAATACTGCAGCCATTTTTACAATTGGCACCTTGTAAACGACCAAATTCATACTGGGCATCATCATAGCCCATTTTCACACGAGGAATTGAAGGGCAATTTCGCCCCTTAGAGATACGGAAGTTATTTGCAGAAAATTGATTTCCCAGTACACGGAGATTCAAAAATGGGTCGCTAGCTGAAACGCCAACAGCCGTTGTCAGGTTAAAGTTCGCCTGCTCTTTTTCTTTAAAACCATCAACAAAGTACTTTACTGTACCCTTGATATTATTTTGATTGTTTTGATCAGGAATAAACTGAACTTTATACTGTCGTACTTGAGGATCGGTAACATGCCGTGATTCATAGACAAATGGACTGTACCGTTGGTATGTATTGTCATCCGTCCAAAATGGATAAAATCGAGAGCCCTCTAAACGCGCTCGATTACTGCCATCTGAGTCCATGTTAAAAACAAAGCAAAACCCATCGTTCGCATTGACACTCGCTCCATTAAGCACTTCTGTCGCTGCTATCGAATGAAGTGGAAATAGGATAAAAAGCAGAAACAAAGACCACTTGGCTTGAACCAAGCGAAAAGCATTCAACATCATGAGGTCTATTCCATGGCTTTAGCCCAAACTTCCTGTTCTCGGCTAACTTCAAAGGTATTGCTTCCGCCACATACCGCAACGGAACTGATTCTATAGAATGTTAAATCACCCGACCCACTTTGTGCGCAAGTGATATTTAACGAAGAACACGGAACGTTAGAGTTTATACGCAACGCCTCTTCAGCTGCATTTGCAGCGGTATTTAAATTTGTGCAACGAGAGGTTAACTGAGGTGTCCCAGCACTTTCATTTAATGGGTACATGTAAGTCAAACCCCACTCGTTACCAGAGTGAGCCAAAAACCACGCTTGCGTGCCAAGCACCTCACGAGTCAGAGTATCTTGGTTTGACCACTCTAAGCGAACTAAAGTTAGCGCAAGCATACCCATCACAACAATAACAAAAATGGCAATAATCAACACGCTGCCTGTCTGGTTCTTTTTATGGGACATTAAGCACCTGCACATCATGATTGTAGTGACTTTGCTCACCATCGCTTTCGAATAGAATATCCATGTGGACTAAGCCACCACGCTGTAGTGACATTCCATCGACAGCGAATGCAGCACTAGTTGCATTTTCGCCTACCTGAACAACGGTTCCAGCATCTCGAGTAATTAAACCCGTTCCAGCATTCACACAGTACTCTACTTGCTCTGACGGTATGTAAATATAGTGTCGGTTGGCAATTGAATTACTCGAAAATGACGCAGAGAGGCTGTAGATTGCACCGCTTAAACTGACCCCAGTTAACAATACTGAAGCAGAAGAAGGATCGACCAAATCCGATATTTGACTTGGATTAATCACCAAACGGGCTCCGGCGCTAATTGCAGCATTCATGTCCGTCTGGGTAAAGCCATCATTGCCCACAATAAATTGCAACGTATCACTGCCACCACTTATCGAATCCATTATCTGGTAAAAGCCAGAATATCGAATGGGATAGAAAGACACGCACGAACCGCCACTTGAAGTCGCCAGACTATTGGGTACGGCATGCCTTATTTCACGAGACATTTTTTCAATCACAAATCGTGCTTGATTGTGCAGAGCCTGCCTTCGAGTCGTGTCAGCATAACCTTGAGCGCCAATCTTAACGAATCCAGCAATGCCTAAAAACATGATAGAGACGATCAGTATCGTGACGATCATCTCCATTAAAGTGAACCCTAATTTTTTCATTAGTAGTTCCCCTTATAAGCACTGAATCGAAACTCCCCATACTGCCCTGCAATGACCGTTAACGTAATTCGTTTATATCTATGTAGAGAGTCAGCAAAACCAAGGTCACTACTCGGAACGTATACGACGGCAACTTCAGTTCTAAAATTTGGGTAGTCATTAGCGATGTTAGAGCCAAAAATGTCATTAAGGCTGCCACGAGCATTCAGTACACAATCCGATGCGTTGTTATTGGTATGCCAGCACCCGATGTAATCATCAACATCATTAAACGTTGCCGTTGTTTCTCCGGTTTCTGGGCCTAACGTTACCGTACAAGTTGGAGCCCCAGTTTCATCGCACCGAATGATACTGCCATTCGGATCACTCACATGGTCAAACCCTCTCGCTAGAATTTCAGTCATGATACTTTGAGCCAAAATAGACGCTCGAACTTCATATTGTGAATGCGCCGAGTTTTGAACACGAGGAAAAAGAATAGAAAGCAATACCGACATCGAAATGCCTAAAACAATGATGGCGATAATACTTTCAACCAGCGTGAAACCACGTTGCTTAACAGCCATAGACAAATCCTTCGCTGTTAATGCAAACTTGAGCAGACTCTACACCGTTCGAAATGCCAATAGAAATATTGCCCCCAGCAACAGGTGTGGAGCAACCAGAAATGCACGTTGGAACACCTAAAAGATCAAACTCGACGATCATACTTGCTGGTGTAAAAGAGAAGGTTTGATCTTCAATGAAGACAAAGTTGCTTCGATTATCTGCTGTGCACCCAGTGCCAGAACCTAAACAATTGCCAGAAACCACCAATCGGTATTGGCTTTGATCGCCAGAGTAGTCAAGAGAAGGTAAATTGGATTGCATTCGACCAAGCTGAATTTGCCGAATGATAGAAATGGATTGCTCTTGAGCGGCGAAAGAAGAAAAGCCTGATACGCCTACATACTTGCTGGCAGCATAGGTAGATATGATGCCAATTATAACAATAACAACGATAAGCTCAGTCAATGTAAATCCTGACTGACGAACTA
This sequence comes from Vibrio penaeicida, assembly GCF_019977755.1. Lineage (NCBI taxonomy): Bacteria > Pseudomonadati > Pseudomonadota > Gammaproteobacteria > Vibrionales > Vibrionaceae > Vibrio > Vibrio penaeicida. The sequence goes on along the minus strand of NZ_AP025144.1, from coordinate 566,201 downwards.
ATCCTTTAGACGCAGAAGAAACCAGTCTACGCGGCTTTAAGCTGCCATCGAATCCATCAGATAAACTGCGCATATATAAATAGAGAATAGTCGGCAGGGGCAAATTAAGTGCCCCTACCTCAATTACTTATGAGCAATCGTCACCACCAACCACAACTGTTGCCGGAGTTGTTGCGTTGGCAGCTTGAGTATATTTAACACATTGAGTTGTGTAATCATCAATACCAAATGTCGCTGCTGGAGTTGCCCCAGACACTACTTTTATAAATTCAAAATCGCCGCCAATACCATCGACAATATTAGTAATGTCATCTTCTGTTGCGTTAGGGTAACCAAATGTGGTTTGAATAGTATTTCCGCCAACGACCACTCCCCCAGAGGTTGTTTCAAAACCTGCGATTGCAGCCTTACCATAAATAATCTGTGCTGATCCCTGAATTGCACCAGACAAACCTTCCAAAGTTGCATTTCGTGCATCATCTTGAATATTCAAAAATCTAGGTGCAGCGGTTACCGCTAGAATACCCAAAATAACAATTACAACCACTAATTCGATTAGGGTGAAACCGCCTTGTCTTTTCATAGTCACTTCTCTCTATGTTTAGATATTAACGCTGTAACCAAATCAGTTACTGCAATTCTACGGTCACACGACCAGTTTTTATTTCATACACAAACTTATGATCACTGCCTTCTTGCTGTACATAAGAACAAGTACTCTCAGAACTGTTTGCTTCAGCAGTGTATTTTAAATCGGTTAGGTTACTGCTTGCTGCATCCCCAACTTTGGGTGGGTTTTGTAGCAAATTCTCCATCAAATTCACACAATCAGATGAAGATATAGCCGATGGAGCAGCAGTTTGCCCCGTTGTTTTTAATGCAATCGGATAGCCATCTCTGAATGAGCTGTCATTGCCATCGTCATCAAACGAACGGGTTAGCCAAAACTCCACTCCATCGTACTCAATGTAATGTTGCTTACTATTTCCTGTGCCCACTCCCGGTCTGCCTTTCGCTTCCCATTGCGCTCGAGCAGAGAGAACACCTGTGGCATATCCACCAGCAACCGCTTCAATACTTGCCTTTTTGGCTTCATCGGTGACATCTAAAAACTTGGGCAATGCCGCCGCCGCTAGCAAGCCAAGAATAACAATCACTACAACCAGTTCTACTAATGAAAAACCGAACTGCTTTTTCATTTCTTCACCTATTTTTTTACTCATTCCTGAGTGATTTCATTATATCGCACACCCACCAGTAAGACTATGATTTAGGTAATTTAACTGCCTATTTTATAGTACTTATTGAGAGCTTCTTCTCATTCAAAACCAAGTCCAGCACCATTTCTTCATTAAATTTATATCGACAATGGTATGTTGGATATCCAGAAAGCATTTGTGTTTCTGGTGCTGCTAGATAGGTACTTCCCAACCTAGGGTACAATGTTTCTAGCCACCATTTGCAGTTCACTTCATTACCATGCAAAGGTAATACCCATCCGTTATCATCTAGCTGAACTTTTTTACCTTCGTACTCAATAAAACTTGGTTGCTTACTGATAACCCATTGCTGTCTATAGGCATTTGCGCGTTCTGTAATTTGGTTCTCCAGCATCAAAAAAGTGGTACCAGAAGCTTCATCGTCAATTTTTTGCCAATTGAAAGCCAAAGTGGCAAGCAAAATGCCAACTAAAAACATCCAAATGGCTATTGCAGGAACAGCTTTTCCCTCCATGTTAATGCACCCAACTATTTTTGAATTGCATCCAACATGCCCCACATTGGCAAGAAAATCCCCATAGCTAAAATCAAAACCATACCCGCTACAATAGTCAGCAGTAGTGGTTCTATTCTTGCCGTTAATGTTTTCAGGTCGTAGTCCACTTCACGATCGTAGAAATCTGAAACTTCAAGTAATAGCTCATCTATTCGACCTGTTTCTTCTCCGACAGAAATCATCTGTATTACCAAAGGTGTAAAAATTTGACTCTGAATTGCCGTTGACGACACTGTACTTCCCGCTTCAATTGCCGATTTCATTTCCAAAATTCTAAGCTCTAAAAATCGATTTCCTAGAGCTTCGCCTGACAAAGCTAAAGACTGATTTAACGGTACTCCGGATTTCAACATAAGTGCGAAAGTTCTTGAAAATCGTGATAACTGAGCACGATTCACAATATCTCCTACAATTGGGAGCCTTAATCTAAATTTATCCCACTTTTCTCTACCATCGGGTGTCCCAATCCAAGCTTTCATGCCAAACAAAAATGCAAGAAAGGCGACAACTAACCATACCCAATAATTGACAAAAAAGTTGGATGTACTGATCAAAATCCTTGTAGGTAAAGGTAAATCCACACCAAACTTAGCAAACATTGATGTGAACTGCGGAATTACTTTAACATTCAACACTATCATTGCAATTGAAATAAAACTCAATACAAAAATAGGGTATCTCATCGCCGTTTTTATTCTTTTCCGTGTTTCCAACTCTTGTTCATAATATTGAGAAAGCTGCAACAAGGCTTGATCTAAACGCCCCGTATTTTCACCAACATTGATCATTGAAATAAACAATGGGCTGAATACTTTGGGGTATTGCTGCATGGACGAAGACAAGTTTCGACCATTAGTCAATTCATTCCCGACATCTTCCAAAGCCTGTTTGAGTTGCTTATTCCCACAGTTTTGAACCAACCCTTTGATGGCTCTTAAAATGGGCACTCCCGCTTTCGTCAGGCTATACAGTTGTCGGCAAAATATAACGAACACTTCCAACGGAATCGACGGTGTAAAGAGAGCGGAAACATCGAATCCAGCACCACCTTCTGCACTTTTTCCTTTACTTATCGAGGTTGGTATTACCCCTTTGTTTATCAATGCCTCGGCTGCGAGCTCTTCAGTAGGCGCATCAACCTGTCCTGCCACCTTACTGCCTTGTAAATCTCTGCCTTGGTACTGATACGTTGCCATGCCGTAACCTTAGAGCAGAATCGGTTCAATGGTCGCTGAAGAGTCGCCTTCACCGAGATTCATAACTTCATCTAGACTCACCACACCTTTTAATGCGAGTTCCATAGCAGAAGCCAGTAACGGTTTATATCCCGCAGCTCTACGTGCTTGCTTTGCAAACTCGACTGCATCTCCTGAACGAAGTGCGTCCATCATATGCTGTTCAAGCTCGAGTAACTCAAAGACCCCTACTCGACCTCGATACCCTGTTAAATTGCAGTTTTGACACCCTCGCCCTTTAAAGAAAGTGGCATCGGCTTGGTTTGGGAATCGGCTTCCAAGCCATTGCTTTCGAGACTCATCTACATCATCGTGAGTGCTACAGTCTGGGCAAATCTTTCGTACTAACCTTTGAGCCAAAACCGCTCTTACCGCACTGGCGACCAAGTAGCCGGGTGCCCCCATATCCATCATACGCAGTGCACTGTCGATAGCATCGTTTGTGTGTAAGGTGCTTAATACTAAGTGACCTGTTAATGCAGCTCTTAACCCAATCTCCACCGTTTCTTGGTCACGCATCTCCCCCACCAATATAATGTCGGGATCTTGACGCAAGAATGTTCTTAAAATCTTAGAGAATCCGAGGTCAATCTTGGTGTTTACTTGAACTTGGTTAACGCGTTCAAGCCGATACTCAACGGGATCTTCCGCTGTTATGATTTTCTTGCCTGGTTCATTTAATTCGGAAAGCGCACCATAAAGCGTGGTTGTTTTACCAGAACCCGTCGGCCCAGTAACGAGGATCATGCCATGAGGGCGTCGGAGCTGTTTTCGCAATCTCAGCAATAAATCTTCAGGTAAGCCCGATTCATCGAGTTTTCTAACGCCAGCAGATTGGTTGAGCAGTCGCATAACCACCGATTCGCCATGCTGAACGGGCATCGTGGACATACGAATATCTACAGACTGACCTTTCACGCGAATATTGAAACGACCATCTTGAGGTAAGCGTTTCTCTGAAATATCCAGATTCGCCATCAATTTGAGCCTCAACACGAGTGCTGACGCAATATTAACCTCATTCAGCAGTGTTTCATGAAGCACACCATCAACGCGCTGTCTAAGTCTTAGTACATTTGAATCCGGTTCAATGTGAATATCGGATGCGCCAACTTGAATGGCATCTTCAAACAGAGAGTTAACCAGTTTTACAACTGTAACCTCTTCACTGTCTTCATCGTCTCCAAAAGAAAAATCAAACGTATCACTCACCTGGTGCTCAGCTTGAAGCTGCTCAGCAAACGAGGCAATTTCTTTTGTTCGGCGATAGTATCGGTCAAAGCCTTCTACTAACTGCTTTTCTGGCGCGATGACAAAATCAAGCGCGTATTGTTGAAGCTGGCTTAACAGCGATTCTTGAGCAAATAAATCAGCGGGATCACTCATCGCAACACGCAATGTGTCACCCTGACGACCAACAACTAACGCTCTCAATCGACGAGCATGCACCTCTGGTAGTATTTGAACGGCATCAACATCCACATTCGCCCGACTTAGATCGATTAGCGGCACGTTAAGCTGCTGCGACAGGAAGGTCAGCATTTGCGTTTCAGTTAAGAACCCAAGCTGTATTAAAGTATCACCAAGCTTTCTGCCTGTACTCTTTTGGTGACCTAAGGCTTCTTCGACTTGATGTTCTGAGATGATGCCTTCTTCAACTAACAAATCACCAAGACGTTTACGTAGTTTAATCTGCATTTGAAGACGCCTCTCTGTCATTGATATAAGCAATACGCTCACGAATAAAACTGTTGGTCTGTGCCGACAAACCTACTCGATTAAGTGCTTTCTGATATGAGGCCTTTGCTTGAGAATATTGAGCACTGCGCTCTTGCTGTATTCCAAGCCCTAACCACCACTTGCCATTGTCCTTATCTCTTCTCACTAGCATTTGGTAACTTTCAAGTGCAATCGGGTAATTTTTGAGTTGTTGTGCTAAACCCGCTCGAGCCGCGAGGTAATCTTGCTCGGGGTTAGGTGGCAAATGCTCAAGCACCCCCAAAGCGGCCTCATTGATGCCTTCTTTTACCAATATATTCATTGCTGCAAGCCTCAGCACTTGGCTATCTCGGTTCAGCACGATGCCTTTTTGTAATACCTCTAAAGATTGACGTACATTGCCACGCCCATAATAAAGTGCCGCCAATTTTTTACGTACCACTTCATCTTTAGGAACGTAGCGCAAAGCTGATTGATACCCTTTTATTGCACCATCAAAATCATTGGCATCTAACGATTTTTTTGCCCTAGACAACGATTTATCCGCTAGCTGCTGAGGAGTAAGTTCAACTTGCTGAATCGCCATTTCACCATCTGTTATGGGTTGTGGCGGTAGCTCGAACGTATCTGTTTCTGCTATTGAAGAGGCATTTGCCAATTGAACTTTAGGTGCTTTTTCAGTCTTCACTTCTTTCTTTGAAGTCAATTGTTTTTGAGGTGTAATCGCATTCTTAGAAGCAACAGCTGTTGGAGCTTCTGCTTTTTTAATAATTTGTTTTTTCTCAGCCTTAACAACCTGTTCTGCTATCGGCTTAGGCGCAGATTTTGGTTCGCCAATGCTTTTTTCTGATTCGTTACTTGCGACTTGAACAGCATCAGATACTGCTGAGCTTATTAAAGCTTCAGGATCTTCCACAGCCTGATCTTGGTATATGTTAGCCACCGACTCAGAAACTGTTTGCTGAGTTGGCGAAGCAACCTCCATGGTAACCACCGTGGTCACAGGTTTCGCCGAGTCAGAGGCGTTATCAAGATTGCGCTTTTCAGGAATTTGAGCTATTTCTTGCTCACTGGTAGATTGACTCAAAGTAAACCAAGATCCCCCAGCAATCAGTAGGGCGATAAATAAGACTGCCCAAATAGCTTGCGGACGTTTTTTAACGGGAGAAACATCAACCTTTTCAATACGCCCTGAAGGCGACTTCTTGTCTGACATTTCGGATAATGCTTTATTGATAACGCTCATGACACGCCCCATCCCCATAGAAATGGCTTTTTAAAGCGGGGCTTGACTGTATCTAGCGTATCGTTAATCGCATTATAGACGTGCTCCATATGGATATGAGTCGCGTTAGCCGTAAATGCTAACAAGAGTGCCTTATGGCAAACTTGGTTAATTAAGCGTGGAACACCGCGCGACGCTTTCCAAATCGCTTTTTTGACTTTTGCATCAAACAGATTAACGTTTCCACCGCTCACCTGAACGCGATGATCGATATACGCAAAGGCTTCCTCAATAGAAAGCGGTCTTAATGTCGCACTAAAGGAAATACGTTGACGCAACTGTCTAAGGTGGTGGTGCTCTAATCGCGCATCAAGCTCGGGCTGCCCTAGCAAAACAATCTGCATCAGCTTAGCTTGTTCCGTTTCAAGGTTTCCAAACAATCGGATCGCTTCGAGGGCTTCATCACTGAGGCCTTGTGCTTCATCGATCAGTGCCACAACACGCTTCCCGTTCAGGTGCAATTTTAATAATTGCGCTTGAATATCATCGACCAAGCTATCGCTATCTCGAATTTTGACTTCAAGCTCTTTTGCGATAGCTATTTTTAGCTCTTCACCTGTGAGCTGTGGGTTAGGTAGGTACACCAACGAAACTTCATCAACTAACTGGTTAATGAGCATCCGGCACACCATGGTTTTCCCTGTGCCCACTTCTCCAGATACTTTTATAACGCCTTCACCCATGTCGATAGCAGACAAAACGGTTTGGATCGCCTCGTAATGCGGCACTAACCCCTGAAATAATTCAGTATTGGGGGTTAGCGAGAAAGGCGCTTGTTTAAATCCAAAAAATGTCTGATACATAATTATTCTTCAGGGAACCACTCTTGTAATAAGTCTCGTGAACGTTCTAATTCTTGCTGCCATGTATTCACGCCGACCACGGTTGGTCTTAGCAAAATTACTAACTCTGTTTTTTGAGTAAGCTTGGTCACGTTTCGGAATAAATGCCCCAAGCCTGGAACATCGCCTAAGAAGGGTACTTTGGAGACTTGATCAACGGTGTTTGACTTCATCAAGCCACCGATTACGACAACATCACCATCTCGTGCTCTAATGACCGAGTCCGATTCACGAATCGAGCTCTTTGCTAGAGGGACTTCGTATTTTTTACCTTCAAGGTTGATGACTTTTGTCTGCGTTTGCACATCAATTACCGCAGGGTGCACATGAAGAAGAACAAAGCCATCATCATCGATTTGCGGTGTTACATCCAAAGAGATACCAGAGAAAAATGGCGTTAGCTCTATGTCTGGCGCAACATTCGCGTTATCACCGCTGCCGACCACACTAGAGATATCGGTGACGAAATACTCATCCGACCCTACCTTTATCACGGCTTTTTGGTTATTCGCTGCGGTAACCCGTGGACTTGATAAGACATTGAGATCACCTTGTGTGCCAACAAAACTCAACACACCCTTGAAATCACCATTCTGTATGGTGACGTTGGTTTGACCGCCTAAAAGTGAGCCAATGGCGTCAAGCCCCGGTAAAGCAGGTGTACTTCCATCAGCAGGAATTAGCCCCCGCCCGATGGAAACACTCGCATTACCAAATGTTGATGTTAGATTGCTCCAATTAATCCCTTGCTGGTAGCTATCAGATAGCGTGACCTCAAGGATCTTCGCTTCCAATATCACTTGTCGCTGCATCCGCTGCTGCGACACACCAAGGAATTGCCTTATCTCTCTTATTTCGTCAGGGTATGCTCGAATCGTTAATACACTAGCTTGAGGTGAAACAACCACACTACGGCCATCCCCTGTACCAATGAGTGTTTGTGCGGCTTTTTCTAGTTGAACCCAAAAGTCACTTTCACTGATGGTTTCTATTTCGGTACCACCAGTAGGAGAGGTACTACTTGTTGTAGAACGCGAATCCCCCGAGTCTGAGGAACTTGATTTAGTTGTCGAACTGGATCCACTCCCGCCATCTTTACTGGTAATAGAACCAGTTGTAATGGAGGTAAGTGAACGCCCTAAGCGTTTAAATTGAAGGTAGTCGATTGGAATAGTTTCGGTACGCAAGCCAGCCGGGTAAACCTGAATAAGCTTTCCACTTTGGACGACTTCAAAGCCGTAAAGATCACGAACCACTTTAAGCACTTCGTCTAACGTTACGTCAGTCAGATTAACGGTAATACGCCCCGCAACATCAGGGTGGATCGCCGCGCTGTAGTCCGTCCCTTTAACAAGGCTTGCAAAGAAGGTTTTTGCCTCGACACCATTGGCTTGCACTCGAAAGCGCTTCAAGGTTGGAGAAGCCGCAAACTCTTCGTTTGCTAGCTCAGGCATCAAATCAGCCTGAACGGATGCAGGAAGCTCATCTAAGCTTTTACTACTCGCTTCATTGATCACTTCATTAAGCGCTTCTTTAACCTCGACAGGCTCCCGGTGCCCCATGGAGCAAGCCGTTAGTGACGCGATGATGGCTACTACTACAATATTACGCATAATGTCTATGAAACCTTAGTGTTTAATGTCAGAGGGAAATAGCTCTAGTCGCCATTTTTTCCCGCTCTTTATCAAATCTACAAATTCTGGTTCGATCCTGTTGGCCAGATACCCTTGAATGTACTTCCCTTTTTCTACAACTTTATCATTTAAGATGGCATAGCAAGTCGCACCTTCTGCACAAATAATGGATTGCAGTGTCGGTACTGGTGCGACGGCTTTTTTCTTAATCTGTTTCTGTGTTGTTGTCTTTGGTGCTTGCCAACCAAGTGGAGCGGTAGGATCTTGGTTAGCGTACCCGAAAGAGCTAAATATTATGGCTAAAGCTAAAAAAATTCTAACCACCGATAAACTCCTGTCCTGTACCTAATGTATAGACAATAAGAACCAAACGTGCTGACGGGTAATCTTCAACTTGATATTGATAGCTGCGCCAAAAATACGTAGTGGGCATACTCTCAAGTTCAATTAAATAATTTTTTATATCAAAGTATCGACCTGTAATTTCAATTTTTACAGGATGAATGTAGTAGCCTACTGCTTGAGAACTTCCACCAGCGATAATGGGTTCAGCAGGCAGAGAGTTCAGACTTTCTAATTTTAGCCCTTTACTACTAACGAGTACATTTTCCAACAACTCAGCCATTTGGCTTGGAGTAACTAAAGATTCAACCAACAACTCCAAACGCTCGGATAACTGTTGGCTGTGTTTTTTTAAACGAGCAAGCTCTTCGTCGACCTCTTTGTTTGGATCCGTTCTAAGCTGTTTATTGACCGTTGCTATTAGATCTTTGGTTGTTTTTATGGACTGTGTTAAAGAAGAGTACTCACTGTTTTGAGAAGCTTTGACTTTGAATGACGGCTCCAAAAAGAACGTCAATATGATGAAGAAGATCGCGACCCATCCACCAGCCGTAATTAACCATTTCTCTCGGCTAGAAAGAGCTGAAAACTTCTCACTTAAATCTTGAAGAAGTGCCACTACTCACCCCCTCTTTTTGCTTGCAGTTCAAATGTCACTATATCGTCGTCATTTCTACCAATATTGAGCTGCTCAAAATTACGACCGACTAAATCTAACTCATTTCTAAATTGTTTAATCCAGCCAGGAACTGCACTTGGCGTTCGGGGTAAACCTGATACATTCAGTGTGTTCTGGCTAATGGTTATTTGGCTAAGTGATATATCATTTCTACCTAACCGAGATAATGCACTCATGATACCCGAGTAACCCACTTGCTTTTGATTATCAAACTGCCCGACCGCATTAAGAGAAGCTTCTTTTGCTTTTATCTCTTTTTCGATTCTAACCACGGCGTCCAGTTTATTTGGGGAGGGTTTATGCTCACCCAACATAGTTTTCAGTTCAGATAACTGAGTTTTAAGTACCTTAGATTGATCTGACAAACGTGTAATTTTCGTTTTTTCATTACGAATCTGATATTCATTGAATCCGTAGTAGCTCAGCATGACTAATCCAACAATCAACCAGCTTGCAGCCACAACAGGCAAGGTAAAGAATTCTTTTTTTGGCTTTAGGTGTTCTGGGTATAGGTTGACATGGTATTGGGCGCCAAGAGCGTAGTGAGAAAGTACTTCCCCACAACGCTTGTCTTCATCCATTAACGTTCCGACTTTGACACTTAACCTTTCTTCCAATGCAGAAGTCAGTTCTTCATCAACTTCATCATCGCAACATATAAACAGTTTATGGAACTGTGCCTGTTTGATTTGAGAGCTGAGATAATCGATCGAACGTTGCATTTCGAGTGCAAGTCCATCAATTTGCAGGCTACTTGCTTGAGGACCCGTAAGTGGGGCTGACACTCCGCGAATGGTCCTGTGAAAGCATATATCTCTGCCAACGTAAGCATTGATTTTAAAATTGCTGTGTGCACTTTGATGGAGTAATAAAAAATCTTCTGCTTGCTGGTGAGTCTGCCCCCAAACTTCATCTTCGGGTAAAATTCGGTCTAACTCTACTTGGCTTTTTTCTAATATAGCCAGCAGTGGAGTGAGTACTCTCTTGCTCAGTACGTATGCTTGGATCTTATTGCTGTTAGGTAATGCAATGCCATCCGCAACGATGTCTGATACTCGTTCAGCGATAAGATCTTTAAGTAAAAAAGGAAGGGCGACCGACCATTCTTCTTCGGGCAATTCAGGTCGTTCTATTTGATAAGTTTGATAATGATGAGAACCTAAAACAATAACGATACTGGAATTCGCATATTGTTCTTCAGCCAAAAGCTTGAGAAGTGTTTTCTCCCAACCTTTCTCTTTTACTGAGAATGATTCTACATTATTGTCAAATGAGCAGTAAACGGCATCTTCAAGGAGAGCGATACTCACCTTTTTCGTACTGGAACTTTTTCCTTTCAAGCGTTCTAGCAAAGAAACCATTTTATTCATTAGTTACTGCTCATATTTTCTGTCGCCATCGATTTCTGCGACCAATTTTAACCTTTGATGCAAGACGCTTAGGAAAGAGCAGCTCTTCTTTTTCGAAAAACCGACCTTGTCCCCCGTCAATACCCAAATTTTGTAAAGCCATCCACTCAGAACTATTTTCGACCCCAACAGCAATAACTTTAGTTTTACTGTCCATGCAAGCGCCAATTAAACTTCTTATGAACAACTGATTTTCTTGTCTTTGGTCTATTTTTTTTATCAAACTGCGATGCAATTTAAGATAGTCAACATCCAAATCTTTTATGTAATGTATACTTGCAATTGTCCTGCCAGCTTGGTGGACTATAATTTTGCATCCCAATCCAGAAATCATACGAATAACTGGGCGCATATAATCTAAATTTTTTACCAAACTACTTTCAGAAAATTCAAAGCTAATGCTCTTTCGTATTTCACTTGGCAGTTGTAATAGCTCATCTCGTAGCCAACGTGTGTAGAGTTTTTCTTTAAATGGAAGCGCATTTATATTTAAAGAATAACATATTCTTTCGTTTTTCGTCTTTAACCAGTCAAGAATTTCTTGAATTACAACACGATCCATGGCTGTTTCATAACCAACTTGTTCGATAGCTGCCATAAATCGAGAGGCTTTTATAATTGCACCACTTTCATCTTTCAATCTTAGAAACAATTCATGATGTAATAATTCTTCTTGTTGATTCTCTCTTATAAAGCAAGGTTGTGAATATATTTGTATATTAGACGAGCAAAGTGTTTTGTCGAACAATGTCCTCCAACGGACATTTCCTCTGGCAATATCTTTCTTTTGCTTTTTATCAAACCGAGACCAATTATTCGCTGGCTCTATTTGTGCTGTTTTCAGTGCCGTTTCAGCTTCATCTAATATATAGCCACGCCTTTCCCCTTCAGAATATAAACTTGCGCCGATATGACACCAATTATCAGGAGATAATGGCGAAAGTGGCTCTATTTTGGAAATCTGCTTAATAACTTGGCTACAAAGTGCTTCTATTTCTTTGCTGCCTTGATGAGGAACCAAAATGGCAAAGTCAGACTCGTAATAGCGTGAGAAAATAACATCCGGAAAGCGCTGAACAATGTTTGACAAGCTTTGCCCGACTTCAATAGTAAATTCATCGACGGAAACCTTATCGTTGAATGAGATAACATCATCCCAAGCTTTGATTCTAAATAATACAATCCCGCCGTATGATCCCGCTTCTTGTAAACTTGCCTCTAACTTTGAGTCAAAGAGTACCCGATTAGCAGCGCCTGTAAGTTGGTCTAAAAAAGTATGTGTGCGAATAAAGGTATCAAAGCGGCTACGCTCTTGGCGCGAATCTCTTAACTCTTCGATTAACTTATCTAACGCCTCACTTGCGGTGAAAGGCCACTCTCGCAGATCACCTTTGGCAAATTCTTGTGTTTTGCCTGCTAAGATCATTCGCCCTCTTTCTTCTAACAGTTCAGAGCCATATAGCTGCTCTTTCAGCCACTTAATGCCTTGTATTAAGCAAAAAACAATCAATAAAACCGCTAGCGTAATCGAAGACATTGCGCCAACAGAATACTCAAGCCCAACATAAGGTGGTAATACTGTAAATTGAATCTGGTAGCCGGAGTGATGTTGTAGCGGATAAGTGAGTTGTTGAGCGCGTTCTACTTGCAAAAATGAGCGAGTATCTTTGTAGTGATACATCGAGCCTGATGGCGAGGTAACGTCCATTTCAAGTACATTGCTTGCCTGCAGTAGCTTTGGCAGCCATTTAGCCATAGATTCTGCTGCTTCAGGGTTATCCAGTTCAGAATCAACGACGTCTGCAATACCTGAAATATAGTGGTGGACATATTCCTGTCCTATTCGCTTGAACGAAAGGGTCCCACCAATAAAAAGGATGAACATTGCGCTGACGACGATCATGGTTACGAATGCAACCAATCGAGTACTTAATTTGAGCGTGGGGGTGTATCGCATTGTCAGGCGAATTCCTTTTCTTGCTAGTTCAAGTAAGACTTCCTGGCTCTATTGAACGAGTAACACGAAGTTTCATTTCCTAAGAATCGCACAATCGATATCATGCCCAAGTAGCCTAATACCTTGAGGTTACTTGGGTATATTGTGAATAGGGAATGGATGATACACAAGTTATTCGATGAAAAACCTAAACAAAAGCCGCGAAAAATCGCGGCTTTGTTGAATATTACGAAATGCTCAAAGACTGAGATTCGTTTTATTCTTCTGAAAATTTCTAAAATGGAATATCGTCATCGAAATCCATTGGCGGCTCATTGTATTGAGGTTGAGCCTGTTGAGGCGCTTGTTGTTGCGGCTGTGACTGTTGTTGCGCAGCTGGTTGTTGATAAGACTGCTGCTGTTGCGCTGGCTGTTGTGGCTGCCCCCAACCTCCTTGCTGCTGTCCCATGCCTTGACTAGGAGCACCCTGCCCTTGCTGACGACCGCCAAGCAATTGCAACTCTCCACTTGGCCATCTCACAACCACTTCGGTTGTATATCGTTCCTGACCTTGTTGGTCCTGCCACTTACGAGTTTGCAATTGACCTTCAACGTATACCTGTGTTCCTTTTCGAGCATATTCACCGACAAACTCTGCTGTTTTACCAAACACAGAAACTCGATGCCATTCTGTTTTTTCACGCTGCTCACCAGTAGCTTTGTCTCTCCATGTTTCAGAAGTAGCTAAAGTAATATTAACCATAGCATCGCCACTGGGCATATAACGAACTTCAGGGTCTTGACCTAAATTTCCCACTAAAATAACTTTATTGATTCCACGGCTAGCCATGTTTTGCTCCGTCTAAAATTCACTTCGACTAAAATTTAACGCTCAAGGATACCATGATATCAGCAATGCTCAAATCAAGACCTACATACTAAAATTATAGGTCCAAGTTACCTCTTGAGTTAGAGTCTTTCAACTAGGAGCAACTTGAGTGTCAACGTTATTGTATACGATCATCATGGCAGATAAGTACATGAAATCGCAATAAGATATTAGATCATCCTACTCTTTTTTAAGTGCTGTCTAATTTCATATCACTATTATAAATATCAATTACTTAAAATATTATCCTCTGCGTTTCTATTTTGGGATGCTCTACAAGAAACGAAGCCAGCAACCGCCATTTTTGCTTTATAAAAAATGATTGATAAATTATTTTTGAACGTTAGATATTCAAACTATTTTATAATTTTGATGAATACTTCATCGTGCACCTTTTGGCCGTGGATTCAAACATGAACGAAAAACCGCTATCACCTGCTATTTTCTTGGTTTCTGATAACAGCCAAGGTCACACGTTTCTTTCAAAGACTTTGCTACCAAAACTCTCCAATAAGATAGGTGAGGAAGCGAAAGCTGTTACAGCAAAAGATGTGCATTGCCTTGATGAAACAATTACCCCTCTTCTTTTCCTAATTGATACAACTCAGATTTGGGATGATGCCATACTTCAAGAAGCGCTTTTTAACTTCCCTCAAAAGGTTTACACCATATTGTTGAATGTTGAAAAGAAAATGACGCTCTCTGAAATACTGAAGTGGCGCTGCCTTTATGGCTATTTCTTAAAAACAGACTCACAAAATGATATCTGTAAGGGTGTCGAGTGCATCACAAATGGTCAAAGTTGGTTACCAAGAGACACGATGACTCAAATGGTGGATTACTATCAAACCGCCATGCTCAGTCACAAGCCCGCTTTTGATGTTGAGTTAACCCGCAGAGAACTTGATGTTCTGCAAAGCCTGAAAACTGGCGCTTCCAACATGGAGATTGCTGATGAGCTTTTTATCAGTGAGCACACTATAAAATCACACCTATATAATATTTTTAAGAAACTGGATGTTAAAAATCGAATTCAAGCAATGGCGTGGGCTAAGCAGCATTTGTCTTCTTAAAAATGTTCAACTTTTACAGTTCGATTCGCACAGCGACCATGGTAGAGTTAGGCACAATTTTAGGAACCAAATAATTCAATTAGGATAGATTATGATTAAAAAGTGTTTGTTCCCTGCAGCTGGCTACGGTACGCGCTTCTTACCTGCAACAAAATCGATGCCCAAAGAAATGATGCCAATCGTGAGTAAACCACTCATCGAGTACGGCGTAGAAGAAGCGATCGAAGCAGGCATGGATGGCATGTGCATTGTGACTGGTCGCGGTAAGCACTCCATCATGGATCATTTCGACAAAAATTATGAGCTTGAGCACCAAATAAACGGCACCAATAAAGAAGAATTGCTGGTCGATATTCGGAACGTGATTGAGTCGGCTCACTTCACATACATTCGCCAACGCGAAATGAAAGGCTTGGGGCACGCAATCTTAACTGGTAAAGAGTTGGTTGGTGACAACCCATTCGCCGTTGTGCTTGCCGATGACCTTTGTGTAAACGAATCGCAAGGTGTTCTGGCGCAAATGGTTGCCCTTTACAAGCAATTTCGCTGCTCAATTGTCGCAGTACAAGAAGTACCAGAAGATGAAACTCATAAATACGGTGTCATTTCTGGTGAAATGATCAAAGACGATCTATTCCGTGTTGATGATATGGTGGAAAAACCAGAAGCAGGCACAGCGCCAAGTAACTTAGCCATCATTGGACGCTATATTCTAACACCTGACATCTTCGAATTGATTGAACAAACAGAGCCAGGCAAAGGCGGAGAAATTCAAATTACCGACGCCCTTTTAAAGCAAGCGAAAGCAGGCTGTGTTCTAGCGTATAAGTTTAAAGGCAAAAGATTTGACTGTGGCAGCGTTGAAGGATACATCGAAGCGACCAACTACTGCTTTGAGAACCTTTACCAAAAAGACAAAAAGAAAACAGAGTTAGATAAGCACTCGACTCACAAAGCGTAACGTCTTCTTTGCTGGATGAAGTAACGGTATCTAAGTTGAACACTGTTATTTTATCCAGTATTTTTCCTTTGCACAAAAATAAGTCTATGTAATACTTGTGGCTATCAATTACACAAGAGCATAGCAGATGGACACCATTGATGTACGTGGCGCCAGAACCCACAACCTCAAAGACATAAACCTCACTATTCCACGAGACAAGTTAATTGTCATAACTGGGCTTTCTGGCTCAGGTAAGTCTTCTTTAGCCTTTGATACTCTTTATGCGGAAGGGCAACGCCGCTATGTCGAGTCTTTATCAGCCTATGCTCGCCAGTTTCTTTCATTGATGGAAAAACCGGATGTTGACCATATTGAAGGTTTATCCCCTGCCATCTCTATTGAGCAAAAATCGACATCTCACAACCCAAGATCGACCGTAGGTACGATTACTGAGGTATACGATTATCTTCGACTTTTGTACGCTCGTGTAGGTGAACCTCGCTGCCCTGAGCACAAAACACCATTGGCTGCTCAAACGGTTAGCCAGATGGTCGACAAGGTACTGGAACTGCCTGAAGGCTGTAAAATGATGTTGCTTGCCCCTATAGTTAAAGAACGAAAAGGGGAGCATGTTAAGACGTTAGAAAATTTAGCGGCACAGGGCTTTATTCGAGCACGAATTGATGGCGATATTTGCGATCTTTCTGATCCTCCAACTTTGGAGCTTCATAAAAAACACACAATAGAAGTTGTTGTAGATAGGTTTAAGGTACGGGGCGATCTTCAGCAACGTTTAGCGGAGTCGTTTGAAACAGCATTAGAACTGTCTGGTGGTATAGCCTCTGTATGCGATATGGATGACTCATCCAAGCAAGACATCATTTTTTCTGCCAATTTCGCCTGTTCGCACTGCGGCTATAGCATGCAAGAGCTCGAACCAAGGCTGTTTTCATTTAACAACCCTGCGGGCGCATGCCCTACCTGTGATGGCTTAGGTGTACAGCAGTTTTTTGATCCTAGTCGAATCATCGTTGACGCATCACTAAGTCTAGCGGATGGCGCAATTCGAGGCTGGGATAGGAAAAATTATTACTACTATCAAATGCTAGGGTCTGTTGCGGATCATTACGGGTTTGACCTAGAAACACCTTTCGATAAATTGCCGAAAAAATTTCAAGATGTCGTACTTCGTGGCTCTGGACGAACTCAAATTGAATTTACATACATCAATGATCGAGGCGATAGCCGAACCAAGAAGCACCCATTTGAAGGGATTCTCAATACACTAGAACGCCGATACAGAGATACTGAATCCAACTCAGTTCGTGAAGAGCTTTCCAAATACATTTCAACCAAGTCTTGTGGTTCCTGTGGTGGTACTAGACTTCGCACTGAAGCACGTAATGTATTCATCGAGGATACGCCATTACCTGCCGTTGCTGAAATGAGCATCAACGATGCAATGTCGTTTTTTCAAAACCTAGAGTTAACAGGTCAAAAAGCTAAGATCGCCGAAAAGGTGATGAAAGAGATCAACGACCGACTGCACTTTCTCGTCAATGTTGGTCTTAACTACCTCAATCTTTCTCGAAGCGCCGAGACTTTATCAGGTGGTGAAGCTCAAAGAATCAGATTGGCTAGCCAAATCGGTGCTGGTTTAGTTGGCGTTATGTACGTTCTGGATGAACCCTCCATCGGTCTTCACCAGCGAGATAATGAAAGGCTGTTAAAAACACTGATACATTTAAGAGATTTGGGTAACACTGTTTTGGTTGTCGAGCACGACGAAGATGCAATACGCTGTGCTGACCATGTCATTGATATCGGTCCTGGCGCTGGCGTTCATGGAGGCGAAGTGGTTGCAGAAGGTGATATGCAAGCCATTCTCGACAATCCGAACTCTCTTACAGGTCAGTACCTCAGCGGAGCAAAGTCCATTGTGGTTCCTAAAGATCGTACGCCAATGGATCCGAAAAAAGTGGTTGAACTGCTTGGTGCATCTGGAAACAACCTTAGGGATGTCGATTTATCTATTCCAGTGGGGCTATTCACTTGTATTACGGGTGTATCGGGCTCAGGTAAATCCACCTTAATCAATGACACCTTTTACAAGATTGCACAAACTCAGCTTAATGGTGCCAGCATTGCGACTCCAGCACCTTACAAAAAAGTAGTTGGGCTTGAACATTTCGACAAAGTCATCGATATCGATCAAAGCCCAATAGGTCGAACACCACGTTCAAACCCAGCAACTTACACCGGTATTTTCACACCTATTCGTGAGCTCTTTGCTGGTACGCAAGAATCACGTGCTCGAGGATATAAACCCGGTCGCTTCAGCTTTAACGTCCGTGGCGGGCGCTGTGAAGCTTGTCAGGGCGATGGGGTAATTAAAGTTGAAATGCACTTCTTGCCTGATGTCTATGTTCCTTGTGATGTTTGTACCGGGAAACGCTACAACCGAGAAACATTAGAAGTTCGATACAAAGGAAAAACCATCGATGAAGTGTTGGAAATGACAGTCGAAGATGCGCGTGAATTCTTTGACCCCGTGCCGGTTATTGCAAGAAAGCTTCAAACATTAATGGATGTCGGTTTGTCTTACATTCGACTTGGTCAGGCGGCAACCACTCTATCAGGCGGTGAAGCTCAAAGAGTCAAATTGGCAAGAGAGCTCTCTAAACGAGATACAGGTAAAACACTTTACATTCTTGATGAACCGACAACGGGTCTGCATTTCCATGATATTCAGCAGTTGCTGACGGTATTACACCGCCTGAGGGATCACGGGAATACCGTTGTGGTTATCGAACATAATTTGGATGTTGTCAAAACCGCAGATTGGGTCGTCGATCTAGGGCCAGAAGGTGGACAAGGTGGCGGTGAAATTATTGCGCAAGGAACTCCGGAGGAAGTCGCAAAAGTTAAAGGCTCTCATACGGCTCGCTTCTTAAAACCTATGCTTTGAAACGAAAAGTGATAGTATCACTCAACGGTCTGGTTTCAGACCGTTGAAATCTATTGAGGAAACATTCAAATATGGCAACTCTGCTCGTTCGAGGAACACAGCTCGAGTCCAATAAATCCCGAACACCGCTCAATCGAAAATTTCTAATCGTCATTGCGTGTACGTTTTTAGTTGCCATGAATGTTTTTATGCCAAATCCGGGGGGGGCAGGCCTGGCTTTATCATTTAACCCTTCAACTTGGATAGGTCTTTCTCTTGCGTTGGCAATAGGGTTCTATCAGATATCAAATCGCTACCAGATTCGTTATTCCAAACTCGGTGTTGTGCTTCTTCTATGCGGTGCCGTTCTTACCGTTCCTATATTCTTACCTAACGCTATTGTAGAAGAGTCTACTGGTCGAATATTGGGGTTGTGGTCTGGATTAATTTTATTTTTTGTCTTACAACAATTTCAATTCACTAACAAACAAAAACAGCGCCTACTTTGGCTCATTCTCATTGCCACTGCATTGCAAGGTCTTTATGGATACGTTCAGTTCCTTGTTCTAGAACCCGATAACATATTAGGCTACAACACGGTCGCCAACCGTCCTTATGGCATTTTTCAGCAGCCCAATGTTCTTGCCAGCTTTTTGGCAACGGGATTAGTCCTTTCTGGTTACCTGCTTGCGAGGCAACCTCAAAAATACAGACGAAAATTGGGTCAATTGATATTCCTTGTCTCCGTTCCGGCGCTCTGCGTATCGCTGCTTGTTATTGTTGCTTCCAGAACAGGGTGGCTAGGGGCGACGCTAGCAACTTTATTGGTCACACCTTACTTAATACGATTTTCTACTCCCAAAAGAGTCTGTGCTTGGCTAACTTCCATTGCTGTTGGCATATTGCTTGGTCTTACTGTTCCCCAATTGACTGACTCCAACTTTGACAGCCTATTAAAAGATAAAAAAGATCTCCAAAGTTTGAGAGATATTCATTTTCCACAAGCCATCGATATGATCATCGAGAAACCATTCACCGGGTATGGATATGGGCAGTTTGAATCTTCGTATGTCTTATACACCGCGAGGCAACATCAGTTAAATACTGATTACCCACCAGCAGTTGCAGCGTTGGATCACCCTCATAATGAGCTTATGCTATGGGGAGTAGAAGGCGGTGTCGTTACCATAATCGCCATTCTACTGGCTGGGGCATACATTATTTACAAGGCTTCGTCAGCCCGAAAAGGAACCAAGCTGGCGCTTTTGGCGCTGTTTGTTCCCATTGCTGTCCACAGTCAATTAGAGTATCCGTTTTATCACTCTGCCATTCATTGGGTAACATTTATCATTCTGCTCTATTGGCTTGATCAAAGAACAGCTCGATATAAAACGGTGAACTTTAGCGTCGTCAGTAAAGTTACATTGAGGGTATCTAGCCTAGTTTTACCCATTTTAACCACGTTCTATATGCTCAGTACGCTTCACACAAATCACGTACTCTCTCAGTTTGAAAAATCTCAGCCAAGAAACCCTAACATCCTAGAAAAAGTCAGCAACCCCGTAGCTTGGAAAGACAGGTACGATTGGGATGTTTACAGCACATACCTAACTATAGGACTGTTTACAAAAGACAAAACATTAATAGAGCCCTATATTGAGTGGTCTCAAGATATTATACAAAGAAAACCGAGACCTGCTTTTTATAATAATCTGATCGTGGCGTATCGAGGAATGGACAACGAAAGCAAAGCGAAACAAATTCAAGAAGAAGCTGAGTACCTATTTCCCAAACTCGATTTCTCAAAAGTACGATACTCAAAGGCATCTCAAGCAATTATTACGGACAATAATGATGAATCCCAAAAAGCCGCTGAGTAAGCGGCTTTAGTGATGAATACCCGTACTCCAATACCCTAAAGCGTATCTTCCAACGCCTTGAGGCAGAGTGCTACATTTTCATCACGAGCTCCATATCCCATTAATCCTATTCGCCAAGCTTTACCCGCTAAAGCACCGAGCCCAGCGCCTATCTCTAGGTTGTACTTTTCTAGTAAAGTGGTACGTACGCTAGCCTCATCAATACCTTCAGGTATGTATACTGCATTCAGCTGTGGCAGACGTGAACCTTCTTCGACGACAAATTCAAACCCTAAACTTTCTAACCCATTTTTGAGCTTATTGTGCATCGATTTGTGCCTTGCCCATGCGCCTTCAAGTCCTTCTGTTTTTAGCTTCAATAGAGCTTCATGAAGTGCGTATAAGCTATTAACTGGGGCGGTATGATGATAACTTCTCTTGCCCTCCCCACTCCAATACCCCAAAACCAAACTCTGATCTAAAAACCAACTCTGTACGGGTGTACTGCGCTGCGTAATCTTCTGAACGGCGGCTTGAGAAAAAGTTAATGGTGACAATCCAGGAACACACGACAAACACTTCTGACTACCTGAATACACTGCGTCGAGTCCCCACTCATCAACATACAGTGGGACACCACCTAAAGACGTAACCGCATCGACTATCGTCAACGCACCATGCTGTTTGGCGATACTTGCGAGCGCTTGGGCATCAGAGCAAGCACCTGTAGATGTTTCAGCATGAACAAATGCGAGCACCTTAGCATCGGGATGCTGGTCGAATGCGGCCTGCACTTTTTGTACGCTTACAGGCTCCCCCCACTCATCATCGACAATAACTGCATCTCCACCACATCGAAGAACATTTTCTCTCATTCGTTCTCCAAAAACGCCATTTCGACACACAATGACTTTGTCACCGGGTTCAACCAAATTGACAAAACAGGCTTCCATCCCCGCACTACCCGGTGCTGATATCGCGATGGTGAATTCATTCTTTGTTTGAAAAGCGTATTTCAAAAGCTGCTTTAGCTCATCCATCATATTGATAAACAGCGGGTCGAGATGACCAACCGTTGGGCGACTGATCGCTTGAAGAACTTCGGGATACACATCTGATGGACCTGGCCCCATTAAAATGCGTCTTGGTGGGTTAAAGCTGGTTATTGTCATAGGTGTTCTCATTTTATTGTAATTGTAGGTTTAAAAAATTGTATACAAGTCTTACTGTACAAATTTTACTCTAATGCATCAATTGGGCTTAGGTCGAGCGTCTAGAACTCAATTTTTACATAGCCAATATCACAAAATAACAAATTCACGCTTTGTGATTGACATTTTGGTCATAAAACCGTTCAATAAACGGGCTTTCTAGCAGAAGAGGAGCATTGCCCAGGCAGGTGTGGTGTGGAACCCCAATTCCAATACACTTCACTCAGGGGGAGCAGTGCCGAGATGATGATTCATTGCGGGTGAATTACACATCGGGCGAGTAGGTTGAATCCTACCGACTGTCACCAAAAAGGTGAAGAGCTTCTGAGGTGCGCATTCCTTTCTTATGCTTTCCCTCTGCTCTACGTAATCTCTCTTCAACATCGGATGTTAAGTAGTCCTTTTGACTACTGTGTCGTTATTCTTGGACGTATTTTGGGAGACAGTGCTTTGAATGAGAACAAAGCCACTAGCGCATTTAATGTAGCGAAATTTGGCGGAACCAGTGTTGCAAACTTTGAGGCAATGAGCCGCTGCAGCACGATTATAGAAAACAACCCAAATACGCGGTTGATTGTAAGCAGCGCCTGCTCAGGCGTGACAAACCTACTTGTTGAACTTGCTAATGGCGTTCAAGAAGCAAGTAAGCGTCAAGAATTGATAAAGCAGATCACAGATATACATCATCAAATTTTAGATCAGCTTGCGGATCCTGCTCATGCAGAAAAACAAGTCCACACTATTTTAGATTCTGTTGCTAGCGCAGCTGAAGCGGCATCATTCCAATCAAGTGAGAAGTTGACCGATCATTTAGTGTCATGCGGCGAGCTAATGTCTACGCACCTTCTGACTCAATTAATGAAAGAGCGCGGTATCGATGCCGTCCGATTTGATATTCGTGATGTCATGCGTACAGATTCAGTTCATGGAAAAGCGCAACCAGAATTAGAAGAAATCTCTCGTCTAGCACATGAAAAATTGGTTCCTCTTTGTCGTCAGCATGTGGTGGTCACACAAGGTTTTATCGGCTCAGACGCAGATGGAAATACCACGACTTTAGGACGAGGTGGAAGTGATTACAGTGCCGCATTAATTGCAGAAGCAGTTGAAGCAGCGGGGCTTGAGATTTGGACAGACGTTCCAGGTATCTACACTACTGATCCACGAATAGCACCTAAAGCGAGCCCAATTCCTGAAATCAGCTTCAGTGAAGCGTCAGAAATGGCGAATTTTGGTGCCAAAATTTTACACCCATCAACTTTGCTGCCAGCACTTCGCCATCAAATACCTGTTTTTGTTGGCTCATCAAAAGCACCAGAGAAAGGTGGAACTTGGATTCGTCAGCAAGTAGAGAGCGCGCCCCTATTTCGTGCACTAGCATTGCGCTGTAATCAAACCATGGTGACGCTACGTAGTCCAAATATGTTCCAAGCATACGGCTTTCTTGCTGATGTGTTCCAAATTCTCGCTAAATATAAAATCTCGGTTGATTTAATAACCACATCCGAGGTCAGCGTTTCGCTCACACTTGATCAAACCAATACGAGTGGTGGAGCACCAGAATTGCCTGCTGAAGCTAAACGTGAGCTGGAAGAATTGTGTACAGTCGATATAGAACATAATTTATGTTTGGTGGCTCTTATTGGAAACAATATGAAAGAGAGTAAAGGCTACGCGAAACAAGTATTCAGTACGCTGGAAGACTTCAATTTACGTATGATCTGCTACGGAGCAAGTGCTCATAACCTCTGCTTCTTATTACACGAATCTGTGTCTAAGAAAGCCGTACAAGCACTCCATCAAGAGCTTTTTGAAAAGTAACCTTCAAACGAAAAAAGGGTTAGCAAATGCCAACCCTTTCTCAACTTGTTGCGTGTCTATCAGTTAAGATTAGGCCCAAGCCATTTTTCAGCCTCTTCCCACTCCCATCCTTTTCTTTCTGCGTAGTCTTTTGCTTGATCTTCTTGGATCTGTGCAATGGCAAAATAGCGTGAATCTGGATGCGAGAAGTACCAACCCGATACTGACGCTCCAGGCCACATTGCGTAACTCGTGGTTAGCGACATGTCGATCGCCTCTTCAACTTTAAGCATTTCCCACAACGTGCCTTTCTCAGTGTGCTCGGGACACGCAGGATAGCCTGGTGCAGGTCGAATACCTTGATACTTTTCACGAATCAAATCTTCACTACCCAAATTTTCATCCTTTGCGTAACCCCAGATTTCTTTCCGTACCTGTTCATGAAGATATTCAGCAAATGCTTCTGCTAATCGATCTGCCACCGCTTGAATCATAATGGCGTTGTAATCGTCACCTTGCGCTTTATACGCGTCAGCAAGCTCTCGCTCCCCAATGCCACCTGTGACAGCAAATGCACCAATCCAGTCTTTCTTACCGCTGGATTTTGGTGCGATATAGTCAGACAAACAGTAATTAAACCCTTTGGGTTTTTCGGTTTGTTGGCGAAGGTTGTGAAGCATATGTGCAATTTCCGTTCGGCTTTCATCTGTGTACACTTCAATATCGTCCCCAACGCTTGCAGCAGGGAACAGAGCACACATACCTCGAGCTTTCAGTAAGCCTTCACTTTCCACACGATCCAACAGATCATTAGCATCTTTAAATAATCGCTGTGCTTCTTCACCCACTTCTTCATGTTCAAATATTGCAGGGTATTTACCTACCAACGACCACGTCATAAAGAAAGGGGTCCAGTCTATGTATTTACGTAGAGTGGCTACTTCAAAATCATCAAACACATGAACACCAGGCTTTGCTGGAGCTGGTGGCGTGTAATTTCCCCAATCAATCGCTACTCGATTATCTCGTGCTCTCTCGACAGTCACAGGTTTAGTTCTGGGCTTCTTACGGTTGTGCTGGTCACGAACTCGAACGTAATCTGCATCCAACTTTTCAACAAAACCTGGATATAACTCATTAGATAACAAAGAAGTACACACACCAACCGCACGTGAGGCATTATTCACGTACACCACGGGCTTGTGATAATTCTGTTCAATTTTTACTGCAGTATGCGCTTTGGAAGTCGTTGCACCACCAATAAGAAGTGGCAATTCAAAACCCTGTCGCTCCATTTCTTTGGCAACATGAACCATTTCATCCAAAGAGGGGGTAATAAGACCAGACAGCCCAATAATATCAACGTTTTCTTCTTTGGCGACTTTAAGGATCTTCTCGCAAGAAACCATGACACCGAGATCTATGATTTCATAGTTATTACATTGCAGTACAACACCTACAATATTCTTACCAATGTCGTGAACGTCCCCTTTTACCGTCGCTAACAGTATTTTTCCGTTTGCCGAGCCGGCTTGTTTGGAGGCGTTAATGTAAGGCTCTAAATGTGCAACCGCCTGCTTCATAACACGGGCCGATTTCACCACCTGAGGAAGGAACATTTTACCTTCGCCAAACAGATCACCCACCACGTTCATACCATCCATTAAAGGACCTTCGATCACTTCAAGAGGTTTGGTCGCATTTTGACGGGCTTCTTCCGTGTCATCAACGATGAACTCTGTAATCCCTTTAACTAAGGCGTGTTCTAATCGCTTCTCAACAGGGTAGCTTCGCCACTCAAGCGCTGAAGCATCTTCTTCTTTACCTACGCCCTTTCCGGCAAACTCAGCAGCGATATCGAGTAAACGTTCTGTACCATCATCACGACGGTTTAGAACCACATCTTCAACAGCTTCTCGAAGTTTTTCTGGAACGTTATCATAAACCTCAAGTTGACCTGCGTTAACGATACCCATGTCCATACCGTTTTTGAAACAGTGATATAGGAACACAGCGTGGATAGCTTCACGAACGTAGTTGTTACCTCTAAAGGAGAAGGAAACGTTAGACACACCACCTGAAATCATAGCGTGTGGCAATTTTTGTTTAATATCACCAACGGCTTCGATGAAATCAACCGCGTAGTTGTTGTGCTCTTCTATACCCGTTGCAACCGCGAAAATGTTGGGGTCAAAGATAATATCTTCTGGCGGAAAACCAATTTCGCCAACCAGAATGTTGTAGGCATTGGTACAGATTTCGAGCTTGCGTTCGCGTGTTTCAGCCTGACCCACTTCGTCAAACGCCATTACGACCACTGCGGCACCGTATCGACGAATCAGTTTTGCTTGTTCAACGAACTTCTCTTTACCTTCTTTCAAAGAGATCGAGTTAACAATACCTTTACCTTGAATGCATTTTAGACCCGCTTCGATCACTTCCCATTTAGAGGAATCAACCATAATCGGAACTTTGGATATTTCTGGTTCAGAAGCACAAAGGTTCAAGAAACGGACCATACAGGCTTCCGCATCGAGCATCCCTTCATCCATGTTGATATCGATGATTTGCGCACCGTTTTCAACTTGCTGACGAGCCACATCTAACGCTTCATCATAGAGTTCTTCTTTGATGAGGCGCTTGAAACGAGCGGAACCCGTTACGTTAGTTCGTTCACCAACGTTAACGAATAAGGTATCTTTCGCTATCGTTAGAGGCTCAAGACCAGATAAACGACATGCCACAGGTATAGTTGGCAACTTACGGGGAGGTACACCTTCGCAGGCTAGTGCCATTTGGCGAATGTGTTCTGGCGTGGTACCACAGCACCCCCCAACTAGGTTAAGGAACCCTGCTCTAGCCCATTCACCAATATGTTCAGCCATATCTTCAGGTGATAGATCGTACTCACCAAAAGCATTAGGTAATCCCGCATTAGGGTGAGCAGACACACTGCACTCTGAAATACGTGAAAGCTCTTCAACGTATTGACGCAGTTCATCTGGGCCCAACGCACAGTTCAGACCAAATGAAATGGGGTTAACATGCCTTAGCGCATTGTAAAAACCTTCCGTAGTTTGACCAGAAAGTGTACGTCCAGACGCATCGGTGATCGTACCTGAAATCATAACAGGCAATTCAATGCCCATTTCTTCAAATACAGATTCAACAGCAAATGCACATGCTTTAGCGTTCAACGTATCAAAAATAGTTTCAAGAAGAATGAGGTGTGAACCACCTTTGATGAGTGCGCGCGTCGATTCAGAATACGCTTCGACTAACTCGTCGAAACTCACGTTACGATATCCAGGATCATTTACATCAGGGGAGATCGAACACGTTCGGTTAGTTGGACCAAGAACGCCAGCAACATAGCGTGGTCTGTCTGGGGTTTTTGCCGTCCATTCATCAGCAGCTTCTCTTGCCAACTTCGCAGCTTCGAAGTTTATCTCTTCGCTCAGGCTTTCCATATCATAGTCAGCCATTGCAATGGTAGTCGCATTGAATGTGTTGGTTTCTAATATGTCGGCACCTGCTTCAAGATACTGACTATGTATGTCTTTAATAAGCTGAGGCTGAGACAAAACTAAAAGGTCATTGTTCCCTTTTAAATCACAGTGCCAATCGGAAAAACGCTCACCACGATAATCCTCTTCTTCCAACTTTAAATCCTGAATCATGGTACCCATACCACCATCGATGAGCATAATTCTTCGGGAAAGTTGTTGTTCGATTTGTTGTCTTAAATTGCTTCCAGCCACACTACAGCCTCATTCCTTATCTTTGCTCTCATCCTACCACACATCCAATAGAAATCTAGACGTCCAAATCAGTAAATTACCTATCTATCACTGCTGCTTTTTTGCTAAGTAGATGAGCAAAAAAAGTATTTGATATTGCGTCAAAGTAGGAGGAAAATCCGCCAATTACACATTTTGTTACACTTGGAAATAACCTAGCTCATGTCTGTCTATTACACCCTGTGCTTTCTTTCTGCAGCGGCAATGCTGATCGCCTTTATAAACAGTAAGATAGGAAAGATGCAGAGCACAATTGCCATCACAGCAGGTGCGCTGATCTTATCACTGTTCATTATTATTGCAGGTCAAAACGATTGGTTTCACTTAACCAAAGTCGCTACTGAAACAATGAGTACAATTAATTTTGAAGCGTTTTTGCTCAAAGGCGTATTAGGCTTTCTTTTGTTTGCCGGTGGATTGGGAATAAAGCTTCCTAATATGGAAGATCAAAAATGGGAAATTACCATTTTGGCGCTTGGTGCGACATTATTTTCGACGGTGTTTATCGGCGGTGCGCTCTACCTATTCTGTCAAGTAATTGGTATTCAGTTCGATCTTGTGTACTGTTTGCTTTTTGGAGCACTTATCTCACCAACCGATCCCATTGCGGTGCTGGCTATCGTGAAAAAGCTTGATGCACCCAAACGAATCTCAACTCAAATTGAAGGTGAATCCCTTTTTAATGATGGATTTGGTCTCATCATTTTTGTCACACTTTATACCATGGCATTTGGTACAGAATCCCCTACCATCACAAGTGTTACCTTACTGTTTGCTCAAGAAGCTATTGGCGGCATCGTATACGGGTTTGCCCTTGGGTTACTCTTCCACTATTTAATCAGTGCTACTAACGATCATTCTATGGAGCTCTTATTGACTATAGGAATTCCTACAGCAGGATATGCCTTTGCAGATGTTATTCATGTGTCAGGTCCCTTAGCCATGGTGGTCTCGGGAATTATGATCGGTAACTGGACTCGATTTATTGGTTTTTCAAAAGAAAGTGAAGAGCACCTAGATCATTTCTGGGAGTTGGTCGATGAGTTTTTAAATGGCGTTTTATTCTTACTTATCGGCATGTCTATGCTTCTATTTGAATTCCACCACGAAGATTGGATCCTAATGGCATTTTCCATCCCCCTTGTTCTGACTAGTCGGTATTTAAGTGTTTGGCTCTCTTATTTAGGCTTCACTCGATACCGTAGCTATAATTCTTGGTCAGTAAAAATTCTCACATGGGGAGGACTTAGAGGA
This sequence comes from Vibrio penaeicida, assembly GCF_019977755.1. NCBI lineage: Bacteria > Pseudomonadati > Pseudomonadota > Gammaproteobacteria > Vibrionales > Vibrionaceae > Vibrio > Vibrio penaeicida. The sequence continues at coordinate 537,568 of NZ_AP025144.1, read as the reverse complement.
GGGTTAGCCCTTGCAATGGCTCTATCCATTCCACCCGGTATTTTGGTGATTCCTGATAAGCTGATAGACGTAAAAGAGATCATTCTCGTGATGACTTATTCTGTTGTTGTATTTTCCATTCTTATACAGGGATCCACTATTACGCCAATGATAGAAAAAGCTAAAAAAGAAGAATGAAAACAAAGGGCAACGATTACGCTGCCCTAATTTTAAAGTCGTTTACTCTTCGTCCTTAGTAAAATTTGCTTCCGAGAAAAGAGACAAGTCATACGGTGTTTGTTGGTAAACACAGTAGTTTAACCAATTTAGAAATAGCAAATGCCCATGACTACGCCAACTGGCATTAGGCTTATTATCGGGGTTGTTGTTTGGGTAGTAATTGACAGGAATCGGCGGCTCCATCCCCTCCCCTAGATCTCTAACATATTCGTTATGCAATGTGTGAGAGTCATATTCAGGGTGACCAGTGACAAATACATTTCGTTTGTCTTTCGTTGTAGCTAGGTATACACCAGCAACATCCGATGTAGCCAAAATATCTAGATCAGTATGTTCCGATAAATATTCTGGCGAGAAGTCGGCATATCGAGAGTGTGGCGCTAAGAAAGTATCATCAAAACCTCTCAGAACAGGATGATAAGGCTGCAAAACTTGATGTTGATACACCCCAGAAAGTTTTTCTTTGCGAGTGCGTTTAGGCAAATTGTACAGTAGCTTTAAGCCAGCTTGCGCAGCCCAACATACGTATAACGTTGAGGTTACATGCTCTTTTGCCCAGTTCATGATTGTTTGAAGATGCTCCCAATAGATTACATCTTCAAATTGAACGAGCCCCAAGGGCGCACCTGTAATAATTAACCCATCAAAGTTTTTGTTTTTCACCATTTCAAACTGGCGATAAAACGTATCTAAGTGCTCTGTTGGCGTGTTTTTACTTGGACGGTTATCAATTCTTAGTAGCTCTACATCTATCTGTAGCGGGCTATTTGATAAGAGGCGAAGAAACTGCGTTTCCGTTTCAATTTTCTTCGGCATTAAATTAAGAATGAGCACTTTAAGTGGGCGTATTTCCTGCGTCGTTGCGCGAGACTCTGGCATTACGAATATATTTTCGTGCCTAAGTGTATCCAAAGCAGGCAATTGATCAGGAATCTTAATGGGCATCTTACTTTCTCCCTAAAGCGTTTAGACGTCTATATGTCCAGACTATAACAGCCAATACCGTATGTCGAGCAGAAACTCCGTCAGGAGAGCGATTAACTGACAGTGATGTTCATGCTCATATCAGCAAAGGACTCGCAAATTTTACTATCTAGATTTCATCTAATTCTTACTCAATGACTTAGGTCTTTCGTAGAATAACTTCACGTTCTCAACACCCGAGTAAATACCAATTATCCCAGCGTGATTTAAAAATTTTAAAAACTGAAATGATCCGTAAGATCCCTGAATATATTGAGCTTGATAGGGAGCAGTGTTTGACCTAGATACGAGGTAAGCTTTGAAGACTCACCTATAAGCTAAGGGGGGATTTCTTAATTATACCAATCTAAGTAAAAATATGATCTGATTGATGCTATTACTTTCTCGTGAAAAAAGATGCCATGGACAGCCTCAATAACATTGACTTTAAAAGCTTGCTAGCCAACAAAAATCTATCCAGATGAAGATGCGATTACTCGCATTGGCCCATTTTAAAGATGGTCACTCTCGCACCCAAATCGCCAAGTTCCTTAAAGTCAGTAGAACCAGTGTAAACAAATGGGTACAAACGTTCCTTGAGGAAGGACTTGAAGGGTTGCAAGAAAAACCAAGAACAGGTCGACCTGCCTTCCTGAATCCTCAACAACGTGAGCAATTAAGCCTGTACATAAAAAATCGAGCAAAGGATTCATCTGGGGGCAGGTTAACTGGCGCTGACATTCATACCTATATCGTCAAAGAGTTTGGTAAGTACTACCATCCAGATTCCATTTACTATTTGCTCAATCATATGGGCTTCTCTTGGATAACTTCTCGCTCCAAGCACCCTCGACAATCCCAACAAATCCAAGACGATTTTAAAAAAATTCAAAATTGAAACGATCCTTAAGATCCCTGGTCATATGGGACTAGAGAGCGTTGATGTCTGGTTTCAAGATGAAGCGAGATTTGGCCAGCAAAATACGACAACTCGACTTTGGGCTGAACGGGGTTCAAGGCCGAGAGCGGTAAAACAACAGCAATTTGAGTATGCTTATTTGTTTGGCTCAGTATGCCCGACTAGAGAGATCGGAGAAGCAATGGTTGTTCCTTGGGTTAACAAGGAGATTATGGTTGAGCACCTTAAGCAGATCTCCGCAGTCACCGAAAGAGGTCGTCACGCAGTGGTCATTATGGATGGTGCAGGCTGGCACACCAATGATATTGCACAAGAGTTCCATAATCTCAGTATCATCAAACTCCCCCCCTACTCACCAGAGCTAAACCCAATTGAGCAAGTTTGGAGTTGGCTCAGGCAGCACTATCTTGCCAACCAAAATTTTGACGATCATCGCAATATTGTGTCGAAGGTATGCACTGCGTGGAATCGATTCTTGGAAAACGCTGATAGGGTTACCAAAATGTGCACAAGAGACTGGATTGACCTGATCAGTTAATTTTCCAGATTGGTATGACTGGGGTTGCACACGACCGGGACTCGTTCGACTGCAGGTCGAATATGTCTTCCCTAAACGCAAAAAACCTCAACATTTCTGTTGAGGTTTCTTAAATAAATGGCGGAGTGGACGGGACTCGAACCCGCGACCCCCGGCGTGACAGGCCGGTATTCTAACCAACTGAACTACCACTCCGCAGTGGAATACCCGCTTATCATAAGCGGATGTTCAAATTCAAAGCCTGGCGATGTCCTACTCTCACATGGGGAAACCCCACACTACCATCGGCGCTATTGCGTTTCACTTCTGAGTTCGGCATGGAATCAGGTGGGTCCACAACGCTATGGTCGCCAAGCAAATTCTGTTTTGCCTTCAGACTTTCTTAAAATCTGAAAACAATAAATTCGGAAAGCTGTTTTTTAGTTCTGGTTCTTACACATTCAATCTGTTCTTATCTGAGTCCACGACCTACATGGATGTAGGAAGTGCAGGAAATTGTCTGGAACAATTTCTGCGCAAAACCCCTTGGGTGTTGTATGGTTAAGCCTCACGGGCAATTAGTACAGGTTAGCTCAACGCCTCACAACGCTTACACACCCTGCCTATCAACGTTCTGGTCTCGAACAACCCTTTAGGATACTTAAAGTATCAGGGAAGACTCATCTCAGGGCTCGCTTCCCGCTTAGATGCTTTCAGCGGTTATCGATTCCGAACTTAGCTACCGGGCAATGCCATTGGCATGACAACCCGAACACCAGAGGTTCGTCCACTCCGGTCCTCTCGTACTAGGAGCAGCCCCTTCAATCTTCCAACGCCCACGGCAGATAGGGACCGAACTGTCTCACGACGTTCTAAACCCAGCTCGCGTACCACTTTAAATGGCGAACAGCCATACCCTTGGGACCGACTTCAGCCCCAGGATGTGATGAGCCGACATCGAGGTGCCAAACACCGCCGTCGATATGAACTCTTGGGCGGTATCAGCCTGTTATCCCGGAGTACCTTTTATCCGTTGAGCGATGTACCTTCCATTCAGAACCACCGGATCACTATGACCTGCTTTCGCACCTGCTCGAATTGTCATTCTCGCAGTCAAGCGGGCTTATGCCATTGCACTAACCACACGATGTCCAACCGTGTTTAGCCCACCTTCGTGCTCCTCCGTTACTCTTTGGGAGGAGACCGCCCCAGTCAAACTACCCACCAGGCACTGTCCTCACCCCAGATAATGGGTAAGTTAGAACATCAAAGCTACAAGGGTGGTATTTCAAGGACGGCTCCACCATATCTAGCGACATGGTTTCAAAGCCTCCCACCTATCCTACACATGTAGGTTCAATGTTCAGTGCCAAGCTGTAGTAAAGGTTCACGGGGTCTTTCCGTCTAGCCGCGGGTACACTGCATCTTCACAGCGATTTCAATTTCACTGAGTCTCGGGTGGAGACAGCGTGTAATCATTACGCCATTCGTGCAGGTCGGAACTTACCCGACAAGGAATTTCGCTACCTTAGGACCGTTATAGTTACGTACCGCCGTTTACCGGGCTTCGATCAAGAGCTTCGTCCGAAGACTAACCCCATCAATTAACCTTCCGGCACCGGGCAGGCGTCACACCGTATACGTCATCTTACGATTTTGCACAGTGCTGTGTTTTTAATAAACAGTTGCAGCCACCTGGTATCTGCGACTCCTAATAGCTCCATCCGCGAGGGACTTCACCGTCAAGAGCGTACCTTCTCCCGAAGTTACGGTACCATTTTGCCTAGTTCCTTCACCCGAGTTCTCTCAAGCGCCTTGGTATTCTCTACCCGACCACCTGTGTCGGTTTGGGGTACGATTCCTTACAATCTGAAGCTTAGAGGCTTTTCCTGGAAGCATGGCATCAATGACTTCACTGCCGTAGCAGCTCGACGTCGTGTCTCAGCCTTAATGACGGTCCGGATTTACCTAAACCATCAGCCTACGCACTTGAACCTGGACAACCATCGCCGCCCACTTAGCCTTCTCCGTCCCCCCATCGCAATTGTAAGAAGTACGGGAATATTAACCCGTTTCCCATCGACTACGCTTTTCAGCCTCGCCTTAGGGGTCGACTTACCCTGCCCCGATTAACGTTGGACAGGAACCCTTGGTCTTCCGGCGAGGGAGTTTTTCACTCCCTTTATCGTTACTCATGTCAGCATTCGCACTTCTGATACCTCCAGCAGCCCTTACAGACCACCTTCAACGGCTTACAGAACGCTCCCCTACCCCGCAATCAAAAGATTGCAGCCGCAGCTTCGGTTTACTACTTAGCCCCGTTACATCTTCCGCGCAGCGACTCGACCAGTGAGCTATTACGCTTTCTTTAAATGATGGCTGCTTCTAAGCCAACATCCTGGCTGTCTGAGCCTTCCCACATCGTTTCCCACTTAGTAGTAATTTGGGACCTTAGCTGGCGGTCTGGGTTGTTTCCCTCTCCACGACGGACGTTAGCACCCGCCGTGTGTCTCCGGATAGTACTTACTGGTATTCGGAGTTTGCAAAGGGTTGGTAAGTCGGGATGACCCCCTAGCCTTAACAGTGCTCTACCCCCAGTAGTATTCGTCCGAGGCGCTACCTAAATAGCTTTCGGGGAGAACCAGCTATCTCCAGGTTTGATTGGTACTTTTCACCCCTAGCCACAAGTCATCCGCTAATTTTTCAACATTAGTCGGTTCGGTCCTCCAGTTGATGTTACTCAACCTTCAACCTGCCCATGGCTAGATCACCTGGTTTCGGGTCTATATCCAGAGACTGAACGCCCAGTTAAGACTCGGTTTCCCTACGGCTCCCCTAAACGGTTAACCTTGCCACTGAATATAAGTCGCTGACCCATTATACAAAAGGTACGCAGTCACACCACAAAGGTGCTCCTACTGCTTGTACGTACACGGTTTCAGGTTCTATTTCACTCCCCTCACAGGGGTTCTTTTCGCCTTTCCCTCACGGTACTGGTTCACTATCGGTCAGTCAGTAGTATTTAGCCTTGGAGGATGGTCCCCCCATATTCAGACAGGATATCACGTGTCCCGCCTTACTCGATTTCACTCAATGTGCGTTGTCGGTTACGGGGCTATCACCCTGTATCGCGTCCCTTTCCAGAGACTTCACCTGACGCACAAAAAGCTTAAGGGCTAACCCAATTTCGCTCGCCGCTACTTTCGGGATCTCGGTTGATTTCTCTTCCTCGGGGTACTTAGATGTTTCAGTTCCCCTGGTTTGCCTCCTGCTGCTATGTATTCACAACAGGATACTTACTTATGTAAGTGGGTTTCCCCATTCGGAAATCGTAGACTCAAGTGGCTTTTACTGCCTAATCTACGCTTATCGCAAGTTAATACGTCCTTCGTCGCCTCTGACTGCCAAGGCATCCACCGTGTACGCTTAGTCACTTAACCATACAACCCCAAAAGGTTTCTGTATGGCAAACAACCAAGGTTTATCGTTGTCTCTTTATTATGAGCGAGACAACACTTCGATTTTGCCGGACTCAAATATGTTTTCACTTTCGTGAAAACCCAAGAACACTTGAATGTGTGTTGGTACCTAAATGAACAAGTCATCTAGGATTTGAGAACTTTTAATTTGAATAACAACGCTTATCCGTAGATAAGGGGATTGTTGTTATTCGTCAGCTTTCCAAATTGTTAAAGAGCGTGATTCGTTAAGAACCATTTCTAAATATTCTGTATTAAGAAAATACTTAAAGATGGTGGGCGATACCGGGCTCGAACCAGTGACCCCCTGCTTGTAAGGCAGGTGCTCTCCCAACTGAGCTAATCGCCCATATTAGTTTTACTTCTTATAGGAAGAAGGTATCAAGAATGGTGGAGCTAAGCAGGATCGAACTGCTGACCTCCTGCGTGCAAGGCAGGCGCTCTCCCAGCTGAGCTATAGCCCCATCTTGAAATGGTGGGTCGTGCAGGATTCGAACCTGCGACCAATTGATTAAAAGTCAACTGCTCTACCAACTGAGCTAACGACCCAATGGTATCCCGTAGGGGAGTCGAACCCCTGTTACCGCCGTGAAAGGGCGGTGTCCTAGGCCTCTAGACGAACGGGACACTAGTATGAACGTATGGGAACGTTCATTTCTCTTTTCTACATAAACCGTATCAATCTGTGTGGGTACTCATCGCGATAATCATCGTATAAGGAGGTGATCCAGCCCCAGGTTCCCCTAGGGCTACCTTGTTACGACTTCACCCCAGTCATGAACCACAAAGTGGTAAGCGTCCCCCCGAAGGTTAAACTACCTACTTCTTTTGCAGCCCACTCCCATGGTGTGACGGGCGGTGTGTACAACGGAACGTATTCACCGTGGCATTCTGATCCACGATTACTAGCGATTCCGACTTCATGGAGTCGAGTTGCAGACTCCAATCCGGACTACGACGCACTTTTTGGGATTCGCTCACCATCGCTGGTTGGCCGCCCTCTGTATGCGCCATTGTAGCACGTGTGTAGCCCTACTCGTAAGGGCCATGATGACTTGACGTCGTCCCCACCTTCCTCCGGTTTATCACCGGCAGTCTCCCTGGAGTTCCCGACATTACTCGCTGGCAAACAAGGATAAGGGTTGCGCTCGTTGCGGGACTTAACCCAACATTTCACAACACGAGCTGACGACAGCCATGCAGCACCTGTCTCTCAGTTCCCGAAGGCACAAGACTGTCTCCAGTCTCTTCTGAGGATGTCAAGAGTAGGTAAGGTTCTTCGCGTTGCATCGAATTAAACCACATGCTCCACCGCTTGTGCGGGCCCCCGTCAATTCATTTGAGTTTTAATCTTGCGACCGTACTCCCCAGGCGGTCTACTTAACGCGTTAGCTCCGAAAGCCACGGCTCAAGGCCACAACCTCCAAGTAGACATCGTTTACGGCGTGGACTACCAGGGTATCTAATCCTGTTTGCTCCCCACGCTTTCGCATCTGAGTGTCAGTATCTGTCCAGGTGTACCGCCTTCGCCACTGGTATTCCTTCAGATCTCTACGCATTTCACCGCTACACCTGAAATTCTACCCCCTCTACAGTACTCTAGCCTGCCAGTTTCAAATGCGGTTCCGAGGTTGAGCCCGGCTTTCACATCTGACTTAACAAACCACCTGCATGCGCTTTACGCCCAGTAATTCCGATTAACGCTCGCACCCTCCGTATTACCGCGGCTGCTGGCACGGAGTTAGCCGGTGCTTCTTCTGCAGCTAACGTCAAGGTATGAAGCTATTAACTTCACACCCTTCCTCACTGCTGAAAGTACTTTACAACCCGAAGGCTCTTCTTCATACACGCGGCATGGCTGCATCAGGCTTGCGCCCATTGTGCAATATTCCCCACTGCTGCCTCCCGTAGGAGTCTGGACCGTGTCTCAGTTCCAGTGTGGCTGATCATCCTCTCAGACCAGCTAGGGATCGTCGCCTTGGTGAGCCTTTACCTCACCAACTAGCTAATCCCACCTGGGCATATCCTGACGCGAGAGGCCCGAAGGTCCCCCTCTTTGGCCCGAAGGCATTATGCGGTATTAGCCATCGTTTCCAATGGTTATCCCCCACATCAGGGCAATTTCCCAGGCATTACTCACCCGTCCGCCGCTCGACGCCGAATAGCAAGCTATTCTCGTTTCCGCTCGACTTGCATGTGTTAGGCCTGCCGCCAGCGTTCAATCTGAGCCATGATCAAACTCTTCAATTTAAGATTTTGTTCGGCTCAATGAATACTGACTTCAAACTACGTATGTAATTTAAAGCTATTATCGTTCCAACAGAACGATAATGAATTGACTGTGCCAATGACTCCTTTCTAAAGAAAGTTATCATCGATTGGTCACTCAGTTCATTGAAACCTAAATTGATACCGAAGTATCTATTTGGATTATCATCAACGAGTGCCCACACAGATTGATAGGTCTATATTGTTAAAGAGCTTTGCTTTCAGTGTGTTACCACTTAGGCAGGACGCGTATAATACGCGACTGACTTTGGAAGTCAACATAAAATTCTAAACTTTTGTTCAAAACCTTATGGTGACTGAACTCGATGGAGTTCAATCAAAATCAAAGCCTGGCGATGTCCTACTCTCACATGGGGAAACCCCACACTACCATCGGCGCTATTGCGTTTCACTTCTGAGTTCGGCATGGAAATCAGGTGGGTCCACAACGCTATGGTCGCCAAGCAAATTCTTAATTCGGAAAGCTGCTATCTCTTAAATAAAGAGCAAGTTCTAATTCTACACATTCAATCTGTTCTTGTCTGAGTCCATCAAAACCCCTTGGGTGTTGTATGGTTAAGCCTCACGGGCAATTAGTACAGGTTAGCTCAACGCCTCACAACGCTTACACACCCTGCCTATCAACGTTCTGGTCTCGAACAACCCTTTAGGACACTTAAAGTGTCAGGGAAGACTCATCTCAGGGCTCGCTTCCCGCTTAGATGCTTTCAGCGGTTATCGATTCCGAACTTAGCTACCGGGCAATGCCATTGGCATGACAACCCGAACACCAGAGGTTCGTCCACTCCGGTCCTCTCGTACTAGGAGCAGCCCCCTTCAATCTTCCAACGCCCACGGCAGATAGGGACCGAACTGTCTCACGACGTTCTAAACCCAGCTCGCGTACCACTTTAAATGGCGAACAGCCATACCCTTGGGACCGACTTCAGCCCCAGGATGTGATGAGCCGACATCGAGGTGCCAAACACCGCCGTCGATATGAACTCTTGGGCGGTATCAGCCTGTTATCCCCGGAGTACCTTTTATCCGTTGAGCGATGCTACTTCCATTCAGAACCACCGGATCACTATGACCTGCTTTCGCACCTGCTCGAATTGTCATTCTCGCAGTCAAGCGGGCTTATGCCATTGCACTAACCACACGATGTCCAACCGTGTTTAGCCCACCTTCGTGCTCCTCCGTTACTCTTTGGGAGGAGACCGCCCCAGTCAAACTACCCACCAGGCACTGTCCTCACCCCAGATAATGGTAAAGTTAGAACATCAAAGCTACAAGGGTGGTATTTCAAGGACGGCTCCACCATATCTAGCGACATGGTTTCAAAGCCTCCCACCTATCCTACACATGTAGGTTCAATGTTCAGTGCCAAGCTGTAGTAAAGGTTCACGGGGTCTTTCCGTCTAGCCGCGGGTACACTGCATCTTCACAGCGATTTCAATTTCACTGAGTCTCGGGTGGAGACAGCGTACTCATCATTACGCCATTCGTGCAGGTCGGAACTTACCCGACAAGGAATTTCGCTACCTTAGGACCGTTATAGTTACTACCGCCGTTTACCGGGCTTCGATCAAGAGCTTCGTCCGAAGACTAACCCCATCAATTAACCTTCCGGCACCGGGCAGGCGTCACACCGTATACGTCATCTTACGATTTTGCACAGTGCTGTGTTTTTAATAAACAGTTGCAGCCACCTGGTATCTGCGACTCCTAATAGCTCCATCCGCGAGGGACTTCACCGTCAAGAGCGTACCTTCTCCCGAAGTTACGGTACCATTTTGCCTAGTTCCTTCACCCGAGTTCTCTCAAGCGCCTTGGTATTCTCTACCCGACCACCTGTGTCGGTTTGGGGTACGATTCCTTACAATCTGAAGCTTAGAGGCTTTTCCTGGAAGCATGGCATCAATGACTTCACTGCCGTAGCAGCTCGACGTCGTGTCTCAGCCTTAATGACGGTCCGGATTTACCTAAACCATCAGCCTACGCACTTGAACCTGGACAACCATCGCCGCGCCCACTTAGCCTTCTCCGTCCCCCCATCGCAATTGTAAGAAGTACGGGAATATTAACCCGTTTCCCATCGACTACGCTTTTCAGCCTCGCCTTAGGGGTCGACTTACCCTGCCCCGATTAACGTTGGACAGGAACCCTTGGTCTTCCGGCGAGGGAGTTTTTCACTCCCTTTATCGTTACTCATGTCAGCATTCGCACTTCTGATACCTCCAGCAGCCCTTACAGACCACCTTCAACGGCTTACAGAACGCTCCCCTACCCCGCAATCAAAAGATTGCAGCCGCAGCTTCGGTTTACTACTTAGCCCCGTTACATCTTCCGCGCAGGTACTCGACCAGTGAGCTATTACGCTTTCTTTAAATGATGGCTGCTTCTAAGCCAACATCCTGGCTGTCTGAGCCTTCCCACATCGTTTCCCACTTAGTAGTAATTTGGGACCTTAGCTGGCGGTCTGGGTTGTTTCCCTCTCCACGACGGACGTTAGCACCCGCCGTGTGTCTCCGGATAGTACTTACTGGTATTCGGAGTTTGCAAAGGGTTGGTAAGTCGGGATGACCCCCTAGCCTTAACAGTGCTCTACCCCCAGTAGTATTCGTCCGAGGCGCTACCTAAATAGCTTTCGGGGAGAACCAGCTATCTCCAGGTTTGATTGGTACTTTCACCCCTAGCCACAAGTCATCCGCTAATTTTTCAACATTAGTCGGTTCGGTCCTCCAGTTGATGTTACTCAACCTTCAACCTGCCCATGGCTAGATCACCTGGTTTCGGGTCTATATCCAGAGACTGAACGCCCAGTTAAGACTCGGTTTCCCTACGGCTCCCCTAAACGGTTAACCTTGCCACTGAATATAAGTCGCTGACCCATTATACAAAAGGTACGCAGTCACACCACAAAGGTGCTCCTACTGCTTGTACGTACACGGTTTCAGGTTCTATTTCACTCCCCTCACAGGGGTTCTTTTCGCCTTTCCCTCACGGTACTGGTTCACTATCGGTCAGTCAGTAGTATTTAGCCTTGGAGGATGGTCCCCCCATATTCAGACAGGATATCACGTGTCCCGCCTTACTCGATTTCACTCAATGTGCGTTGTCGGTTACGGGGCTATCACCCTGTATCGCGTCCCTTTCCAGAGACTTCACCTGACGCATAAAAAGCTTAAGGGCTAACCCAATTTCGCTCGCCGCTACTTTCGGGATCTCGGTTGATTTCTCTTCCTCGGGGTACTTAGATGTTTCAGTTCCCCCGGTTTGCCTCCTGCTGCTATGTATTCACAGCAGGATACTTACTTATGTAAGTGGGTTTCCCCATTCGGAAATCGTAGACTCAAGTGGCTTTTACTGCCTAATCTACGCTTATCGCAAGTTAATACGTCCTTCGTCGCCTCTGACTGCCAAGGCATCCACCGTGTACGCTTAGTCACTTAACCATACAACCCCAAGAGGTCTTATGTATGGCAAACAACCAAGGTTTATTGTTGTCTCTTTGTTATGAGCGAGACAACACTTCGATTTTGCCGGACTCAAATATGTTTTCACTTTCGTGAAAACCCAAGAACACTTGAATGTGTGTTGGTACCTACTCTCATAGAGAATAGGATTTGAGAACTTTTAATTTGAATAACAACGCTTATCCGAGGATAAGGGGATTGTTGTTATTCGTCAGCTTTCCAAATTGTTAAAGAGCGTGGTTGTCTTTCTAGTGAAAGAAACCATGTTTAAAAGCACTCTATTTTCTTTATTCAAAGAAAATGCATTTAAAAATGGTATCCCGTAGGGGAGTCGAACCCCTGTTACCGCCGTGAAAGGGCGGTGTCCTAGGCCTCTAGACGAACGGGACAACGTGTTTTCTTCGTTTTTAGAACGAGAAAAACAATTGAACGTGTAGAAACGCCCGTGCTCTCTTTACTGTATAAACCGTATCAATCTGTGTGGGTACTCATCGCGATAATCATCGTATAAGGAGGTGATCCAGCCCCAGGTTCCCCTAGGGCTACCTTGTTACGACTTCACCCCAGTCATGAACCACAAAGTGGTAAGCGTCCTCCCGAAGGTTAAACTACCTACTTCTTTTGCAGCCCACTCCCATGGTGTGACGGGCGGTGTGTACAAGGCCCGGGAACGTATTCACCGTGGCATTCTGATCCACGATTACTAGCGATTCCGACTTCATGGAGTCGAGTTGCAGACTCCAATCCGGACTACGACGCACTTTTTGGGATTCGCTCACCATCGCTGGTTGGCCGCCCTCTGTATGCGCCATTGTAGCACGTGTGTAGCCCTACTCGTAAGGGCCATGATGACTTGACGTCGTCCCCACCTTCCTCCGGTTTATCACCGGCAGTCTCCCTGGAGTTCCCACCATTACGTGCTGGCAAACAAGGATAAGGGTTGCGCTCGTTGCGGGACTTAACCCAACATTTCACAACACGAGCTGACGACAGCCATGCAGCACCTGTCTCATAGTTCCCGAAGGCACCAAAGCATCTCTGCTAAGTTCTATGGATGTCAAGAGTAGGTAAGGTTCTTCGCGTTGCATCGAATTAAACCACATGCTCCACCGCTTGTGCGGGCCCCCGTCAATTCATTTGAGTTTTAATCTTGCGACCGTACTCCCCAGGCGGTCTACTTAACGCGTTAGCTCCGAAAGCCACGGCTCAAGGCCACAACCTCCAAGTAGACATCGTTTACGGCGTGGACTACCAGGGTATCTAATCCTGTTTGCTCCCCACGCTTTCGCATCTGAGTGTCAGTATCTGTCCAGGGGGCCGCCTTCGCCACTGGTATTCCTTCAGATCTCTACGCATTTCACCGCTACACCTGAAATTCTACCCCCCTCTACAGTACTCTAGCCTGCCAGTTTCAAATGCGGTTCCGAGGTTGAGCCCCGGGCTTTCACATCTGACTTAACAAACCACCTGCATGCGCTTTACGCCCAGTAATTCCGATTAACGCTCGCACCCTCCGTATTACCGCGGCTGCTGGCACGGAGTTAGCCGGTGCTTCTTCTGCAGCTAACGTCAAGGTATGAAGCTATTAACTTCACACCCTTCCTCACTGCTGAAAGTACTTTACAACCCGAAGGCCTTCTTCATACACGCGGCATGGCTGCATCAGGCTTGCGCCCATTGTGCAATATTCCCCACTGCTGCCTCCCGTAGGAGTCTGGACCGTGTCTCAGTTCCAGTGTGGCTGATCATCCTCTCAGACCAGCTAGGGATCGTCGCCTTGGTGAGCCTTTACCTCACCAACTAGCTAATCCCACCTGGGCATATCCTGACGCGAGAGGCCCGAAGGTCCCCCTCTTTGGCCCGAAGGCATTATGCGGTATTAGCCATCGTTTCCAATGGTTATCCCCCACATCAGGGCAATTTCCCAGGCATTACTCACCCGTCCGCCGCTCGACGCCGAATAGCAAGCTATTCTCGTTTCCGCTCGACTTGCATGTGTTAGGCCTGCCGCCAGCGTTCAATCTGAGCCATGATCAAACTCTTCAATTTAAGATTTTGTTCGGCTCAATGAATACTGACTTCAAACTACGTATGTAATTTAAAGCTATTGTTGTTCCAACAGAACAACAATGAATTGACTGTGCCAATGATCCCTTTCTAAGAAAGTTATCATCGTATTGGTCACTCAGTTCATTGAAACCTAAATTGTTTCCGAAGAAACTATTTGGATCATCATCAACGAGTGCCCACACAGATTGATAGGTCTATATTGTTAAAGAGCTTTCTTCGTAAGTCGCTAAGCTTCCTTGCGAAGAGGCGGTCATTCTAGCGAGATAATTATCAGTGTCAAACACTTTTTCTTTTTTAATTTCTCTTTTTTCAAAGGAGAAACAAATTATCCATTTTTGAGCCAGAAGCCTAACTGACATTTACCGCTGAAGCCTTGTGGCGTCTGCCGTGTCAGTGAGGCGGCATTATAGGGAGTTATTTGAAGTTGGCAATACTAAAAAGACATTTTTTTGGAAATAAAGAGCCGTACGAACAACTTTTATACGAATCCAATTTTACCCCCTTTATTCACACAATTTACCCACACTTACCTGTGGATAAATCAAAGATTTCCGTCTTCACTGATCATATTTTTGACCCGATTGAGCACATCATTAGGTAAAGGGCCAATTCCATCAGAAAAAAGTACCTTCTTATACTTCGTTTCGAAGAACATCATATTGCGTAAATGTTGAGGTTCGGTTCTTCCGTGTTCCATGTTTTCATTATGTGTCCGAAGAATCTCTTCATTTAACTTAGTTTCGATGGCTTCAAGCTGTTCATCTGATAAATACATTCGCCCACATATCACTTTTGCGGCGTCTTTAGCTTCCAGCGCCTGCTGTTTCAAACTTTTTAGATATTGCACTCCCAGCTTTGAAGTGCTAGACATTTGATAGTGATAAGGACCAATAAAGGAGAAACGGTTGCTTTCACCTAACTGAATCAGACCTAGGATTTCTAACGCTCTCAAATAAAGATAGGTACAGGCATCATCCAGCCCGTATTCTTCCTGCATAAGATGCAGCTCATTTTCTCTATGACGAAGTTCACGGTAGAAGTCGTATAGCTGAGGAAATTCAAAAAATACGTCATCTTGAATCTCATTGAAGAAGTTCTCGTTCTTGAATTGCAGTTTAAGCGCGACTTGGTGAAGTTCAGAAAGGTTGATACCAGCGCCCACACAGTAGGTCAGTAACTTTTCTAAGGGAATAGAAGAATTGTGAAGATGTCTTTTTAAAGATGAAAGTGGCACACCAAGCTGCTGCGCCAAAGTATTGTAGGTAATGCCTTCATCTTTTATTGTTTGTCGCAAAGCCATGAGCAAGTATTCTGGCTTTGCTGTTTGTGTCGTTGACTGCATAGTTACACTCCAATGTACAAAGGATTCCACAACGTCTCGTTGCTATGAATCCAAGCATCTATATAGATGGTTATAAAATCAGAGCATCTTTCGTTTGCCAAGTGTCTGCATTTAAAACTAAGGTTGAAGTCAAACACATGACAAACTAGTGACTACAATACATCCATTTTGTAGCCATTTTGAGAAGGCGTCATGCGTCATTCTCAAAGTAATAAGATATCCGAGTCCTTGGATTTAAGTATTCCCTAACCTTGTCTGGAAGCTTGTTCGGCAATATAGCAGAAACAATTTTCAGATCGCTGTCTGCAAGATCAAGGATAGGCGCCTGATTTCGAGGCACGTTAGAATCATAAAGTAATACGTTCGGGTAGAGAATATTCTGGGCGTTAACAGAAATGACCAACCCAACCATTTCATTAGACAACTGGACGACGGTTCCTGGTGGATACACTCCCATAAACTTGATGAGAATATTCAGGTTTTCATTATTATATAGATGTTTACATTTCTTATAGAGATGAGACAACGCACTGAATGGAATCTTCTGCTCTGCCTCTATTCTTGGGTGACATAAATTATCATAGGCATTAGAAAGTGCTACTATCTGCGCATACGCATCAATTTGGTCGCCCTTTAACCCATCCGGATAGCCACTACCATCGACACACTCATGGTGTTGAGTAATGATGCGTTTGGCACTCGAAGGGAAATCTTCAATTTTTTCTGCTATTTCCAGACCATACTTAGTGTGGAGCTTCAGGTAATTCACTTCCGGTGCCAACAATTTGGTTTTCTTATTGATTATTGCAGATGGCACTCGCACTTTACCCATATCGTGGAACAGAGCACCAAATGCAATGTCTTTGATTTGCTCGGCTTTGAATCCTTTGCTTTTACTGATCATCATTGCAATAACTGCAACGTTCAGAGAATGAAAGTAAATATCTTGGAACTTACTCTTCCCACTCATTAGATGCAGTGTAACGTTGTTATCCGCCAAGAGTTTGTCGACAATTTCGTCCACCATAATGGTGGCTTCATTAACGGCATCAGCTGGTCGATTGCGGATTTTACTCATCACAGATCGAAGTTGTGATAAGGAACGTTCGAATTCTTTCTCGCATTTACTTACACGCCTGCGGTAGGCGTTTAGCTTTTCAATTCGAGCTTGTTTTTCTTCCCACATTTTTTTCTTAGCTAGCTCAAGTTCACTTTCTTGCTCTACGTTGTCTGAGCTTTCATTTGCAGGTAATGGTTCAGAATCACTTTGAAGTGGATTGATATAGACGTGCTTAATCCCCAAGTGACGAATGATGTCCACTTGGTCTTGGGATTTGATCTTAAAGCTATTGAGAAGAAACGGGTGATCTTTCCAATTCACAGGTAGTCTGACATGAAGACCTGGCTGAATGCGATCGACCGTAATTTTTATACTGGCCACACTGAATCGATTTATTCCTAAGTTACGTTTTTTTCGCTACGAATTGAGCAGAATGACAAATCTAACATTATTAGGAACAAAAGCTCTAATGGCGCTTTATATTACGTTCGCTTAGTTTGATTTTGGTAACATTATGAATAATATTCAGTATGTTATTACACATTCAACACTCTTAATTTGGTTGGAGAATTTGCGAGTACTCTCCAATTGAGCGTTGACATTATAAAGAAAAAAAGGGGTATCCAAACCCCTTTAATACATTTCGTTACACCATTTGGGCGGCAAGATCCCTTCCTTGCCCTCTCACATTTTCTAAAGTGGGTACAAAAGTGGTTGATAAACCCAGTACTTTTGCGTCTTGGTTTGACTCAATATATTCGAGCCGTTCATCTTCCTCTTCAATATCATCCCAATCGAAATTTATTTGCCTCGCCAAATGCAGAGACCACGCAATTTTAGGTTCTTCTTCCGCTTTTTCTGGGTTGAGGCAGTGAGCGATGGAATCAACCAATTGAGGTGCGAACTTCCACGCTGTCGCCAGTTTAGCACCTAGCTCACAGGCTGAAGTTCCTAGAATGTCACGCTGCACTGTTTCTGCATCTTCACCTTCTTTTACCCGCTCTTGAATTTTCTTTGCTTCTTCCGGCGCTAACGCATGAATCATTAGTTCACCTATATTATGAAGGATACCTGCGGTGAATACTTGGTTAGGTTCTAGACCAATTTCTTTCGCGATGTTACTCGCGATAGTGGCAACTTCAAATGTGTTGTTCCAATATTCAGTCACATCCATTGTTTCAAATTTAGGGAAGGCGCTCGTCAATACTGATACCACGACTAATGTTCTGATCGGTTCGGTCCCTAAACGTATAACAGCTTCATCGATTGAAGCGACCGTTCTGCTTCGTCCAAAGTGAACGGAGTTAGCTAACCTTAAAATACGTGCGGAGACTACCTGTTCCATGGCAATTTTTTGTGAAAGCTCCATCAGGTCTACTTCGTCTCGATTCACCATCTCGACAAGTTCCTGTAAGACTTTTCGAATTTTAGGCAATTCATTTATTCTTGATAATAAGTTCGCTTGATCCATTGAATTCTCCCCAAATTAATGAATGTGCAGTTTTAACTATAGTCTAAGAATGGGATGTTATTGCTTTACCTACTTTTATCATTTCTTTCTTGAATCAAGCGTCTATTCACAGCCTTTATGCTTGGAGGGGAGAAACACTTTTTCTTCGGATCAATTCAGGCTCAAACTCTTGTGCGGCACTGGTTTCTTTCCCCTGAATTTTGGCTGTTAGAATTTCTACCGCAGAGCGTGCCATTTTACTAATTGGGAATTGAACAGATGAAACGGTTGGATAAAAGCTTTCGCAAACGTAAACGCTATCAAAACTGACTATAGAAATGTCTTGAGGCACTCGAATTTCATTTTCATGAAAATACTGCATAGCACCACTTGTCATTTCCTCACTCGTACAAAATACAGCCGTCAGATCTGGGTTTTGAGATACGAGTTTTTTCGCCGCTAAGTAGCCGCTTTCACGCCCGTAATCTCCTTCTACTATCAAACTATCGCTCCACGAAATAGTTCGAGAATCCATCGCCTTTATAAATCCAGATAATCGCTTCTTAGCACTGACCCGTTCACTTGGTCCAGCAATACAGCCTATGCATGTGTGCCCATTTTCGATTAAATGTGATGTGGCAATAAATGCCGCGTCTTCATGATCAAAGGTGATGCACCTGTCTTCTAGCCCTTCAACAAAACGATCAAGCAACACAAATGGTGTGGGTAGTGTTGCAAGCTCTCGCAGCTCTTCATCACTCATATAGCGACTGTGAAGCACATATCCTTCACACCTTAAGTCATGAAAGCGTTGTATCGCTTCTCGCTCGCCTTCTGCACTGTGATGCCCTTGAGCGGTGATTAAAAACTTCTTGTGCTTATCAAGTTCATTTTGCACTTGGTCCATCATCTCTCCGAAGAAGCCACCAGTGTAAAATGTGACAAGTAGCCCTGTCATGTTGCTTGAGGCGGTCGCCAAAGAGCGTGCTATCGCACTAGGACGATAGTTAAGCTCTGCCATCGCTTGCTCGACTTTCCTTTTTGTTTCTTCTCTAAATTTCCCTTCACCGTTAATGATCCTAGAGACGGTAGAGCGGTTTACGCCAGCCAACAAAGCAACGTCTTTGATTCTCGCCATGCTTTCTCGATTTCCTTTTAAAACTAGGGTCGGTTGACCTAATGTGACTCAATCTAACTGAGAAAAAAGCAAGCTGCCAGATTCAAACATTGGAATTAAGGTTTAGGGGGTTCCAAAGTGGCAGCTACTTTATTTTACTGGGTGGACTCCACCACCAACGCAACGGCAGAGTAATCAGAAACCGTTACCCCCATATCTTTTAGTGAAGATGTGAGTTGCGGGTCGGTTAGAACCGTTCGTTCTTTTTCTCTTGGAATCACGTAGCTGGATATCTGTTCGAGATGTTCATCTATCCTTGCTGGGTGACACATCACTTCAAGGACATCACAACGATCTTTATAGGTCGCAATTAAGGAAAGTAATGCATCCATTGAAACGGTGTCATCAAAAAACTTGTCAGTAAATTGATACCGAACTCCATCAATAGACTGTTCCCTCAATGGAACACCTCGTTCAGCAGCGATTCGTTCAACAATAGGCAGTATTTGAGGATGTCGATGCGCATGATGATGGCTATCAATATGACTTAATGTCAGCCCTAATTCATCGAAATATCGAAGCTGAGCCCGTACTTCTGATTCCACCGCATCTGCGCAAAAGTCCCTACGCGACCAAAAGTCGGGTTGAACAGGAAAGCACTCATCTTCACCTAACAGATTTGGCATATTTGTTAGTGGCTTTCCTGCCGTAAAACGTAGATGAATCCCTACTTTTAAATTCGGTAACGCTTTTGCCATTTCTACCGCTTCTTTGTCGGCACTCATTCCGACCATAAGAGTTGTTGAATTCACGACACCTTTTAAATGAGCGTCTTTGATTCCTTGGTTTACTCCATGAGTTAAACCAAAATCATCTGCATTGAAAATTACGTGCATACTGTCCTCCTACTTCTGCCATCACACGGGCTAAAGTGCCTCCTTAAATTGAGGCAAATACGGTTTGTTAGTTTGTAATATTTCATCCAATATCGCTTTTGCTTTCGCAATATCAGGAACCAGTGGGTTGTTTGCTAATGCCATTAGACTTTTCTCATAACTGCCTGACACTGCCGCTTCGACGGTAAGTTCTTCATACGCTTTTACTTGATGTATCAAACCGCGAATTTCAGCTGGAAATGGACCGACAGTTAGAGGTTTCGCACCAAAGCTTCCCACAACCGCACTGCATTCAATCACCGCATCGTCCGGCAATGTGTGAATCGTCCCATTATTTCGAACATTGACAACATGTACTGCGTTCAGGTTATTGTAAATCGCATCAACAAGATTGAGAGAAGCATCAGAATAATACGCGCCACCTCGTTGCTCCAATTGCTCTGGTTTATGAGCGAGATTGACATCACGATAAAGTTCAAACAGTTCTTTTTCCGTTTGCATAACTTGCTCTGCGCGGGTACCAATTTCTTCAGCTGATTGCTTTTCTTCTTCTAGCATTGCTTCTGTTTGGTAAAAGTAGCGATGATACGGACAAGGAATAACACCTAAGGCATATAAGAAATCGGGATCCCAAGGTTCTTCAAAAATGTTTTTCATACTGAAGTTGGCGCCATCCCCCACTTTCTCTAATACGGTTTCGGTGATGTCTTCGCCATGGAGCCAAACTTGATGGACCCAAACAAGGTGGTTTAACCCTGCAAATTCCAGTTGAAGATCGTCTGGCTGACAATCCATCATCTCTGCGACCATCATTTTCATGGAAACCGGTACATTGCACAGCCCGATGCTTTTTACGTTGGTGTGTCGCTGCACAGCTTCAGTGACCAACCCAGCAGGGTTTGTAAAATTCAACATCCAAGCGTTGGGCGCCAGCTCTTCGATGTCTCGACATATATCCAATATCACAGGGATAGTTCTTAGCGCCTTAGCAAATCCCCCTGGTCCAGTGGTTTCCTGCCCTATAACATCGTATTTCAGTGGAATTCTTTCGTCATTCGCCCGAGCTTGAAGCCCACCTACTCGAAATTGAGTCATGACAAAGTCAGCATCTTTAATTGCGCTTCTTCGATCTAGTGATGCTTTTATCTCAATATCTGCACCTACTTTTTCAACCATGCGCTTTGAAAGTGCAGCGATGATTTCAAGTTTCTCTTGCCCTTCTTCAACATCAACAAAATGGATTTCTCTCACAGGCAAACGATCGATGCGAGTGAGGACGCCTTCTACCAATTCAGGGGTATAGCTACTCCCCCCACCAATAATCGCAAGTTTCAGAGCCTTTCTAGCCATGATCATTTCCTACCTTTTTGCCAACTGTTCGTGAAGTGCAACCATTTCTGTTGCCATTTCATGTGCCAATATTGTTGTCATTAAATGGTCTTGGGCATGTACCATGACCAATGTCATTGGTACTTTCCCCTCACCTTGATCCGCTTCGATAAGTTGAGTTTGAGTAAGGTGTGCTTGGTTCAAGCATTCTTTTGCCTGAATTAGAGAAGATTTGGCGTGGCTCAATTCACCCGCTCTCGCCTTTGCAAGCGCTTCAAAACATAAACTTCTGGCTTCACCTGCATTACAGATAATGTCCATTACAACTGCTTCTTGTTCCATTTTTCTCTCCAAATTCTAGAGCCTGACGAGCCGTCGCCAGGCTCCAAATACAATTAGTTAAGCGGTGACACCTTCTCCACGAGCAGGTGTTGCTGATTCTTCTGGTGTTTCAGACTGCTCTTCTTGGGCAAGAAGCTCGCGCTCAAATATTTTGAAGAACGGGTAATAAAGAACGATATCGATAACAAACAGCACGGCAACGAGAAGCACGGGTGTTAATGTCCAGCCCGCTCCCCAAGATGCGCCTATGATGGCTGGCGTCGTCCATGGCATTGTCGCAACCCCCATACCAACAAAGCCGGTATGGACAGCAATATACGCAATCGTTGCATTAATGATTGGCACAACAACAAACGGTAAGAACAGTGTTGGGTTCATAACTATTGGGCTACCAAAAATAACCGGCTCGTTGATTTGGAATAAGCCGGGAACCGCACTCATTCTTCCCAGACTTTTCAGGTGAGCGGAGCGGCTGAATGACATCAACGCAACTAACGCCAACGTCGCGCCAGAGCCGCCAATAAAGATGTAGAAATCCCAGAATGGCTGAGTAAAGACGTTAGGTACTTCTTCACCTGCAACAAATGCTTCAATGTTAACGGTAAGGTTCGTGAGGAAAATAGGACCAAGTAAACCAACGACAATGGCCGCGCCGTGAATACCAGCAAACCATAATAGCTGGCACAACAGTAAAGCGCCGATAATGGCTGGCAGTGTATTTGAAGCACTCACCAATGGCTTGAACGCTTCCATAATCGCTTGAGGAAGCAACATATCGTGCTGTGTTTGCAACCAAATACTGAGTGGGTACAACGTTAGGAATACAACCAATACTGGCAGTAGCACTTCAAAAGATCGTTGAATAGCAGGCGGAACCTGTTCTGGCATTCGGATCGTAATGTTGTATTTCTTCATTACGCGATACAGCTCTACAGCAAAGAACCCAGAAAGTACGGCAGTAAACACTCCCGTACCACCAAGGTATTGCATGGATAGCATGCCTTCTTTTGCAGGAGCTGCTACCAGTAAAAAGCTCATTAACGCGAGGGCAGCACTGGTAATGCCATCCATTCCGTACGACTTCGCTAAACTGTAAGCTACCCCCATAGATACAAATAACCCCATCAGGGCCATCGACATAAAATGAGGCATCATAATGGTGTCGAAATGCGTCGACGCAAAATTAAGCCAAGCACGCCCAAATCCATTCGTGGTGTCTTGATCAAATGGTGGAAATGCAAAAATTAAAATAAAGCTTCCGACAATAATAAAAGGCATCGCGACAATAAAACCGTCTCTCATTGCCCTAACATGCCGTTGTGCGCCAACTTTTGCAGCCAAGGGCGCAATATGTTGTTCTACAACTTTCATCATTGCTTCATAAATCTTCATAATTAAAACCCATATTTTGGATATAAGAGCCCCTCCCCGATTAATTAATATAATCAGGTTTTATAAGGCTTAAATTAAATTCGTTTTACTTAATCAGTGAGAGTGCTTGTTTTAAGACTTCATCACCTTTCATCATTCCGTAGGTTTGAGGAGGTATCGCAGCGATGTTAATACCATGCTGATCCGTCACCTTCTTCATTTCCTCCAACTGGAAACGGACTTGTGGACCAAGAAGACAAACGTCGTAGTTTTGAATTTCACCTTCAAATGCACTGACAGACAACGCATCTATCTTGCATTCAACCCCTTGTTCCGTTGCGGCTGCTTCCATTTTCTTAACTAGCATACTCGTAGACATACCTGCGCTGCAGCAAAGCAATATCCTTTTCATAATTCACTCCAGTTGATCAATTAATGAACTATAAAAACTCTATCAAAAACTGAATTAACAAAAAAGCGCAACCGGTTGCATTTTGCGTGAAGAATATCCCAATTTAATAAATATTGGATAAGAAAGATCCGGATATTATTTATTTTGTTACCTAAAATAAATTAAATGAGAGAAAAGGTTTCAAATAGTAAGGCATAAAATAAAAATGATAAGTGAGCAAAAAATCATTCACAGAAATTATAAAAATTGGATTTCTGACGTAACGTTTTACGACTATTTCATTTAAGGGGAAATGTGATTCCATCCCCATAGAATTCGTAAAAAAAGAATAAAGAGTGATGCGTATCCCAATAATTATGACTACTTGAAAAAATATAAATTTAATTTAGAAAGCAATATTTATAACTTGCCTAAAAATACGCTCACTATAACAAGTAGATATATTGACACTATTCGTAACAATAGAGGTTTCATTGACAACAAGGCACAATAATCGTGTGTTGCCATAAGTCACTTATTCTCTATACTCCATGACCTTACCAGCTGATTTTAAAGGATTATTATTGTGTCATGGACATTAGGCGGATTGCAGAAACTAATAGACACGAGAAGAGGATGGGAGGTTGATTCCATTGATTCAGGAACGCTAATCATCAACAACAAAGAAGACAGCTTAATTGCCTACTTAAGTATTTCTGAACATCAGATCGTCATAGAAAGTATTCTATTCCCAGAACGTAACGTAAAAGATGTTAACGCCCTCAATAAGGAGATCCTACAAACTCACAAACTGATTCCATTAACCAACGTCGGTATAAACAACGTAGACGAGGTGAGCTACTACACTGCATTTGGATCGCTGTCATCTCAAGCTAAAGAAGAAAGTGTCATCATTGAAGTGGCAACGCTTTTCACAAACGCCGAAGCTTTTATCGACATGTACAACCATCACCTAGAGTATTGATCTACTCACCCGCTCTAACAAATACCGCTATTTCTTGGTTTGAGTTCGTTGCAACTAACTCCTCTATCGGCAATACCGAACGCACCTCCCCTTTTGACATGTAAGCAAATTGAGTGGCAATGGATTTCGCATCGCTGACGTGGTGCGTCACCATCACGATGGCAATGTTTCTCTCTTTGGCTAACGTTTGTACCAGCGAGAGCATTTCCTCACGAATGACAGGGTCAAGCGCTGAGAAAGGTTCATCCAAAAGCCAAATGGAATGAGGCTGAACAAAACATCTCGCCAATGCCACCCGCTGTTTCTGTCCGCCAGAAAGCTGCTCTGGAAGTCGATCCAAAAAGTCACCGTTCCCGACCATTACCGCCGCTTCTTCTACCTGCCCTTTCTGTTTTGAAGAAAGCCTTAAGCTAGGTTCTATACCCAACCCTATGTTTTCACGCACGGTTAAGTGAGCAAATAGGTTGTTTTCTTGGAATAGCATAGACAAAGGAATCTGGTGTGGCGGTAACCCTAAAACCGATTGCCCCGCGACAAGGATCTGCCCTGACTGTGGCTGAATAAAACCTGCCACCAGCGACAATAACGTAGATTTTCCTGCGCCACTTGGCCCCATCAATGAAACGATATCGCCTTCACTCACATCTAAGTTAAACCTAAACAGCTCATCGTTATAGCGGTAATGCACATCTTGTAAACTAAGAATGGTCATGGGGAACTCTCTGTTTAAATAGGGCTTCAACAAGTGAAAAACTCAACACACTCAGAAGTAAAAGGCACAAAGAAACCACTGCTGCCGCTTCCATTTGGTAGCTTCCAAGTAATTGAAATAAATACAAAGGCAGAGTCCTAAACTCTTGGCTACCAAACAGAGCAATCGCGCTAAGATCGCCCATCGATAGCATAAAGCTTATAGCGAAAGCATGGGCAAAGGGTTTTCGCAGTGCTCGCCACTCCATTAGGCGAAAATGATTCCACCCTCGAATACCTAAACTTGCTGTTAGATATTGATACTGTTGAACCAATTGGTACATAGGGAGCGACAATGTTTTGATAACGTAAGGCAATGCCATTAAACAGTTCACTGCAACGACAATCCAAAATGCTAGGCTAAATACGTCGGCTATTTCTCTGATCAATAAAAACAACCCGGTACTGATCACTAAGCCCGGTGTGACGAGGATAATGGTACCCGCCAATTCTATTTTATCGGCACGAAAATGTTGTTTTTTGAGTCGCCATACTCGGCTAGTCGACAAAATCGCTGCACCCAATAGCAACGCAGAAATACTGGCTAGTAAGGCGACCTGAAGCGAGGAAAGCACAGCGTTCCAAAAACGACCATCCGACAATACGATAAATACTTTGCTGTTAAGACCGCTTAACACAACCATTGTTAGAGGCGGCAACACCAACATCATCACTAAACCTATCCAAATGGTGTCCCAAGCTTTGGCTTTGCGGCTATCAGAATACATAGGCAGTGGTTTCAAGCTTCCTGAAGTCACAGACAAAGGCTTTGATAGCTTTTGAACACTGATGGCGAGTACGCCACACAACAACATTTGCCACATGGCTAGCAACGCACCCGTTTGAAGATCAAAATCGAATTTTATCGCTTGATAGATAGCTAATTCGATTGTCGTTGATTTCGGTCCCCCGCCGAGTGCCATAACAGTAGCAAAACTCGTAAAGCAAAGCATAAAGACCAAACCACACACTTGAGGGAGCTGCGTTGCCAATCGAGGCCACTCTACCCAGCGAAATTTATTCCATCGGGACATCCCTAAATGGGCACATAATTTATGTTGCTCTGGCGGGATACTCTCTAACGCTTGAAGCAGGAGCCGAGTTGCATACGGCAGGTTAAAAAACACATGGGCGAGCAAAATGCCGTTTAAACCATAAATCGAAAAAGGCAAAGACATCCCATTGTCTTTCAGCCAATCGGCAATCAAACCACTGTTGCCATATATGGCTAATATTCCGAATACCCCAACTAAAACTGGTAACACCAACGTGCTAGCAAACAGCTTAAGCAGTAAGCTTCTACCGGGAAATTGTCGGTAAGACAGTGCGTGCGCGACAGGAATGGCAAACCCTACGCTGAGTAATGTAGACAGAAAAGCTTGATAAAAGCTGAACTGGGTAACATGGCGATAATATGGATCAGACCATATTTGGAGAGGATTCAGAGAAGGCGCATTTGACAATAATGCCCACAAAGCGGAGACAACAAAGATTAAGATAACCGTCGCGACGACTATCCCGACTTTAGGTACATTTCGAATCACAGCAGAATGAGCCTATGCATATACAAGCAAGCCACGCATTATGCATGGCTTGTCGATAATGTAAAACTTAGAAAGTCAGGGCGTTTTGCCATTCCTTAATCCACGTTTTTCTGCTCTCAGCGACTTCATCTGAAGAGAAAGACAAGACTTTCGCTGGAACGGTTAACGTGTTGTATCCTTCAGGAAGCTCAACTGCAGTTACTGGGTACATCCAGTTGCCTGTCGGCATCGCAGATTGGAACTCATCGCTTAGAATGAACGCCATAAATTCGTCGGCTAATTTTTGATTTTCACTCGCCTTCACTTTTGCCGCGACTTCAATCTGAGTGTAATGACCTTCAGCAAAATTAGCAGCTGCATATTTGGCGTCTTTTTCTGCAATTAAGTGATACGCCGGAGATGTTGTGTATGAAAGCACAAGATCGGACTCGCCTTCCAAGAACATTGAGTACGCTTCAGACCAACCTTTCGTTACGGTGACCGTTTTCTTGGCCAGTTGTTTCCATGCATCCGTCGTATTGTCGCCATACACCGACTTCATCCACAGCATTAAACCTTGACCAGGCGTCGAGGTACGTGGATCTTGGTAAATCACTTTAAGATCATCACGCTTTTCAACCAGCTCTTTTAGGCTCTTGGGTGGGTTGGTGAGTTTTTCTTTGTTATAAACAAACGCAAAATAGCCGTAATCGTAAGGGACAAATGTGCTGTCTTTCCAGCCACCTGGGATCGTCACGTTAGTCGTGTCAACGCTATGTTCGGCAAGCAAACCGCTTTTCTTTGCCTCAGCCATTAGATTGTTATCAAGACCAAGAACGATATCCGCTTTGCTGTTTTTACCTTCAAGGCGTAAGCGATTGAGAATGGTCACGCCATCGTCAAGTGCAACAAACTCTAGATTACATCCGCATTGAGCTTCAAACGCTTTTTCGACCGTTGGACCCGGTCCCCAATCCGCAGCAAAAGAGTCGTACGTGTAAACCGTTAGCGTGTTTTCTGCGGCGAATGCCGGTGTGGCAGCAAGTGTAGAAAGTGCTGTTGTCGTCAATACATGAGTAGTCAGTGCGTATTTCACTGGTCGCTCCTATCCATTGTTGAGCGGCACAGGTGTTGAGAGGGGTAAATTTCCGCGCTCAATTCCTACGCCAGTATTATCTGGTTCAGGTGTACGGGTTCAAACCAAAGGTTTATCTCAGCCATAAGAAAAGCGATGCAAACATCGCCTATTCATTTAGCACCCCGATGAGAGTGGTTCTATTTTATCGACTTCTATGAACTTAGCCATATGCAATTACTTCAATCGTTTCTAATTGCGCTGATCATATCCCCAACGAGGGACCAATCCTTGCTCGACACCTAAATGGTCAAGAACGCGTGCAACCATAAAGTCGACTAAGTCATCAATGCTAGTTGGTTGATGATAAAATCCCGGTGCGGCAGGCATAATGGTGACACCCATTTGCGAGAGCTTATGCATATTTTCCAAATGAAGAGTAGAAAAAGGCGTTTCACGAACAACCAAAAGTAATTGCCCACGCTCTTTCATGACCACATCGGCAGCACGCTCTATAAGATTATCCGACATGCCGTGGGCGATGGCAGCCACACTGCCTGCGCTGCAAGGGCAAACCACCATCTGTTTCGGTGCTGCCGAACCTGAAGCTACGGGTGAAAACCAATCTTCTTTACCGCAAACGATGAGCTTATCCGCATCGCACTGAAGGTGTTCAACCAGCGCTTCTTTTACGCCATCTGGAGAGCCCGGTAGTTTCAACCCATGTTCCGTTGCCATCACCACTCGCGCGGCGGAAGATATCAACAAATAGACGGTGTAATCTGCGGCGAGTAGGCATTCCAGTAGCCGGAGCCCATAAGGTGCTCCGGATGCCCCTGTAAATGCCAACGTAATGGCTTTATTTTTTTGAGTCATTCTTACTTCTTGCATTGAAAAATCAGTCCACTCTTAGGTTAGCGTATCAGCCGTGAGTGCATTGAGTAACTTATCATGAATCCCACCGAATCCCCCATTGCTCATCACCAATATCTGATCGCCTGGTTTAGCTTCTTCGACGATACGTGTAACCAGCGTATTGATGTCGTCGCTAGTCTGCACCGGTTGATGGCATTGACTCGCAACATCGTCGACTGACCATTGGATATTATCTGGCTGAAACAAATAGATGGAATCGGCAGCACTTAGTGCATTGGCGAGTGTTTCTTTATGAACACCCATTTTCATCGTGCTGGAGCGAGGTTCTAGCACCGCTAGAATTTTTCCTTCACCAACCTTATTACGTAATCCTTGTAACGTTAGTTCAATGGCGGTTGGGTGATGAGCAAAATCATCGTAAACCGTAATACCATTCACCTCGCCTTTCAGCTCTAGGCGTCTTTTTGTGTTTACAAATAACGCCAGAGCTTCACATGCTAAATCAGGCGTAACACCCACGTGCCTCGCCGCCGCAATCGCCATCAGTGCATTATCGACGTTGTGATCACCAATCAGGTTCCAAGAAACCTTGCCAACATGTTTGCCTTGGAAGATAACGTTAAATTCACTGCCGTCTGATTTGATCTTTTCGGATTGCCAGTCGCCATTGAAGCCTGTCTTTTCTTGTTCGCTCCAACAACCCTGCTCAAGCACGCTTTCAAGCGCTTCGTCATTAATTGGGGAAAATATACGGCCATTTTCAGGCACGGTACGGATCAAATGATGGAACTGTCGCTTAATATCATCCAAGTCGTCGAAGATATCTGCATGATCAAACTCAAGATTATTCATCACCAAAGTTCGCGGGTGATAATGAACAAACTTAGAACGTTTATCAAAAAAAGCGCTGTCATACTCATCCGCTTCGACCACGAAAAACATACTTTCACCAAGACGAGACGAAACACCAAAATTGCCTAAAACGCCCCCAACTAAAAATCCGGGTTGATAACCGCAGTGCTCAAGGATCCAAGTTAGCATGCTCGACGTGGTCGTTTTGCCATGCGTTCCAGATACCGCCAACACCCAGCGATCATGCAACAAAAATTCTTGCAGCCACTGTGGACCTGATGTGTATTTCAGATTGTGATTCAGTACATATTCTACACAAGGGTTTCCACGACTCATTGCATTACCAATCACCACCAAGTCTGGCTTCGGCTCCAATTGCGACGGGTCAAACCCCTCTATAATTTCGATACCCTGAGATTCTAATAGCGTGCTCATTGGGGGGTATACATTGGCATCAGATCCCGTGACTTTGTGCCCCATTTGACGAGCCAATACCGCTGCTCCGCCCATAAATGTCCCGCAAATTCCCAAAATATGAATATGCATAAATTACGATTCCTAGTCTGTTTTGACGTCTTTAATTGCTTCTTATCATGCCTGATTTATGTCAGCGAAATGTGAGTATAAAAGTGTGATGTCCAACTAAAATTATTCAAGGATCAGCACGTTACTTCATTACCATTAAAAAGATTCAACTTATACAATAATAAATGAAACCCAGATACCCCTACATTTATCGGGTAGGCAACCCAACTTAGATTGGGACTTTATTGTATCTGAGCTCAACCACGCGACCTAGTTTCTTAACCGTGAACCCTTGAGAAACTTGACCTTCCCCAGTCAGTGTCGTCGGTAGCTCAGATCTCAGCCCAGAAAACTGAACAAAGGAACAAACATGTCTGAGATACGCACTCTAGGCGAGTTTATTGTTGAAAAACAAAATGACTTCGCTCACGCCAGTGGCGATCTATCCTCTCTTCTCGGTTCAATTAAGCTTGCTGCCAAAATTGTAAACCGAGAAATCAATAAAGCGGGTCTTGTCGATATAACGGGTGCCGTAGGCACAGAAAACGTACAGGGCGAAGCTCAGCAAAAGCTTGATGTCTACGCCAACGAAAAATTCAAAGCTGCACTTGAAGCTCGCGATCAGGTTTGTGGTGTCGCCAGTGAAGAGGAAGACGAAGCGGTCGCATTCAATAAAGAACTCAATAAAAATGCGAAGTACGTTGTTTTAATGGATCCACTGGATGGTTCTTCAAACATTGACGTAAACGTTTCCGTCGGCACTATCTTCTCTATTTACAAACGCGTTTCACCTATTGGTACGCCAGCAACAGAAGAAGACTTTTTCCAGCCCGGTGACAAGCAAGTCGCGGCTGGTTATATCATTTATGGTTCTTCAACCATGCTGGTATACACCACGGGTAAAGGGGTTCATGGATTTACTTATGACCCATCACTCGGCGTTTTTTGTCTGTCTCATGAAAATATGATGATCCCTGAAGATGGTTTGATTTACTCCATTAACGAAGGTAACTACATCCGTTTCCCAACGGGCGTGAAAAAGTACATCAAGTACTGTCAGGAAAATTCGCCAGAAGAAGGTCGCCCTTATACATCCCGCTACATCGGTTCATTGGTCGCCGACTTCCACCGTAACTTGCTTAAAGGCGGTATCTACCTTTACCCAAGTACACAAAGCCACCCGAACGGAAAACTGCGTTTGTTATACGAATGCAACCCTATGGCATTTTTGATAGAGCAAGCAGGCGGTCTGGCTTCCGATGGCGTTAATCGCATTATGGAAATCAAACCAACCGAGCTGCACCAGCGCGTGCCTTTCTTTGTGGGTTCTAAGAATATGGTTCGCAAGGTTGAAGAGTTTCTTGAACTGAATCAAGACTGAAACCGCCAAGCATAAATACGAATAATCCCCGCCTAGCTTAATAAAGCTGGTGGGGATTTCTCGTTTTAGTCACTCAGGTAGCACCCCAAATCCGATTATTTGACACCCACAGCTGGGTTAATTTCCATCAAAAGAGGATGCCCTTTTGGTCTAAAGTGGAATAGCAGGTTACGGTAAATTCGCTTAAGCTATGTACAGTGAAATTCATTAGAAAAGGAAAGCACAATGAGTTTAAACAATGTACCCGCGGGTAAATCATTACCTGATGACATTTATGTCGTAATCGAAATTCCAGCAAACGCAGATCCGATCAAATATGAAGTCGATAAAGATTCTGGCGCGGTTTTTGTGGACCGTTTCATGTCTGCCCCCATGTTCTACCCATGCAACTACGGTTATGTAAACCACACCTTATCCCTAGATGGTGACCCAGTGGATGTGCTTGTTCCGACACCACACCCACTTATTCCCGGCTCTGTTATCCGCTGTCGTCCTGTGGGGGTTTTGAAAATGACCGACGAGTCTGGGGAAGATGCCAAGATTGTAGCCGTACCTCACAGTAAACTCTCAAAAGAGTATGAACATATCCAAGATGTGAATGACATCCCCGAATTGCTAAAAGCGCAGATTACGCATTTTTTTGAGCGCTACAAAGAGCTTGAATCGGGTAAATGGGTAAAGGTCGATGGCTGGGCAGACGCTGCCGCCGCACGAGAGGAAATCCAGACCTCTTATGATCGAGCGCAGAATAAATAACCTGAACTCGGAATACTTTGGATAGCATTCCACAAATAAAAAAACAGCCCAATATCGACTGGGCTGTTTTACTTGAAATACATTAACGGATTCTGGATAACCAAAGAACTCATTCACCACCAATACCGTTCTACAGAACTAAAAGCGCTGGCACCAATCTCCCGAGTCGATTGGCTCCGATAACTGGCTGCCATCTTGATAGAGATAGACCCATGCTTCGCCAAATGGAGTCGACATTTTCTCACGTCGGTATTCGTATGGCACATCTTCAAGGTGATCTAACTTAGCCAATATTTGCGCATTGATCCGGTAGATTTCACCACAAATCTCTTGTTGACCTTGTACCATTCCTGGGTAATGACCTAAATCGTACAAAGCAAACGCAGGCCCTGTCCGAAACTGGGCGACCAACTCGCACCCTTCCAAGAAGTGATGATTGTCTTCGCCTTGTCGCAACGTCCCATACACAAACACCAGCTGTTCCATCGCACTCTCCATCAGGCTCACGCCTTAATCAAATTCGAACTGGTAAATCAAATCCACCGCACTATCAAGACCAGAAACCGCTTCAACATACAAATCCTGCATCAAGCGATAACGCACGGTAAATTCACCAAGTGAGTTAAAAATACCCACTCCGTAAGTGACTTTCAAGCCGGGTAATATGTATCCGCTCACAGTTACTTGAGAGTCATCACCAGAACCAGCCGTATCCAATTGCAAATCTTGTACACCAAATGCCTGGCCAATCTCTCCGACCACTTTTCCGCTTTTTGCTAAACTCAAGCCGATCAACGTGGTGGTCATTAAGTTTCCACCCGCTTCAGCATCTATATCTCTACCACGCAATAGGTAAGACAGTGCATTGGCTTGCGGCATGGCAGGGTCTGAAAATATCGATACCTGAGGATTATCCGCTGGTCCATCGACACGAATACCCGCGGTGACATCATCTTGGATATTATCTGGGTTGCGGATAGCGGTGATCACCACATAGGGCTGATCCACAGGACCATTCATTAATATCTTACCGGTTTGAATCAGCAGATCTTGACCGAACGAACGATATGAACCATCGAGGATATTGACTTCCCCGACGACAAAAGGCCCTTTGTCACGTTGAGAGACTTTTAAATCCCCTTTTAGATTGCCTAATAGACCAAAGGCACTTAACCGGAAGTCGTCACCAATTTTCACATTCACGTTGGTTTGAATGTTCATTGGCAAAGGCTGCTTTTCTTCTACAGGCTTGAAGTTTTCATCCAGTAATACTTCATCACTGGATACGCCAACCGCACTTGGCGGTAGCTCTTCCACTTCAATACGCCCCCACGGTAAGTGAATGTCGCCCTCAATTTTAGCGAGCTTAGGCGTCGCTGAAATCTTAAGATCTGGCTTCACTTTAATGTGAACCATTGGCGGTAGCTTCACGTTCAACTCTTCAGCAAAAACGGCTAAGTTGCCACGCCACGCTTTTAGATCCGCCCAGTTTCCATCACCGTCTAAATTGAGCGTGCCATCAGGCGTGTGAATTTGCGCGTTCAGAACCGCATCGTACCCGTTAAAGGCAACGGAGATTTGACCTTCATTGACATCAACGGGAGTAATGTCACCTTTGGCAATCAGTTTCTCAATGACGAAATCACCCTGCAATTTTGGATGAAGTAAAGGACCACTAAACGTTAAGTCTGAATGAATATTGGCATCCGCTTTACTGAATTCACCCAGCAAAGGCTTGAGCATACCGAGGTGGATATCGCGAATCCCCAACTTGCCGTCAATGGCCTGATTGTTGGATTGCACATTTGCAATATTCGCCTGACCATCAATCACACCGTTGTCGACTAAATCCAATGACCAGCGACTTCTTAAGTTATCGTTCTCTAACTCGGCATCTAACGTTATGTTGTTCCACCCAAGTGTGACTGGTGCATCCAACGATTGTGTAACCTGCCCTTCTGGTAAATAAACAGACACTTTTAGCTCAGGCTTGGCGTTTGGTGCCCAGCTCGCCCATGCTGTCGCATTAACTTCGCCTTGAAGGTCGGTTTCCTGTGGGACGAAGCGCTTAATCTGTTCAAAGTTAAACTGCTTGATAGCAATATTCGCCTCACCACTTTCCCCCGCAGAGAGGTCTTTGGTTAAACACAATGACGCATCTTGTTGATTCCAACAATGGGCTTGAACACTTGCCAGATTGGTTGCCATGTTAAAGCCTAATGCCGCCTTATCGGCTAATGTCCATGTGCCTTGTTCGGATGTAATTTCTGCGCGTTGTAATTCGCCTTGCCATACCATTTCTGGTTTATCCGTTAACCCACCGACGACCTTCAAACTTGTAGACACCAAATCGGATAACACATCTAATGTAAGCTGATGAGCTTCCTGTGTACCTGAGAATTCCAGATCCACGTTATCGATGTGTTGATCTTGCGCTTTCACGTTTTTAACGACTAATGACAGATCGCCTTTCGGAGCAGGTAGAGGTGAGATATCGCCAAATAGGGCAACGGATTCCACCGTCACTTCTTGCTTCCAATCGACTTCGTTAACACTCAATTCAATCTTGATTTGGGGTTCTTCAAATTCACCACGCAAGTTAACTTTGCCGTACATGTGCCCACGAAGTTCTGGAATCGACTTAACAAATTCAGGGAAGTTTAGCTCTACATCCAGCCCCCATTGTTTATCCAATGAACCCGACACAAATAGGTTATTAGGACCATGAGATAGCTCCAGCCCTTCAGTATGGATGCTAGGTTCACCGCTTTTATTGATGTCCGCAGCATCCAATTGACCATTGATGTACAACGGGTAGTCGCGGATTAAACCCTGGATAGCCAGTAGTGGGACACCCACTTTCCAACCACCACTTTCGGTTAAGGAGCCATTGGTCGTGATACTGCCACTGATATTGCCCTCGGCTTCTGGCCATTGTAACCCCGGCTGTATGCTGTCTAAACCGAGCGTAGTGTTCCATTTCACTAACTTGGACCAATCAGCTTCAACCTGACCAGAAACTCGACCGCCTAACGTATTGAGGACTAAGCTGTGTACATCGATACTTTCTAATGTGCCGCTCGCTGACGTATCGAGGTCTAAATCCGGAATATCTTTGCCCTGCGCTTTTAACGCAAGGGAGATCTGATACGCATCCAAGTTACCTTTAATATCAATGCTTTCAATGTCTGAGCGATAATCGTATTTGCCAGTAAGAGGCCATTGCACTTCCCCTTGTGACAAAGACAAGTCGAAAGGCAGCACAGCCTGTAGCGGCTTTAGGTTTCCTTCAAGGTGCGCTTTGATGACGCCCCCAAAATCAGCGTTGAGGTTGAGTTTCGCCACGCTACCGTCTGCCTTTAGCGCCAAGGTTTGCCCTTTTAACTCAGTCTGATTGAGTTTGGCATTAAGGGTCAATTTCGGGAGGGAGTAATCTCCTTTCAGTTCGATCTCAGTGCTAGCGTCCGCACTAACTTCTGGCATATCCAAGACCAGCTTTTCAATGCTGACTAAATGATCGCTCGCTTTCGCCTTTAATCCCAAGTGATTCACCTTCACTGGCGATTCACCGTGCAAAGCAAAGTTATGAATATCAAACCCTTCTACAACGACATCCAGCGGAATCAATACTTCTGGAAGTTCAATGTCTGCGTTTTTGTCCGTCGCAGCTTTGTCCGTCGACGCTTTTTCGACCGAAGCGTTGGCGTCGGTTGGAGCAAGTGTAATATCTATGCCATCCCATTTTGTTGGGTGCAACGTCAGCACTCGACCTTCCATCGTCGCCGCAGTAGAAAACGACTTCCACTTGATCTCTGTGCCCAACACATCAAGCGCAATATCATTCAACTGAACACGGTTAACTGAGACAGAAATAGGCAATGCGATCTCGGTGAGTGGCTCTGAAGGTGTTGGTTCTTCCTGAGTAGGCGCTGTGCCTGTAAGAGCAAAGGATAATGATTCTAGAGCGAGATTATCGATGCACACTCGGGGTTCAAATAAACATTCTGCATCCAGTTCGAGTTGCACTTTCTTAGCGTGTAGTTCGATAAATAAATCGGGATCACTAAAATTGACTTGATGAAGCGTTATACCCGTGAGTATCGCTCCTTCAGCTTCGTCTACAGTGAGTTGGGGCAATGCTTTTTGCGCCCCCCATATGGCAAGGTTCAACCCCGCTTGCGTGAACAGTAAGCCACCCAATAGAAGTAACAGAACAAGAACAAAACACGGAATAAAAAGGGCAAAGCGCACTAACCATTTAGCAACAGTACGGGTCATAGCTCTGGTCCCAACGTAAAGTGAATGGCAAATCTTTCGTCAGGTTTTTTATCCAATCCCCAAGCAAAATCTAATCGAATTGGACCCACAGGCGAAGCCCATCGAATACCCACACCAACACCTTTTTTCCACTCAGGTGTATCTGTCCATGCATCGCCGTAATCAACGAATGTTGCCGCCCACCAATTGCCATAAACTCGATATTGATACTCTAGGCTACTCACAGCTAAGTATTTACCGCCACTGAATTTATCTTCTGGTTGGGTCGTCGGAATATCTTCATACCCATAGCCACGGATACTGTTATCACCACCAGCAAAGAAGCGCAAAGAACGAGGGACTTTGTCAAATTCACCTGCAAATACACCGCCCGCATCGAAACGCGCTAATCCTCGATGATTTTCACCCACACTGCGTACGATGGCGGTTCGCCCCTGTACCCTTAAAATACCAGTATCAGAGAGCAGGCTTTCATTGCCGGCTTCAACGGTAAGCAGGTGCTTGTCTCCCCACATGGGCATTGCGCCACCACGAACTCGCGCGCGGCTGAAGCTAAATCCCGGTAAAACGAATTTAGAGATACGAGATTGGCCTCGCTCTTCTGAGTCGTCGTATAGGAATCTTACGGAAGCGGTTCTTTGCCAACCCGAATCTAATTTCCAGTGTCGTTTCACCGCTAGGTTATGCTCTAGGCTCTTGGTTTCATCTTTATCAGTACGCTTCATTCCGTATTGAATTTCATAATATTCACGTAACACGTCTTCTAGCGGAATTTTGTAGCTAGCGGTGATCGCTTGTTCAGGCACAGAAAGGGACATGCTACTGTCTAAACTATGCCCACGATCATTGAGCCACGGTTTTTTCCAGCTGAGTTTGCCTCGAATACCAATGTCCGTCGAATAGCCTAAGCCTGTTTCTATCTGGTTTTCAGCCTGCGGAGCGAGGTTTATATTCATCGGTAATTCGCGCTGTTTCCCGATGTAACTTAGATCGGGCTCAACGTGCACAGAAGAAAACCACTCGGTATTAGATAAGCTCTGATTCAGCTCACCGATGTTGGATGCCAGATAAGGATCACCCGCCTCAAAAGGCACGAGAGATCGCACTCGGCTTTCGCGGATTTGGCTGCCAAAAATCCGAGTCTCACCAAAGTAATAGCGCTGACCACTGGTAAATTCTATGGTGATAAAGGCTTGTTTATGCTCGGGAGAAACTTCTAAGCGAGTCTGACCAAACTCACCATCAAAATAACCTTTTCTTAATGCTAAATTTCGTAAGTTTGATTTGTAAGATTCATAGGCGCTGTGGTTCAACGGTTCACCAACACCCAGCTTGGCATCACTGCGAAGCTGAATGAAATCAGGATCCGTTGCTGCTTCCCCCGAAATGATCAAATCACTGGTGCGAATCACCACCACCGGTCCTGGATCAACCAATACCGTAAGAGATTGAGAATCTTCCCCAACTTGAAAAGCAATCTCAGGCTGGTAATGACCTAGTGCCTTCAATGCCTTCTGAATATTATCTTCCACTCGGGATTGAAAACGAAGTGACGTTGAGTATTCGCTAGGATCGATAGCAGACAGATAAGCAGACACGTTGGTGTCCAGCTCTCCTTCTAGTCCTTCTACTTCAAAATCGAAAGCGAATACGGGGAATCCAATAGTAAGTAACCCACACCCTAACAGGCGCGAAATTTGTTTCTTATTCATATCTGACAGCGCAATGTACAACCTTTTTCTCAAGACCGCTCAAAGCTATCAGAAATTGCGTGCGCCACATAGTGTTAAACAGTGGAAACTGATATTGGCTCTAATTACAGAGAAAAGTATGGTGAGTATGATGTAAGTAGTAAGTAAACGATGGGCAGTTAAAAAAGGCGAACCCTTCAGTTCGCCTTTAGCTTTAACGGTCAAGCTGAAGATACGCCCTCTCACTATGAATCGTGCTAGTTTCATCAGAGACAGCAACGACAACAGAAAGATAGTCTCCAGGCTTAGCTGTGTATGGTAAAAGTGTAGGTGTTTCACTTTCATGGATAAGTCGCCCACTGACATACCATTTATAACGTACCTTTAAGTCACTATCTGGAGTATCCGGATCTGTATATTCCGCAGGGTATAAGGAGATAAATGTTGTGGCGTCATTGGACCAAGAAAACACAAACATAGGAGTTTCCACGCTAGGTGGTAATGATAGGTTCTGTACTGGATGAAGCCTCGTGGTATTTACCATGGGAATAGCATTAGCAGAAAAAGTATTGCTATCTGAAAAATTAGTAACGTACGTACCTACATCAAAAGCACCATCATTATTTTTATCTACAAGATACTTGATGTAGCTGTCACTGTATTCAAATTTAACTTTTTGCTTGCCTATAAATGCCAGACTTCCACTAATATTTCGTCTATCTAAATTTACTAGATCAATGGCTTCGACATCGACAGTACCAAGATTAGAAAACGAAATGCGTCCATTATAATTTTGAACAAACTCCCTACGCGCCTCATCTTTCATAGCCACCGAACGCTTTATGTCAATTTTTGCTGAAGATACGCCATTAGTACCTATTGCAAGAACCGTTTCAGATCCAAAATTTTTTCTTGATGAATATCCACTTAGACTTTCAGAACCAATTGACAAGTTATCGTAATATATTTCAGAGTGTTGCTGCCCACTTTCATTTTGCGAGATAGATAAAGCTAACACCCCTGAAATCTCGACCCCATTCCTTTCTACACATTTGTCAAATTTATATCCTACTCGACCACTATTTTCTCCTTCATACAGTGTTTCTATCGTTACATTACCCGAAACCTTACATTCAAAATCGTCGTTGATACTTTTGAATGAATGTAACTGTTGGGATACACGACTACTAGAAATAAACCTCATTTCAACAAAAGAAAACGAATGTAATAGCGCTGAGCTCACCAGTTCCTTATCCAAATCAGCTGAATGGTTTACCCCTTCATATCTAAGCACCGCCAAACCCTTTGCCGCTTCTCTCAATTCCTGATCTGAATACTGGATAGGATTAGAAATAATCTCTGAATATTGCTTAATTTTTTCAGCTTTTTGTTCGGCTGTTAGAACGACTTCGTTGTTACCTGAGTCACTTGTACTTCCACCTCCGCAAGCAGAAAGCAAAAATGCAAGACCAACGAATGAAGTATATTTTGAGAGCATTTAATTCCCTTTAAACAATGTGCAGACCAACTAAGTCCGCAGCTTATTAACTTTCCGGGAAATTTATCATAGGAATGAAGCCACCTTTTTATCAAATACCTGAACTGCCTCGAACTTTATAATATGCGAACATTCAACTGGCTAAAGAACGAGCACAAAGGAAATATTGTGAAAACTTTGCCTTGTGCGTAAACAAAATTCCAGCATACCTAAGCTTGTGGTTTGGAAGCATGACTCCCCCAGCTTTTCCCCTCAATTCCACCAAGTTTTACCTACTGGCTCTCAGATACCGTAATGAAGACAACATTACGTAATCAGGAGCCAACTATGAAAGACATACCACTCACTTCCTCTGTCGGAAGCCATGCTGAAAATCGAGAAGAAGACGTACTTGCTATTCAAAAAGCGTTAAATGAAGCAGCCCAAAACATTGGGCTAGAAGAACCATTAAAAGAAGATGGCGTTATTGAGGGTGATTTTGAGCACTCAAAAACGTGCCAAGCGATCTGCAAGATGCAGGCAACATTATTGGGGTTCAAAAATCCTGATGGTCGTATCGACTGCAACGGCAAAAGCCACAAAGCATTGGCAGAAGCCGCTTCCGATGAACTGGGTTTTGCGCCAAGCCTGTTTTTGCCTCACATCGAACCTGAAGAGGGTTTGTCGGAT
The DNA here is from genome assembly GCF_019977755.1 of Vibrio penaeicida. NCBI lineage: Bacteria > Pseudomonadati > Pseudomonadota > Gammaproteobacteria > Vibrionales > Vibrionaceae > Vibrio > Vibrio penaeicida. The sequence goes on along the minus strand of NZ_AP025144.1, from coordinate 497,497 downwards.
GAGGACTTTGAAAAAGCTGCCGAGTCATTGGGTTGTGACGTTGCTGCTGTAAAAGCAGTGTCGGAAGTGGAATCGGCAGGCAGCGGTTTCTTTGCCAGTGGTCCACCTTGTATTCTGTTTGAAGCGCATATTTTCTCCAAATACAGCGACCGAAAGTTTGATGAGTCTCACCCAGAGATCTCCTCGCGTAAATGGGATCGCTCGCTCTATGTTGGCAGAGAAAAAGAATACGAGCGTTTGCAAGAAGCAATGACGCTAGACCGAAGAGCCGCCTTAAAATCGGCGTCTTATGGTCGCTATCAAATCATGGGGTTCAACCACGCTGCAGCGGGCTATGACGATGTTGAAACCTTTGTTCGTGACATGTTCTTCGCTGAACGCTTCCACTTGTTTGCGTTTGTCAGTTTCATCAAATCGAATCCGAAAATGCACAACGCGATTCAAGAGTTGGATTGGGCGACGTTTGCTCGCTACTACAACGGCCCAGCTTACGCTGAAAATCGATACGATGAAAAACTGCTTTCTGCTTACCAGAAATACGCTGGGTAACGGCGAAACCGACTTTAAAACACTTCAACAGCTGCATTTTGCACATCAAGGAGAACAACGTGGCTCTTACACTGAAAACTATCCAAAGCACATTAAAAAACATAACAGACGAAATACTTACCGTGCCAGCATCCAAAAACGATCTCGACAATTACTGGGAGAAACTAAACCAGCTGCAGTGGCTTTGCCAAATTGAGATTGGCGAGCTGAACTTTAGAGGGCAAACAGACCATTTGGATGAATCCATTACGCTGAATAACCGTGGTGGGCTCGCCATTGATTTGAGCAATTGGACAATTCAAGCAGGCTCCCCCGATCAAGAATTCACGTTTTCTGAAGGCGCGGTTTTGGCACCGTATGGACAACTAAACGTCGCCACGGCTGGTGAAGGTGAATTCAGTTTCCAATCTAAAATGCCGATTTGGAACAACCACGGGGATACCGCAACGCTGCTGGACCCAAACGGGCAAGTCGTCGCTAGATTGGTTTATGGTGGCGATGCCTATGCCGATGTACTGATCAGTAATGTGCACTTCGACGGCGAAGAAAAACACACTGAAGGTGACGAGTATGTCGAAATATCCAATATTTCAGACAACACCGTAGACATTAGCCTTTGGCGGCTTGAATCCATTCGCAACCAAAGTGTCTTTACTTTCCCTGAAGGCACGCGGTTGAATGCTCAGTCCACGCTAAAGATCTTCACAAATAAGAGTAACCTTGGTGACAACGAGTTCAGCTTTGATAGCCCTCGTGCTATTTGGAACAACGAAAGGGGTGGGTGCAAACTGTTTGATTACCTCGACCATGAAGTAGCAAGTTATCAGTATTAACTCCAGCCATTAGGTATACCACTAACTATTAGGTTTTCCCCGTGTCGAATAAACCAGTGAAGACATTAGCGAACGACTCCCGCCCCCAATCAGGCAAGGATTTACAACGCCTCGCCAATGACGGGTGTCTTCTACTGCACTATGTGGCGCGGCACGGGGACCTTTCTATCGATGCCGACATCGCTATGGGCATTGCTAGGGCAAATGAGAAAATGGGCACGAAATACTGGAGCACGGAAGACGAAATTCAATTGCTGCACTGTTTTGATCGACTCGCCAAGCAAGTGTACCCCGTCACCGTTGAAAGCATCAAAGCCGTGGTGCCAAATGTGACCGACGGCAAAGCCTCGTTTAACGGGGCGGCACGCGTAATCACATGGTATCGACGCTACACTGTGCTCACACTGATATGTTTGCTCGCCTTTCAAATGTTCTACCTATTTGGTCACTCCCTGACTCAAACATTGGTCAAATCGCTGCCGCAAGCCGAATTTCCTCTTAGCCAAGATTTAGAAGCCAATTATCAGCTTTTAAAGAAATGGAACGGCATATGGATGTTCGGGCAAGAATTTCAATTCAATACCCAGACCAACACTGAATCGGAGTTCGAATACCAAGCCAACCTCATTTCGGCACAGTCGGTTCTCCAAATGCTACAGAATTACGTTTTACCCTTAATGTACGGATTGCTTGGGGCTTTTATATTTGTATTGCGGAGTTTGCTCCAGCAAGTTCGAAACCTCACCTATACCGCCAGCCGCGAAGTGGGGTATCGGCTCAGGCTAACTCTGGGTTGTTTGGCTGGGATGATAACCGGTTGGCTGTTGAAACCCGAAATGGGCGATATGACGCTTTCCCCTATGGCGTTGGCTTTTTTGGCGGGTTACAGCATTGAAGTCATGTTTACCCTTCTAGATCGGTTAATTGATGGGATTCGCCGCAACACCGATACTACGGTTTCTTCTCAACCGAAGACACGCTCTTAGTCGCTTTCTCTGGCGCTTGTTCAATAAAGGTTTTCGTGAGTTTCATCAACATTTCATTCGTCTCATTGGAGAGCTCGGCGATCGATTGCTTCCCCAACAAAATACTCTCTATTTCCTTTTTTACTTTTGCCAATTGTTTAAATTGCTCGGGGGTTAACTTAGGTTTCTGAGGGCGTTTTTTAAGGGCTTTTATCGCCAATTCTAATGCTTTTAGTATGTCTTCCATAACTGACCTCCTACCCAAAACACTACTTCACTGCCCTTATAAAAACTTGGCAAAAACAACGAACAAATTCGTCCATTTCCCTGAGCTTTCCTACCCTTTATTGAGCCAAGATGAAAACACATTCCCCCTACTCTGGATTTGGTCATGAAGAACAAATTGCTCATCATCAGCTGGTTCACGCTTATACTCGCGCTGTCTGGCTGTGCACTTCAGTTTATTGCCAGTTACGACAACGAAACGTTAAAGCAAATCGAGATGATCGATCGTGAAGTCGACAGGCTTTATATGGATTTGTCTTTTACCCCTATGGAAGAAAGGCATTACCGCTTATTCGCGAAACGTTACCAAGAGGTTTTACTACAAATTCGAAGCTTAGAAAGACGACAAAAACGAAGAGAGAAAAACACAGAATCTCTAAAGCAAACCCAAACTCTTTTGGGGTTCTGGATACAAGACGACGCCACTCATAAGAAAAACAACACCCTCTCCGATTTCATTATCAGCCGCCGCACTAGCCAATACCGAAGACTTTTTGATGCCTTGATCGAAGGCGAACTAGCCAAAAAATAACGTAAGGATATTGTCATGCAAGAAAGTATTAACTCCGTGATCGATACCGTCACCTCGCAGTTAGACGACTCACCAATGAAAGATTTGCTTAGCAGCGCACTAAAATCGTGCGCGGACGAGCGAATGAGCGAACTTGAGATGTTGCTTATGGCAAAAAAACAAGGGCAACTCAGTGAAGATGAATTCCAGTTAGAACTGGATAGAGAAAGGCTGCTCGTAGAAGCAGAGATGCTGACTTGGCAAATCGCGGCCAAGGCTGACGTCCAAAAAGTGGTGAACAAGACATTTCACGCGCTAGCGCAAACCATTCTTTAGCCACATATACCAACACCACTGAGAGGCATTATGAAGCAGCGAACACGCATCATTTGGGTTCCGTATGGCTATCGGCTGAAACCACGAGCCAAATTGAAAAAAGCAGTCATTCGCCAGCGTGTTCCTGCTGCGACCATTAAAAAGTCGTCTCGCCACTCTCACGGTCATCAACAACATCAAGCTCATAATGAGCAAAAAATAGATGAAACCGTCTCAGTAAAACTAGGTGACACCGCGAATATTGGTCCAAATGAAAATTCATCGGTTGGCCAACCTAGCACTACAAAAAACCAAACTGACCGCTCGTCCGAGGTTAGCGTTACCACTGATAATAGCTATTTAGCAAAGGGCGACTGTGCAACTAGAAACAGCACGGTCAAGAAAGAAGAAAAAACCGTTGTTGACGCGCAGATGGAATACGACGAAAAAAGCCAAGTTGCCACCTTTGATGACGCATTTAACCCTTACAAAAATTACCTGCAAGACATGTCGAATTCACTGGCTGGCATGCCCGATGAGGTCTTTACTCGGAATGAATATCAGCAGGAGAGCTTTACCGGACAGACCACCATTTCGATAGCACCTGATGAAATCAACACACATACACCAGAGCTTGTCCATCCAGTGAGAGTTGACCCAGAAACGGTCAACCTAGATACGTGCAGTGCCTCTCAACAATCATGTGGAATGCCCCCTAATACCTCAATAGCGCCCGACGCTGAAAGGAAAAGCGAACGACAGGAAACCACTTTTTCCTCTGCGCCACCAGCCGCAAAAAATGAAGCAATCAAGAAATCGGAAACATTAGAAGACAAGAGAAAACACGTTGGTCCTCATCTTAGAAAATTGTCGGGTATCGCGCCAAGCCTAATGTCTGAAAACTACCCGTAACCCCCTACCTTTTCCTCCATTACGCCAAGAACTCATTACTACGCTTGATTATTCTGTAGAGGTTATACCTCAACAGGAGATCACCATGAGACAACTACTTTTTCGCTTATGTGAAGCGTCTGACGGACGCCAATTCGCTTTTTTAACAGACCAGCCGGATGTCGAAGACATGTTCGACAGTGGTTATAAAGTTGCCTACAAATTCAGAGATAACGGTAACGGGCAAGAATTACTCGCCAAGTGGCGCGCTTCTTACTCAGTCACTTCACAAGAATTTGAGCAGCTCCCCGACGATGATGAACTACCAGAAGGGCTGCAATCCGCATTCGACACCATGATTTCAAGCTTAATTCCGGGAGTGGACGTATTCTTCTGCGACTACAACCTTGCCATAGAAGCTGACTTGCCCATTTGCAATGACATGATGGATCGCTATCGCTCTACCGATTTCGTCCTATTTTCTTGCGAAGAGCTCATCGGTAATGATCGGAGTACCCAGCCCTATATGGTGTCTTATGCCTCTGCACGTTACCCAGAAAGTGGCAACACGGGCAGCCAGCATCGTATTTATTGCAAAACCGATCCGTTTGCGTTTTGCCAATCGGTGCATGCGATAGTGATTCAAAGAGAAAAAGACGCGCTGACTGGTGGGCACATTCGTACCGAAGTCGATACCTACATTAATGAAAAACCCATCGAAGCCACCACCGCGGAGCAAGTCATCAATCGCTTTGTCGAAGCATTGCCTCAATATAACAGCAGTATCAAAGCGTTAAACGCGCCGGACTCTCTCTCCAGTAAGGAGTAATGCCATGAGTTCAGACGACATGTACTATGCGGCGTTCAGCGCCGCATTAATGGCAGGAGCAGAGCCCGGAATTGCGCAGCAGTTGGCTTATCAGTTGGCGTATATCCACCTTTCAAGCCCACACTCAGAGCCGTGTTCCGCATCCAGTACAAAGCCCAAAACCTTTGTACCCGAATCCGAAGTAATACAATCACATGCCATGCATTCTAGTGCGATTGTTGAACCGGAATCACGTGCTATGAATACGTTCGTTCGCCCAATCAACCCACTGAATCACGTCGACTGGTTGGGTGGAGGTAAATTAAACGAAAGAGGTTTACGGCTTGGCTTGCGCCGGTCATCTCCGTTTTCGACCAAATCTGCTCGCTACACATCATCATTCACAACGAAGCCACCATTTACAACAAAGCCATCGTTCACAAAAAAGGCATCGAGCGATAAAGGTACATCGAAAGTGGCTAAAGCAATCCCACGCCCACATAAAATCAACCAAGCCATAATGTTGGCTATGATGGACACCGACAGCCAAGCACAAAGCAAATTCATTGCTGCGCTCTATTTCTATTGGAAAAGCCACCAAAAACACGTTGGTGGAAACATCAAATCAACCTACTGGTTACTGATGCATGCCATTCGCTGTTATTTGTTTGGCACCACCTTTCAATGGGAGGAAAGCTTTGCAAAAAGCACAGAGGACAGACAGCAGAACAAACCCATGTATCCAACGGTAAAAGAACTGTTAGAACACCTCAATTTCAATAGAGAGGAATCACACCATCTCCATTCGTTGAGCGAACAAATCAGCTATTACCCGTGCAATCAGCAAATTCAATGCATTGAGCTGGGCTTGGCATTTCGTTCCGACATCATTTCCGATTTTGATTTAGCCAGCGCCACTCACCAACACACGCTCAATCTCCACAAAATGGAAGACGCTGCCCTATGGGCTATGGCGTCTTAAATCGGTTCGCTTCATCACCAGACCTGTCGGTATCACAAGTACCGGCAGCTAATCCCAAGCGCAATCTAACGCCAGAAAATCACTCGAAAGGCTCACATTTATGACCATTCCTTTTTAAACCCCGATTTAAACGCAGCATTGCCCACGCTTGAACGGGTAAGCCTCGCTAAATTAACGAGACATTCGTTCAAATATTCTGAGGCATCTATGAGCTTTCCTCACTATTTATCCATCTGTGAAAATGGCATATCGACATCCGAAAAAAACCATATTTTGGGGAATTACTTGGATGAAATGCGCCTAAAAAAAACGCATTTTTTAGGCTATCAAACCAACCAGGAAGTCATTTTTCCACCTGAAATGCGCCCCTTTTTATCACTAAATTTACTCAACCTTGGTGATGGGTATGAAGAGGGGTCTTATCAAATCAATGCCAAGCAATTTGAGCGTGCTGTGCTCGATTATTACGCCCGATTGTGGGGCATGACGATGCCTAACTCGCAGCGAAATTATTGGGGTTACGTCACTGCAATGGGCTCCACAGAAGGCAACTTATATGCCCTATGGAATGCTAGGGATTACTTAAGCGGTAGTGCCGTAGAAGGGTATGAAAAATCGGTGCATGTGCCAAACCCGCCAGTGTTAATCAGCTCATCCTGTACGCATTACTCGATTTATAAAGCTTGCCAAATGTTAGGTATCCCCACCTTCAACCAAGTCGGTGAAAAGCTCGGCACTTGCCCCATTAACCAAGGGGATTGGCAGAAAAGCCTCACGGTAGATGAATACGGGTCGGTTATCGAGCAAGACTTATATCGTCTCACCGAATTTTTTGTAGAGCGACAGCATCCGGTTATTTTATTTTTGAATCACGGCACCACCTTCAGCGGTGGCAGTGATGCCATTTTTCGCATACTGACCACATTAAAACCTCTATTGGGCGTCAACACAGAATGCAATCGACGTTACTGGGTGCACGTCGATGGCGCTCTCTCGGCCAATTTCTCACCGTTTCTGCAATCGGATCCTTTTTCTGTCTCTTCAGAACCTTATGAGTTTCGCCACCGAGAGGTGATGTCGATGTGTACCAGCCCATATAAATGGCTCGGCGCACCGTGGAGCTGCGGTATTTTCCTGATGCAGGAAAGGTACAAAGTCGGCTCATCCAATCGCCCAACCTACATAGCTGGACGTGATTCCACCATTGCGGGGTCTCGACAAGGGCTTTACTCCCTTTATCTCTGGGAACGGCTCACTTCCCTTGGCACTCAAGGGCTAAAACAGATCGCTCAGCAAAATGAAAGTAATACTGAATACTTACAAGCCGCACTGCAACAGCTCGCGAATTCAAAACGCCTACAGCAACAGAAGTTCATCGTATTACCTCGAATGCCTGGTGCCAACATTGTTCGGTTCTCGTCGCCATCTGCTCATATCAATAAGAAATATTCCCTCGCGCAAGAGTACATATTGATAGAAGGCAAGCCACAACGCTTTAGCCACGCCGTGTTACTGAGCCATGTTCAGCGCCCTTTGATTGATCAATTTTTGGCTGAACTCTCCGCCTCTAATGCGTTTGAACCCCATACATTACCGACGCTCAACCCCTTGGTTAGCCAGCCAAACTTTTATCGACCTCAATCTCGCTCGGTTCACCATCAACCCAGTCCTATTCACCCAAACACTCTAAAGGAGAGCCCATGAAAACGTTATTTCCATTGCTGTGTTTCCTGGTCTTTTTGTCTTTTTCAACAAAGGCACAGCACGTCATTCACACCTCGTTTTCGATCAATAAAATTTACGGTGTGAACACCATTGATCAAACCTACAAAATCGATGGTTACCTCGTAGCCACTTGGCAAGACGTTAAGCACCCTCTTAAGCCAAAATCGGGAGTTCGATTGATAGAAAATCAGCACCTAGACAAACTGCTTGAAGAAGGCTCGTGGGTGCCCGCGTTTGAATTCATCAACATCATAGGGCAACGCCTCACCCCTAATAAGCGCTTGGTGATCGCCAGCAATGGCGATATTACCTATAACGAGCGATTTCAAGGCACCTTCACCACAGAAATGGACTTTCGCCGCTTCCCGTTTGATCGCCAGTCTTTTGAAATCATCATGGAACCCTTTTCGTTCGATCAAGAACGCTTAAAGTTTGGTGACGCCAGTGTGTATGTGGAGGAACTAACCAACAAAATCATCAGCGAATGGGATATGGAAAGTACCCCCACCGCGAAAGTGAGCCAACACAGCTACCACCATTTGGATGATACCGAAAGCACCTACTACTCCCGCTTAACCGTGACCATTGATGCCAACAGAAAACCGAACTATTACCTTTGGCAGTTTATTCTTCCGCTGTCGTTAATATTGGTCGCGAGCTGGGCGGTATTTTGGATTGAAGGGTTTTCCGAGCGCCTGATGACGTCATTCACCATGATGCTGACGGTTGTGGCGTATACCTTCTACACCAGTAGCCTACTGCCACGGCTGCCCTACACCACATTCATTGAGCGCATGATCATCATGGGATACGTCAGTATTTTCGCCGCCATTTTGATCATCGTGTTCGTCAAAATCCGCGAAGAAAAAGGCAAAACTACCCACGCTTTAATTCCATATTGCCGAACCGCATTCCCGACCTTTTTCCTTGCCGCGATAGCCATCTTGATCGGAGTAAACAGCCAGCTATGAGACCATCCAAATCTTTACAGACCATCATTGAAGCGGTGATCTGTTCATCCATCTTCATCTTACTGCTCGGGGTCACCACCTACTTGCTCTATTCCAAATCGCTCAATGCGTTGGAAGACCAAATCAAAATAGGGCTGATTTCGACAGTGAAAACCTCGGCTTCAACGCTTGATGGCGCAATGCATCTTACCTTTGATGAAAGCACCAAAGCGTCCGATGCAAACTATCAAGCCATGGCTGAGAAAATGGAGAAAATCCGACGTTCCGCCGCGGATGTTCGCTACATTTACACCAGCGTGCTCAAAGATGGCAACGTCTACTTTATGGTGAACCCAAGCCCACAAAATGACGCCGATGGCGATGGTTTGCCTGACCCTCCCCCCGCCCTGATGACCCTGTATGACGATGCGCCAGTCGAGTTAAAACGCTCACTCGAGCGATACAGCATTGAGATCAGCACCTACAGCGACCAATGGGGCAGTTTCATCAGTGCGTATGCACCGTTTTATAGTAACGAAGGGGACTTTGCCGGTGTATTGGCCATGGATTTGGAAGTGAGCGCTTTCCAAGAAAGGCTAGAGAGCATTGAACGAGTGTTCGATAAAGCCAAGATCATCATTCTGTTCTTGGGGCTGATTGTTGGGATGATCATCTGGTGGATACGCCGTTCGCAAGTCAATCACCTCAATATCATTCGCCATCGAGAAGCCAACGCCAAAGAAAAGCTCTCTCGTGCACATCATTTAAATGTACTGCTGTCGGGATTAACGACGTATTTTTACAAGCGTATTCCAAGGGATTTGGTGAAGCACACACCACGTGTTCGAGCGCTTTATCATTACTCGCAAAGCTTGAGACCCTTAGCCTTTCAATCAGACAAGCAATCGGTTCAGGATTGGTTCCACTCATTGGATCAACACACCTACAAACGTTGCAAAGGTTTTCATGACTGGCACATCCCAATGCAAACAGAAGCGGTGTTCACCAGCGATAAAATCACGGAAGAGTTAACACAATTACACGCCCAACTGGCGAGAGCACAATCGGAACCGCTCAGAGCCGAGACCAGCTTATTAAAAGAGCACCTCGATTGCTGGGCATTTTCAACTCATTTTTATTTGGATACATCTTCTAAACTCAGTGCCCTACATTCCTTGATAGCCAACGAGTTTGAACACATTACGGGCAGCGCCTATATGGCACAACAATCCCCAGACGAGCTCGGCATCATGAGCACCATCAATCGCCTAAGGCAAATGGGCTTCGACTTGGTCTCGGGTGAAAAAAACCGAATCGAACTGATTTGGAAAGTGTATAAGGAGAATACGGAATGACGAAAATCGCCCCTTTTTTACTGATCATCGCGACCTTGTTTGTTCAGCTTTCCTCTGGCATTAACTACGTCACCATACCGCTCACCATGAGTGAGCAAGGCTATGGCAATACCTTAATTGGGTTTGCCATGAGTTTTGAGATCATCGGTATCCTTTTGCTTTATCGTCCCCTTTCTCGTTGCGTGGAAAAATGGGGGCTGTCTCCCTCCATTCTTCTGATGTCGGCACTTCGGGCATCGAGCCTTATTTTGCTCTCTCACAGCCAACACTACCCGTTATGGATGGTGGGTATTTTTTGCTACGGCGCATCCACAGGGATGATGCTGGTGATTATCCAAACCTCATTAAACACCTGTATTCAAGGCAAGCTAAAAGGTTTGGTGATGGGGTTATTTTCGGCGGCGTTGTCTGGCGGGCTTGCACTGGGGCCATTACTGCTGCAACTGCCGTATATCGACCCCGAATGGCAACTGGAAACCAGCGCCATCATCACCAGCTTGCCCTTTGTGTTTTTGCTGATTGCGGGGCAAAAAACGCAGTCTTCCGACAATGCGGGAACCGTTCGGGTAAGGTTTGCGCTGCGCCACGCCAAAGTTATTTTAGTTTCAGCGTTTGTTGGCGGCATCAGCTTCTTTGGGTTGCCCTCTTTTCTCACCTTATATGGTATGGAAAACGCGCTCACCGAATCACAGTCGCAGCTTCTGCTGACCATGTTTATGTTTGGTAGCGTCACCCTTGGCATTTTTGTTAGCACTGGAGCGTCTTTTCTCAACCGCAGCATTGTGGTGTTGGGCTGCATTTTTACCTCGGTGGTGTGCGCGGTGTACCTTTCTCTGGCGGTGTACACCGAATACTGGCTGGCACTGACGCTGCTGTTTTTCTGGGGAGGTTCAATGGGAGGAATTTACGCCATTGGCTTAACGGCGGTAGGCGAGCGCTTCTGTCAGCAAGATCAGATGAGCGCCAATATGAGCTACACCATTATGGATTCGTTAGGCGGCATGACGGGCTTACTGGTGATCGGCTTTATGCTCGACTGGATGGGATCGGAAGGAATGACTACTGTGTTGATCACCTTTGGTTGTGCGCTGTTGGTGTTCTTTGTGTATGAGCTGTTAGCCCCAAGGCAGACGTTTGAGTAATTAGTATCTATTGACCCTAATGGACGTAAAGCCCAAACGACACAAATTGGGCGACAAACCTATTCAATAGGTCTTTCTGTCGCCCTTTACATGCAAGCACATATACGGCAACAGGTGGGTATAAAAACCCTTTTCGTCGCCCATTTTGTGTATTTCTTTATGCTCATAAGAAGCCATTGAGTACTTCCCCTCGATATGCTTACTTTTCGTTAACTATGTCATCCAGCCCTTTAAAACAATTCAACAATCACACCGTTAAAAAGCAAACCGCCAAAACGGATGTGATTCCACAACCAAATACGATTCAGCTGGCCCCCATTGAACTTAAGCATGCCCCGATCATCCTAAAGCGCATGAGCAAAGGCATTTGCCAAGCGTTGAACTGCTCACCGATAAGCTCCATTGAAAGTGCGCAGAATTACATCTTAGAAAACAGTGGCAAGCCACATACTCGGCAAGGGGTATTTCATCGCGAGTTTGGACTCATCGGCTGCGTGGGCTACTACCTACAGACTGACCAGCGACAACCTCATGCCTTTATCTATTACTGGATATCCGCTCCCTACCAACGCAAAGGCTTTGCTTCATTAGCCATCGAGCAGCTTATCCACCAACTCAGGCAGCAAGACATAACCCAGCTGTATGCCGATGTGTTCGACAACAACTATGCTTCTCAAAACTTACTGCATAGCTTTGGTTTTAAGCGGCAAGAAAAGCCGGTTCGCTTCGAACCTAGAATAATCTTTCGGTTTGAGAGGAGAATGTGAAACGAACAAAAGTTGATTAGAGAAACTGGAAAGGATGAAATAAAAAAATAACGGGGACACTCACTCTAAGAAAACACGAAACCCATCAATTACAGCCAGTCATGCTTCAAGCCACAACAGTAATCTTTGCTTATTTCTAGCTCAAAGGCTTTCACGTATGGTGGGGTTTCTTCTTCAAATGAGAACTTCGCGAATCATGACCAAAGCACGTGCTCAGCTAATCAGCTTAGAAGCGACACCCTATTATCACTGTGTATCTCGCTGCGTTCGACGCTCCTTTCTCTGCGGTTACGATTCAGAGCGAAACCAATGCTTTGAACACCGCCGCGGTTGGATTGAAGAGCGATTGCTCAATCTTAGCCAAGTGTTTTGTATTGATGTCTGTGCTTACGCCATCATGAGTAACCACTACCACGTGGTGCTGCATATCAACCAAGAAGAAATGCAATCCCTGTCTGACCAAGACGTTTGTGAAAGATGGTTGAGCTTTCACACCCCACCATTGCTGATTCAAAAGTGGTTAAAGCAAGAATCCCTAACAGAAGCTGAAGCGGAAAAAGTTCATGATCTCATTGACACTTGGCGGGAGAGATTAGCCAGCATCAGTTGGTTTATGCGCATGCTAAACCAATACATTGCCACTCAAGCCAACAAAGAAGACGGTTGTACTGGGCATTTTTGGGAAGGGCGGTTTAAAAGCCAAGCACTGCTCGACGAGCAAGCCCTTGCCGCCGCGATGACTTATGTGGACTTAAATCCAATTCGAGCGAACATGGCAGACAGCCCCGAAACATCGGAATACACTTCAGTTAAAGCCAGAGTGGACACACTCAGAGAGAACAAAGCCACAGCACCCTGCCTGCATCCCTTCGTCGGTTATCCTAGAACAAACCAGCCAACCGGAATCCCGTTCAGGCTGATGGATTACTTAGAATTAGTTGACTGGACTGGCAGACATATTCGTGATGATAAACGAGGGCACATCGATCATATTCTTCCCCCTATCCTGAGTCGGTTAGGCATTAGCAAAGAAACTTGGCTTCACGCCTGTACAGAACTGGAAAGAGGGAATGTAGTTGGTAAAGAAGAGTCGGTAAAGCGTGCTCTACCGACGCTCAAAAGAAAGCGAGTCTCTGGATATCGGCTTCCAGATAGCTAAACCTCCGCCCCCACTTCACTTCCCTCTCAACCTCTCTCAAAGCACGCTTTGCTGATGTCACTCGCCTTAAAAAGCGTAAAACTGCTTAAAATCACGCCTATGCACTGGGAATTTCCCAGATAACTTACCGGACTCCAAGCTGTCATCGACCTGACGGTGGGATTTTAAGGATCGTCTCAGTCGCCTTTTTTAGACTGCCTGTCCCGGTTTATTTCTGTTTTTGCTGATTGCGGGGCAAAAAACGCAGTCTTCCGACAATGCGGGAACCGTTCGGGTAAGGTTTGCGCTGCGCCACGCCAAAGTTATTTTAGTTTCAGCGTTTGTTGGCGGCATCAGCTTCTTTGGGTTGCCCTCTTTTCTCACCTTATATGGTATGGAAAACGCGCTCACCGAATCACAGTCGCAGCTTCTGCTGACCATGTTTATGTTTGGTAGCGTCACCCTTGGCATCTTTGTGAGTACCGGAGCCTCGTTCCTTAACCGCAGTATTGTGGTGTTGGGCTGCATTTTTACCTCGGTGGTGTGCGCGGTGTACCTTTCTCTGGCGGTGTACACCGAATACTGGCTGGCACTGACGCTGCTGTTTTTCTGGGGAGGCTCGATGGGGGGCATCTACGCCATTGGCTTAACGGCGGTAGGCGAGCGCTTCTGCCAACAAGATCAAATGAGCGCCAACATGAGCTACACCATTATGGATTCGTTAGGCGGCATGACGGGCTTGTTGGTGATCGGCTTTATGCTCGACTGGATGGGTTCAGAAGGGATGACCACCGTGCTGATCACCTTTGGCTGTGCGCTGCTGGTGTTCTTTGTGTATGAGCTGTTAGCCCCAAGGCAGACGTTTGAGTAGCAGAAGTGCATACTCTTAGCCATTCTCGTTGACGGATTCCAAATCAAAATTCACTCGAAATTTTTATCTAATAATGGGCATTACAGGCGTTTAATTTCGCCTGTTTTTATCTCCACTTCAAGTTATTTGAAAAGCCTTATATATATGTAACTCCACCAATAACGCTGTATGTCATAAAAAACTTAACGACTTTTTTGGTATGCGTATGTACTCATTGATACTAATAAGTACTATGAGCTTCCAAGGTTCTATGTTGTGCAATTTTAAATTTAGCACCTCCCCTTCAATGACTGAAAAATCCATTTTTTCCCCCGATTAAGCTCCTGTGCAAGAACCTAATATAGCACTGCACTTAGAAACAAAGTGCAGCTCAAAAACGAGTATTACTTTATCAACTCAGTACCAAAGGTACTGCAACAAAATAATTAGGAGACTTTATGTCTGGATTAGTATCAATGGCACAGCAGTTTGGTGGCTTGCCAATGAAATCCCTTATCGGTGGTCCACTAAAAGCAGCAACAGATGCAAACGGTATGATGGCCAGAACACAAACTCAATTTATGCTGAGTACGTGTTTTAACGGTGGAGGTGGTAATGGTCAACTAGAACCAATTATGGTTGAGTTCATCTTGAAACGCCCAGTGATTAAAGCCGACGGAAGCGCAGGTACCGACGCAGAGATCACGCTAAGACTACCACTTCTTACTCTTATACCACTTAACTCGTTAGCCGTTGACGATGTGAAAGTACATTTTGAAATGGAAGTATCAAGTTCAACCTCAACAGATAATGAAAAGAAAACTGAGCAAGAAACAGCTGCACAAGCAGATATTACGGCAAAATACAATGCTGGTCTTTTCTCCGTTGAAGTTAGTGGTTCGGTATCTCATAGTAATAAATCAAGTTCAACGCAGAAAGAACACTACGAGGCATCAAATAAAGCAAAATATGAGGTAGATGTTCATGCAGGTCAACTCCCACTACCTACAGGTGTAACAACCATTATCAATGCATTCACTAAAAACATTGAACCTATCATCGAAAAACCAGAGTAATCACAAATATTGATTGTTTAAACCGAGGAAGCTCCGGCTTCCTCATTTTACAAAGCCAATAGTAGGAGAAACATATGATCGAATTTCAATCGTTAATGCAGGCCATCCATAAAGGGGTTAAAGACGCTGCAAAGTCGGTAGAAGGTGAAACCATTGACTTTGTTAAGCGCTTTTTTGATGAGCACCTAGGTGAAGAGGGAGATGCGCCAAGCTACACCCCTAAAACTTGTAATATGCAGTTTCCCAGCCGAACAGAGCATGGGGTTGAGAATGTTAGTGCTGAAGTGCCTTTGTTAGCATTAGTACCTGTATCTGCACCGCGTATCACAGAGGTGAAGTTTCATACTGAACTGGAGATCAATACTAATGATATGAATCAGTTAATGGTCTCATTTGCGCGTAAAGCGGATAAACCAGGAATAAAAAATAAGATGCTAGGTCAACCGAAAAATGACAGTTCTGCCAATGCTAGCCTAGAAATCACTCTTACAGGTAACGAACCGCCTGAAGGATTAAAAAGGTTGATTGAAGGGTATGAGCGTGCATTAAGAGCACAGATACCAGGTTAATATTTAAGGACGCAATATGAACTCTAATATCGCTTCGCAATTTTCAGGGTTGCCAATGAAAGCACTCATTGGAGCACCTCTAAAAGCGGCTACCGATGCAAATGCAATGATTGCCAATGCACAAACGCAATTTTTATTATCAACTTGTTTTAAGCGTGATAAGGACAATGATGAGCAACTTGAACCTATTATGGTGAATTTTACATTGTCACGGTCAACTATCGACCAAAATGGATTGATGAGCGAAGAACCATTAAAAATGGATATATCTATTCCATTGATGACACTAATACCTTTGAATTCACTGGCGCTAGAAAAGTTAACTGTTGCGTTCAGCATGGAGGTAAAAAGCTCGCGTGAAATAAAAAATGAAAAGGCAACGGAACGAAAAAGAACAGACAAGCGAAAAAATACCTCAGATCATGAAACTGAAACAGAACTGCATGGCACGCTTGCTCAATCTAATCAGAAAGCTGACCAGCAAATAGGCTCAGCACATGCCAGTTATGAAATCATGTTAGAAGCAGGTCAATTACCGCTGCCAAATGGAATTACGACGATCTTAGAGCTTTTTTCAAAGAATATAACGCCTATCCCAACTAAAAAATAAGGAATTTATACTATGAGCATTAAATCTAAAGTAGATTGCCCAGATTGCGGTATGCCTATCCATTTTGAATCGAGTTTGTTGCTATCTGGTCAGGCTTTTCCATGTTCAAACCCAGCATGCGGTGTAACGCTTTCGTTAACTGGTACTGATAAAGCTGTCGTCTCAGATGCATTCAATAAGTTTGAAACCATGCGCAGTAATGCGACTAACCACGCTCAAAATTACGAGACGTGATCAGCAAAGGAATTGCTTATTGAGAACATTTCTTTAGCCTTTCACTTCAAGTTTAGGTATCCAAAAAATGAATAACCAATGGGACATGTTCCCAAGTAACCTCAAGATGCAGGATTCAGAGCCTATATTCTGTTCCAATTCAAGGAGAATAACTTAAAATGACGGGTCCTTTCCGAGTTCTTTGACGATGAAATGGTACCAAATATGGGCTCCCACAGACAATTTTAACTGGCTGTCATACTGCATTACCTATGTTTGATGTAGAGCGACTATCTCCTCCTCTCGGTACCCTGCTTGAGAGCCAGTTAACTCTCACTACCCAGAAACCAAATATTTTGAAGTAACTTGGGTACATAGATGCTCCCATGAACGTAAAGGGCAATAAATCTCATCAATTTGGATAGCGAAACGTTAATAATAATCGTAATCGCTTTATGACCCAATCTCAGATTTATTAAGAGCTAATATAGCATTCCCTGATTTCCCTAAAGTTATTCGTACAACATCCAATGCCTGAATGTACACAAGACTGATCCACACCGGCATTTTTGAGCACCGAGTAAAATGAGTACAATCATTAATGAAGTAAGCAACAGAAATATCAGAGATACTCGTTGTAAGAAAACACGAAACCCACCAATTACAGTGAGTTTTACCTATCGCTACACGGGTAATCCCTGATCATTTCGAGCTCTAAGGCTTTCGCGTATGGTGATGTTTCTTCTTCAAATGAGAGCTTCACTAATCATGACTAAAGCATGTACTCAGCTAATCGGCATAGAGGCGACGCTCTATTACCACTGTGTATCACGCTGTGTTCGGCGCTCATTTTTATGCGGTTATGATTCAGAGAGAAACCAATGCTTTGAACACCGCCGAGGCTGGATTGAAGAGCGATTGCTCAAACTTAGCTAAGTGTTTTGTATTGATTTATGTGCCTACGCCATCATGAGTAACCACTACCACATGGTACTGCATATCAACCAAGAAGAAATGTAATCCCTGTCTGACCAAGACGTTTGTGAAAGATGGTTGAGCTTTCACACCCCACCACTACCGATTCAAAAATAGTTAAGGCAAGAAGCCCTCACAGAAGCACTGAAAATTCATGACATTATTAATACCTGGTAGGATAGGTTAGCCAGTATCAATTGGTTCGTGCGTATGTTGAATCAAGACATTGTCACTCAAGCCAACAAAGAAGACGGTTGTACCAGGCACTTTTGGGAAGGGCGGTTTAAAAGCCAAGCACTACTCGATGAACCAGCCCCCGCAGCTGCCATGGCATATGTGGATTTAAACCCTATTTGAGCGAACATGGCAGACAGCCCCAAAGTATCCGAATACACTTCTGTTAAATCCAGAATTGATCCACTCAAAGAGAACAAAGCCACAGCCCCTTGCTTGCATCCCTTCGTCGGACCAACCAGCATTCCCTTTAGGCTGATGGATTACTTAGAGTTAGTTGGCTGGAGAGGCAGGCATATTCGGAACGACAAACGAGGGCACACCTCTAACACTCTCCCACCTATTCTGAATCGGTTAGGCATTAGCCAAGAAACCTGGCTTGAAGCCTGCACAGAACTGGAAAGGGAGAATATAATTGGTAAAGAAGAGTCGATAAAACGTGCTCCACCGACACTCAAAAGAAAGCAAGTCTCAGAATTTCGGCTTCCCAGATAGCTAACCGCAAGCAATGGCAACTACCAAATACAGAAAAATCGCAAAGTACTTAGGTAGCATTGATGGGACAGCACTAATGATACTCGCTAGTCGAGGTTATCACTCCTACCGCTCGCTCCAGCCTTTAATAATTTGGTGACGCTGTTTTACCCCATTGGTCAGTGTAGAGGGCTTGGATTACTTGTTACTCTTCCCCTCTTTTATGTCTTGCGCAACTTTTGTACTGCCATCGGCCACCTTGATTCGTGTATCGCCAACAACCAGTTCTGTTTCTTTTTTCATGATCTCTGCCAACTGACTGTTCATCTCTCTCGCTAAACCGACAAACTCGCTTGTCGACACTGAGTTGGCATCGAACTGTCTGGCTTTTTCTGCCATTTCTTGTTGATGTCTTTTGTCTTCAAATTCCATTTGAGCCAGTTTGACTTCTTTTTCCATCTGATACTGTTTTATTCGCTCTTCTCTCTCACGCTCTCTGTCTTTGTAGGTTTCGTCTTCCTCTTTACCCACAGAAGCCTCACGAATAACCATAATAAGAGCCATCACAACCGGAGCAATCATACCCACCACTGGCGTAAACGCTTCCACCTCAAGGAAATAGCCAGACATACAGGTAATAAGTACTAACACCACTGTTGTAGGCATTGCCCATCTTCCAACAAGCACCATAACCACTTCCTGGGGCTTTGATCGGTCTTTTGCTTTGGTATGTTCCTCCTCTTCTAAGTCTTTAAGTTCTTGCTCTATCTGTTCTAACTCATCAAGATCTTTGTCTGACATGCACCCTCCTACAATTGAAAGGACTGATTTAACTAGCCACTGTTATTGTTTGCGACGCTATAAATTGCACCGGTCGGCGACACGTATTGCATAATTTGAAACTACTACTAACCCTAAAAGCCACCGATACCACTCTGGAAACTCAGAGATAAGGGTGAACCCAGGAAGGATGTAGTCCCTGACTACAGGTATAAAACTTAAGATAAAAGGCAGGCAGAAAATCATCGTCAACCATTCGCTTTGCCAGCCGAAACCTACGCTCGTCTGGTCGATTAGCCGAATTTTTGCTTCTGCCCGAGCACGCTGTATTTTTTTGTGGCTGACCAACCGTTCCAGTAAAGTTGCTTTGCAAACTTTGTATACACTCCAAGCCATAATGCTCCTCACTTATTCTGTACACATTTAGCTGGCAATGTGCCCGTATACGAGCACTGCTGTTTTAAAACGAGACTTTCAAACCCACCTGAAAGAGATCAAACTCATCAAATTCTTCAATCGAACCATCAATTAGAATACTGTCATCAATTTGATAGCCTACGCCGAAACCAACCCCAAAATGGGAAGTGCTCCTTGTGAGTAGGCGTGTAGAGGAAGATGAATTGACCTTAAAATTTGCAAAAGTAGGCGATAGGTAGACAAACAACTGTTCTGTTACATCATGTTGTAGCCTGACACCAGAAGATGCATAGCGTTCAAGCCTCGTGACTGTATCACCACTACGACTGTCTCTTATACCAGTACCTAGCTTGATTTCTGGAATGATTGAAAAGTTGTTCTTCAATTTACTTTCGTGCCCAACAGACACTACAAATGTATCGAGTTTGGCATCACCTAGCGAGATTTTAGAGATAGAACTTCCCAAAATAAAATTAGATTCTGTTGCATTAGATGCCAGTGCGACAACTGACAAAAGCAAGGCATAGATTAAGCGCATTGTTCACTCCTTTGTTGATAGTCATTGATAGAAAGCTTTAATTTGAAGTGGCGAAATGCGACTTCAATTTCTTTCTACCTTGAATTTAAATCAACGCAGGTGCGCCTTACTCGGCTTGAGGAATGCAATAGTCTGCTAAATCATCTGGATTTCATAAAATATTGGGTGTAAGGAAGAGGGGGGGTCATGTTACAGCTTCCACTTTTAGCTTCAAAAATTGAAACTAAACACTTGATGAAAACTGGCGAAAAAATTGGTGGGCAATATGAGTTTTGGCCATTGCGGCGCAGGGATTGGCATCGGGCTCGCCCATTCATTAAGATTAGATGATTGAATTATAGAGATATTTCAAACCGAATAAACCTCAAGATTGGTGACTATACCTAAGGTTAGGTAGGAGAAGTTCCATCTTCCCCTACCTCTATCTTTATCGACCCACTTGTGTTTTTCCTAGGGCATCAAATTCAACGATGTAATAGCGATCGCCACTTTCATCTTTGTTCTGATTTAGCACCGGTGATTTGTGAAGCTTATTGACCGTAGCCAGAATCTTCCCATTGGCTTTTGTTGCAAAGCCATCGCTCCAACTCAGCAGTTCTGAATCGGAATGTAATACTCGATACTGGCGATCTTGACCAATGTACCCAACCGCATCGTTGGTGATATCCGTTATGTAGACATTGTCGTCCAGATCAATGGCGATACCGTCGCTGATCGGCTTGTTGGCGTATGTTTCTACCCGCTGTTCTAACTGCTTCGCCGACAACGCTGGATTACGCAAATCAGACGTATTAACTCGATACAGTTTAGTACCGCTCATTGCGCCAAAATAGAGCCATTCATTTTTTGTATCCAGTGTAATGGGGTTGGCGCCAATGCGTGCTGGCGACCCACCAAGCGTGACGACTTTATCGTCAATCACCATGTCGATGTCTTCTGGCTGCGTAAAAGGAGACCCATCTAGCACGCGTCGAGTCACGCCGGTCTTCAAATCAATCACGATTAATGCGGAATTACGCCCAGCAGCAGTATCGGTGATGTAAACCACTTCATTGTCTCTATCGACGGCCAGATCGTTTAGAAAGGAGTCTTGTGGAATCGTAGGCGCTGCGATGTAAACCACTTTGTGCAGTGCGTTTTTTTCTGTATCCCAACCAACAAGACGCCCGACACGCGTGTCAGAATCTGCCGTTTCTAGCATCCATAGCACGTTTTTCTTATCCAAAATCACTCCCAAAACAGGGTTAAGACTTTGGCTAAATACTTCATTTGGGTAAGCGACGGCTTTGCCTTCAGCGGTGATTTCGACAATCTTGTTTTTTGCCCCGTAGAAGTGATGATTACTCATAAATATTCGACCAGACGAAGAAGCGGCAATATTCCCCGGAGGCGCTTTATGATCCAGTTGATGAACAACATTCAGGTCGCTCGCTGACGCGTTGAATGAAACCATTATGGCGAGTGTACTAAGCGAAGTTAAAAGTGATTTTTTCATGA
Organism: Vibrio penaeicida; assembly: GCF_019977755.1. Classification (NCBI taxonomy): domain Bacteria; kingdom Pseudomonadati; phylum Pseudomonadota; class Gammaproteobacteria; order Vibrionales; family Vibrionaceae; genus Vibrio; species Vibrio penaeicida. Next base: position 476,048 of record NZ_AP025144.1, on the reverse strand, counting down.
ATTATCCTTTTTAAATTATTTTGAACGTTCATTCAAAATATATATCCAAAGTTTGCCTGTCAAATATTTTTTGAGTGATCGTTCAAAACTGCTATTATGTCCTCAGCAGTAGGAGATTAAGATCGCATGGCAAAAAAGAAGTATTCAATCGAAGAGGTCATTTCACAGGCAACGGACTTGTTCTGGAGCCAAGGGTACTCTGCGACGAGCATTCAACATATCTCGAAAAAAACAGGTCTTAAGCCCGGTAGTTTGTACAACGAGTTTGGCAGTAAGGAAGGGGTGTTTCGCATGGCGTTAGAAAGCTATGCCAATCATTCTGTTGAAGAAATTCATACCGCTGTCCAAAAAACGGGGAGTGCCATCAAAGGAATACAACACATTCTCACAGAGCTTATTGAGCAAACGAAAGAATCCCCCTACTGCGGCTGTTTTTTGGTTAAATCGCAACTAGAATTGTCCGCTTTGGATGATGATTTGCAGTTCTTAGCCACAGACAAACTGCAAGTGATAGAGCAGACGTACTGCCACCATCTAGAAAGCACATTTTCAACGTCGGAGGCACAAAATTACGCGCATCAACTCATGATGGTGATTTTTGGTATTCGAGTATATGGGTATCAGAAAAATGCGAGTGAAGTACTGACCGACAGCATTCAACGTTTTTTACCTTGGCTAACGGAAGCTAAGAGTGGAATGTAATAAAAAACCAATACTCCTTATAGCCCACAATAGTATTTAATCGGTATAGTTTTATTTGGTTTTAGTAAAAGTCCAGATTAGATTATTTCTGATTTTTTTATTTATAATTAACCTTAATATATTTAAGTCATTAAAATTTAAAGAAAATAAAAAATAATTTAATACACCTGTATAACATAAACCTCTCCTCCCACCTTTAACCCAAAGCATAAAAAACAAAAATAACCCTTAATAATCAACAATTAAACACACCACAAAGCAGAAGATTCCGATTTATTTTTATTGCAAACTCAATAAGCACAATAAATTATCCAGCCATCACATCTCAATTTAATAACCTTTTACACACAAATAAAAACCGCTCTACTCTAAATAAGTAATTTTGCACCAATAATAAGGATCAAAATATGCTTAAAAATGTTATAGAGCCCCCTATTAGTCCTGAGGAATTTAATTCGGACATCTTAATGGACGTTTTAGATACGCAAGATGGTATTTATTATGTTATCAAGAATACAGATTCTGTTTTTATTTGGGTCAACCAAAACTTTTCCGATTTAATTGGCGTCCCAAAAAGTGACTTAATTGGACAAAAAGACCAGTTTGCTGCTCATGTTGCCCACGACAAACTGGTTATCGCATCCGGAAAACCTATCCTCAACTTACATGAAACCATCCCCGTTCCTGATGGTTCTGGCGGCCTCAAAGACGAACCCATCGTAACTCAGAAAGGGCTTTGGCGAGACACCAAAAACCCAGACCTGATCAAGGGCATCACCGTGTGCTTTTCACTGGTCAACCCACCTGAGGAGGCGTGATGAAAGGCGCAGAATACTGGCTTGATCACCTAAAGCTAGAAGCCATTGAGCTAGGTGGATTTTTTGGTGAAGGTGAAGCCTCCGACGAGGTCATTCCTCAGCAAGCACTACCGGATAGATTCCAATCAGACAGACGATTTTATTCAAACAATTATTACATGCTTGCGCGTGACTTAGCGTCTCCAACTCCCTCTACTCGTTTGGCTTTGCATCAATTAAATCAAGATGAGCAGTGGTTCTTTTTACAAGGAGCGGCGCTCAAGCTCTATCTGTTTTTATCTAATGGTGAGTTCAAAGAAATTACTGTAGGAGACAAGCTGGAGCTGGATCAGGTTTTACTGTGCTCAGCCCCTCATAACACTTGGTTCGGGGCTGAACTCCAAGACGATTCCGACTTTGCTCTGTGCGCATGCAGTTTAGCGCCTGGGTGGGATCCGGAAGATTCAATCACTCCTACCGAATCCGATATTCAGCAACTTATCTCAGATTATCCAGATCAAGCAGACATCATTAAGCGCTTGGCATTCGGTGCTAAGAGCTAATTGCTACGTAACCAGCCACCTCTAATTTATAAAAGGAATAAATAATGGGAACAGCGGCATCAAGTAACAAACTTCAGTATGGCTACCCAACTCCGGGGCCACAAAGCCCAACGGCTCAAAAAGTCATGGATCACGTGTTTTTCCTATCTAATGGCGAATGGAAGAAAGCGCGTGAAGAAAATGATTACGATTACATCGTGGTCGGTACTGGCTTTTGTGCCTTGGCATTTGCAGAGCGAATTCTAGAAAAAGAAAATTCCAATGCTCGAATTCTATTGATTGAACGAGGCACGTTCTTTTTGCCTGAGCACTTCCAAAACCTCCCCCTCCCCTTTAAAGATACATTAGGAGGGCTATCGGAAACCTTCCCGTGGACAATGTCGATTGAAAATCAGCAGCCAGAATCCCTTATTAAGTGGCAACACGGCATGGTGCCTTTCTTTGGCGGGAGATCTACACTTTGGAGCGCATGGTGCCCAATACCGAATAGCGAAGAGTTTGCAGGTTGGCCAACACATACCATTGAAGCAGCAAGAAATAATTTCGAAACAGCTAAAACTCTACTTAGGGTGCAAAATGCAGACGAGATCGATAATTTCCCAAATCAAGAAATTGCGAATTTTGTCTCTGGCACTCGTCCTGTTTATGGTGCGCTACAAAGACAAGTACAAGGATTATTGCAAGAGCTCGGTACAGGCGTGAGTGGCATTTATCGTACCGACCCTGCTCCACTGGCTTCAGCCTCTATGCAGGAAAATGGCATTGATTTCCAAAAATTTGCAACGCCAGGTGAATTACTTGAACTGGCAGAGAAATTTAATAAAGTCGACGAAAATGGCGAACGCGTTGGACCTCAGCTCGATATTGTCAGCGCATGTACTGTCGAAGAGATCCACCAGCAAGAGCTGAACGGAGAAAGAAAAGCCACCGCACTGCAAACCTCTCGTGGTGTATTGCCACTGGGCAATGCTGAACTCGTATTGGCAATGGGAACTTTGCCACCGACTACGTTGGTTCGTAACTCATTCCCAACGATTCCGAATTTAGGATCGCGTTTTTCCGCTCACTTCATTAGCTCGATTGTGGCTCGTGTGCCTAAATCCGATTTAGATCCTCATGGGCAATTTGGTCAGTTAGAATTGGGGGCAAACTACGTGGCAGGTGTTGCCAACGATAGCTTTGATCAACAGTTCCACATACAACTTTCTTCCTTGTGGGATTCCGACCCAGAGAAAAACGCAGAGCTCGCACTAAGGTACATGCCGGATGTGGTTGCAACGGCCTCAATGGAACAGTTGCAATCCTCACCTGATCACGTCGTTTTTGTATGTGCGGTATTGGGTGAGCTTGACTATAAGAACTTCAATAACTGGTTTAAGCAAAACGCAGCAGACGATAATGTGACGACTAATTCGTTACTGCAGATTACCACCAACAAACTTGATATTGAAACGTGGGATAAGATGGATCAGTCCACTTTTGATATTTTGGAAACCGTGCTTTCACCGAATGGTTCGGGTGTGGTGGAATATTGGCATCCACGCTTTGAAAATGGGCAAGATCATGGGGAATGGGTGGGCTCGCGACCAGCAGCCAAAGATATCCGTGTCGATGCCCCCGTTCATGAAAGCTCCACACTTCACATTGGTGAAGAAGAATCCGCACCTGTTGATTTAAATTATAAACTCAAAGGCACAGCCAACGTTTATATCACTGGTGGCGCGTTATGGCCACAAGGCGGCTCATGGAACCCAACGTTAACGATGGTGGCGCTAGCGCAAGACTTGGCCGACAAGCTGCACAGTAAGAAATAGCAGTCTGCCTTAGATAAAATCAGCGGTGTGGGCTATGAATAATAGGCACCGCTGATCCATTCTGATCTGGTCTATTCTGAATGGTTAGCTAGAGGCAATAACACCTACAGTACTCGCAAGCATTTTTCAGGCGGTAAGCTTAATAGGGTATTGGCAAAATTGATTTTTTCATCTCGCCATTTCATTGCGGCTTCATGGCTGTCTTTCGATCGTCTGTCTGCTTCAAAATAACTGTGTTGAGGCATACCATCAGCCGGAGTCATCACCATAGATTGCTCATTCACGCGCATGGTAAACAAAAATTGCCCTCTTTGACCGGATTGCGCGCCAGGGTGATGCAATGTGGTATCGCAACAGTAACGTTTATCGCGAAGTGCACGGCAAGTGTATTCAAACGCATCTTGTGTTCCGCGACCGGGGAAAGACGTATAAATACTGATACCATCTCGCTGTAAGGGCATGTTTCCAGACGTTAATTCTACGGCGTACTGCACCAGTCGAAAGCCTAAAACAACCCCACCGACGCTGTTAATACCACTAAATTGAATGGCTGACGCTAAATCAAGGCGTAATTGGTCTTCATTTTCGTAAAGAAAAAGCTCGGGGGATGCCCAGTCACTTTGAGGAATAAGCAGCTTAGTAATATCAGTTTGTTCCATTTTCGTCTCCGCAGTGATTTCGTTTGTTCTAAATCTCAAATACAATATACGAATGATAACCATTATCAATATTGTTTTAGTAAAAATCTGATCAACCTAACCACAATAGAGACCGCCTATAATTTGGCTTAACGACTATACTTTTCAAAAGGGAAAATAAAGCAGTTTGGGGACGATGATGAAACTTTTACTTATCATGAGCTTATTGCTTTGGGGAATCAGTGCATCACAATCTTTAGCGCAAGAGCGAGAACGACTCCCCCTTGCAACGGGCGAATGGCCGCCTTATACCTCTGCCGAACTGGAGGGTTATGGCATTGTCACTGAGATCACGACCGCCGTTGTCATTGAAATGGGAATGACGCCTGACTATAAATTTGTACCGTGGAAAAGAGCAGAACACATGGTTAAAAATGGCGACGCTTTTGCTGCATTTCCCTACGCTATCACTCCTGCGCGTATCAAAAATTTCAGCTTCTCCGACAGAGTACTCATTAATCCAAATGGTCGATTTTTCTACCGAAAATCAAGATTTGATATACCAAAAGATGCTAAGCAACTCTCCGAACTTAAATCATACAAATTTGGCAGTTTAGCCGGCGAAGCTTCTATTACTACTTTGGAGGAAGCCGGCATACGACTTGAGTTGGTTTCGAAGGATAGCCAAAACATTATGCGGCTACACGCAGGACGAGTCGATCTGATATTGATGGATGAACTGTTGGGTTGGTATCTGATTCGCAAGCTTTATCCAAATGAACAACACCTATTTACTACTCTCGACACAACCTTTGAAGAAATGCTCAATCAAAGCGGGAACCCAAATTGGGATTCATATTTAATGGTTTCTCCTGAATACCCCAACGCAAAAGCATTAACAAAACGTTTTAACGAAGCACTTAAACGGATTAAAGAAAATGGCGTTTATGATGACATTCTTGATAAGTACGGGCTCGATTTATCTCTGTAAGCGTTAAACCCTAAACATAGGGTCGACACGAAACACTCGCTTTTGAATTAAATTTGCGATTATTTTCTCAAAGATCAATATTCAGCAATCCTTTCTCGAATATGCCCGTTTATGAGAAAAACATCGCTCAAAAATTAACAATTCAGCAACAAGTTAAAAACTAATTCTCCTTCGCCGACTTTAAGATAAAACTACCTTTATCGAATCGGACTCAACGAATATGAACGTGCTAACGGAATTGCTATCCATCACCCCGTCGTCGGTACAGCCTATATGTGTCAAAGAACTTGTTTCTCATTTAGATCAACCTTCCCAGCCGCTTTCGCTGCCGGTGATCCGTTTCTTGCTAGAGCATGTTCGGGTAGATCAAGCAACGATAGAGGAACTGTCTGTTTTTGATCGTACCCAATACCATCGACGCTACTTGTATCAAAGTGATCATGTGGAAGTCCTCATTCTTGGGTGGCTAAACGGTCAGAGAAGCCGAATACACGATCATGAAGGTTCTAATTGCGGGGTGAAAGTACTGAAAGGAGAAGCCACAGAAACCTATTTTGAGCGAGCAGAAAATGGGCACATCTTCGCGCTCGGTTCAACCAAACTAGAAAGAGATCAAATCACTTCCAGTTGTGATAACCAAATCCATCAAATCTCCAATTTGCAATCCAACGGGCAAGACTTAGTCACTCTTCACGTCTATTCCCCCCCATTGAATGCTGCCAAGCTCTATTCATTGGAGTCTAATCAGATTGAGAAGATGACTCAGGATCAGTGGGCTTATGAGATATAACGAAGAAATAAGACATATACTCAAGAAGCATAAAACAGCCAATGAAAGTCGCTAAGACTCAAAAGGTTAACACTCACTTATTAAATAAAACTAATTTTATAGTATTAGATTTATTAAATTAATTTCAGTGCAACTAAACCCATCAAATGAATTAGAAAAACGTACGGTAACCTATTCGTCATACGTTGCGCCCTATATTGAGGTGAATGTCTCCTTCACACATTTCCTAACGCAAAATTAACAAATAGACTCCAAATCGAAACATGTCGTTTCAATTAAATGGAGGTTATTGTTATGAAAGATGTACTGTTAGTAGGCACTACAAACTTAGATAGCACTGGAACAGCCGGAAATTTAACAGTTGAAAATGCTACACAAGCAATCATTGGCACAGGTTGGTCTTTCGGGTTAGACGAAGGGGTTGATCTGGTCAATTGCGACTGGGGTCATGGCGGTAAAATTTACGCCAGAACGGAAGAATGGGATAAAGGAAATTATAAGGAGGTCAAGGTAGAGGGCGACTCTAGCTGGGTTTACTTAGATAACTTCGTTGACGTAAACGTAACACTTAACAATTACTGCGGCTCAAAAGTACTGATCAACAACTCAAAGCGTGGTGACATTGAAACGGGATGCGGTCACGACAAAATCTATATCTCTGTTCAGTCCAATAACAGCCTTTGGGAAAACGATTTTGATATAAGCACTGGTGCAGGCAGTGATGTTATCACCATGGTGGACAGTAAAAATTCGCACCTAACTGATGTGACCATCGATGCCGGTTCAGGGCATGATTATGTCGATATATCCAAACTGAAAAACGCAGCAGATGGCATTGTTCGAGACGTCGATGGGGGATCGGGTTTTGACAAGTTTGTGTTTGGGTCCGATGACTCTGTCGATTTCAGAAATTTTGAAGTGATTGTGGGCACGGCTCAAACGTCCAACTTCAATCTAACGTCTGAACACCTAAGAAACAATGGATTTGAACCTCACGGCCTGATTGTTACTGGTTCAAACTTTGCTTTAACGGATGTAGATTCTGTTTCTCATTCCAACCTGAGTCATACTCAAGAAGCGTATCTCAATTGGCTTGGCTATAACGATGATGACTATTCCGCTTTAACGGTAATTGATGGTAATGACACATTCACCATTCTTACTGATAGCTGCTGTGACGTAGTGGTTTGATGAACAAATAATAAACTTCTGCTTTTCTCAAAGTAGACGTTCGCTTTCAAAACCCTACGTGGGTCTGAGACCCAGATAATCAATCCAAGTTGAGTGACGTCATTCAACTTGGATTTTCCTATTAGATTACGTTCTTTCCAATGAGTTGGAAATTACGAAACCAATAGCCAAGCGTCCACCATGGCTTTAAAAGCGGAATTGAATAAATAAAGAGAGATAAAAGTTAGCCAGGCTATGATCAGTATTTCAAGAATTCGCATTGTGTGTCCTTATTAAAACATCTGCACAAAACCAGGATTGTAATGAGGATTGAGGGTTAGAAACCCAGTAAGAACAGGGGGTTTTTAGGCGAAATCACGTATTCGGATAAATATGCCCCATACCGCTACTCAATCAAATTTCTTTGCAACATCGGCAGCCTTACTGCCCAATTCAGCAAAATTGGCAGTGCCTTTTTCCATGATTTTTTGAGCTTGTTCTATGACTTGGACATATTTAGGATCACCGGTGGCCAAAAGCTCTGAAAGGGCGACACCAATGGCTGTGGTGCTCATGGTATTTAGGTTACGGAGGTTATCTGCGGCATCTTGAATAGCAATAGCGGTAGATTGGGCAACGGATTGTTTCGCTTTGTCAGTTGTACTCTCGCCCGCCATAACGTTCCTCTACCCTAGCTTTTTTCTACACATAGCTTTTCTCTACCAAAGCTTTTCTCTACCAAAGCTTTCCTCTACCCAAAAAAGCTAACCACCCTTTTTCAAAATCAGAGCACAAGCGGTAGACGTTGAGGCGTTCGCGACCGTTTGCATGCCTTGCTGCGTCGTGACCGCGTTTTGCATGTGCAAGCCCATGGTGTCGGACATAGCAGAGTCGGCGAGTTGAACGATCATCTCCGAAACCTGTTCCAGATCTTTTTTTCCGTCGTCACTCATAGTTATCTCCTAAACTCGTCCATTTGCCTAAGGTCGTTTCTCGTAAAACAAAGGCTTACCTCAAGGTCATCGCTCTCTATAAAAAAAGGCCAATTAAGAGGGTTGGCCTAAATGGGGTATCAGGGTGGAGTTTTCTCAAACATTTCAAGAATGACAGGGATGACGAATCGGCTTTATGGCTTACTCGCTGTCTTTCTCAACAATTTCTTCCGTTGCTCTGCTGAGAGCGGCAGTCCCAATCGCTGTTAACGCATTAACACCTTGAACTGTTGCTGCTTGCATACCAATATTGGCTTGCTGCTGAGCATTGGTTGCGTTGTTGTTTAGGTTAGACATTGCGAGTCCCATGGATGTGTACAGGTTACCCATCGCATTCGAGGGAGCGCTGCCCAATACTTGGGTGTTAGTTTGCGTTACGGAATCCGTAATTTGCTCATTCACTTTTGGTGGCTTTGCCATACTCTTTCCTTATTTGCTAGTCATTAGGAAGCAACTGCTGAAGCTGCTCATTGATTTTTCTTATCTCTTGTTCAAGCAAGCCCTCAATATTACTGAGCATGCCATTCACTTCAGATTCGATTCTATCGACGGATTCTTCAGGATCGGAAACGTTAAATTGCTCACGAGATTTGGCGATCATCTCTTGCACTTCTTGCTGCTGATCTCGAGTAAAGGCTTCGATTTGTTCTAACTGTTTTTTTACATCAAAATTCAACGCATTATCACTGCTCACCACTGCTCTCTCCTTTATCTTTCTTCAAAAAACCCAGTAAGCTAAATTTGCCTTTTTTGGGTTCTTCCACCTCTGTTGCTTCTTCAGCGACAGAGGTTAAAGGCTCTTCATCGTGCCCCATTCTTTGCACCTTAGTGTTTGGTAATGCAGGCTCTTCTATGGGCGTATTCACTTGCACAAGTGGCGCTGGCTTAATCTGAGTTTGAAGTAACCTTGCACACGCATTGGTGACAGAGGCTGCGGTGGTCATTTGAGACTGCTGCTGACTGGTCACAGCATTATGCATCGAGAGACCAAGCGTATCTGCTAAAGTGGTTTCCAGCAGGCTGGTTGGCTGAACAGAAAAAGCCTGAAGCGTATTAAATTCATCAATCGTTTTGCTTGAGACTTCATGCTCAAATTCGTTTTCAAAGCGCGTATCCTGCTTATCCATGTTCGCTCCTCTTTGATCTCTGGATAATGATGTGTTGTGACCTATCACCGCTGTTTCGCGAGAATGAAAGTTACCTATCTACTAAAAAGACCGCCTGGCAGAAAAAATACGACGAATTATTGAGCTTGGTCTTGCAATACCGTTGCGACTTTCTCACCGACCACCCCAAAGTTTTCCGCGCCATTAGTGACGACTCTTTGTGCCTGATCGATGATCTGAAAGTACTTGGTGTCCCCTGTTTCCAGCATTTGACTTAACGCTGTCCCAATAGCGGTTGTACTCAAGATACTTAGGTTTCTTAAGTCATCAGTCGCATCCGCTAACGCCATAGCAGAAGACTATGCAATCGACTGGTTCGCCGCATTAAAAGCGGAGTTGTCTTGATCGGGCGGTGAATTAAGATCTTTCATATCTGTCGTTCCTTTGAGTGCACCTTTACCGTTTTATGGGTAAAGGTGCTTTCTTTATTACGCGTCTTTCTCGATAACACCTTGCACCGTTGCCGCTTGCATAGTGATTTGCGCTTGTTGTTGGTCTGCTGTGGAGTTATGAGCGGCTGTGCCCAATGCCTGACTGGTAGACATAAGCAGGTTGCCCATTGCCATTGCAGGGGTTTCACCCACAACTTTTGTGTTCACCTGTGTTACCGAATCCGTTACTTGTGCGTTTACTGTATCACCCATAATAATCTCCTAATTTACTATTAATTAAGCTGCTGGTTGAGGTTCTAAAATCAGCTCAACACTTCGTCCGATCACCGCTGTGCCTGTGGCAAACAACGAGTTCACGCCTTGAATTGTTGCTGTCTGATGTACCAATTGGGCCTGTTGATTTGCGCCGGTGCTATTGTGTGCAGAGATCCCCATTGCTTGGCTGGTTGCGAGCAGTAGGTTTCCTCCTGCCATAGCGGGCGTTTCGCCGACCACAGAGGTATTTACTTGCGTTACAGAATCTGTAACGGCTCCGTTCACTGACATAGTTAGTGCTCCTGTTGATGAAGAGGTGCACAAAAATGCACCTCAGAAACGGTTAAGAACCTTTTGCTGCAATGGAATAGATAAGCCCAGATCCCAGTGCGGTGTTTGTCACTAAGATGGTTTGAATTTGCTGCTGTGCATGAGTGGTATTTTCAGCCGCTTTCCCTATGGAATCCGCCACCATCGTTAGGTGCATGTTTCTTGAGGTAACGGGAGAAAACTCGCGCAACATCTTCTCAATATCGATTTCCATCAAAATGCTCTTTGTGTCCGTTCATGTGGTTCATATTACGTATCACCGCTGAGTCAGACTTGGCGAAAACAACGGACAATCAAGGGCTTCATATCAAGCTGGTGCACTGGCAAAAGCAAACTGAGTACGCTGTCTTTTTTGCGCTCGATATTGGCGAGGTGTGCAGTCGGCATAGCGTTTAAACATCTTCTCGAAATGGCTAAGGTCACCGAATCCAGCTTGCAAGCACACGTCCGTGACTTTAAGCATTGGAGAGGCATCAAATAGCTGCATGGCTTTTTGAATACGAACTTGAACAAGAATGGCTTTAAAGGAGAGATTAAGGTGCTCTCGAAAAAGATAAGAAAGGTGAGAGGGGCTGGTATAAGCCGCACTAGCCATATCGCTGAGCTTTATGCATTCTGTATAATTATTGCCAAGAAAAATCAATGCTTTTCTCAACGCTGGGTGCAAGTTTTCAAGCCTATCAAATCGTTGTTCCAATATGGTTTCGAATATATCGTATGTACAATCTTTTTTAGAAATAACCCCTAAAGATAATACATCTTCTTCACGAATTATGCCATCACAGCATGATGCTAGTAATATCAAAAAACTTCGAACCTGAGTAATATTACCAGGCCATTCATACTGTTTAAGTAAAGACATAGCACTCGGAGAGACTTGTATATTCTTCTCAATACCAAACTCACACAAAATATGTGCTACATATTCAGGGATATCATCATTTCTCTTTTTCAATGGTGGAATATTAATTTCAATGTACGGTAAATTGCTTTCTAACAACACGTCAACAAAAGCATTATTTTTCTTTAGATCACCTAATGATCTACGGCAAGATATTATTAACCTCACATTATTATTAATTAACAAATCATGGTACAAACCCATAGTAAATTGGCTAATCAAGAAGTCCTGTATGTCTCTTGATAGCACGTCGATGTCTTCCAGATATAACGTCCCATTTTTCGCTTCCTTTAAAGCTTTCTCTAAGTGAGATTGATACACGTCAACCCCACTAAAACTGGATGGAATACGGATAAAACGACTGACTGGTATTCGGTTTTTTTTATGGATAAACTCGGCCACTTCACTCTTTTCGGTACCCATTTCTCCGGTAATAAAAACCGACATTTTCATTTCAACAGCAAAGTGTGTCTGCTGCCTTATTTTTAGAACTAAAGGTGAACTTCCTATTATTGGTTCTCTTTTAATTATTTCACTCAGTGTTTTACTTTGTTCAAAAATACTAGCCTCTGTATTTTTCGTATTGGATATTATGTTCAAAATTAAATCCTTTTATCTAGCCAAGTTATGTTGAACACATATCCTAATTGGGCAACTTATTAAAATATTGGTGTTTATTACGATCTTTACGAGTGATTCGATGCATGGATAATGTAAGAGAACACTATAAAACAAGGAATTGAGATAGAAGATAAAACAAATTGAGGCGATTCATGCTAGATAGTTTAGAGCTGTAAGGTAACATTTTATATATACAGATAAAGCATATTCATTAATAATGAAATAATTCATAAAAAGTAAATAAAAATTATAACTGTTACCATATGGATTCTGAACCCAATATAATTCTATTATTAAAACAATCAACGAGTAACACCAAACTCTAATTAATCTGCACAATAATATTTTACTTAAGCGGGGTTATTATACCCAAGTAACTTCAAAATGAGGGATCGAAGATTCACACCAAAACCTCCTCAAGATGCGAGTTGATATCAATCCGTCATTGATTCTTCTACCTCAACTATTGTTAAATGCAGATAAGAACCTCAGAAACGAAAGGAATCAACATGGCAGACAAACTCACAATGGTGTCAGCCAACGATGCATTGCCAGGTCGAAGCACACCGCTTAACGTAGAAGCAACGCATTTTGTGAATCAATCAAACCTCTTCGACGCACCAAAAGGCACCCAACAAGAAGTCTTGCTTGGCTTAGGTTGCTTTTGGGGTGCAGAGCGACTGTTCTGGAAACTGGATGGCGTAGTCTCCACCTCGGTTGGGTATGCAGGCGGGTTTACGCAAAATCCAACTTATGAGGAAGTGTGCACAGGACAAACAGGGCATACAGAAGTGGTGCGAGTGATATTTGACCCTGAAGTTATTTCGTTTAACACATTGTTGAAAACTTTCTGGGAAAGTCATGACCCGACTCAGGGCATGCGACAAGGGAACGACATGGGCACACAATATCGTTCAGCAATCTACGTGTACAGCGAAAAACAAATGATGTTGGCGTTGGATTCGAAACTGGAATATCAAAAAGCATTGTCCGCTGAACAAAGAAACGCCATAACCACCGAAGTGTTGCCTGCTCCTACTTACTTTTTTGCTGAAACCTACCACCAGCAATACTTAGCAAAAAATCCTCAGGGATACTGTGGTATCGGGGGAACAGGCGTTTGCTTCCCCCCTGAAAGCTAAATTCGGCTCCATTCAGCTTAATCGCGTTAAATACCCAATTAGGCTGAAAAGCTCGAAAGGGAGTCAATCGTTGCATTGACTTCCTTCATAACACCTAGCATCTGCTTGTTATTAATGTCCGGCAGTACAACTTTACCTTGTTCAAAATAAAACATTCCGATACCAGCAATACAAAATGATCCTTTGAACAGAATCTTGACGAATTTAGCAATCTGCTTTGGATGATAGTGTTTAAAGACCCGTTCCATGATTCCCTCCATCCTTTTTTTGACGCTTTTTGAATTTCGTGATGACTTTGTGTTCAGCTCTGCAAAATTAGAGCCAAATCGGCAAATTGAGCGCCAAGTATTCGCGTTAAAACGCAAAATTAAGCTAACCTGTGAATGCGGACACATCGCATCTACAGAATGTGCCGTTCTTGCAAATAACTAATCAATAAAATCAGCCGGATAATATTATGAAACTGAAATTGCTCTCCACCCTGATCCTTGCTGCTGCACCAATGATGGGCATGGCGCACACCATAGAGATAGGCAAAGGCTTGCCTACTGTGAATGTCGCTAGCCACGGTGAACTTATGCTACAAGGTGACAAAATCGAATACGCCGAATGGTCCACAGCCAAATTGACAGGCAAAGTGCGAGTCATTCAGGCAATCGCTGGACGTTCTAGCTCTAAAAAAATGAATGCCCCTCTGATGACAGCGATTACCGCTGCCGACTTCTCTAAAGATGCCTACCAAACCACCACCATTATCAACCAAGATGATGCCATGTGGGGAACAGGATCTTTTGTAAAATCGTCAGCAGAAGACAGTAAAAAAGAGTTCTCTTGGTCTTCCATCGTATTGGATAAAGACGGTACGGCGGCTGGCGCGTGGGAGCTGAAAGAAGAAAGCTCCGCCATTGCAGTGCTCGACAAAGAAGGAACGGTTCTGTTTGTGAAAGAAGGATCACTAACGGAAGACGAAATCGCCAAAGTGATCGAGCTTGTTAAAACCAGCTTGTAGAGTTTCTTACTTTGAATAACGGTGTCCTTTTTACAGAAACCGTTTTGTGTATAAACCAAGAGCGCCAAACGGCGCTCTTTTCAATTCAACGAGCGTCGTTGTTTTAACGGCGATCTTCTCGATAACAAGTCACATCCACTTCGACTTTCACATCCACCACCAAATCACACACCATGCAGATACGTGCTGGCGGGTGTTCACCAAAGAACTCTTTAAAGACCTTATTGAACGACTGAAAGTAGCGAGAATCTGTCAAAACCACTTTAACGTGAACCACATCTTCAAGCCCATATCCGGCTTCAGTCATGATGTCGACACAGTTTTGAATCGCCAAACGAGATTGATCCACAATCCCACCTTCCACCACTTCTCCATCTGTCATCGGCGTTTGACCCGACACATACAAAAAGCCGCCCGCTTCTGTTGCCCTTGCAAATGGCAAATGCTGACCACCCGTTCCCGTTCCGCCTTCAATGCCGTAACGCTTAATTGTCATAATAATCTCCAGTTCTTACATTCCAGTTCTGTACGTGAGGGCTTTGCCCTTCGCTTTAATTGTTTCTGTATTCGTTTCTATACAAGAATCGACCATGTCGCGATTGGGCGACACGCCCGTTTTGATAACTGATTTCTCCATTCACCATAACGAGGTGAACACCTTTTGCCGCTGCAACGGGGTTTTCAAATGTCGCTTCGTCGCTAATTTCGTTAGGGTCAAACAACACCAAATCAGCAAAGTAACCCGATTTTATTTCCCCTCTTTTGGCTAACCCAAAGCGCTTGGCAGACATGCCCGTCATTTTGTGTATTGCCACTGGCAACGTGAATAGCTTTCGCTCGCGGCTGTAATGACCCAATACTTTGGGAAACGCCCCCCAGAGCCTAGGGTGAGGATGGGGATCATTCGGCAATCCATCGGACCCGACCATGGTGAGTTTGTATTTCAATACACGCTCGACATCCGATTCGTCCATGCAATGATAAACCGCGCCAGCAGGCTGTAGCGCTTTCGCAGTATCCATTAACGATAAATTCATCTCACTGGCAATGTCTTTGAGCATCCGCCCCGCGAGATCAGGTCGGGTATCCGACCAAGTAATGAAGATATCGAAGTCACTGGTGACTTGCTTAAGATCCAACGTGGAAGAGCTCGCAGAATAGGGGTAACAATCACAGCCAATATCTTGATGCTTCGCAGTTTTCTCCATCAAGTCCAACACTTCAACGGTGCGTCCCCAGTTACCTGCTCCTGCGCATTTTAAATGAGAAATAACAACTGGGACTTTCGCATGTTTTCCTGTACGAAAAGCTTCATCCATTGCTTCTAGTATTTGTTCGAATTCGGTTCTCATGTGAGTGGTATAAATACCGCCAAACTCAGCAAGCTCTTCCGCTAAAGCCATGACCTCTTCTGTGGGAGCTTGTTTGGCGCTGGCATAAGCCAAACCAGAACTTAACCCTAGCGCCCCTTCTTGCATTGCTTGATTCAATGCTTCTTTCATTGCCGCTATTTCTTGAGTCGATGCTGCGCGGTGCAACTCATCCATCACATTGTTACGAAGCGTGGTGTGCCCAACCAGAGCTGCTACATTTACGGCAGGCTTCGCGGTTTCAACTGCTTGAGCATAAGATTGGAAAGTTGGATATTGAAAATCTGATTGCTTACCAAGCAGGTTCATTGGGTCAGGGGGATCGCTTGCTAGAATCGCAGGAGAAGCGCTAATTCCACAGTTACCGACAACCACGGTTGTCACGCCTTGGCTTATCTTGGCCAAGCAATCTGGGTAGCGAATCACATTCGTATCATCGTGCGTGTGCACATCAATAAAACCGGGAGAAAGCGCCAAGCCATTGCCATCGATCAAGGTGATCGCATCAGCATTGGCAAGATCACCCACCTCCAAAATACGCCCTTCTTTTATGGCTACATCTGCACTGTACGTGCTCTCACCCGTGCCATCGACAACAAGCACGTTTCGGAACACAACATCGTATTGCATTTCCCTTCCTCAATTTGGGTATTACCACCTAGCCTATGTTTTTTTCTAACATAAGAGTCACGAGCATAAGGCACACTATTACAACAACAATCCCATCATTAAAGATGAAACATAATAAGCCTAATAAAACAACGAATTAAACTTAGAATAGGAAAGAAACCCACACTCTTACGGTCTTAATGTAAAGTGGATACTAGGCGGAATTAAATGGTCAAACAGTGAGAGGACGCACAGTTTAAAAAACGGTGTGTGATAGTTTCTATCACTCATTAAAGCTAGAATCGAGATAAGGCAAAGTACTGATTGAAGTTTTGACCTTGTTAGAAAAACAACAGGTAGGAAAGTAAATCCATGAAGAGCGTTACTCATTACCAAAACAAATTTGAAGCCGTGGGTTCCAAAGGCGTTTGGGCTGAAAACAATAGTAAAGGTCAATACAGTTTGATCAATGAAGAGATCATGCTGCCAGCCGCAGTTATCAAACAATCAGCGATACAAAGTAACCTCCAATGGATGCAAAACTTCGCCGACCAGCATGGTGTTAAGTTAGCGCCTCACGGCAAAACCACCATGACGCCAGATTTGTTCCAACAGCAATTGGAAGCAGGGGCTTGGGGAATAACAGTCGCCAATATTCAGCAGGCTTGGGTTGCCTATGAAGCGGGCGCTAAACGTATATTGCTTGCGAACCAATTGGTGGGTAAAGCCAATATGGCTAGAGCCTCTCAATTGCTGTCTCAAAATGACGTCGAGTTTTTTTGCTGCGTCGATTCGCAAGAAAACGTAGAGCAACTGAGTCGATTTTTCCAAGAACGCCAACAAGTGATCAACCTATTGATAGAATACGGTATGGCCGGCGGACGCTGTGGTGTCAGGCACCCAGAGGCGATGCAAAACATGGCGATGATGATCCGAAATTTGCCTGGCGTCGATCTTCATGGCATCGAATTCTATGAGGGGGCGATCCCCAAATGTGAAGATTCAGAACGTCGGATCCGATATTTTATTGGCAGCGCTGTTGAACTCACTCTGTCTTTCAAACAGCAAGGCTTGATAAAGCGCCAGTGCCCCATTCTGACAGGAGCAGGTTCAGCTTGGTATGACGTGGTGGCTGAATGCTTTACTAACCAATCACGCCTCACCACCATCATTCGACCTGGCTGTTACCTCATTCACGATAAAGGTATTTACCAAGATGCGCAGCAAACCGTCATGGAACGCAGCCAGCGCGACAATAGTGTGGCTTGTCATATGGGTGGAGACCTCACGTCTTCCTTAGAGCTTTGGGCGTATGTTTTGTCCATCCCTGAGCCGGGAAAAGCCATTATCGGTATGGGAAAACGAGATGTGGCGTTCGATGCCGGTTTACCCATACCTGAACGCGTCTATCGCAATGGCGATGCGATAAGTATCGAAGGGCTAACCGCGACCGATATTATGGATCAGCATACGTTCTTAGCGATTCCTGAGAACAGTGAGCTGACTGTTGGTGACATTGTTGTATTTTCAACATCTCACCCTTGTTTAACCTTTGATAAGTGGCGCTATATTTGTGTGTGTGATAACGACTACCAAGTGACGCATTTAGTAGAAACGCATTTTTAAAACGCTCACCTCTTTACGAATAGTGACTCAAAAGGCACACTGAAACCCCTTTTGAACAACGTGGAAACAAAAATAATGACGAAAGTTTTGCACACTGAATCTGCCCCTGCTGCTATTGGCCCATATGTACAAGGTGTTGACCTTGGCAACATGGTACTGACTTCTGGTCAAATCCCAGTGGTTCCAGCAACTGGTGAAGTACCAGAAGACATCGCAGCACAAGCGCGCCAATCTCTTGAGAATGTAAAAGCAGTCGTTGAATCTTCAGGTTTGACGGTTGCAGATATCGTAAAACTTACAGTTTTTGTAAAAGATCTGAACGACTTCGGAACAGTAAACGAAGTGTATGGTAAGTTTTTCGATGAGCACGATGTAGCGAATTACCCAGCGCGTTCATGCGTAGAAGTTGCTCGCCTGCCAAAAGATGTAAAAATCGAAATTGAAGCGATTGCGGTACGTAAATAGTCTTAGTTTTTGAAAAGACAAGCTTTTAATAAGATACGGCTTTGAAAAGACAAGCTTTTGACAAGACTCGGTTTTGATAAAATACGTCTTTGAAATGAATACAGAAACGAGCGCACTGACGCTCGTTTTTTTATGTCCAACCTCTATCTACTGTGAGTAGAAATTAGAACCCTATTCTCTCGCCTCTTGAATGCGTTTTTCCATTTCAGGGTGTGAACTTAGCCACTCCGGAATATCACTCGATTCCTCTTGTAAGCGCTCAAAAATCACAGCCAGCGGCTCACTCGTCCCGTATATCTTCTTTAGCGACTTTTTAGCAAATTCGTCCGCTTCTTTTTCTGCTTCTCGGGAATGCCCACTTTGCAAAACAAAAACACCGGCTCCAACCATAGTATCAATGAGCCCCGAGCTTTCACCTGTCATCACGGCTACCGTTGCAGAAACCAAACTGGATGAGACGAGCCTATGCATGACATGCTGATGATAAATATGCCCCAGTTCATGCAGCAATATTGCGTCGAGTTCTTCTTCTGTCTGAGCAAGCTCGACCATCTCGTCAAGCATGATGATCACGCCTCCACTTAATGCAAAGGCATTAGGTGAACCATCAGACGAGCGAAACTCCAGCTGAGGGGCAAATGGAGCGGGCGGGAGTTTACCTAAATGCTGATAGAATCGCGCTCTAATGGCATCTTGCTGCTCAATAGGTAATTCAGAAGGTGAAAGCCACTCTTCATCAATGGAAGTTAAGACATAATCAGCCAACACTTCATGTGCTTCATGAGGCAACCAATTCACCACCTGCTTGCTAAACCAAGGAATACCATGGGTAAAAGAACCTATGGTTAATCCAACGATCAGCAATGTGCTTACTATGATCGCTTTTGCGTTTTTTTCCAGGTGACTTAGGCTGCTCTTTTTTCCATGCTGTACTAGAAATTCATTGATCTTCTCAGCACTGCTGGGCACAAACAACCACCCAGAAGGTAACCGGATTTTCGGTGGCAATTTGCCAGGTGAAGCTGTGATGTCGATATCATGGATGGACGCACTGAAAATCTGCCCATCCACATGTAGATACATAAAGTCACGCTGCGACAAATCCAGCTCCGCCTCTATGCGTACAGAGCTTTTGGGGGGGTGGGCGATCCCTTTGACTCGCATTAGCCAATCCCGATGTCGACATCAAAGACATTAGACAATTCATCGGAAACCGCCGATTTCATGTCCTGATCTTCCCCTTCTACCACTAGGTTTGGCAGATCGCCAATCACATAGGTATGGTTAGCAAGGAAATGGCTGGTTCTAACCATGACCCACGGTCTTGCGATACCGAAAGTCACCAGTTGCAGCAAAAAGTTCGTCATTATCAGCCAGACAAAGCTCCACGTTGCCAACGTTGATTCAAACGCAAAGCCCGTATTTTCTGGTTTGTCTTCATCACCTTGAAGGTGCTCACTCTTAGCTTGGTCGCTTGCATCAATGTTTAATTGTGCAAAGGTGTAATTACGCATTTGAGCCGTTTTAAAGGCATTAGCGATAACCCCAACAAAGAAAAGCCCAATGTAAATAGCGATAATCAAACCGAAGAAAGCAAAATTAGGGAACCCGCCATCAGAAAGTGTAAAGTCTGAAGATACCATTGAAAGCAAAGAAGCCCCTGCGAACAAAGACGCAACAACACCAAACGCAATCGACAAGCCAAACGCAAACAGCATGGTTTTAAGATAAATCGCTAAGTAAGCCTTGACGGTATATTGAGCAGAAAACTTGCGCTTACCATAACGGTATCCGTTAGCAAAATAGTTCGAAATTCCCACCAAAACCCAGACGAACACAAAAGGTATCGTCAGCAGTAAAAGTACACCAACCGGAACGATCTCGAAGCTAATTGCCGCCATAGCAGAAAGAAACAACGCAATGATTGCCATCCCTCTTCCTAGAATAGCCATGTAAGCTTCCTTTAATGTCCCAGTAAAAGAGAAGTGCACATTGCGGTAACTGGTCATTGCGGAATCAAAACGCGCATTACTCCAAGCCAGCCAAGGTAGAATGGCGAGAAACGCCAACATCAGAACCCCACTCACTTCGGGTGCAAACTGATTTGATACGCTCCAAATGATAAAAACAACCACCGCTATAATACGACCCTTTAAAATTTGAATCGGCTTAGCGTGATATTCAAAACCATCACCATCGAGCCGAGTGTTGCCGTAAAAATATTGATTGGTTCTCACCTTCGCCCACGCCGAATAAATACCCAGCGTAATCACGGATAAGAGAACATTAACGATCCAAATCCCAAAAAACTCGGCGCCTTCCCCTTCAAATTTGAACGGGTACTTGTTGTTCTTCTCTTCGATAGAGTTGTTCTGTTCAAGCCTGTTGTTCTGTTCCATATTTTTCCATTCTGACGTGTTCGCCCCATACCTTTTTTACCGAGATCGCAGCTTTGTTTAGATCATTGTTTTATTTAGATCGCTGTCTTCGGACTCGGAGCGAGAGAGTGATTACCATTATTAGCTAATGGCGGTTAAAAATAACCGCTATCTAAAATACCAGCCTGATCAAATATCAGCCACTAACCAATTCATTCGCTTCAACTTTATTTTCAATATTGCGAATCAAGCAATGCGCACTCCAACAATGTTAGGTATTAGCAATTAAAACGATAGAAACAATCGTTTTTACCGAACCAATAAAAGTAGAGATACTAGGGTCTATTCACTTACGAGGACAGAATAATGAAGAAAACACTCACTTTCGCCGTACTCCATTTTTCAATCGCATTTTCTGTCGCGTACCTACTAACAGGGGATATTTTACCTGGCAGTTTAATTGCGATGATAGAGCCCTCAGTTAATACCGTTGCTTTCTATTTCCATGAAAAAGCTTGGGGGCAAATACCGTGGCTAAGACGCTACCAATCCCAAACTCAATTAAAAACAGCCAGCTTTGCCAGTGTGCATTTTGGTGTCGCATTTACCGTCACCTACTTAATAACAGGGGATGCATTCATTGGTGGCGTCATGGCATTGTTGGAACCCAGTATTAATACGGTTGCCTACTATTTCCATGAAAGAATTTGGCTAAAGCGAAGCCGTTTGGCTCCAATTTGCCAACACAACCACATTTAACATCCTTGCCTCTTGATTTAGTTGCCACATCACACTAAATATAGTTGTTAGTCGCAACTATATTTAGTGGTTAATATGGATACCTCAACGCTACGTACCCTTTCTCGCAACCTTGTTCGTGAACTTGGTTTACTCGATAAACAATGTGGGAACATCGATTTATCTCCGATTCAAGCGCACTGCTTAATTGAATTAGAGCAGCAGGTACTCACCGTAAATCAGGTTGCTCAAAGGCTGAACATCGACAAATCCAACGCCAGCCGAGCACTTAAAAGCCTCGCCAGCAAGCTGTGCATTGAAGTCACAACGAATCAACAGGACAAACGCAGTGTTCTCTATACATTAACGGCAAAGGGGTACGATCTTCTTCAACAGTTAAACCACCAACAAGACGTGCGCTACGAAGCCGCACTAAACCAAATGTCTTTTGAAGAGCAAGCAAGTTTACAGAGCGCTCTGGATCACTACATTCGCTCACTGACATCCTCCAAAATGAGCTATGAATTAACGCTACGCCCAATACGAAAAAGCGACAACGCCGCATTAGCTGCGGTGATCCGAACGGTCTCAGAAGAGCATGGGCTTTCTTCAGATAAAGGCTATAGCGTGGCGGACCCGACTCTAGAATTTTTATACGACGTGTACTCGCAGCCCCGCTCCCAATACTGGGTTATCGAGAACAATGGAAAAATAGTCGGAGGAGGTGGTTACGCCCCTTTACGTGGTCGAGATGACGTGTGCGAATTACAGAAAATGTACTTTTTACCGGAAGCCAGAGGTAAGGGGTTAGCCAAAACCATCGCAAAAATGGCCATGGAGCACGCCCAACATCAAGGTTTCAAGCAATGCTACCTTGAAACCACCCAATGTTTAAAAACCGCCATCAAACTCTATGAAAATCTCGGATTTAAACATTTAGACGCCCCGTGGGGGGATACCGGTCATGATGCCTGTGAAGTGGTAATGGCGAAGGCGCTTTAGGTCATTGGTTTAATTAAAACAACTCCCCTAAGAAGTCTATACTTGTCATTTTTTGAGGGGGCTTGCTCGTTCCTAGACTCCTGATCATAATGCCTTTGATTTTTTCTACAGACACTCCATAGTTCTTACCTTCATGAACTCTAAGCCATTGTGCCACCGGATTGTATTCAACAAACCCATATTTGGAGTAGATGCTCGGAACGTCGGCCACAAGGACATTGCATTCTATTCCCATATCCCAGCTCATGGTCTGAACCTCATCAAGCATGGATTTTAAGAACCCTTTCTTCCTGTACTTTTCATCGACCCATGCATCCGACACCCCAAGAATGGGTAAGAACGATTCATCAATATTTATGTACCGATAAATTATCGAACATTGAGAGACCAATTTATCCCCATCAAATATCACAATAACCCCATAAGGCACTTGTTTGTAAAAGTAGTTATTTGACGAATGATTCGGAAAGCTCTTATTTCTGCCTTCTATTATCTGATTTTTAAGCGTATCGCTGATGTCACTTGCATGAAAAAACACATTAGATCCTTTATGTAAAACAGCCAAGTTGAGCTGCTAACATAAAATCATAATATGGAGGGAACCGATAGCTGCCACATTTAGTAGTAATACCAATTCGTTGCACTTCACTAAACAGGAAAATGCATCACGCAGAGATCTTTACTGAGCCCTATCCGCATATTTTGGCTTTGCCCGTCTAGCATCACATCCAATTGGTAGAGATCGCGATCGTCTGGGAAGATCGGGTTAGCGTAGCGTGGTGCTTCGACTTGGAACAACGCTGTGGCGTGATCAGCTCTGACATCAATAGGAATATGATAGGTCATGCCATCAAATTTCACCGATGCCGACACCAATCCCGCAGCGAAGGTCTGATAATAGAGATCCACTTTAAACTCACAACCACCACCATGGTGCCAGATCTGCTCAGTGGTAATATGATCAAGCCTCAAATTACGAATAAATTGCAGGTATGGAGCCTGCCATATTCCAACTCGCTTATCTGTTTCTAACACAGGCTCTGGGTTCAACTGGCAAATCTCTGGTGTTTCGTCCAGTAGCCAGTCTTCATCTTGTTCCAAGAACAAAATTTCAAAGCGATTTCTACCTGGCTGTAAATAGGGGCGAATGTCCTTCTTATAACGATTCTGAGTGCCATCGCAATCAAATACCGCGACACCATTAATCCGCACCTCGGCATAGTAATCAACACCAGCCATCACCAAATCCACCGCTGGAAAAGCCAACATCGCATCATCGACTTCAATATCATGCATTAAATGCCATTCTTGATTTCGGATGTCAGATTCAGAAATAGACTCAGGCAACACATCGCTAAGCGGTGCTGGGAAGGTGATATCGTCCTGCGGGATAGAGAGGTCTGTGAGCGGTGAAAGCTGCCAAAGACCAGCGAGCGAAAGTTGCATGATAAATTGAGCCAGATCAAGTTTGGAGGCATTATAATGAAAGTAGACACATAATTTCTAATGAAATTTCAATTGTCTGACCACCACATGATCAAAATGGGAGCCAAGGTCTGCGTTTAGATATAAAAAAACGCCAGCATTAAGCCAGCGTTTCTCGATGAGGATGGGAAGGTTATTCTTCGTCGTCTTCTTCAACGTCGTAAGCGGCATCTTCACCTTCATAAAATGTACCCCACCCGTCGTAGATGATGTCGTATTTTTCAGCAAGGTTAACCAGCTTTTCGACTTGTGCATCGATGAGTTCAGCATTTAGAGCTGATTCCATCACGGCATCACAACAAAGAAGTTTGTTGCCATCTTCATCTTCTGTTTCTTCTGCTTCAAGGACTTCAAAGCCCATTTTGAACGCTTCTACTACGGCTTTTTCTAGCGTATTGAAGTCTTCGGCAAACAGGTGATGTTCAATTTCATACAGAGCATCAGGTTCACTGCCGTCTTCAAGTAATGCACTGATGATTTCGCGAGTGTCTTCTTTTTGAATTTCAAGTAACGCTTCTACCGATAGGTATTCATCTTGTTGAGACATTCGATTGCTCCGCTCTCTGGGTAATTAAACGCGTGAAATATGGCACGGTTCGCAGCAAATTACCACCAGCAAACTCGATCCTTGAGCATTTTTTCTGCTAACCAAAACCAACCTTGAGTCACAGAAACAAAATATTAACAAATGTACTTACTTTTTTTGAAACAGAACAAAGTCAGGTCAGGCTTTTCACCGCGTTTTTTAATAAATACGCCGATTTATGACTCAATATTGCATAGAGTTGAAATCCATAGAACTGCATAAAATCTAACGATTCACCGTGATTTGACCAGATTAATGCATCTTCATTCACACAGTAATGGGTATCATGACGCTTCGCTGACCATCCGACATGAATATTCAGGCACCCCAGCACTGTATCCATTTCACTCAAAAACAACACTAAAATTTACAAACACAAGCCAAAAAGGACTAATCCTCTAAAAATACGCCCTAAACATCGACATTATCACTAAATTACCGACTTGCATCTTGTCTTCATCCTTGTCATAAATGTGAGTCGGACCTCATTTTAAAGTAGGTCGCCCTTTTGTTTCATCTAAACCACTGGCTTATTGCAGCGTTTGTTGCGAGCACTTGTTACAAGAAAGTGGAATCGGATTAAAGCAAAGGGTCAGTCACGGAATTATTAGAAAGGACACCCAATGAGTAAGCTGTATGTCGGCTCTGAAGTCGGTCAATTGCGCAGAGTGTTGTTAAATCGTCCCGAGCGCGCACTCACCCACTTAACCCCTTCTAACTGTCAGGAGCTGTTGTTTGACGACGTTTTAGCAGTAGAAGCGGCAGGTGGAGAACACGATACTTTTGCACAAACACTAAGAGAACAAGACGTAGAAGTATTGCTGCTTCACGATCTTCTTGTTGAAACCTTAGCCGTGCCAGAGGCCAGAACATGGCTGCTTAATACTCAGATTTCAGATTTTCGCTACGGTCCAACTTTCGCGCGTGAGTTGCGTCATTACCTGAGTGAAATGGACAACGAACACCTAGCGACAGTTTTGCTTGGTGGTTTAGCCTATTCAGAGTTGCCTATTGCTTCCGCTTCCATGCTACCGAAGATGCATCAACCTTTGGACTTTGTGATAGAGCCTTTACCAAACCACCTATTCACCCGCGATACGTCTTGCTGGGTATACGGTGGGGTATCACTGAACCCGATGATGATGCCTGCACGTCAGCGTGAAACGAACCATTTGCGCGCCATTTACCGTTGGCACCCTGTGTTTGCAGGTCAAGATTTTATCAAATACTTCGGTGATGAAGATTTGCATTACGATAACGCAAATATTGAAGGCGGCGATGTTTTGGTTATTGGTAACGGTGCCGTCTTGGTCGGTATGTCAGAACGAACCACGCCTCAGGGTGTCGAGAACTTGGCAGCAGGGTTATTTGAGTCAGGTCAAGCATCTCAAGTGATTGCGATTAACTTGCCCAAGCACCGTTCCTGTATGCACTTAGATACTGTGATGACGCACATGGACGTTGATACGTTCTCGGTCTATCCAGAAATCATGCGTAACGACTTGGAAACTTGGCGCCTTACGCCAAATGGCGGCAAAGCGATGAACGTAGAGCAAGTGCCAAACTATATTCATGCCGTTGAACAAGCGCTGGATGTTGATCACCTTAAAATTATTACGACAGGTGGCGATAATTACGAAGCAGAACGCGAACAGTGGAATGATGCTAATAACGTTCTGACAGTGAAGCCTGGTGTTGTCGTCGCATACGAACGCAACGTTTACACCAACGAAAAATACGATAAAGCAGGGATTGAAGTTCTGACTATTCCGGGTAACGAGCTAGGACGTGGACGAGGTGGCGCTCGCTGTATGAGCTGTCCTATTGAACGCGACGGAATCTAAAAAACACCCGCTCTCCTTCAACCCACCTTGATGTGGGTTACTACACTCAAAAGGTTGATGCTAACAGCGTCAACCTTTTTTTGTTTTATTTAAAATAAACATTCACAAAAAGTGAATTTATATGTATAAATGATTTTTAACGTACTTGCCTTATCGAAGGAAGATTTATGGCTTTCAATTTACGCAATCGCAACTTCTTAAAGCTGCTTGACTATACGCCCAAGGAAATTGACTTTCTGCTTCAACTGTCTCAGCAGTTAAAAGCGGCGAAATATTCAGGCACTGAACAGAAAACGCTTATCGGGAAGAATATCGCATTAATATTCGAAAAAGCCTCTACCCGAACTCGATGCGCATTTGAAGTGGCCGCTTTTGATCAAGGCGCCCAAGTTTCCTACATCGGTCCATCGGGCTCTCAGATTGGTCATAAGGAGTCGATGAAAGATACGGCTCGTGTACTAGGCAGAATGTACGATGGCATTCAATATCGTGGATTTGGGCAAGACATCGTCGAAACACTCGGCAAACACGCTGGCGTGCCTGTTTGGAATGGGCTTACCGATGAGTTCCACCCCACTCAGATCCTTGCAGACTTTTTAACCATGCTTGAACACAGTAATGGTAAACCGCTGAATGAAATTCAATTTGCCTACCTTGGCGATGCCCGCTACAACATGGGGAATTCTCTTTTAGTCGGCGCAGCCAAAATGGGTATGCACTTTACCGTGGTGGCACCAAAAGCCTATTGGCCAAGTTCAGAGTTAATAGATGAATGCCAAACCATCGCTCAATCCACAGGTGCTTCTTTACACTTCACCGAAGATGTAGAAACAGGTGTTCAGGGTGCGGACTTCCTCTACACAGATGTGTGGGTTTCAATGGGAGAAGCACCTGAAGCATGGGATGAGCGCGTGGCACAAATGACGCCTTACCAAATTAACGCTAAGGTCATGAGCGCCACAGGTAACCCGAACGCCAAATTTATGCATTGCCTGCCTGCTTTCCACAACGATGAAACCACCATCGGGAAAGAGATAGCCGACAAGTACGGTTTAAAAGGACTAGAAGTTACTGAAGAGGTGTTTGAATCTGAGCAATCCATTGTTTTTGATCAAGCCGAAAACCGCATGCATACAATCAAAGCCGTTATGGTGGCAACCCTAGGACAATAGAAGTAACAAAAAACACAATGTAATCGCTTGCGATCACGTTCCTTAGGCGTATAATTCTCCGCAATTTGTCTGAGGAACGATTAATGAAACACACTCTCATCCCTGATTTAGTGATGATTAAGAAGCGACTAGGCTTCCCTGTTTTGTTTTATTGTTCCCGTATTATTTTTTAAAGCCTCCCTTCAATAGGGGGGCTTTTTTATGGCATCACCATAGGGAAGAAGATCATGGCGAACTCACTCTATCAAAAACACATTATCTCCATTTCTGAGCTGTCTCGTGACGAGCTGGAGCTGATCGTGAAAACAGCAGGTCAGCTGAAAAATGAACCTCAACCAGAGCTCATTAAAAACAAAGTTATCGCAAGTTGCTTCTTTGAACCTTCCACCCGAACACGTCTTTCATTTGAAACCGCAGTGCAACGTATTGGTGGCGATGTAATTGGCTTTGATAACGATGGCAACACCTCTCTGGCTAAGAAAGGCGAGACTCTAGCGGATTCTGTGCAAGTCATATCTTCTTACGTCGACGCGTTCGTTATGCGCCACCCACAAGAAGGGGCAGCTCGCCTTGCGTCTGAATTCTCTAATAATGTTCCAGTGATTAACGCTGGCGATGGTGCAAATCAGCATCCAACACAAACATTATTAGACCTATTCAGCATCTACGAAACTCAGGGAAGTTTAGACAACCTAAACGTCGCCTTCGTGGGTGATTTAAAATACGGACGCACGGTGCATTCACTAACACAAGCCTTGGCTAAGTTCAGCAATAACCGCTTCTTCTTCATTGCGCCAGAAGCATTGGCAATGCCGGATTACATTTGTGAAGAACTGGATGATGCTGGCATCGAATACAGCCTGCATACAGAAATGGAAAGTGTGGTCCCAGAACTCGATATTCTGTACATGACTCGAGTTCAAAAAGAACGTTT
This sequence comes from Vibrio penaeicida, assembly GCF_019977755.1. Classification (NCBI taxonomy): domain Bacteria; kingdom Pseudomonadati; phylum Pseudomonadota; class Gammaproteobacteria; order Vibrionales; family Vibrionaceae; genus Vibrio; species Vibrio penaeicida. The sequence goes on along the minus strand of NZ_AP025144.1, from coordinate 447,566 downwards.
TGATGAATCTGAATATGCCCATATCAAATCGGCGTACGTGTTATCTGCTGCCACGCTAACCGGTGCTAAAGACAACCTAAAAGTCCTTCACCCACTCCCTCGTGTGGATGAAATTACAGTGGATGTCGATAAAACCCCTTACGCGTATTTCTTCCAGCAAGCTGAAAATGGCGTCTACGCCCGTGAAGCACTGTTGGCACTTGTACTTAACGACACTCTGTAACTGAGGAGAAAGATCATGGCTAAAGAAACTCAATTGCAGGTAGAAGCGATTCGTAACGGTACCGTTATCGACCACATTCCTGCTCAAATCGGTATTAAGGTTTTGCGCTTGTTCGATATGCACAATTCAGAAGAGCGTGTCACCATCGGATTAAACTTACCGTCTTCTGCATTAGGCGCAAAAGATCTTCTGAAGATTGAAAATGTCTTTATCAATGAAGATCAAGCGCAAAAGCTGGCGCTGTATGCTCCCCATGCAACCGTGAATCAAATTGAAGAGTACAAGGTTGTGAAAAAGCTAGCGCTAACACTGCCTGAAAAAATCTTGGGGGTATTCGCATGCCCTAATAGCAACTGCATCTCAAACTTCGAGCCTATCGATACGTCATTCTCTCTCATCGAGCGAAATGAAGATGTGCGTTTGAAGTGTAAGTACTGTGAGAAAGCGTTTTCGCGTGAGATTGTCACCGAACTTTAATCATCGTAGATTACCTTGTTAGTATAAAGAGCGACCACTTAGGTCGCTCTTTGTTGTTGGAATAATGACACCGGTTTGAAAGGGTAGAAAATTCGCTTGCAGCACCCTTGTTATGTTATTACATTTAGCCTTTATTTTTGATATTTGACTCAAATGCATTTACGGACGTTTCAACAATTCTTCGTTTTTCTCGCCATTAGCTGTGTGCTTTGGTTGAGTGCGGCGTTTGTTGTACACAGTCAGGATTGGGAACCCGCACACCATGAAGAACATGCGTGTGAGATGTTTTCGATCAGTAAGTATGCGCTTTCAGGGTCCATTCCATCAATTCCATATGTGCCGCATTTTTTCTGGACAAAAGCCTACGATGTTCTGAAACCAAGCTTTGCACCGTTGCCGTATTACCATGCTCGCTCTCCACCACGTGTTCTCGTTTAGCCATCTACTTTTCATTCAAATTTATAAACAGAGGTAAACATGAACCACGTATTTAAACTTTCACTATTGGCAGCGGCTATCGTTACAACATCGGCACACGCAGAAGAATTTCGTCAACATGATGCGCACGTCCACGGTGTTGTAGAACTTAACATTGCACAAGACGGTGACGAGCTGTTGATGGAAATCCATGCTCCTGGCGCTGATGTTGTTGGTTTTGAAAGTGCACCTAAAAATGCAGAGCAAAAGAAACAGCTAGCAAACGCGTTGTCTGTATTAAACAAAGCAGACAAAGTAATGACGCTTTCTAGTGCAGCTCAGTGTAAGCCGACCTTTACTGAAGTTCGCCATACACTTGGAGAAGATGGCGGTCACGACGATCATGACAAGCATGACCATCACGACGACCATGATAAGCACGATCATGACAAACATGACCACCACGATGACCATGATAAGCACGATCATGACAAACATGACCACCACGATGACCATGATAAGCACGATCATGACAAACATGACCATCACGATGACCATGATAAACACGATCATGACAAACATGATCATCACGACGACCATGATAAACACGATCACGATAAGCATGATCATGAAGAACATGGCGGTCACGGTGAGTTCATCGTTGAATACCACTTCGATTGTGGCAATATCGCAAAATTAAACCAGATTGATACTCAATGGTTCAAACACTTCCCATCAACAGAATCAATGAGCGTAAACATGATCACCGAAAAAGCTCAAGTAGCAACCGAGCTGAGTAAGAACAACCACAAGGTTTCGTTCTAACAATCTGTTATTGATTCATAAAATCAGATAAAACAATACCCAGAATACCGAGTTCGGTTTATCTTTCGAAAGGTTTAACCACGAAAGATAAACCGGTCCTAACTGGGTATTGAATAAACAGGATCTATTGACGCTAAAACAGAACGGATCGCACCATGACAGCCTCTCCTACCTCTTCACAGATAATTTCTCTGAAAGATATCCGTTACACTTGGACACCAGATGCACCGGATACCTTGAATATCTCTGAATTTGCCGTTTCACAAAAAGAGCGAATCTTCATCAAAGGGCCAAGTGGCTGCGGTAAATCGACATTACTGGGCTTACTAACCGGTATCTTAACGCCCCAACACGGCAGCGTGTCTATATTAGGTGAAACGGTTTCCAGTTTTTCACAAGGACAACGGGATCGCTTTAGAGCCGATCATATCGGTTACATATTTCAACAATTCAATTTGCTGCCGTATTTGTCAGTGATTGATAATGTGCTCTTACCTTGCCAGTTTTCTAGCCTTCGAAAAAATAACGTCAAACAATCGCTGGAACAAGAAGCCAAGCATTTACTGGAGCGTCTGCACCTACCAAAAGATAAGATCCACTCTCCCGTTATTGACCTCAGTATTGGTCAACAACAGCGTGTTGCTGCTGCCCGAGCTTTGATTGGTCACCCTGAATTACTGATTGCCGACGAACCCACGTCCGCACTCGACCATGACAACCGTGCCGCCTTTATTGAACTTCTAATGGAAGAAGCCACACAAGCCAATACCACCTTAGTATTTGTTAGCCACGACCCAACGTTGGAGTCTTTCTTTGATCGAACCATCGATCTACCAAATATTAATCAGGCTTTAGGAGGCGATCGCTAATGGCTATTCTTCATCTTGCCCGTAAAAGTCTGGGCAATCGCAAAGCAACGGCATTCTTAACGATTCTCACCGTCGCCATATCAGTGGTGTTACTCCTTGGAGTAGAACGCATACGCACGCAAGCCAAAAGCAGCTTTGCCAATACGGTTTCAGGTACCGATTTGATCGTTGGCTCTCGATCGGGTCAAGTCAACCTGCTGCTTTATTCTGTTTTTCGAATTGGTAATGCCACAAATAATATCGACTGGAGAAGCTTTGAAGAATTTAGCCAGCACCGATCAGTAAAGTGGGCGATTCCAATGTCTCTAGGTGACTCCCATCAGGGGTTCCGCGTGCTTGGTACAAACCAAAGTTACTTCGAGCATTTTCGTTATGGCAAAAAGCAGCCGCTAGAATTGCGTGAAGGTAAGCCTTTCAACCGTCTATTTGAGACGGTGATCGGTGCCGATGTTGCCAAAGCACTTAACTACAAGGTAGGTGACGAAATCATTATTGCCCATGGCATTAGTGATAAGTCATTCACTCGCCACGACAACCTTCCTTTTAAAATTGTGGGCATCTTTGCGCCAACAGGAACACCAGTAGATAAAACCGTTCATGTTTCCCTGCAAGCGATTGAAGCGATTCACGTGGGTTGGGAGTCCGGTGCAAAAATTGGCGAAACACCGAGCTCAGAGGTTCTAGAGCAACAAAATTTCCAGCCAAAGCAAATCACTTCCTTTATGCTAGGGCTGAAATCGAAGATTCATACCTTTGCGCTGCAGCGCCAGATCAACACCTACAACAAAGAACCCATGAGTGCGATTTTACCTGGTATCGCACTTCACGAACTTTGGGGGATGATGTCGGTGGCTGAACAAGCATTGCTGGCAGTATCGGGATTTGTGGTCGTTGCTGGGCTACTGGGTATGCTAAGCAGCCTGTTAACCAGCTTGCAAGAGCGAAGAAGAGAAATGGCGATATTGCGTGCGATGGGTGCGCGCCCTAAGCACATCTTTTTCTTACTGATTAGCGAAGCCAGCGCATTAACACTTGCAGGTATTGTATTTGGCATCGCACTTCTTTACATATTAATTGCAATAATAAGCCCCATTGCAGCGCAATTGTATGGCATAAATATAGAACTTACCGTGTTGAGTGCTCACGAGTGGATGTTACTTGGTTTAGTACAAAGTGCAGGTATACTCATCGGGTTTATTCCCGCATTCAGAGCGTATCGTCAATCTCTGGCGGACGGTATGACCATTAGGATATAAGGATATAAGGATATAAGATGAAAAAAATCCTACTCATCCTTTGCTGCGCCTTGAGCTTTATGGCTCCCGCATACGCAGACAAAGTGACTGTAGAAACATTAACCCTGGACTGGATTGATCTCATCCCAGAGAACGAAAGAAAGCAATTTACAGCTGGAGGGATGCCGGTTGCGGATCACAACACAGACGTTGTTCGTCAATCCAAAGTGGGCAGCGTTCGCCCAGAATTGAATGGCAGCAAAGTGAAAATCCCAGGCTTTGTTATCCCCTTAGAAGGCGACGATAAAAAGGTGACAGAGTTCTTATTGGTTCCCTACTTCGGCGCTTGTGTTCATGTCCCGCCACCGCCACCAAACCAAATTATCTACGTGAAGTTTGAAAAAGGTGCTCCGATACATCAACTGTGGGATGTCATTTACGTGGTAGGAACGTTGAAAACTGAGACCATCAATTCCGATTTGGCTGAGACAGGCTATTTGATTGAAGGAATTGAAATAGAAGAGTACGACGACGCTTAAGCCGCTAAAATAGGAATGTTAGTCTGCCTGCTAAACAATGAATTTAGAAAGGTAGGCTAACACTGCAATATAGATCAAAAGCAACAACGCAATTGATACATGCTTTCTAAGCTTTACCCCTTTCATCTCCTGCATATCACCTCCAATATACTCGCAACAATTTTAACAAATCGTTATCATTAGGAATAGTCAAAATCTTGATAAAATTCCATTAAGTTTGCTGGACTCGGGCTGGAAAGCCACTTTAGTATAGTAATCGAGCACTTAAACTTTATTTGGAATCGAATCAATGGCAGACGACAAAAAGCCTGTAGTTATAGAACAAGCCAACACGAAAGGCACATCCAATAAAAAGAAGACGTTTATACGCGACAGTGCAAGCCGAGTGATTCAAATCGCTCAGGTACATCAGTTGGATGCCTTATTAGAAGACGAGCCGCCTGAAACATCTGCTATTGAACGAGCCATCAGTCGCCAGAAGAAACGCCAAGAGCAACGCCAAAAGAACTTAGAGAAAATTCTTAAGTTTGCGCACGACAGCTGCAATAACGAAACCGCAGGTGAGCCCGATGCCGATTGGCTATACCGTTTCTTCGATATGGCGCAAGACATTCACAACTCCTCAATGCAAAAGTTGTGGAGCCAAGTCCTTAAGCGTGAAATCACCAACCCGGGCTCAACGTCTATGAAAGCCCTTCAAGTTCTAAAAGACATGTCGCCAAAAGAAGCTCAAAACCTACAACGCGCTGCATCATTAGCGTGTAGCTTTGGCAGCGATAACAGCAAAAAACTGCTGCTCGGTTTTAAGTCGAAAGAGGGTTTTTTAGGGTTCTACAAAAAGGAAAATACCACGGTCGTCAACATGGGGACCTATCAGCTTCCATACTCCAGTTTGTTGCATTTGATAGAGCTCGGATTAGTGCTCGGTACGGAGTTAGAGTCAGGTGAAGTGGATTTCGACCCTGCTCTGCTAATAAGCTATCAAGGTAAACAGATAGCACTTCAGCCAATGAACAAAGGCATCCGCTTGCTCTACTACCGCTTTACACCAACGGGCGATGAACTTTGCCGCTTATTAGGTAACAAACCCAATTCCAACTATTACGACCAACTTATGGCGCTATTGGCACAAAAATTCACCGTCCAAACAGAAGCAGGCAGTCACGTTAATCAAAGTGTATAGCTCGCTTATGAACTGACTCTTAAAGCCGGAACACTAAAATCAAAAAAGGGAATCACTGAGTGATTCCCTTTTTACTTTCTGTATCTAAGCTATCGATGTCTAAGCTATTTATTTCTAAAAGTGGCTTACTTAATGATGCCGCGGCTTCTTAGATCAGCTAAACACAATTCAACCAGTTCATCGATGCTCTTCTCACCAGCTGGCAAATCAATTTCAGGGTTTTCTGGCGTTTCATATTCAGAATCAATACCTGTGAAGTTTTTGATTTCACCAGCACGAGCCTTCTTATAAAGACCTTTAGGATCTCGCTGCTCACACACATCTAAAGAAGTATTTACGAATACCTCAAGGAACTCGCCTTCGTCGAGCATTGTGCGAACCATTTGGCGCTCAGCACGATGCGGTGAAATAAACGCAGACAGCACAATCAAACCAGCATCAGCCATTAATTTTGCTAGCTCGCCAATACGACGAATGTTTTCGCGGCGATCTTGTGATGAAAAACCCAAATCGCTACATAACCCGTGTCGAACGTTGTCACCATCCAACAGGTAAGTGTGATAACCCAATTCCGCTAATTTCACTTCCAGTGCACCAGCGACAGTTGATTTACCTGCACCCGATAATCCCGTAAACCACAGCACCGCTGGCTGTTGATTTTTTTGGTTAGCACGCGAAGCCTTACTTACCGAATGCTGATGCCATACGACGTTTTCATCGCGTTGCACGGTTGCTGTTGTCATAGTCGTTCAGTCCTTTATAAACCGCCACACCCAATCTTAGGCTGTGGACTTAAAATGGAAAAAAGTAAGGGATCAGCGTCAGCACTAGAGCTGAATACACCAGTGAAATAGGTAAGCCAACCCGCAAATAATCCGTTATGTGATAATTGCCTACGCTGTACACCAATAAATTGGTTTGATAACCGTATGGCGAAATAAAGCTGGCACTTGCCCCAAATAACACCGCCATAATGAATGGCATCGGGTCGACCCCATAACCAATCGCCATGCTGTACCCTAATGGGAACGCGAGCGCAGCGGCGGCGTTGTTTGTAATGAGCTCTGTCAGTACCAATGTGAGTAAGTAGGTTGCGACCAATGCGCCAAACACACCCCATCCATTGAACGCTTCAATGAACATGTCCCCCAGCCTCACCGACAAGCCCGACGACATCATGAGTTGAGCAATCGTCAATGCGCTGCCCACAATCACCACGATATCGGTAGGAAAACGTCTTCTGAGCTCGTTAAACGTTACGGTGCCAGCCGCAAGTAATACCAGTAAGTAACCTGCTAAGCCTTTCAGCAATGGAAGCACTTCCAGTAGCGCTAAACCAATCACACTCGCAAAACCGAGCAGTACCATAGTGGATTTATTCGAATCCAACCTTGCAGTGGAATCAAGGTCGTTAACCAGTACAAATTCTCTGCTGTGTGTTCGTCTTTCTGCTTCAAAGCGTTTACCGGGAACGAGCACTAATGTGTCACCCGCAGTCAAACGTACGTTGCCTAGCCCACCCTCTAATCGCTCATGACCACGGCGAATGGCCACCACTACGGCATCAAAACGGTCACGGAATTGCGAAGATTTCAGTGTTTTATTGCAGATAGATGCAGAAGAGCTGACAACCACCTCCAGAAAGCTTTGCCCGTTAAGATGGTGCTGACCAAACAGCTTCAACCCCTGAATTTCCTGTAATGTAGCGACGCTTTCTACATCGCCACAAAACAGCAGGCGATCTTTTGCTTGCAGCACAAAATCAGGGTCAACTGAGGCGGTAGTTTCACCATCGCGTATCACTTCAGCCAAAAACAGCTTTCTTAAGGCACGCAGATTATTTTCAGCAATGGTTCTACCCACTAATGGAGAGCCTGGCTCTACTATCGCTTCTAAGAAATAAGGTAAATCGTCTTGAGAATGATCTTCATGATTCGGAAGAAGATAGCTCAACGGAATCAGGATCAACATGCCACCAACCAAGACCGACAAGCCGATCATCGTTGGGGTAAAAAAGTTTAAACTCGGTAAACCTGCATCTTCCACAAAACTGTTGATGATCAGGTTTGTCGACGTGCCGATCAATGTCAGCGTTCCGCCTAAAATCGCGGCATAGCTGAGAGGAATCAACAATCGCGATGGTGAATGTTGTTGATTGCGCTTTATCGCACCAATCAATGACACTACAACCGCGGTATTGTTGGTAAACGACGAAAGCAACGCAGTCGAAATCCCCAGCTTTGCCACTACCGATCCCAAACGTCCTTCTGAGATATGGCGGCTTACCCAGCTGATTAAGCGAGATTTTTCCAGCGCACAAGACACCAGTATCAATAGCACTAATGTCAGTAATGATGAGTTAGTAAAGTTTGCGGCGATCTCGGTGATGTCGCTCAGTCCAGCCATATAAGCGAGAAATGCCGCACCAGCAAAAATAATACTCGGCTTAATGCGCGTGACCAATAAACAGGTCACGATGCCAAGTAACACCGCTAATACAAATCCTTGTTCCCACATACCCTACTCTCTGAGAAAAGTAAGGGAGCGTTGTCGCTCCCTTATTTAAGGGCTTTCACCCTTGAGCTTCTATTTAAGCAATTTGCTTAAGTCTTTCGCATCCCAGTGAGGGAAATGCTTACGAACTAAAGCATTCAGTTCAAGCTCAAAGGCAGAGAAATCGCCCGCTTGTACTTCAGTTTCACTTAAACGCTCACGAATCAGACCAGCACCAACGGTGACATTGGTTAGACGGTCAATGATAATAAAGCCACCTGTATCAGCGCAGTCTTGGTAAGCATCTAAAGCAACAGTCTCATTCAGAGACCACTCACATGCAGCAATACCATTTAGCGGTACTTCTTGTGCGTCATGCTTAGATAGGTTGTTGATGTCATATTGATATTGAATCGCTTCAACCTGACCAACCGTTTTCTTACCCGCTATCTTGACGTCGTAATCTTTGCCCGGCTTAAGTGGCTCTTCCGTCATCCATACAACATCCGCCAAAATACGGTTCGTTGAATCGATGTTGGCTTTCTCAAGCACAATCAAGTCGCCACGGCTAATGTCGATTTCATCTTCTAAGGTCAATGTTACGGCTAGACCCGCTTGCGCAGATTCTAAGTTGCCATCGAACGTAACAATGCTTTCCACCTTCGAGGTTTTACCTGAAGGAAGAGCACGAATCGCATCACCTACAGAAATCGAACCTGAAGATACCGTGCCCGCGAAACCACGGAAATCGAGATTAGGACGGTTCACGTATTGAACAGGGAAACGGAATTCGCCGTCGCCTCTTTCTTGGTCTACGTCAACATCTTCAAGTAGCTCAAGCAGTGATGGACCTTCGTACCAACTCATAGGCTGGCTCTTGTCTACCACGTTATCGCCTTCCAGTGCTGAAATAGGAATCAGCTGGATATCGATATTGCTTTCAAGCTTCTTAGAGAAATCCAAGTATTCTTGTTTGATTTGCTCGTAACGATCTTGCGAGAATTCAACCAAGTCCATCTTGTTCACCGCTACGATGAAATGACGAATACCAAGAAGGCTAGAAATAAACGAGTGACGACGCGTTTGATCCAAAATGCCTTTACGTGCATCCACAAGGATAACGGCCACATCACACGTTGATGCACCTGTCGCCATGTTACGAGTGTATTGCTCATGTCCCGGAGTATCCGCGATAATGAACTTACGCTTCTGAGTCGAAAAATAGCGGTACGCTACATCGATGGTGATCCCTTGCTCACGCTCTGCCTGCAGACCGTCAACCAATAGAGCCAAGTCAGGCTTTTCACCTGTTGTCCCTACACGCTGGCTGTCTGAGTGAACGGCGGCTAACTGATCTTCATAAATTTGCTTAGAATCATGCAGCAAGCGACCGATTAATGTACTTTTACCATCATCTACTGAACCACAAGTCAGGAATCTAAGTAGAGATTTGTGTTGGTGTTCATTGAGGTATCCTTCGATCCCCAACTCTGCTAATTGAGCTTCAACAGCACTGTTCATGTTTTCTTTCCTTAGATTTAGAAGTAGCCTTGACGTTTCTTAAGTTCCATCGATCCTGACTGATCGTGGTCGATCGCACGTCCTTGACGTTCACTCGATGTTGCTACTAGCATCTCTTCGATAATTTCCGGAAGCGTAGTCGCTTCAGATTCGATTGCGCCTGTCAGCGGGTAACAACCCAAAGTACGGAAACGAACGTTACGCTCTTCTACTTTTTCATCTGCTGCAATTTCCATACGTTCATCATCAACCATGATCAGCATGCCATCACGCTCTACAACAGGGCGTTTGTCTGCTAGGTACAATGGAACGATTTCAATATTCTCTAGGTAGATGTATTGCCAAATGTCCAACTCGGTCCAGTTTGAAAGTGGGAATACACGAATGCTTTCCCCTTTGTTTACTTGACCGTTGTAAGTTTTCCAAAGCTCAGGACGCTGATTTTTCGGGTCCCATGTGTGGTTTTTGTCACGGAAAGAATACACACGCTCTTTCGCACGTGATTTCTCTTCATCACGACGAGCACCGCCAAACGCCGCATCAAAACCATATTTGTTCAGCGCTTGTTTCAAGCCCTGAGTTTTCATGATATCGGTGTGCTTTGAAGAACCGTGAGTGAACGGACCAACGCCCATTGCCAGACCTTCTGGGTTCTTGTGAACCAAAAGATCGAATCCGTATTTTTCTGCTGTGCGATCGCGAAACTCAATCATTTCGCGGAATTTCCAGTCGGTATCGACGTGCAACAATGGGAAAGGAATTTTCCCTGGGTAGAACGCTTTACGTGCTAAATGCAGCATCACCGATGAATCTTTACCGATGGAGTACATCATGACGGGGTTATCAAACTCAGCAGCCACTTCACGGATGATATGAATGCTCTCCGCTTCTAGCTGTTGTAAGTGAGTTAATCGTTGTTGATCCATTTTCTTTTGCTTCCTTTAAGGCTCGTCGACGAGCTTTCAAATATGCTCAGAGTCAAACAAGAGTTAGGCAAAACTCATTGCCGGCTCTAAATCTTGTTGGTTTTCACCAAACCAGCTCAACTTGCTGGACAGATTAACCACTTCCCCTACTACGATGAGAGAAGGTGATTCCGCATGCACGGCGAGATCTGCCAATTCGTTTAGCTGGCCTTTGAATACTTTCTGACAGGATTGAGTACCACGTTCGATGATGGCAATCGGTGTTTCAGCATCGCGACCAAATTTGATCAATTGCTCTTGTATGTAGCTGGATTTCATTAACCCCATGTAGATAACCAATGTCTGATTTCCACGAGCTAACGTTGACCAGTCCATTTGATCGCTTTCCGCTTTCAAATGGCCCGTAATGAACATTGCCGATTGCGCATAATCGCGATGCGTCAATGGGATCCCTGCGTACGCTGTCGCGCCAGCAGCTGCAGTAATGCCTGGAATCACCTGAAAAGGCACACCCGCTTCAAATAAAACTTCCAATTCTTCGCCACCACGACCAAATACAAATGGATCGCCACCTTTAATGCGAACGACTCGGTGGCCTTGAAGGGCAAAATCCACCAGCAACTGGTTGGTTTTCTCTTGTGGAACACTGTGGTGACCCGCACGCTTTCCCACGCACACCAATATCGTGTCATCAGGAACCAACTCCATGATTTCATCGGAAACAAGATAGTCGTAAAGAACGACATCGGCTTGTTGAAGGTAGTTCAGTGCTTTTAAAGTGAGTAGCTCTGCATCACCCGGACCTGCGCCAACTAACGCAACTTCGCCAGGACGCAGCTTACTTTTTCGAGCTGAACTCGAACGTTCTGCCACTAAGCGAGGCTTTTTATTTGGGAATTGCGTCAGTGTGTCTATACCGGCCATGGTGCTCATCATCATTTTTCCTGTGATGATGGCATTATGACCAGCATCCGTTATTACCTGAAATTCTAAAATTTCATTTTTTATTCGAAAAGTTGATAAGAACAAAAAAGCATGAGACATGAATATTGAGCAATTTATTCATTTCGTGAAAAAACTCCCCCTATATTGCGCCCAATTGCATTTATAAGATGCGGTTTAAGGGAATTATCAATTACAAAACCAATAGAAAATTTGGCTTATAGCTAACAGTTTGACATTTCCAACTTAGCCACAGATCACACTATTCATAAGCAAGACAAATTTGTTTCATTGATTTTTGTTACATTTCGACATGTCAATTTTCATCCTATTACTTTTCGTCTTATGACTCTGGAGCAAACCATGAAACTGGCTGTGAAACCTCTTTCTATTGCGGTCCTTGGTGGCTTATTGACCATTGCGGGTCCAGCAATGGCTGACACCATTAAATTGAGAATCATTGAAACCACCGACATTCACACTAATGTGATGGATTATGATTACTACAAAGATAAGCCATCTCAAAAGATTGGCTTAACCCGTGCAGCTACATTAGTGAAGCAAGCTCAGCAAGAAGTGACGAACAGCGTTCTGGTTGATAACGGTGATCTGATCCAAGGCAGCCCTATGGGGGACTACATGGCAGCCAAAGGGATCGAAAAAGGCGAAGTTCACCCTGTTTATAAAGCCATGAACCAGTTGAACTATGATGTGGGCAACATTGGTAACCATGAATTCAACTACGGTTTGGATTTCCTAATGGAAACCATTGATGATGCTAACTTCCCATACATCAGTGCCAACGTATTCGACAAAAAAACAGGCGAGCACTATTTCACGCCTTACATCATCAAAACTCATAATTTCAAAGATGTGGATGGCAATGTTCAGGAAGTCAAAGTTGGCTACATCGGTTTCGTTCCGCCACAAATTATGGTGTGGGACAAAAAGAACCTTGAAGGCAAAGTGTTTGCCAAAGACATAAAAGAAACAGCTGAAGAATTGGTACCAAAGATGAAAGCTGAAGGCGCTGACGTCATTGTTGCCATTCCACACTCCGGTATTTCTAGTGACCCGTACAAGCTTGGGGCCGAAAACTCAACACTCTACTTATCTGAAGTCGAAGGCATTGATGCGATTGCATTCGGTCACGCTCACTCTGTATTTCCGGGTAAAGGGTTTGATAACCTCCAAGGCGTTGACAATAAAAAAGGCACCATTAATGGTGTTGTGTCTGTAATGCCTGGTCGCTGGGGTAGCCACGTAGGTGTCATGGATCTTGTCTTAGAAAAAGATGGGGAAGGCTGGAAGGTATCGAACGGACAAGCCGAAGCGCGTCCAATTTTCGATAAAAAATCCAAAACCTCGCTAGCAGAACCAGATAAAGACATGGTGAAGGTGTTAGAAGCCGATCACAAAGGCACTCGCGACTTTGTAAACCAGCCAATAGGTAAAGCTAACGATGTGATGTACAGCTTTTTAGCATTGGTTCAAGATGACCCAACTATTCAGATCGTCAACTTAGCTCAGAAAGATTACGTGGAACGCTTTATACAAGGTGATCCTGATCTAGACGGAATCCCAGTACTTTCAGCGGCAGCACCGTTCAAAGCGGGTGGGAGAAAGAACGATCCAGCCAACTTTACTGAAGTGGAATCTGGTGAGTTGACGTTCAGAAACGCCGCCGATCTTTACTTGTACCCGAACACGTTAGTCGCACTCAAAGTGACGGGTAAAGAGGTGAAAGAGTGGCTTGAATGTTCACCGGGTCAATTCAAACAAATTGATACTGCTTCATCGGCACCACAAAGTTTGATTGATTGGGACGACTTCCGTACGTACAACTTCGATGTCATTGATGGTGTTAACTACCAAATCGACATCACTAAGCCTGCGAAATACGACGGAAATTGTAAAGTCATCAATGAAGGCTCTGAGCGTATCGTTGGTTTAACTTATCAAGGCAAACCTATCGATTTGAAGCAAGATTTCATTATCGCTTCAAATAACTATCGCGCATACAGCAACAAGTTCCCCGGTACAGGTTCTGAATTTGTGGCATTCGATGCACCCGATGAAAACCGCACGGTATTAGCAAACTACATATCTCGTGTGAGCCAAGAAAATGGGCAATTTGCTCCGAGTGCTGATAATAATTGGTCATTCGCCCCAATTACAAGTGACACAAAGCTGGATATCCGCTTTGAAACCTCACCAAGTGAAAAAGCAGCCGCCTTTATTAAAGAGAAAGGTCAATACCCAATGGAGCGCGTCGCAACCGATGATGTTGGATTTGGTGTATACCGATTAGAATTGCAAAAATAGCCACTACCTATTTAAAGCAACTCTGATTAAGATAAACCGCAGCCAAGGCTGCGGTTTTTTATCAGATACGCCGATTCAATGAGTAGAATATGGACAAAAAATTTACCACACATCTCGAAAAGCTTGGGTTTTCACCTCAAGAAATAAAACCTATTCAGGATCAATCCAGCCTATTAGAGCTTCCGACGCGCCATATCCTGACACACCAAGGGGAATCCCCTTCTCATGCGTTCTTTTTGTTAGAAGGCTTGTGTCACGCATGTTATCTGACTAGTGATGGAAAGCAGTACAGCAAAGAGTTCTACTGGGAAGTGGATTGGCTAATCAGTTTTGAAAGCTTAGTAAAAAATGGACCTTCTCCGTATTTATTGGAATCTCTTACGCCAGTCAAATTGCTGTCGTTTCCAATTGAGTTAATCGAGCAATGGCGGGCTGAATCACATCCGCTTTATATCAAATTGCTGGAGACTCAGTTGATGTACAAAGAAAGTAAGGAACGCTTTATGTTGCTCCACTCTCCAGAAGAGCGTTACAGCCTGTTTTGCGAAACTTACCCAGATTTGGTTTCAAGAATCACGGATTACCAAATCGCTGCATACCTTGGCATTACTCATATCAGCCTAAGCCGTATTAAAAAGCGCTTGAAAGAGAAAGTTAACAAAAGTTAATGAGTGCTTACCCCTCTTTGTCATACATTAGTCGATTCTAGATATACAGAGGTTTACTATGATCAATTGGCAACTCCTTTCATTTACCCAACTTTCCACTATGCAGCTCTACCAAATGATCAAATTACGGGTGGATGTATTTGTTGTGGAGCAAGACTGCCCTTACCCCGAATTAGATGACAAAGACCATGCAGAAGGGGCTTTTCATCTATTGGGATATGATGGAGAAGAGCTGGTCGCCTGTGCGAGGTTACTTGCTGAGGGGATTAGCTACCCAAGTGCTGCGAGTATCGGTCGAGTGGCGACCAAAGAAAGTGCGCGAGGCACCGGACTTGGGCATGAATTGATGCAGCAAGCCCTTACGAACTTAGAGTCTGTGTGGGGTAATGTTCCCGTTAAAATAAGCGCTCAAGAACACCTTAGCCAGTACTACGGAAAACATGGCTTTGTGCAGTACACAGAAATGTACCTAGAAGATGGTATTCCCCATATTGGCATGGTCAGGGAAGCGAAAGAAAGGTGCCTATAACTCCAACTAATCTTGCGCTTTTATTCTTGATTGCGGGCAACTTAATGGCGTCTGTATCGGATGTTGCTGTTAAGGTTCTGGGAGACGGTGCGAATGTTTTCCAATACATATTCATTCGCCAATTGGTTTCCGCTTTGGTTGTTTTACCACTATGGATTCAACTTCAACCAACCGAACGTAGATTAAAAGGCTTGCCTATCAACCTCCTACGTTCACATTTAGTGCTTATTGGCAGTGGTTGTATGGTGATAGCAATTACTCACTTACCGTTAGCAACGGCTAATGCGGTTTTCTATGCCGCTCCGCTATTAATGCTTCCTCTTTCAGCTTGGTTACTCAAAGAAAAACCTCAAACGACTAAAATTATCGCCACATTCATTGGCTTTGCTGGCGTACTACTGGTACTTCGCCCTTCTCAATTCCATTGGGCAGCCATTTTTGCTTTAGGCACGGCCGTAACGTTAGCCTTATTTAATGTATTGGTTCGCAAGCTTCCAGGCAATCAACCTGTCGTGGCTACTTTATTTTGGACCTCCATTTTCTCATTGCCAATCTCAGGTGCGCTAGCTTGGGCAAACTGGCACCCCATTTCTTTCGAGTCCTTATTGTGGATCGTTTTCAGTGCATGTTGCATTCTGGCCTACAATGGCTTTGCCGTTGCTGCCTACAAAAAAGCTGAAACATCGCAAATTGCCCTAGCGGAATATTCTGGATTGTTATTCGTTACGTTATTTGGCGTGTTGTGGTTTAACGAAATTCCAGACTGGCTCACGGCGGTCGGTATCTTACTGATTGTTTTGCCTATGATGCCTATTAAAGCCACCAAAAAGCGTCAATCTCCTTAATAACGTCTAAACTTTTTATGAAATGGTGAATACTTCAGCACTTTTATCCGGTCTTTGTTGAAGTTATCGCGCTATTCCTGACATTTTCCACGCTCCGTGGTCACTCCAAGAATAGCTTCACGTAATTCATACAAAGGTGCAGGTAGACGTGGCTGAATATGCGCAACAGTTTAATCTTTGGGCGTCACAACAAACACTCTTAAGCTTAATGCTAGGAGTGATTTTGGTTTCCTATCTGCTAGAAGATTTAGCCATTCTTGGCGCGGCTGGACTTGCGACTCAAGGAGCCATGCCGACATCTATGGCTCTGATTGCTATCTTTATCGGTATCGCAACGGGTGATTTAGGGCTCTATTACTTAGGAAAATGGGCTCACCAATCTCGTTGGTTACGTTATCGCCTGCTTTCTCACAAATCGATGCGCTGGGTTCGTCACAAACTGCACAACCGCCCTATTTTCAATCTATTCATTATTCGCTTTATCCCTGGTCTTCGGACATTGGGCTATTCCTTAAGTGGCTTTTTTCAACTGCCTCTCGCTTCTTTTATGTCTGCCGTACTGTTTGCGACTGCATTGTGGACGGCACTGATATTTGGCTGCACTTTCTGGCTGGGTCAACAGGCATGGATTCAAGCCAGCTCACATCAATGGTTACTAATACCAGTGCTGTTTATCACTTTGGTAATGGGTAACCGACTTATGAAATCTCGCTTTTCAAGGAGAGTGTAATGACAAGTTCGCCGTTGGCACTAGACAGCCAGTTTGAAGCGATCGACGTTGAAACTGGCATCAACAAAGGGATGCCAAAGTTTGTACAGGATCAGCAAGGTAGTATTTCACCTTACGAATTTTTGCCTGCTTGGGTGTTCTATACCCCAGTAGTGCTCCAAAGCTTTGCTCTTGCTCTGCGCTATGGTGATGTTCGCTTGCCACTAGTTGCTAATCCGAGCATTAAACTCAGCGGTATGGTGGGCGAATCCAAACACGATATCCTTTCTTTGGCTGGCAGTTATGCTCGCCAATGGGTTTCCCCCTTTATCACGGTATTCCAAACCGGTGAAGACGTAGCGGAGCAGTCGTCCAAGGCTTATCGGCAAATGCAAGATAATGGATTGGGTTTCCCTATCGTTGCAAAGCCTGATCTCGGTTGCCGCGGTGCTGGCGTAAAGCTTTTACATAACATGGATCAACTGACGCAATACTTCGAAAGTTTCCCCAAGGATTCTCGATTCCTATTGCAAGAAAAAGCCCCTTACCCAGCGGAAGCGGGTGTGTTCTACGTTCGCTACCCCGGAGAAAAGAAAGGGAAAGTCATATCTCTAACGTTGAAATACGCCCCATTTGTTGAAGGTGATGGGCAATCAACACTTAAAGAACTGATTGAGGCAGACCCTAGAGCAGGTCAATTGACGCATTTGTATTTCCCTCGTCACCAATCAAAGCTCAACCAAATATTACAGAAAGGAGAATCCTTTCAGTTGGCATTTGCTGGTAGCCATAGCCGAGGCAGCATATTTAGAAATGGAAATGCCTATATATCCGAGAAGCTAACCGAGCAACTAGACCGCATATTCGATGATGTTGAAGGTTTTTGCTACGGGCGTCTGGATATTAAATTTCAGGATATTTATGAGCTCATGGACGGGAAGAACTTTACCATTTTGGAAATCAATGGAGCGAGCTCAGAAGCCGCACACATCTGGGATCGAAAAACCCCATTACGGGAAATTTTTTCCACCCTTTTATTCCAATATCGCACATTGTTTGCGATTGGCGCATTGCAGAAAAAAGCTGGGCATAAGCCACCATCGATAAGCCAGTTACTGGCAGCGTGGCGCGAAGAAAAACAGCTTGTCAATGCTTACCCGCAAACCGATTAGAACAAGGACAACTTATGCAAATTGCGCCTATTTCGCTTACTGCTTCATTGCAAAATTTATCTTCCACCGTATTGGGAACCATTGAAACGATTGATCAAGGTATCGATTTACTGATGCAGATTAATTCGGATGATTATCAACTCGCAACACCGCCATTGGTGACGAGCTCTATGGGTGAGCATTGCCGTCATGTATTAGACATTTTTCATGCGCTTTCAGATTACGAAAATGGCGTAGATTACAACCTTCGCAGACGCGGACACGATGTGGAAAAAACGCGAGAGCTTGCCATTGTTGAATTCCAAGCCATAAAGCATTGGCTCAGCAAGCTAACGCCAGAGGAATTGAAACGCTCGATATCCGTTAAAACAGAAGTCGCTTTATCGGAAACACTGAGTGCTGAACTCACTTCCCAGCTGGAGCGAGAAATCGCATTTGCGGCGGTTCATGCAACGCATCATTACGCGCTAATGAAAGTGCTGGCGATTCAATTGGGTTATCAGACTGATAAAGAATTGGGATTCGCACCCGCTACCGCGACGTACTTAAGGGAGCAAGACTAATGTGCACCGTATCTTGGCTGTTAAAGGATGATGGCTACCAGGTCTTTTTTAATCGAGACGAGCAAAAAAGCCGAGCTCAAGCTGTACCGCCCACGCCTTTTTGCCACCAAGGTGTCGAATATCTTATGCCAGTTGACCCTGATGGCGGTGGCAGCTGGATTGCGACGAACGAACATGGTCAATCAATCTGTTTGTTGAATTACTACCAAGGAAGCGTTCCGAAAGGTGTACTAACAAGTCGAGGTTTACTGGTTAAATCTTTAGCGGCATTTCAAAACTATACTCAAGTAGATGAATACTTACAGTCGATTGATTTGAAATCTTTCGCACCTTTTTCATTACTGATTTTTGAACCCGATTTAACGCGTCGTCACTCAACAGTAAAAGGGGTTTGTTGGACTGGGCAATCTTTGGTTTATATACGACCTAACCCTCCATTAATCTCGTCTTCTGTCGATTACCAAAAAGCGTTTGAACTGAGAAGTGAATGCTACCAAGCGTATACATCCACTCACGCCAATGTCGATCAATTGCTGGAATTTCACGCATCTCATATTCCAAGCAAGGGACACTTATCTACTTGTATGCATCGCAAAGACGCCCATACCGTCAGTTTCACGCATATTTTAGTTACGAGTTCAGAAAGAGGTATGAGCTATTACCCTGGCTCACCTTGCTGTGGCATTACGGAATCGTACCTAACTCAAAATAGAATCTCTTTAATCCCTTCATCCAATGTGAAAATTGCATAACGAGGAACCCATTATGATACGCATGATCACCGTAGTTTGTACGTTAGTATTAGGGATGTTCTCCGCCATGACCTATGCGGCAGACCCTATCTATACTGGCTTTTTTAGCAGCAAAGCGATTTCTGGTTATGACGCAGTCAGCTATTTCGAAGCCAGCGAACCACAAAAAGGCAGTAGCGACCATACCATCGAATATCAAGGCGCTGAATGGTATTTCACATCCAAAGAGAATCTCGAAAAATTCATTCAAAATCCCGAGAAATACGCGCCTCAATATGGTGGATATTGTGCGTGGGCTGTCGGCGCTAAAAACGATACAGCGCCGGGCGATCCCCTTCAGTGGAATATTGTTGATGGCAAGTTGTACCTAAACTACGACGCGGACATTAAATCTCGTTGGGAAAAAGACATTCCTGGCTTTATTAGTAGCGGCGACAAAAATTGGCCAGAGCTAGTGAGTAATTAGGAGAAATCTATGCAAGTTACCTCTTCTCCGTTTCAGCTTCCCGCTGTCACGCCGTTTCGAATAGTAGAGCGGGTTGCTGAACGAGTCACAGGGCTGCGTTATTTGGATTCCTTATACCAAAAGCGTCCGATGGATCTCGATTGTTTTGAGTTTATGGATTACACACTTCAAGCTCTTAATATCGACTATAACGTCCAGCAAGGCTCATTAAATAGCATTCCAGAGGAAGGTCCTGTTGTCATTGTTGCCAACCATCCACTTGGGGCGATTGAAGGGGTGATATTGGCCGCTTTAGTTCGCCACCGAAGACCCGATGTAAAAGTGATGGCGAATGAATTGCTCAAACAACTTCCTGAGCTGTCTGATTTGTTCATTGGTGTGGATGTTTTTGAATCTAAGAGTGCAATAAAAACAAACTTAACCGCGATGCGCAGTGCACATCAACATCTGGCTAATGGTGGAGCGCTGATCATTTTCCCTGCGGGTGAAGTTTCTACTTATCAAGATGCACAGCTGCAAGACAAAACTTGGAGCCGTTCTGTTGCCAAGCTGGTTAAAAAAAGTAAGGCAACGTGCGTACCTATCTATATCGAAGGGAAAAACAGCTCGTTGTTTTATCTAGCGGGTAAAATACATCCACTTCTAAGAACCGCGATGTTAGGTAGAGAAATGATCGGGAAGCGATCGTCTCAAATACAGCTGTCCATCGGCGAACCCATTCTTTACTCTGAAATGAAATCTTTGAATTCGGAGCAAGATTTAGTTCACTACCTCAGGCTAAACACCTACTTACTTCGTAAGCAGTCCGGACAATCAAAGAGTTTACAACTGGCTTCATTCTCCACACCCGTTATGGATGCAATAGATAGTGAAAGGCTACAAGATGAAGTCAATGCGCTTCCAAGTGAATGCTTACTTCTTTCTCAAGGCGATTTTTCGGTTTATTGCGCGAGAAAAACGCAGATCCCAAACCTGATTCTAGAGATTGGCAGAGTAAGAGAAGCGAATTTCCGAGATGTAGGTGAAGGTACTGGTAAGGCATTAGATCTAGATCATTATGATGAGTATTACGATCATCTCTTTATTTGGCACAGTAAAGACAAACAGTTAGTCGGAAGCTATCGGCTGGGTAAGGTTGATGAAATCTTGCAGCAACATGGATTGAAAGGTCTGTACTCTCGTAGTTTGTTTAACTACAGCCAATCGTTTGTCGAAAGTCTCGACCATTCCATTGAGCTTGGTCGCTCTGTCGTCAATAAGCCTTATCAGAGAAACCTACAATCTCTTTTGATGCTTTGGAAAGGCATTGCGAGCTATGTTTATCGCAACCCGAAGTACACGCATTTATACGGTCCAGTCAGCATAAGTAATGACTATAGCCAAATTGCACGTCAACTAATGGCAAGTTGCCTGTCCATTCATCACTACGATGAACATAAAGCCAACTTGGTTTCCCCGTCGGTACCACTTAAAAAAGATGAATCAGTTTTTTGGCGTAATGACATGCTCAGTGCATTAGGCAGCGTTCAGCTACTGTCCAAAGTACTTTCCCGCATGGAAGAAGGCAAAGGGTTACCAGTCCTTTTAAGGCAATACCTAGGTTTAAATGGTCAGTTGGTATGTTTCAATGTCGATCCAGAATTTAACGACGCATTAGATGGGTTAATCGTTGTGGACTTGCGCAATGTGCCCGAAAGAACATTAGGGAAATACATGGGAAAAGAAGAAGCCAAAACTTACCTGTGTCATCACCCATAAGCGCTTAAACTTAGGTAGAAAAGAAAACGACTTCCGCGATTGGCTGAAGTCGTTTTACACCTTTCATTATTTACTTCGACCAAAGCCGCCATCTGAGAGTCTAAAAAACATCACGGATACCGATTTCTGCTCGAGCTGTAATATGTCTAGCTTTCCATCATCATCCAATTTAAATCGAATCAGCTGCCCTTCTCTTATCTTACTCAGTGGCTTATCGATACCCTCAATCTTAACCAGTGCGTTGAGATCAGTCATAGGTAGCTCGTTAGAACGAAAAACCTGAGCAAGTGTGTCTCCAGACTTAACAATATATTCTTTCCAAGCTTCTGTGCGAGGAGACTGTTGACTACTGGATGAAGATTGTTCGCTCAAACCTGTCGTTGTGATATCCAAAGGTTTGCGCACACTTTCAGGTTCTTTTTCATCCGGCACTGATTCACTAGGAGCTGGCAAGATAGAAAGAATAATAACTGCTACAGATAGCCCAATAACGCCTCTTTGGTGAAGCTTGGGCATACTTGCCCAATGATGTTTTATCTTGGAGCCTATTGCTCGTGCATCAACACCTTCGAACTTACTTTTTAGTTGATCGAATAATTTTGGCTGGCGAGTTCTAGCCACTCTCCGATTCATAATGCATATACCTTAGCGAACTGTCTTTCTATTATCTACGAACACGGTTCCTTAACAAAACGGACCGTTACACAAGTTAACAGTAACTTGACATATATTGGCATTTGCCGTTTCTTCACGCTAGTAGAACTGCTATCCTTTTGCTGCACAAATTCACACAATAGAGAGACAAGATGTCTGAAATCAAATTAGAAACCGTAGAGCAGAAAGCAAGCTACGGAATTGGTCTGCAAATGGGTCAACAATTGGCTGGTAGCGGTCTTGAAGGTTTGAATGTAGACGCGATCGCAAAAGGCATCGCTACTGCATTGACTGGCGGTATGCCTGAGATTGAAGTTGATGATATCAACAACGCACTTCAAGAGCTTCACACTCGTGCAGAATCTGCTCGCGCAGAAGTAGCAAAAGTAGCAGCAGCAGACGGTGAAGCGTTCTTGAAAGACAACGCTCTACGCTCTGAAGTTACCGTTCTTGAGTCTGGTCTACAGTACGAAGTGATCACTGAAGGTACTGGCGAAATCCCAAGTTCAGACAAATCTGTTCGTGTTCACTACCACGGCGAATTGACTGACGGTACTGTATTCGACAGCTCTGTTTCTCGCGGTCAACCTGCTGAGTTCCCTGTAACTGGCGTAATCAAAGGTTGGGTTGAAGCACTTCAATTAATGCCTGTTGGTTCTAAGTGGAAACTATACATTCCTCAAGATCTTGCATATGGCGAGCGCGGTGCTGGTGCATCTATCCCTCCTTATGCAGCTCTAGTATTCGAAGTAGAACTACTGGCTATCCTGTAATCTTACGTCGTCTCAAAAATGAAGCGGTGCTGAGCACCGCTTTTTTTATGTCATAAAGTAAACTGCTCATTCCCGTTTTGTAATCTCGGCACGACTCTCTAATCAAAACGGAAAATCCGACTAGGATTAATACACTCAACCGCATCAAGAAGCTCCATTCAAAGTATCTTGAAATTTTAAAATGGCTTGAGTTTTAGTGCCTTTATATAGGAATGAGTTATGAAAATTAAAACAACGATTATCACATTATCTGCGCTGCTGCTTGTCTCTCCAAGCTACGCATTCTTCGGCTTTGGTTCTTCTGAGGAAAAATCCTCAGTAGACCTTAACTCACTTGCTAACGATGCTTTCTCCAGCCAAGTCGACACTCAAGCTGATTCAGATTTAGTAAAAATGCTAAGCTCGCAACTGGATGTTTCACCAACTCAGGCAACGGGCGGCGCTGGCGCTCTCTTAGCACTCGCTTCCAATTCTTTAGGAGCTTCGCAAACGACAGAACTTGCTTCTGCAATTCCAGGTCTGAGTTCGTTAACTGGTTCCATACCAGGGCTATCAGGACTCGCGAGTAACTTTGGTGCTGTATCTGATATTTTTAGCAAACTAGGGCTCGACCCATCAATGGTGACACAGTTTGCTCCCATCATTCTGAAATACTTAGGTACCCAGAATGCATCTTCAGGTCTTCTGGATTCGCTTGGGAAAATTTGGCAATAGAGCTCTAAGCCACCAGTAACACTCCAATCAATAATTGGGTGGTTTTTGACCACCCTCTCTTTAACAAACTGAAAAGTATGCCACTCTGAATTTTTAATCATGGAAGAGTAGGTATTATGAAAGACGAAACACTGTCAATTCATCACGGCTATCAAACCGATCCCACAACTAAAGCTGTTGCGACCCCAATATATCAAACAGTTGCTTATGAATTCGACAACGCTCAGCATGGCGCTGATCTCTTCAACTTAGAAGTCCCTGGAAATATCTATACTCGTATAATGAACCCTACCAATGACGTGCTAGAGCAAAGAATGGCTGCGTTAGAGGGTGGACTTGCTGGGTTAGTTGTGAGTGCTGGCAGTGCCGCAATTAATTATGCGGTTCTAACACTAGCTCAAAGTGGAGACAACATTGTCTCGACGCCTCAGCTCTATGGTGGTACCTACACTTTATTTGCGCATATGCTGCCACAACAAGGTATTGAGGTTAAGTTCGCAAAGGATGATAAACCTGAAAGCTTAGCTGAGTTAATCGATGAAAACACCAAAGCGGTTTATTGTGAGTCTATAGGTAACCCAGCAGGTAACATCGTCGACATTGAGAGCATTTCAACCTTAGCGCACGCGAAAGGTGTTCCCGTCATTATTGATAATACGGTCGCAACACCTGTCCTTTGCAAACCTATTCAATTTGGTGCGGACATTGTCGTTCACTCTTTGACGAAATACGTAGGAGGCCACGGCACCACGCTTGGGGGAGTTATTGTTGATTCAGGAAAATTCCCATGGGCAAAGTATAAGGATCGATTCCCTGTATTTAATCAGCCTGAACCTTCCTACCACGGGGTTGTATACACAGAAGCCTTCGGTGAAGCGGCCTTTATAGGAAGAGCAAGAACGGTTCCACTGCGTAATACCGGGGCTGCTTTATCACCTATGAATGCCTTCATGCTAATGCAAGGATTGGAAACCCTTTCCCTTAGAATGGAAAGACATTGCGATAACGCACTAAAAGTAGCCAAATATCTAGAACAGCATGAGAAAGTCAGTTGGATTAGCTATGCGGGACTGGAGAGCTCTGACCATTACGGTCTGGCTCAAAAATACATGGGCGGTAAACCCTCTGCTATTTTGTCATTTGGTTTGAAAGATGGCTATGATGCTGGTATACGTTTTTACGATGCGCTTAATCTTTTCAAGAGACTTGTGAATATTGGCGATGCCAAATCGCTTGCGTGTCATCCTGCTTCAACAACCCATAGGCAGATGAGTGTCGAAGAACAAGCAAATGCAGGTGTTGTACCTGAAATGATTCGCTTATCGGTTGGCATTGAACATATAGATGACATCATCGCAGATTTAGAGCAAGCCCTAAAAGCGTAGTCTCTAATTTACAGGTACAAAAAAGCCGAGCATTACGCTCGGCTTTTAAGTTCTACACGAACTGATTACTCAGCAGCTGCTTCTTCAGCAACTTCTGGGCGATCAACAAGCTCAATGTAAGCCATTGGAGCTTTGTCACCAGTACGGAAACCGGCTTTTAGGATACGAGTGTAACCGCCCTGACGAGCAGCGAAACGTGGACCTAGTTCGTTAAATAGTTTTGCCACAACTTCGTTATCACGAGTGCGAGCAAATGCCAGACGACGGTTAGCAACGCTGTCAGTCTTAGCTAGTGTAATCAAAGGCTCAACGACGCGACGCAGCTCTTTTGCTTTTGGCAAAGTAGTCTTGATAACTTCATGACGTACTAGAGAGCTAGCCATGTTGCTGAACATCGCCTTGCGATGACTGCTGTTGCGGTTGAGTTGACGACCACTCTTACGATGGCGCATGACCTAATCCTTCTAACTATTATCGATTAATCTTCAGCGATCGACGCTGGTGGCCAGTTTTCTAGGCGCATACCTAGAGACAGTCCACGTGAAGCAAGCACGTCTTTAATCTCAGTAAGAGACTTCTTACCAAGGTTAGGCGTTTTAAGTAGCTCAACCTCAGTACGCTGTACAAGATCACCGATGTAGTGAATCGCTTCTGCTTTCAAACAGTTAGCAGAGCGAACTGTTAGTTCAAGATCGTCTACAGGACGCAGTAGGATCGGATCGAACTCCGGCTTCTCTTCCTTCTCTTCAGGGACACGAATGTCACGAAGATCTACGAAGGCATCAAGTTGCTCAGCAAGGATTGTTGCAGAACGACGAATTGCTTCTTCTGGATCAAGAGTACCGTTCGTTTCCATATCGATAACAAGCTTATCCAAGTCAGTACGCTGCTCAACACGTGCCGCTTCTACAGTGTAGGCAATTTTGTCTACAGGACTGTAAGTTGCGTCAACAAGCAAACGACCGATTGGGCGCTCATCTTCTTCAGTATGGATACGAGACGATGCTGGAACATAACCACGACCACGTTCTACTTTAATACGCATAGCGATTTCAGCATTATCATCAGTTAGATGACAAATAACGTGCTCTGGGTTAGCGATCTCTACATCACCATCATGGGTGATGTCACCTGCAACAACAGGGCCCGAGCCTGATTTGTTCAGTGTAATAAACACTTCATCTTTGCCCTCTGCCACTTTAACAGCAAGACCTTTCAGGTTAAGAAGGATCTCAAGGATATCTTCTTGTACACCTTCTTTGGTGCTGTACTCGTGAAGAACGCCTTCAATCTCAACCTCGGTTACTGCGCAACCAGGCATAGAAGATAGAAGAATGCGACGAAGCGCATTACCTAGAGTATGACCAAAGCCACGCTCTAATGGCTCAAGAGTTACTTTTGCGTGTGTCGTGCTAACTTGTTCAATGTCAACAAGACGTGGCTTAAGAAATTCTGTTACAGAACCCTGCATTGTGTCCTCTCTTTAATTTAAACCTTACTTAGAGTAAAGCTCGACGATCAGGTGTTCGTTGATGTCAGCTGACAGATCTGAACGCTCAGGCAAACGCTTGAACGTACCTTCCATCTTGCCACCATCTACTTCAATCCAAGTTGGTTTTTCGCGTTGTTCAGCAACTTCAATAGCTGCCTTAATGCGAGATTGCTGTTTAGCTTTCTCACGAATAGATACAACGTCGTTAGCCGCAACTTTGAATGAAGGAACGTTTACAACTTTACCGTTTACTAGGATAGCTTTATGGCTAACTAGCTGACGTGCTTCTGCGCGAGTTGCGCCAAAGCCCATGCGGTAAACTACGTTATCAAGACGACCTTCAAGAAGCTGAAGTAGGTTTTCACCCGTGTTGCCTTTAAGGCGTGCAGCTTCTTTGTAGTAGTTACGGAATTGTTTTTCTAGAACGCCGTACATACGACGAACTTTTTGCTTCTCACGAAGCTGAACGCCATATTCAGATAGACGACCGCGACGAGCGCCGTGTACACCTGGTGCGTTATCGATTTTACACTTGGTATCAATCGCACGAACACCAGACTTAAGGAATAAGTCAGTGCCTTCGCGACGGCTAAGCTTCAGCTTAGGACCCAAATATCTTGCCATGATTCTTCTCCAACTTTCCTAGAAACGTTATACGCGACGTTTCTTAGGTGGACGACAACCGTTATGAGGGATCGGAGTCGCATCAACAATGTTTGTGATACGGAAACCCGCAGCGTTTAGAGCGCGGATAGTAGACTCACGACCAGGACCAGGGCCCTTGACCATAACTTCTAGGTTCTTTAAGCCATATTCTTTGGCCATTTCACCACAACGCTCAGCAGCAACCTGTGCAGCGAACGGTGTAGATTTACGAGAACCGCGGAAACCAGAACCGCCAGCTGTTGCCCATGCAAGAGCATTACCTTGACGGTCAGTGATGGTTACGATTGTGTTATTGAAAGAAGCATGGATGTGCGCTACGCCATCTGCTACTTGCTTGCGTACGCGCTTACGAGCGCGAGTTGGTTGTTTTGCCATTGTACTCTACCTTCCGATTATTTTTTGATCGGCTTGCGCGGACCCTTACGGGTGCGAGCGTTGGTTTTAGTACGCTGTCCACGTAGTGGTAGACTGCGACGATGACGAAGACCACGGTAACAACCAAGGTCCATAAGACGCTTGATGTTCATGGAAACTTCACGACGTAGATCACCTTCTACAGTGTACTTAGCTACACCATCACGCAGTTGATCAATCTGCTCTTCAGTTAGTTCACTGATCTTCACATTTTCAGCAATACTCACGTCAGCTAGAATAGCTTGAGCGCGAGTTTTACCGATGCCGTAAATTGCAGTTAATGCAATCACAGCATGCTTCTGATCAGGAATGTTAATGCCTGCTATACGGGCCACTATTCACTCCTAGTACTTATATAAGAAATTATCCGCAGCAAAGCCCGTAGAGGATACGCTGCGGGATACTACTTCTTTTGCACGCAAAAGGTAGGCCGAGGAATATACTCGACACTACCTTATATTTCAAGTAAAAATTTCTGCTTAAATTAGCCTTGGCGCTGCTTGTGCTTTGGCTCACTGCAAATCACGCGAACGACACCGTTACGCTTGATTACTTTACAGTTACGGCAGATTTTTTTAACGGAAGCACGAACTTTCATTGCTAAACTCCGTAATGAAATCTGAAACTACTGTCGAATTAACGACCGTAGCCTTTCAGATTCGCTTTTTTCAACACAGAATCATACTGTTGTGACATCAGATGAGTCTGTACCTGTGCCATGAAGTCCATGATAACAACAACTACGATAAGTAGTGATGTACCGCCAAAATAGAAACGTACGTTCCAAGCGATCATCATGAACTCGGGAATCAGACAGATAAAGGTAATGTATAACGCACCTGCTAGGGTTAATCGCGTCATTACTTTATCAATGTACTTAGCTGTCTGCTCACCTGGGCGGATACCGGGTACGAACGCTCCAGACTTCTTCAAATTATCTGCTGTTTCACGTGGGTTGAAAACCAACGCTGTATAAAAGAAACAGAAGAAAATAATCGCTGCTGCATAAAGCATTACATACAGAGGCTGTCCAGGGCTAAGGGCCAAAGACACATCAGTTAACCAACTGAATGCGCTGTCCTCACCACCTGAGTTACCAAACCACTGCGCTAATGTTCCTGGGAACAAAATAATACTAGACGCAAAAATCGCTGGTATCACACCTGCCATATTAATTTTAAGAGGCAAGTGTGTGCTTTGCGCTGCAAAAACTTTACGACCTTGCTGACGTTTCGCATAGTTAACGACGATTCGACGTTGACCACGCTCCATGAAAACAACGAAGTAAATCACTGCAAACGCTAAAACAGCAATTAGCAACAGAAGAAGTACGTTCAGTTCACCTTGACGCGCTTGCTCTATTGTTTGACCGATTGCCGATGGCAATCCAGCGACGATACCTGCAAAGATAATCAATGAGATACCGTTACCAATTCCTCGCTCAGTAATCTGTTCACCTAACCACATTAAGAACATGGTGCCGGTTACTAGACTGATGGTTGCAATAACAGTAAACATGGTTTGATCGATAACGACCAATTGACCTGTGACCATGCTTGGCAAAGCAGTTGCAATACCAATAGCTTGGAATGTAGCAAGTACAAGCGTGCCGTAACGCGTATATTGGCTTATCTTACGACGGCCGGCTTCACCCTCTTTCTTGAGTTCAGCTAACGCAGGATGAACTACAGTTAGCAGTTGGACAACAATCGATGCCGAAATATACGGCATGATGCCCAACGCTAATATAGAAGCACGCTCAAGTGCACCACCGGAGAACATGTTAAACATTTCTACGATGGTACCCTTTTGCTGTTCGAACAAATCGGCAAGTACAGCTGCGTCAATACCAGGGATCGGTACAAAAGAGCCCGCTCTGAATACTAAAAGTGCACCTAATACGAATAATAAGCGCGACTTTAGTTCAGCTAAGCCGCTTTGAGCACTACGAAAATCTTGTCCTGGTTTTTTAGCCATCTGTACCTCGTCCCTCGAGTATTAATCCTCGATTTTACCGCCTGCAGCTTCGATTGCAGCTTTAGCACCTTTAGTTACGCGTAGACCTTTAACAGTCACAGCTTTGCTAATTTCACCAGAAAGAACAACTTTAACAAATTCGATGTTCTTAGTGATTACGTTAGCAGCTTTCAAGCTGTTTAGATCAACTACGTCACCATCTACCTTCGCCAGTTCACCTAGACGAACTTCAGAAGTCACTAGACTCTTACGAGAAGTGAAACCGAATTTTGGTAGACGTTGTTTCAAAGGCATCTGACCGCCTTCAAAACCTGGACGAACACTGCCGCCAGAACGTGATTTTTGACCTTTATGACCACGGCCACCTGTTTTACCAAGGCCTGAACCGATACCGCGACCTAAACGCTTCTTAGAAGGCTTAGAACCTGCAGCCGGTGATAGAGTATTCAAACGCATTCTGATTACTCCTCAACTTTAACCATGTAGTAAACCTTGTTGATCATTCCGCGCACGCACGGAGTATCTTCAAGTTCTACAGTGTGGTTGATACGACGAAGACCTAGACCACGCAAAGACGCTTTGTGCTTTGGTAGACGGCCAATTGAGCTTTTAGTTTGAGTTACTTTAATAGTTGCCATGGTGTTCTTACTCCGAAATAGATTCAACAGTTAGACCACGCTTAGCAGCAACCATCTCAGGAGACTTCATGCCACTCAGACCATCGATCGTCGCGCGAACGATGTTGATAGGGTTCGTAGAACCGTATGCTTTAGCAAGTACGTTATGAACACCTACAACTTCAAGTACTGCACGCATCGCACCACCTGCGATGATACCAGTACCTTCTGCAGCTGGCTGCATGTAAACTTTTGAGCCAGTGTGACGACCTTTCACCGCGTGGTGAAGAGTTCCGTCATTAAGCGCTACAGTAACCATGTTACGGCGCGCTTTTTCCATTGCTTTTTGAATCGCTGCTGGTACTTCACGAGCTTTGCCGTAACCGAAACCAACGCGACCATTACCGTCACCAACAACAGTTAGTGCAGTAAAACTAAAGATTCGACCACCTTTAACCGTTTTAGAAACACGGTTAACAGCAATTAGCTTTTCGTGCAAATCTGTAGCTTGTTGTTGTTCTTTAGCCATCTTCCAACCCTACCTTAGAATTTCAGACCAGCTTCGCGAGCAGAATCTGCTAGCGCCGCTACTCGACCGTGGTATTGGAAACCAGAACGATCGAAAGCAACATCAGAGATGCCTTTTTCGATAGCGCGCTCAGCAATAGCTTTACCTACAGCTTTAGCAGCGTCAACGTTACCAGTATTCTTAACTTGCTCACGGATCGCCTTTTCTACAGTAGAAGCGGCAGCGATAACCTCAGAGCCGTTTGATGCGATAACCTGTGCATACACGTGACGAGGAGTGCGGTGTACAACTAGGCGAGTCGCGCGAAGTTCTGCAATCTTACGACGTGCACGTGTAGCACGACGGATGCGAGATGCTTTCTTATCCATAGTGTTACCTTACTTCTTCTTAGCTTCTTTAGTACGCACATTTTCATCTGCGTAACGAACACCTTTACCTTTATAAGGCTCAGGCTCACGGTAAGAACGAATGTCAGCCGCAACTTGACCAACTAACTGCTTATCAGCACCAGTTAGGACAATTTCAGTTTGGCTTGGACATTCGGCTTTAATACCCGCTGGCACTTCGTGCTCAACTGGGTGAGAGAAGCCTAGAGTCAAGTTTACTGCGTTGCCTTTAACAGCAGCACGGTAACCAACACCCTTTAGAGTTAGCTTCTTAGTAAAGCCTTCAGTAACACCAACAACCATGTTGTTTGCAAGTGCACGAGCTGTACCAGCTTGTGCCCATGCGTTAGCCGCACCTTCGCGTGGACCGAAAGTTAGCTTGCTTTCTTCTTGAGAAAGCACAACAGCGTCGTTGAATACACGAGACAATTCGCCTTTAGGACCCTTAACGCTAAGTTCTTGGCCGTTTAGTTTCACCTCTACGCCAGCTGGAATAGCGACAGGTGCTTTAGCAACACGAGACATAGTCTACTCCTATTAAGCTACGTAGCAGATGATTTCACCACCAAGACCTGCTTTACGAGCAGCACGGTCAGACATCAGACCCTTGGAAGTGGACACTACAGCAACACCCAAACCGCCCATCACAGTAGGTAGCGAGTCTTTATTTTTGTAGACACGCAGACCTGGACGTGAAACACGTTGGATTTGCTCGATTACTGGTTTAGCTTGGAAGTACTTAAGAGTTACTTCTAGCTCTGGTTTCGCTTCGCCGCTTACAGCGAAGTCTGCGATGTAACCTTCAGCTTTTAGTAGTGCAGCAATTGCAACTTTAAGCTTTGAAGAAGGCATTTTTACAGCAACTTTATTTGCTGCCTGACCGTTACGAACGCGGGTCAGCATATCCGAAATCGGATCTTGCATGCTCATAGATTTTACTCCAAATGATTAAGTGGCAATTACCAGCTAGCCTTACGAAGACCCGGAATCTCGCCTTTCATGCAAGCTTCACGAACCTTAATGCGGCTTAGACCGAACTTACGTAGGTAACCGTGTGGACGACCAGTTTGGTTGCAACGGTTGCGCTGACGTGATGCACTTGAATCACGTGGAAGAGATTGCAGTTTAAGAACCGCATTCCAACGATCTTCTTCAGATGCGTTAACATCGCTAATGATAGCTTTAAGCGCTGAACGCTTCTCAGCGAACTTAGCTACTAGCTTCGCGCGTTTAGTTTCGCGCGCTTTCATTGATTGTTTAGCCATAACAGTAACCCTTCACCTTACTTACGGAATGGGAAGTTAAAGGCAGCCAGCAGAGCACGGCCTTCCTCATCGGAGCTTGCAGACGTCGTGATAGTAATATCAAGACCGCGTACACGATCGACTTTATCGTAGTCGATTTCCGGGAAGATGATTTGCTCGCGAACGCCCATGCTGTAGTTACCACGACCGTCAAAAGACTTCGCGCTAACACCACGGAAATCACGTACACGTGGAAGTGCAATCGAGATTAAACGCTCGAAGAAATCCCACATACGTTCGCCACGTAAGGTTACTTTACAACCAATTGGGTAGCCTTCACGAATTTTGAAACCTGCAACAGATTTACGCGCTTTAGTGATAAGAGGCTTTTGACCAGAGATCGTTGCCATATCAGCTGCTGCGTTTTCTAGCAGTTTCTTATCGTTGATTGCTTCACCAACGCCCATGTTTAGGGTGATTTTTTCAATCCTAGGGACTTGCATGACGCTTGAGTAGCTGAACTCTTTGGTAAGCTCAGCAACTACAGACGACTTGTAGTAATCATGCAGTTTCGCCATAGTAGAACTCCAAATTACTTTCTATTAGTTAGAAACAGTTTCACCGTTTGATTTGAAGAAACGCACTTTTTTGCCTTCTTCAAAACGGAAACCGATACGGTCCGCTTTACCAGTAGCCGCATTGAAAACTGCAACGTTGGAAGCATCAATTGCTGCTTCTTGTTCAACGATGCCACCTTGTTGACCTAGAGCCGGTACAGGCTTTTGGTGCTTCTTAACAAGGTTGATACCTTCAACGATAACTTTACCAGTTTCAAGAACCTTAGTTACTTTACCGCGCTTGCCTTTATCTTTACCAGCAAGAACGATTACTTCGTCGTTACGACGGATTTTAGCTGCCATTTTGTGCCGCTCCTTACAGAACTTCTGGAGCCAGTGAAACAATCTTCATGAATTTCGCATTACGAAGTTCACGAGTCACTGGACCAAAGATACGTGTGCCGACTGGTTGCTCAGTAGTGTCATTCAACAATACACAAGCATTACGGTCGAAGCGAATGACAGAACCGTCTGGGCGACGTACGCCTTTTCGAGTGCGCACTACCACCGCTTTCAGAACATCACCTTTTTTAACTTTACCGCGAGGAATTGCTTCCTTAACAGTAACTTTGATGATATCTCCGATATGTGCATAACGGCGGTGAGAGCCACCCAGAACCTTAATACACATTACTCTACGAGCGCCGGAGTTATCCGCAGCGTCGAGTGTACTTTGCATTTGGATCATTTTAGTGCTCCGCTAAATATTAAAACTAGACCCTTCACGGGTCGGGCTGCCTCTTTATAAGGGCTGCGAATTGTACCACCCTTTTATGTACTTGGGTAGCCAAAAAATAAGCGGCTCCAAAAATAATTGGAGCCGCTTTTTCATCGTATCAAAACGAAATTAAAACTTCGCTTTTTCTACAACTTTTACCAAAGTCCAAGATTTCTTCTTAGACAGTGGACGACACTCTTGAATCTCAACGGTATCGCCTAGGCCACACTCGTTGTTTTCGTCGTGCGCGTGCAGTTTAGTTGTGCGCTTTACGAACTTGCCGTAAATTGGGTGTTTCACCATGCGCTCGATAGCAACAACGATAGACTTATCCATCTTGTCGCTTACTACACGACCTTGTTGAGTACGAATTTTGTCGCTCATTATGCGCCTGCCTTCTCAGTCAAAACAGTTTTCACACGTGCGATATCACGGCGCACAGCTTTCAGAGTATGAGTTTGCTGTAGCTGACCAGTTGCAGCTTGCATGCGCAAGTTGAACTGTTCGCGTAGCAAATTCAATAGCTCAGCGTTAAGCTCTTCAACGCTTTTCTCGCGTAGATCTTGTGCTTTCATCACATCACCTGCTTAGTTACAAATGTAGTTTTTACAGGCAGTTTACGCGCCGCAAGGCGGAACGCTTCACGTGCCAACTCTTCAGGTACGCCATTCATTTCGTACATTACCTTTCCAGGTTGGATTTGGGCTACCCAGTACTCAACGTTACCTTTACCCTTACCCTGACGAACTTCAAGCGGTTTTTCTGTGATAGGTTTGTCTGGAAAAATACGAATCCAGATTTGACCTTGACGTTTAATGTGACGTGTCATAGCACGACGAGCCGCTTCAATCTGACGAGCAGTGATACGACCACGGCCTACAGCTTTAAGACCGAATTCGCCGAAGCTTACTTCAGTACCTTTAGCTAGACCACGGTTGCGACCAGTCTGAACCTTACGGAACTTAGTACGTTTAGGTTGTAGCATCAGTCGACTCCTTACTTACGGCCTTTACGCTGCTTCTTAGGCTTGTCAGCCTTTGGCTCTACAGCATTAGCTGCTGGCATTCCGCCTAGGATCTCACCTTTGAAGATCCAAACTTTAATGCCGATTACACCGTATTGGGTGTGAGCCGAAGAAGTTGCGTAATCAATGTCAGCACGTAGAGTGTGTAGAGGTACACGACCTTCACGGTACCACTCTGAACGTGCAATTTCAGCGCCGCCTAGACGACCACTTACTTCCACTTTGATGCCTTTAGCGCCTAGACGCATAGCATTCTGTACCGCGCGCTTCATAGCACGACGGAACATAACACGACGCTCTAGTTGAGACGCGATGCTGTCACCCACAAGCTGAGCGTCAAGCTCTGGCTTGCGTACTTCAGCGATGTTGATTTGCGCTGGTACACCTGCAATTTTAGCTACAGCTGCGCGTAGCTTCTCTACGTCTTCACCTTTCTTACCGATTACAACACCTGGACGAGCAGTGTGAATAGTCACACGGATACTCTTTGCAGGACGCTCGATAACGATGCGTGATAGAGACGCTTTTGAAAGTTCCTTCGTTAGGAACTGACGTACCTTGAAGTCGCCGTCTAGGTTGTCAGCGAAATCTTTGGTGTTAGCAAACCATGTAGCATTCCAAGGCTTAACGATGCCAAGACGAATACCATTTGGATGTACTTTCTGACCCATTGCTTACTCTCCTAGTCTCTTAGCGATCTGCTACAACAACAGTGATGTGGCTTGAACGCTTCAAGATACGATCCGCACGACCTTTTGCACGAGGCATAATACGCTTCATGGTTGGGCCTTCATCTACGAAGATTTTAGCGACATTCAGATCGTCGATGTCTGCACCTTCGTTGTGCTCTGCATTCGCGATTGCTGATTCAAGAACTTTTTTGATTAACTCTGCAGCTTTTTTATTGCTGAAAGTTAGTAGTTCAAGAGCCTGATCCACAGATTTACCGCGGATTTGATCAGCAACTAAGCGTGCTTTCTGAGGAGAAATACGAGCAAAGTTATGTTTAGCAATAGCTTCCATCATCTACTCCTTATTTCTTCTTAGCTTTCTTATCCGCAGCGTGACCGCGGTAAGTACGAGTTGGTGCGAATTCGCCCAGTTTGTGACCGATCATTTCTTCGGTTACAAATACTGGAACGTGCTGACGACCATTATGGACAGCGATGGTCAAACCGATCATTGTAGGAATGATCATTGAGCGACGGGACCAAGTCTTAATAGGCTTTTTGTCTCCGCTTTCCACCGCTTTCTCTACCTTCTTCAGCAAGTGTAGGTCAATAAATGGACCTTTCTTGAGAGAACGTGGCATGGCGATTCCTCTTATATAGATTACTTGTTACGACGACGTACGATGTACTTGTCAGTGCGTTTGTTCTTACGAGTCTTAAAGCCTTTAGTAGGCATACCCCATGGGGATACTGGGTGACGACCGCCAGATGTGCGACCTTCACCACCACCATGTGGGTGATCTACTGGGTTCATTACTACACCACGTACGGTTGGACGTACGCCGCGCCAGCGTGAAGCACCAGCTTTACCAAGTTCACGTAGCATATGCTCAGAGTTACCAACTTCACCGACTGTTGCACGGCCTTCTGATAACACTTTACGCATTTCGCCAGAACGTAGACGGATAGTTACGTACGCACCGTCGCGAGCAACGATTTGAGCGTAAGCACCAGCCGAACGAGCTAGCTGAGCACCTTTACCAGGCTTAAATTCAACACAATGTACAGTAGAACCTACTGGGATGTTGCGCATCGGCAGAGTGTTACCTGCTTTGATTGGCGCATCTACACCAGATTGAATCTGGTCACCTGCTTGAACACCTTTTGGTGCAATGATGTAACGACGCTCACCGTCTGCGTACAGAACTAGAGCGATGTTTGCGCTACGGTTTGGATCGTATTCTAGACGTTCAACTTTCGCTGGGATACCGTCTTTAGTACGTTTGAAATCAATTACACGGTAATGGTGTTTATGACCACCACCGATGTGACGTACTGTAATACGACCGTTGTTATTACGACCACCATTCTTAGAGTTTTTCTCTAGAAGAGGTGCGTATGGCTTGCCCTTGTGTAGGTCAGCGTTAACAACTTTAACAACATGACGACGACCAGGGGAAGTCGGCTTACATTTAACAATAGCCATTTTTCAACTACTCCTGTTATTCCGCGCCGCCAACAAAGTCAAGATCTTGACCTTCTTTCAAAGTAACGTACGCTTTCTTAACGTCGCTGCGGCGACCTTGGCGTAGACCTTGACGTTTGGTCTTACCCTTAGTAATAAGAGTATTTACAGACTTAACTTCAACTTCAAAAAGCTTTTCTACAGCAGCTTTGATCTCTTTCTTAGTAGCATCTTGTGCAACTTTGAAAACGATAGTGTTCGCTTTCTCTGCAGCCATAGTTGCTTTTTCAGAGATGTGCGGAGCACGTAGAACTTTTAGGATACGCTCTTCAGTGATCATGCTAGCATCTCCTCAACTTGCTTAACTGCTTCTGCAGTCATCAGAACCTTGTCGAAAGCAACTAGGCTGACTGGATCAATACCAGCAACGTCACGTGCATCAACTTTGTATAGGTTACGAGCAGCTAAGAATAGATTCTCATCTACTTCGCCAGTTACGATAAGAACATCGTTAAGCTCAAGCTCTTTAAGCTTAGCTACTAGCTCTTTAGTTTTTGGCGCTTCAACTGAGAAGTTATCAACAACGATTAGACGCTCTTGACGAACCAACTCAGAAAGAATGCTCTTCATAGCACCGCGGTACATTTTTTTGTTTACTTTTTGACTGTGATCCTGTGGTTTCGCAGCAAAAGTAACACCACCTGTACGCCAGATTGGGCTACGAATTGTACCAGCACGTGCACGGCCAGTACCTTTTTGACGCCATGGCTTAGCGCCACCGCCAGATACTTCAGAACGAGTCTTTTGAGCACGTGTACCTTGACGAGCACCTGCTGCGTACGCAACAACTACTTGGTGTACAAGAGCTTCGTTGAAGTCACGTCCGAAAGTAGTCTCGGAAACAGTTAGTGCATCAGCACCTTTAACTATCAATTCCATTACTTACTCCTAGACGTTATGCTTTAACAGCTGGTTTTACGATCACGTTACCGCCAGTCGCGCCTGGTACTGCACCTTTAATAAGAAGCAGATTGCGCTCAGCGTCAACACGTACGATCTCTAGGTTTTGAGTCGTTACACGCTCAGCACCCATGTGACCTGCCATTTTCTTGCCTTTAAACACGCGACCTGGAGTTTGACATTGGCCAATTGAACCCGGTGCACGGTGAGACAATGAGTTACCGTGAGTCATATCTTGAGTACGGAAGTTCCAACGCTTAACAGCGCCTTGGAAACCCTTACCTTTAGATGTACCAGTAACGTCTACTTTTTTAACTTCGTTGAAAAGTTCTACGTTTAGCTCTGAGCCAACTTCAAACTCTTCACCGTTTTCTAAACGGAATTCCCAAAGACCGCGACCAGCTTCAACACCTGCTTTCGCAAAGTGACCAGCTTCAGCTTTAACAACACGGTTAGCTTTCTTAGTACCAGTAGTTACCTGGATTGCAGCGTAGCCATCAGACTCAAGAGTTTTAACTTGAGAAATACGGTTCGCTTCAACCTCAACAACGGTTACTGGGATAGAAACGCCTTCTTCGGTAAATACGCGGGTCATACCCACTTTACGTCCGACTAGACCAATCATTATTCTAATCTCCCTTAACCTAGGCTGATTTGTACGTCAACGCCAGCAGCTAGATCTAGGCGCATCAGAGCATCAACAGTTTTGTCTGTTGGCTCAACGATGTCGATTAGACGCTTGTGAGTACGGATTTCGTACTGGTCACGCGCATCTTTGTTGACGTGTGGAGAGATAAGAACAGTGAAACGCTCTTTACGAGTAGGTAGTGGAATAGGACCACGAACCTGTGCGCCGGTACGCTTTGCTGTTTCAACGATTTCCGCAGTAGAAGCATCGATCAATTTATAATCGAAAGCTTTAAGGCGGATACGAATACGTTGGTTCTGCATGAGACAGAGCTCCAATAATAATAAATTACACAAACAATATCGCCACTCATACTCGCTAAAGCGAGAGAATGCCGATTGATTTATGTGAAACCGTAGTATCCAAATCGGACACATTGTCAGCTAATTTTCGATTAACTTTAGCTACTAAGTAGAAAAGTCAATTGTATTAACTGCGAACATAAGCTGAGTTTACATTACTAAGCGGAACGCTTACTCCTCACTGCTCATTGGTTCACAACTGGCTAAGCCAGTGCGCGGTATTATACAGATCACAAATTGGTATGCAATAGACGATGGAAAAATAAGCGGGAAGTTTTTGGCAGTAAAAAGCCGAAGTAATCTAGCAGACTACTTCGGCTTTCAAAATTCTATTTAATTCTCATCAACGAATTGTGCTTGCTGATAGTTCTCAATACCGACTTTATCAATTAGCCCTAGCTGTGTTTCGAGCCAATCAACATGCTCTTCTTCGTCTTCTAGTATGTTTTGGAATAAATCTCTAGAGACAAAATCACGAACACTTTCAGCATATGCTATCGCTTCTTTCAGATCTGGAATAGCGGACATTTCGACTTTGAGGTCACACTCAAGCATTTCCTTTGTGTCCTCACCTATCATAAGCTTACCCAAATCTTGAAGATTAGGTAGTCCTTCTAAAAATAGGATTCGCTCTATAAGATGATCAGCATGCTTCATCTCATCAATAGATTCTTCGTATTCTTTATCTGCCAAATGCTTAAGCCCCCAATCTTTGTACATTCTTGCATGTAAAAAGTATTGGTTAATTGCTACTAACTCATTCCCTAAAACAATATTGAGGTGTTGTATAATTTTTGGATCACCTTTCATGACAAAGCCCTCCTTGATCGGCTTCTTTAACTTTAGAAGCAATCTCAAAGGTGTCAAAGCTATTTTAGGGCTGTCTCAATATTGAGCGTTAGCCGACTTTCTTAAACAATGTTGATACTGTGTCGTTAAGAATTTCCTTTGCACTTTTTACGCACTTTCCACATTGGGATCCGAGAGGCGTACACTGCCTAATTCCTTTGATATCAGTCACCCCTTCTTCAAGAGCTAGCTGTCGAATTTTTTTATCAGATACACCGTGGCAAATACAAACAAACATTTTCTACATCCAATCTATTACAATTAGAAATATAAACGAGAATGGTTAGCATTGCCAATCTTATTGACATTTTGATTAGAAGAATTGGTTATATAAGAAAAGGAGGTTTAAGAGGTCGTTGAAATAGAAATAAAAAAAGGAGCCGAAGCTCCTTTTTAAGATGCGATTATCGCAAAATCATTCGATATTAGTCGAAGATTTTCGCAACAACACCAGCACCTACAGTACGACCACCTTCACGGATTGCGAAACGTAGACCTTCATCCATCGCGATTGGAGCGATTAGTTCAACAGTCATTTGTACGTTGTCGCCAGGCATTACCATTTCAACGCCTTCAGGAAGAGTGATGTCACCCGTTACGTCCGTAGTACGGAAGTAGAACTGTGGACGGTAACCTTTGAAGAATGGAGTGTGGCGACCACCTTCGTCTTTAGACAGAACGTATACTTCTGACTCAAACTTAGTGTGTGGGTTGATTGAACCCGGTGCAGCCAGTACTTGACCACGCTCAACTTCTTCACGCTTAGTACCACGTAGAAGTGCACCAACGTTCTCGCCCGCACGACCTTCGTCTAGAAGCTTACGGAACATCTCAACACCAGTACATGTAGTAGTTGTAGTATCTTTGATACCAACGATTTCTACTTCGTTACCTACGTTTAGGATACCACGCTCGATACGACCTGTTACAACCGTACCACGACCCTGGATAGAGAATACGTCTTCGATTGGTAGTAGGAACGGCTGATCTACAGCACGCTCTGGCTCTGGGATGTAAGAATCTAGTGCTTCTGCAAGCTCTACAATCTTGTCTTCCCACTGCTTCTCGCCGTTTAGAGCGCCAAGAGCTGAACCTTGGATAACTGGTAGGTCATCACCTGGGAATTCGTACTCAGAAAGAAGTTCACGAACTTCCATTTCTACTAGCTCTAGAAGCTCTTCATCATCAACCATGTCACACTTGTTCATGAATACGATGATGTAAGGGATACCAACCTGACGGCCTAGTAGGATGTGCTCACGAGTTTGAGGCATTGGACCATCAGTCGCAGCTACAACTAGGATACCACCGTCCATTTGCGCAGCACCTGTGATCATGTTCTTAACATAATCGGCGTGTCCTGGGCAGTCTACGTGTGCGTAGTGACGAGATGGAGTGTCGTACTCAACGTGAGAAGTTGCGATTGTGATACCGCGCTCACGCTCTTCTGGAGCGTTATCGATTGATGCGAAGTCTTTCGCTTCACCGCCGTACACTTTAGATAGAGTAGTACAGATTGCAGCAGTTAGAGTTGTTTTACCGTGGTCAACGTGGCCGATAGTACCAACGTTTACGTGCGGTTTCGTACGTTCAAATTTTTCTTTAGACACGATCGTGTTCCTTCCTAGTTATGATTCACCCTGAAATCTGCTCAAGGTGCGCCAGAATTTGCTATTTTATGCGCCAACGTGCGTCAGCGCAATAGGTTCGTTATTAATCAAATAACGATTATCCACGCTCTGAAATAATTGCTTCAGCAACATTTTTAGGCACTTCAGCGTACTCACTAAACTCCATGGAGTAAGAAGCACGACCTTGTGTCGCAGAACGTAAGTCAGTTGCGTACCCGAACATGGCTGACAACGGAACTTGTGCACGAATTATCTTCAGGCCAGCTGTCCCCTCGTCCATACCTTCAATGATGCCGCGACGACGGTTAAGATCGCCTACTACATCACCCATCCAGTCTTCTGGAGTCGTTACTTCAACCTTCATCATTGGCTCTAAAAGAACAGGTTGCGCTTCAAGTGCACCGTTCCTAAAGGCCATGGAGCCAGCGATTTTAAACGCCATCTCACTTGAGTCGACATCGTGGTATGAACCATCGAAGAGTGTTGCTTTAACATCCAGTACAGGATAGCCAGCCAACACACCGTTGTTCATTTGCTCCTCGATACCTTTCGATACGGAGCTGATGTATTCTTTAGGAACAGCACCACCAACGATCTCATCTACAAAAACAAACCCGTCACCAACTTCTGCAGGTTCTAGTTTCAGCCATACATGTCCGTATTGACCTCTACCACCTGACTGGCGGACAAATTTGCCTTCAACTTCTGTGCTACCGCGAATTGTTTCACGGTAAGCAACTTGTGGTTTACCCACGTTGCAGTCCACACTGAATTCACGCTTCATGCGATCAACAATAATTTCTAGATGGAGTTCTCCCATACCCGAAATCAGTACTTGACCTGTTTCATCATCAGTTTCAACACGGAAAGAAGGATCTTCTGCTGCCAGTTTACCTAGCGCAATACCCATTTTTTCCTGATCAGCTTGAGAGCGAGGTTCAACTGCAATTTGAATTACTGGTTCAGGGAACTCCATGCGTTCAAGTACCACTTTATGATCTTGATTACACAGCGTATCACCTGTTGTTACATCTTTTAGACCAACTGCAGCGGCAATGTCGCCAGCGCGAATTTCTTTAATCTCTTCACGCTTGTTTGAGTGCATCTGCACAATACGACCGAAACGTTCACGCTTCTGCTTAACTGAGTTATAGACGCTGTCGCCAGAGTTCACAACACCAGAGTAAACACGCATGAATGTCAATGTGCCTACAAATGGGTCTGTCGCAATTTTAAACGCGAGTGCAGAAAATGGTTCGTTGTCGTCAGCATGACGCTCAACTTCATTTTCATCGTCGTCTATACCTTTGATTGCAGGTACATCAACAGGCGAAGGTAGGAATTCAATAACAGCATCCAATACGGCTTGCACACCTTTATTCTTGAACGCACTGCCACATGTAGCCAGTACGATTTCGTTGTTTAGTGTACGAGTACGTAGCGCATCCTTGATTTCAGCTTCAGTTAATTCACCGTCTTCAAGGTATTTGTCCATTAACTCTTCGCTTGCTTCAGCCGCTGCTTCAACTAGATTTGAATGCCACTCTTCCGCAAGTTCTTGCATGTCAGCTGGAATGTCTTCGTATGTAAACGTCATGCCTTGATCGGCTTCATTCCAGTTGATTGCTTTCATCTTGATAAGGTCAATGACACCTCTGAACTCATCTTCTGCACCAATATTTAATTGGATAGGAACTGGGTTCGCACCAAGACGATCTTTAATTTGGTTTACAACGCGTAGAAAATCTGCACCTGCACGGTCCATCTTGTTTACAAATACCATACGAGGAACTTGGTATTTGTCTGCTTGACGCCATACAGTTTCAGACTGAGGTTCAACACCTGAAGAGCCACAGAACACAACCACTGCACCATCAAGTACACGGAGAGAACGCTCTACTTCGATAGTAAAGTCTACGTGTCCAGGGGTATCAATGATGTTTACGCGATGATCTTGGAACTGTGCTTCCATACCACGCCAGAAAGTAGTAGTTGCAGCTGAGGTGATGGTAATACCACGCTCCTGCTCCTGCTCCATCCAGTCCATGGTTGCAGCACCATCGTGAACTTCGCCGATTTTGTGAGAAAGGCCAGTGTAGAACAGAATACGCTCAGTTGTGGTTGTTTTTCCTGCGTCTACGTGAGCACAAATACCGATATTACGGTAGCGCTCAATAGGAGTTTTACGAGCCACGATTGTATCCTCTTACTAAGGTTCACCTTAGGAAATAGAAAAGTGCTGCGAGAGAACCTCGCAGCACAGAAGGTATTACCAGCGGTAATGTGCGAATGCTTTGTTAGCATCAGCCATACGGTGAACGTCTTCACGTTTCTTAACCGCAGTACCTTTGTTCTCAGACGCATCTAGCATTTCAGCAGCTAGGCGTTGAGCCATAGATTTTTCACCACGCTTACGCGCAGCTTCAACCAACCAACGCATAGCAAGTGCGTTACGGCGAACCGGACGTACTTCTACAGGTACTTGGTAAGTTGAACCACCCACACGGCGAGATTTAACTTCTACCGCTGGGCGAACATTTTCAAGAGCTTCTTCAAATACAGCTAAGTGATCTTTACCAGATTTCTCAGCCATTGCTTCTAGTGCAGTGTAAACAATTTTCTCTGCAGTAGATTTCTTTCCGTCAACCATAAGGATGTTAACGAACTTTGCCAGCAATTCAGATTTGAACTTAGGATCTGGAAGGATCTTACGCTGACCAATTACGCGACGACGTGGCATGGATATTCTCCGTTGTCTTCTTCAGGTTATCCAAAACTTTTCAGTTTCTTCAAAAAATAAAAATGAAAATTTAGTGTTTGGCCTTACTTAACGCCTTTCTTTTTACAGAAAAGGGGCATTAAGACTTAGGACGCTTCACACCATACTTAGAACGACCTTGCTTACGGTCGTTTACGCCAGCACAGTCAAGTGCGCCGCGAACAGTGTGGTAACGTACACCCGGAAGGTCTTTAACACGACCGCCACGGATTAGAACAACTGAGTGCTCTTGAAGGTTGTGACCTTCACCGCCGATGTACGAAGTCACTTCGAAGCCGTTCGTTAGACGAACACGACATACTTTACGAAGTGCTGAGTTAGGTTTTTTAGGTGTAGTAGTGTAAACACGA
The DNA here is from genome assembly GCF_019977755.1 of Vibrio penaeicida. Lineage (NCBI taxonomy): Bacteria > Pseudomonadati > Pseudomonadota > Gammaproteobacteria > Vibrionales > Vibrionaceae > Vibrio > Vibrio penaeicida. Next base: position 403,224 of record NZ_AP025144.1, on the reverse strand, counting down.
GTACATACACCACGTTTTTGTGGGCACGCTTCTAGTGCAGGCACGTTGCTTTTAACAACCTGCTTTGCACGAGGCTTACGTACCAACTGGTTAATAGTTGCCATTAACTAGCTCCTGAATTACTTGAAAGTAAGCTTTGTGAAAAATCTATTCCCCAAAATGCACCTATGTACAATTGGGGACGCAAAATTCTATGCAGCAGTGATGTGAGTGTCAAGAAATATACAGATCTTTTTTACCAGCTTAGCTTGTCTAGCGAAAAACACATAAAGACAAGCTCAAATCATAACTGCATTTTTAGGGAGGATAATTGAATGCCGATGCGGCTTATTCCCAGGTTAAGGTGGTTTCATGTGCCTCTGTGAGAGTAACCCAATCGTTAAAGTCGGCTTTAACGACATTATCATCAATACAGCTTCTCAGTCCTCTTGCATCCACATCAGGCATCAGTACATATATAGCCAGTTTATCGTTTGAGAGGTATTCAAAAGCATGATGGTGAGTGTTAGCTGCATAGACGGAATCTTCAACAAGCAAGATAATATCTTGTGAGGATGCGTATTGGATGGCTTCTTTTATTGCAGTTTGAGATTTGACGATGTGTAGCATGCTCTATTCTCAGAAAGTCAGTGCTTTACCAGCAGAATTCAATTTATCTATCATCTGTTTTCTAGATAATCGGCTTGCATCAATGATTAACTCTGCATCTTTTAGTCCACGCTCAAGGAGAGAATCTTCACATATGAACACGTTTTCGATGTCATACAAATCGAAGAGTTTGAACATTGGAGCATAATCTTTGCTAAGAATGTCAGATGTATTTTGCGACGCTAGTAATTGAGCAACGCCATCACCGATAAACAAAACCGATATGTCCTCACAATATGCCGATGCAGCCAAAAGCGCATCGACGCCTTCTCGTCCAGAATTTCGACCGTGAGGTAACGTTCTAAAGACAAATGTTAACTTACTCAAAATTGAATCACTCTATCTTGGGTGAGCATTGCTTCAGCTAAGCTCCCCAAACCGGCTTGTTCAAAACCATGGGCTAGATTGTGCTGCGTCAATTGATGTTGTTCCGCTTCATCTTGGCTAACCACTCCACGTCTTAACGCGGCAGCGACGCAAGTCTCCATACGAATACCATTTGTTTGGGCTAACTCTTGCCACGCTTTTGTTAGATCAAACTCATCGTTAGCAGGTACCGATAATTGCGTTCCGTTGTAGACGCCATCTTGATAAAAGAAAATGCTGACTAGCGTATGCCCTTTTTCAATCAGTGCGCATGCGAATTGGTAAGCATTTCGAGCGGATTGAGTGCCATATACCCCACCATTGACAACCAAAGTGTAGGTGAGAGATGCACTCACTTCTCACCGTCCTCAGTCTTACGCTGACGAATATACAAATAAACTGTGTGCTTTGAAATGTTGAGCCTATCCGCAACCCGGTTAATTGCGTCTTTTATGTCAAAAATACCTTTGTCATAGAGATCCATAACAATCTGACGATTTTTAGTGTTGTTAGAAACAGACTTATCTGCGTTGATGTCTTCTATAGTACGCTCGACCGTTTGATCCACCAGCTCTTCTACGTCGCTAGCAAAGTTAACGGAAGAGGCAGCCTCTTTCGCTTCTTCATTTGGCATAAATGCTTGCAAAACTTGAGAGAAAGGCACATCTAGGTTGATATTGATACATAAGAGACCAATAACACGGTTGTCACCGTTACGAATGGCGATTGTGATTGACTTCATCAACACCCCACCCTTCGCGCGAGTAAAATAAGAACGAGAAAAGTTACGTTCCGAGCCTTCAATATCCTTCAACATTTTTAACGCAAGATCGGTAATGGGTGAGCCAACCTGGCGACCAGTATTTTCACCATTTGCGATTTTAATGGCAGACGTATTTAGATCTTCGAGTGAGTGCAATACGATTTCACAGTGTGCACCAATTAAACTGGCAAGCCCATCGACCACCGCTTCGTATGAGCGAAGGATAATTTTATCGTGCTCAGAAAATGGCTTCACATCTATGGATTCCATCTCAAGCAGCGAATCTGCATAAATCGCATCTGATGTATTCACGTTTACCTTACCTAGTGCATATTTATTTCAATTATTTGCTAGAAGTTTATCAGAAAATTTTAATCGGGCACGGATAACCATACTATCTAGTGACTTAGAGCAAACATTGCATTGATTTCCTAGATACAGACGAAAAAAAGAGCTCCGGAGAGCTCTTTTGGAATATGTAGACCAATGCTTACTGAGTTGCAGTTTCTGCTTTGTCGCCACCGTCGATTTCAAGCAATTCGACTTCAAATACCAGTGTCGAGTTCGCCGGAATAGTAGGAGTGTCTTGCTCACCGTAGGCTAGCTCTGGTGGGATAACAAACTTGTACTTAGAACCAACTTGCATTAGCTGAACACCTTCAGTCCAGCCAGGAATTACTCGATTTAGAGGGAACGTAGCAGGTTGATCGCGATCGTATGAGCTATCAAACTTAGTACCATCAATCAGAGTACCTGAGTAATGTACAACAACAGTATCTGTTTCTTTAGGTGAGTTGCCTTCCGCTGCGCTCAATACTTGGTAAAGAAGCCCAGATTCAGTAGCTGAAACGCCTTCTTGCTTAGAAAACTCTAAGCGGAAATCGTCGCCTTCTTTCTTAGCAGCAGCAGACTTCTCAGCCGCTTGTGCTTCCATTTTCTTAGCCACACGCTGATCCAACGACTCTAGAGCTGCACGAATTTCGTCTTCATTTAGCGCCGCTTTCTCACCAAAGACATCTTCGATACCTTGAAGCACAAGCTCTTTTTTCAGCTCGATACCAATTTCTTTAGGCTTTTCGATGCTTGTGTTTAGGTAGTTTGCAAACGATACACCAATTGCGTATGCCGCTTTTTCATCTTCGTTCTGGAATGCCACAGCTGGAGCAGCTTGTTCTACTTTTGCGGTTTCTTCTACTTTCGGCTCTTCTTTTACTTCTTCTTGACAGCCTACAGCCAGAGCAACTGTTGCAGCTAGCAGTGACGCTTTAAACAAAGGTTTCATCTAATTCTCCAAATTATAAGTGTTTGGCGGAGAGCCTCTCCGACATCCTTTAAATATCTTGCACAGTTTCGTGCAAAAAAGTTGTGGTATCAATATACTGGTTTCATGTCCACTGACACAAACCGGATTTCTACAGCGATGCGAACAGTTTCTCACTCTGTGGTTCTAACCATTGTCATTCTTTTGTTAAATGGGTGCTTTTTCACACAAAAAAATGACCAACGCTGGGTTATAGAACCATCTGGTACAACGAGCTTTGGTTTGAGCCGTGATGGACGCTTCGCTTTACTTTATTCAAAAGAACACCAATTGCTTCTATGGGATCTTGAAAATAACGAAGAGCTTGCCCAATTAGGCGCTCAAGATCCACAATCCAATACCGTCTCCCATATTCGAATTGCTGACAACGGACGCTTTGCCATTACCGCTACGCAACAGAATTTTGCAGTATGGGACCTCGGCTGGACACAAGCTCAAGGGCTTTGGTCTATCTCTGATGGCGTGATCCGCGATATCGATATTTCCAGTAATGGTGAACAAGTTCTACTGGGCTTATCAAATGGGAAGGCCATTTATGTGGACTTAGTCACTGGACGACGCCTTGAGTTCCTTGCTCATCGGGAAAAAGTTAATTCTGTGGCTCTCTCCCCAAATGGTCGGTTTGCACTATCTGGCGGAAACGACTACAACGCCTATCTATGGGACACCCAAACTGGGCTAGCACTTCATAAATTTGAGCACGATGCCCGAATCAACCGAGTTGCTCTTCAGCGCGACGGTAAACTTGCTTTTACGTCTGACGGGTCTAACGACGCGTTTGTCTGGGATTTATCTAACGGTGAGAGAGTATCCGAATTAAAAGCGTTCCAACGTCAACTGATATTCACATCGGCACGCTTTTCGAACGATGGTAAGCAGCTTGTTACTGGCACACCTGGAGGCCGAGTCATGCTGTGGGATACGCAAAGTGGCAAACGTCTTGATTATTGGGAAGTCGAACCACAAAAAGATGCTCGCCCTCCTCGCGCTGTCGTGTATGATGCGTCCTTCGATGAACAGCAACGAATTATTTCTGGCACGTCAGCAGGCATTGCTCAAGCGTGGCAGATTGAAACTGAGTAAACACCATGCCAAACGAGAAAGAACTGCAAAAACGTATTGAAGACTTAGAATGCCAACTTGCTTTTCAAGAGCAAACCATTGATGAGTTGAACGACGCGTTAAGTCAGCAGCAACTGCTGATTACAAAGATGCAGGATCAAATGAAATATGTGGTCGGCAAGGTAAAAAATATGGATTCATCCAACTTGGCGGACGCTTCTGAGGAAACGCCCCCACCGCATTACTGATCCTTTTGACACTGGAGCCTGGAAACTATACCTGGTTTACTCATCGGCAAAAATCTTAACGAGCAGCTCACCGTTAGTGTTAATACTAGCGCGGTACATACCGGAACTATTCATGCCGAAATGGATATCGCCATGCGAGTCCAACGCGATTAACCCTCCTTCCCCACCCATGGATTTCAGTTCGCCTTGAATGATCGTTTCGCACGCGACATGAACATCTTCTTTTAGGTATTTCATTCGGGCAGCAACGTCTGCCGCCACTGTTTTACGGATAAAGTATTCGCCCATCCCCGTTGTAGATACTGCAACATTGCCGTTCTCAGCAATAGTTCCACACCCTATCAACGCAGAGTCTCCCACTCGACCATACTTTTTATTTGTTACCCCGCCAGTACTGGTCGCTGCTGCTAAATTTCCTTGGCAATCCAACGCCACAGCGCCCACCGTGCCATATTTTTTATCGTCGGGATATTTCGATTCTGATAAAGCAAACAAACCTTTTTCTTTCATGGTTTTCAGTTGCTCGTAACGACGCTCAGTATAGAAATAGTCTTGCTCGGTATACTCATACCCATGCTCGAACGCGAATTCTTCTGCACCTTCCCCAATCAATAAGACATGATTGCTTTTTTTCATCACGTCACGAGCAAGAGCTATCGGGTTCTGGATATGACGTACTCCAGCAATCGCACCAGCTTCACTCTCTGCTCCATGCATCAAGGATGCATCCATTTCAACCATTTCACTGTTGGTGAGTACTGAGCCTCTTCCTGCGTTAAATAGTGGGCAGTCTTCCATAACTTTTACCGCTTCGACCACAGCATCAAGCGCGTCTCCTCCTTCAGACAGCACTTTGTGACCCGCCTTTACAGAGAGAGTCAATGCTTGCTGGAATTCAGCTCGCATTTCTGCCGTCATTTTGTCTCTTAAAATTGTTCCTGCACCACCATGTATTGCGATGGAAAAAGGCTTAGTCATTGTGCTTTCCTAAAATCAGATTTACAGCTTACCTAATTTCTCACAGCCCATAAAAAAACGCCAACTGAGTCATCAGTCGGCGCTCTCAATTTTGGCTACTTAAGGTTACTTAAAAACAAACCTTAAGAATTAGTGGGAACTACAGCTTCCGCCGCCACAGCAACCATCTTTCTCTTCGCCATGGTCGTGATCGTGGTCACCACCACAACATCCTTCTTCTTGATGGATATGTCCATGTTCGATTTCATCCGCTGTTGCTTCACGCGTTGCAATGACTTCGACTTCAAAAGTCAGAGACTGACCCGCCAACATGTGGTTACCATCAACAACGACTTCATCACCATCCACTTCAGTTACTTCAACAGGGATAGGACCTTGATCAGTATCTGCTAGAAAACGCATACCCACTTCAATCTCATCGACGCCTTGGAATACGTTTGCTGGTACGCGCTGTACCAGTGCATCATTGTGCTCACCGTAAGCATCTTCTGGAGAAACGTTCGCGGTAAACTTATCGCCTGCCACTTTGCCATCCAGCTCTTTCTCAAGACCTGTGATTAGGTTGTTGTGACCGTGAAGGTAGTCCAATGGCGCTTCGCTAGTTGACTCATCGACAACGACACCGTCTTCCGTTTTCACCTGGTATGCCAGACTAACAACCACGTTTTTTTCAATTTTCATGATGACTCCAAGGAGGTTTGAAATCCTGGGAGAAAGTCGATACCCAGGAAAAATATTGATTACCCCGCTATTATGGGGACGAAATATCAAAACACAATAAAAGCGCGGTTTTCTTTATTCGTACAGGCTCAATCTGGCTTAAAGATGCCAATCATGTCTTGTGCGGCGTGCTCGCTTTTTTCCACAGCTTCCGTGGTTCTTTGTTCAACATAGTCGCAGTCAACACATTCAACCACTTCCACACTGTTTTCTTCCCACCAGCGTAAGGTATCTTTTTCTTTACACTGCGGACATGCCGCACCAGCGATAAATCTTTTCTTCAGTTTCACGTTCACCTCTATTCCCAATTTTGGCGGGAATCATTTTCCATTTCACGTCCAAATATTTCTTCCAGTTCCTTACGAGCTTCTTTGGCTCGCATAGCCAACTCTTTATCTTCACTGTGCTCTGGAAGTAACTCTTCTAGCATCTTCATATCGAGCTTTTTGAAGTGCGATGTTGCGCGTTTCGCTTGATACGGGTGCATTCCAAGTTGAGTCAGTGTTTGACGACCTAAATCCAATGCCCCTAAGAAGGTCTCACGAGAAAACGCATCTACACCATGGTTCAACAGTTGATAAGCCTCCACTCGGCTACGAGCTCGTGCCAATACCTTCAAGTTAGGGAAATGGTGACGACACAAATCCACTATTTTCATCACTTCATCAGGTGAATCGGTACATACTACTATTGCTTCAGCCTTGGCAGCACCTGCCGCTCTCAATAACTCGAGTTGGGTCGCGTCACCATAGAACACCTTATACCCAAACTTTCTGAGAAGCTGAATCTGGCTTGCATCACTTTCTAATACGGTAATGCGGATCTTATTCGCATACATTAATCGTCCGACGACCTGACCAAAACGCCCGAACCCAGCGATGATTACCCTTGGCCTGCGATCAATCACATCCGACTTCATCCCATCACCGTCATTGATAGTACGTGCAAACCAACGCTTTTGAATCAGAAGTAATAAAGGCGTCGTTACCATCGAAATACTCACGACCACCAGCAAAAACGCAGCCAGCTCTGGGTCTAACAGGTTTTCTGCCTGCGCCGCGGTAAAAATAACAAAAGCAAATTCGCCGCCTTGGCTGAGTATCACAGCCATTGAACTTCGCGCTTTCGCACTGGTACCAAACAGTCGGCCTAACATGTAAAGCACACTGGCTTTAATTGAAATAAGTAAGACGACAGCAACCAGAACTTCAATCGGTTCAATAACCAGTAATCCAAGGTTTACGGCCATGCCCACAGCAATAAAAAACAATCCGAGTAGCAAGCCTTTAAATGGCTCAATAGCGATTTCTAATTCATGTCGGTACTCACTTTCAGCAAGTAGAACGCCCGCAAGGAAAGTACCAAGGGCCATCGATAAACCGAGTTGCTGCATGATTAAGGCAATACCCACAACCAAGAGCAGCGCTGTGGCAGTGAAAAGTTCACGTACACCCGTTAATACGATGTATCGAAAAGCCGGTCTCAATAGATAGTGACCTATCACTAACAGACCGACAATGCCGCCCAAAGTTTTCAGCGCATCCAACCAATCACCACCAGAGCCACCAGCCAAAATAGGGATGACGGCTAACATAGGAATAACGGCAATATCCTGAAACAGCAATACGGCAAAGCCAGACTGCCCGGTTTCGGTTCCTGTCCAACCTTGTTCTTCAATAACTCGCAGCGCTATCGCGGTTGAAGACAATGCCAGCCCCATCCCTATCACCAAACTACTCTGCCAAGACACGCCACCGTAATAGACTATCGATGAAATAACGGTTGTAGTAATAAGAACCTGTGCTCCCCCTAACCCTAAAATAGGTCGTCGCATTTGCCAGAGTTTGCTTGGGTTAAGTTCTAATCCAATCAGGAATAAAAGCAGCACCACCCCAAATTCAGCAAAGTGCAAAATAGCTTCTACATCACTGATAAGCCCCATTCCCCAAGGACCAATCGCAATTCCCGCGAGTAAATAGCCTAATACTGAACCGAGCCCCATGCGTTGTGCCAACGGAACAGCCACCACCGCGGCAGACAGGAAAATTGCGGTACTGGTGAGAATCTCATTCGTCGCAGCCATTCGTACTCCCATTCTCTAGAGGGTTTAACAGCCAGTGCCGGTATTGCTCAGCGTGTTGGTAACGCTCTCCATCCGTAGCGTTTCTCGCCCAGTAAAGCGTCAAAGGATCTATCCAATGCATTCTGCACAGTAATGCCGTTAGCTCGAACGGCTGCAAAATCTCTTCAAGTGGGTACTTGTTGTAACCACTCGCAGCAAACGCATTCTCTGCACCACCTGTTGTGATCACGCTTCGCCAGTATTTTCCGGCTAATGCGCAACCTTCACCAAACGCAAACCCTTTTCCAAGTACTCTGTCCATCCACTCTTTTAACAGTGCTGGGCAGGAATACATATAAAGAGGGTGCTGGAAAACAATGACATCATGATCGAGTAACAACTGGTGTTCGTGAGCAACATCTATAAAGAAGTCAGGGTAATGCGCATAGAGATCATGAATAGTCACGTGGTCTAACCCACGGATCTGTTTGATCATCACTTGGTTTGCGACAGAGTTATCTGGATCGGGGTGAACGTAAATCACCAAAATCTTAGGCAGCGATTGAGTTTTTTCTTGAATAACGGTCATGCTTTCTGACGTCTTCCCTTACGGCATGTTGTTGTTTTTCCGTAGTTCCATCATAACGTAAATAGTATAATGATCGACATTTATCATGAATCCCCATAGTATTCGAACCGTTAAATTCTCTTATTCGACACGAGCACTATGATTACCTTTTCTGACATCCAACTCCTTCGAGGTGGCAAACCTCTGCTAGATCAAGCCAGCGCGACCATTCACCCCGGAGACAAAGTCGGTTTGGTCGGAAAAAATGGCTGTGGTAAATCCACCTTATTTGCACTACTAAAAGACGAACTGTCTATTGATGCCGGCACCTTTCATAAGCCTAGTCAATGGGAGCTTGCTTGGGTAGCACAGGAAACACCTGCTCTTGAAAGAGAAGCTTTGGATTATGTCATTGATGGTGACAGAGAATTTCGAGATCTCGAAGCAAAACTGGACATCGCCGAGCAACAAGACAACGGAAATCTGGTTGCAGAACTTCACGGAAAAATTGAAGTTATAGGTGGATACGCCATTAAAGCACGTGCCGCTGAATTACTGGACGGCTTGGGTTTCAGCCAAGAACAAATGAGCTGGAGTCTTACGCAATTCTCCGGTGGGTGGCGAATGCGACTTAACCTTGCACAAGCGCTATTGTGCCGCTCTGATTTGTTGTTACTTGATGAACCGACCAACCACCTAGACTTAGATGCGGTAATGTGGCTTGAACGTTGGCTGCAAAATTACCCTGGTACCTTAATTTTAATCTCACACGATAGGGACTTTCTTGATCCTATTGTTGGTCGAATCATACACGTAGAAAATCAGCTTCTTAATGAGTACACCGGTAACTACTCATCGTTTGAAAATCAACGTGCGCAAAAGCTTATTTTGCAACAAGCCATGTTCCAGAAACAGCAAAAGCAAATGGCGCATATGCAGAGCTACATTGACCGGTTCCGTTACAAAGCTTCCAAAGCACGTCAGGCACAAAGCCGAATAAAAGCATTGGAGAAAATGGAAAAGGTATTACCTGCTCAGTTTGATAATCCATTCAATTTTGAATTTAGAGAGCCCGCTGCGTTACCTAATCCGATTTTAATGATGGACCAGGTCTCCGCCGGATACGATGACAACTTAATCCTCGAGAAAATTCGGCTTAATCTTGTACCGGGCAGCCGTATTGGTTTGCTTGGTCGAAATGGCGCTGGTAAATCAACGCTGATAAAACTGCTTTCAGGCGAACTGCAATCGCAATCGGGTGACTTTACTTATTCTCAAGGCGTAAAGATTGGTTACTTTGCGCAGCACCAACTTGAAACTCTGCACCCTGAAGAAACACCGCTTCAACACATGATGCAGATTGCACCTGACAAAAATGAACAGCAACTCCGAGATTACTTAGGCAGCTTTGGCTTCCAAGGAGATAAGGCTCTGGAAAAAGTCGCCCCGTTCTCCGGTGGTGAAAAAGCCCGTTTGGTATTGGCGTTAGTTGTGTGGCAAAAACCCAACCTTTTGTTACTTGATGAACCGACCAACCACCTTGATTTAGATATGCGCCAAGCACTCACCATGGCACTACAAACCTTTGAAGGCGCCATGGTAATAGTAAGCCACGATAGGTACTTACTGCGCGCAACCACCGATGATTTGTATTTGGTTCACGATCGCCAAGTTGCCCCTTTCGACGGTGACTTGAGCGACTACTACAAATGGCTGACAGAACAGCAAAAAGCAGAACGTAAAGAACTGCAAGCAGCCGCTCCAGAAAAAAGCACGGATAACAGTGCAGCAGCGCGTAAAGAGCAAAAGCGAAAAGAAGCGGAGTTTCGTAAACTGACTGCGCCAATTCGCAAAAACCTGACAAAGCTGGAACAAAAGATGGATAAACTCGGTCAAATTTTGTCAGATACCGAAACACAGCTTGGCGATACCGATCTGTATCAAGCGGAAAATAAAGCTAAGCTTAATGAAGTACTGGCGCAACAAGCCTCTGCAAAATCCGAGCTCGAAGACATAGAAATGGAGTGGATGGCAGAGCAGGAAGCCCTTGAGCAGATGGAACTGGAGATGAACTAGAATGCCCAAAGACACGCAATCAATGTCGCTCACTTTAGAACGTTTGTGGCAATTTAGCCTACAGTACTACAGTGTGCGTCAGGTTAAAGAAGCGTGTCTTACTCTTCAAAACCAGTACCAAGGAAATGTAAACCTTCTTTTATTGCTGAAATGGCTGGACGAGCAGAAGTTGGCTTTTGATAAAGAAGACTGGCACCTAGTACAAGATTGCCTGATTCGATCCGAGAACTTATTGGTAAATTACCGAGAACTGCGGCGTAAATCCAAGTCTCACCTGCCCGATACACTCTACCGAGAAACCTTGCAATTTGAATTGCTGCTGGAAAAACAGCAGCAATCTGATTTAGTTGATTGCCTCAATAACCTCAAACTGTCAGCAAACCATGGCGACTCTATGGTGAGTACATATTGCCAATACCTACAAGCCGATCACTTAATTTCATTTTTTGAAGATTCATCTTCTACGGGCTGAACCCCATAAGACGCCATCGCGTCGGCTACTTTCTCTTCCACACTTTGCTCTGGTTTTACCCAATAACTTGGTGCAATTACGGAAGAAATACTGGATATTTCAATGGTAATAATCCCTTTCAATGGGAAATTACCCGCCTTTTGAACCAGTGTTCGTTCGCTCTCCAAGACAGATTCCCCCCGCCAACGTGCGTATTTTCCTTTTCCAGTTAATTTAACGCCGCGCTGGCGAAAAATATCCAACATACAAACGCACACATTAGCGTTTTCCCTCAAATTCGTTACGGACTGAGGAGACGCAATATCTGCGATCAATAACGTATTTGAATCCACTAAATGGAAAATTTCTTTTGGTGAGACATTAGGTTGCCCTGATAAATCAGACGTTGATAGCCAGCAAAGAACGCTGTTTTTAGCAATATCATTCAAATCAAATTGCATAGGCTTCACCAAATAAACACAACACAACTAGCGGTAAGCAAACCCATAGTGACATTAAAACACTTCCACGCAGTGACACTCGACAGCCATCGTCGAATCAAAGTACCGAAACCCACCCACACTGATGACGTATGCAGCTGTACAAGCCAAAAAATCATTCCCATAGCCACTACAGACCACCAGAATTGATCACCCGAAAATGAAAAGGTCCCTACAGCGGTAAGTGACATGACCCAAGCTTTGGGGTTTAGATACTGGAACAGTGCTGCTTCAAACAGAGTCATTGGTCTTGAACTATCATCATCGCGACCTGTTGGTGGCGCTGCTGTGCCAATTCGCCATGCCAATAGCAGTAAATAAGCACTGGATGCCACTCTCAGTATTTGCTGTACTTCTGGGTAACGTTCGAATACGACACCAAGCCCTGCCGCGATCAAGATCATTTGAGTCAAAAGCCCAAAGCCAATTCCAACAAAGTGTGGCACCGTTCGGCGGTACCCAAAGTTAGCTCCCGAAGCCGTCAACATAACGTTATTAGGTCCCGGGGTTCCAGTCATCACGGTTGCAAACAATGCGACCGAGGTAAAAAACTGCCAATCCATAAATTTGCTCCTCTTCACATTGTATCGATACAATTTGGTATTTAAGTTGAATAATTAAAATTGTGTGCACATATTGACCATAACAATGGAATAATCTCAGTGCAAAAGGTTTATTGTCACCATGACAATTGAAACAATCATCGTCGATAAAACGCTATCCTCCCCTTTGTATCATCAAGTGGCGGATGCCATTGCTCTGCAAATAGAAGAAGGCATCATCCGTGCTAACGATAAACTGCCAACCCATAGGGCATTAGCGGATAAGTTAGGGGTTACAGTCGGTACCATTACGCGTGCCTATGCAGAAGCCGAAAGGCGCGGGTTGGTCGAAGCGCGCGTGGGTGCTGGTACCTATATTCAAGATAATTCGAAAGCCAGTTGGGTATTTGAAGAGAGTGTGGAAGAAGCCGAAGAGTGTAATTTTGGCTACAACATTCCCCCTTTACTGGATAGAGCCGGTATTTTGTCGGAAGCAATGAATTCTCTGTCTCGCAATAACGCAGCGTTGAATCAATTTATGCTGTACCAAAAACCTACAGGTATCGATTCACATCGCAAGATCGTAGCCAACTGGCTGAAAACCCAAGGGGTTCATGTGCAAGCTCAAAAGCTGTTGTTTAGTAGCGGAGCACAACACGCGATTCAGATGGTACTAAGCGCATTTACGCGAGCGGGAGATACCATTTTATGTGAGAAACTCACCTACCCAGGACTACTGAGTTTGGCGCGGCAAAACCAGTTGTCCTTAAAAGGCGTAGAAATGGATGAAGAAGGCATTACGCCTATCGCTTTAAAATCTGCATGCAAACAGAACCAGTCAGCGCGCTTTATCTACCTTACACCCACTCTGCAAAACCCAACCACCGCGACAATGAGTGTGGAGAGACGTAAAGCCATTCTTGACGTCTGTAAACAATACCAAGTCATTGCTATTGAAGACGACGTTAACGGTCTATTACCAAAACAAGCGCCCCCTCCTTTGGTTAACTCTATGCCAGAACAAGTTATCCATATTGGTGCTTTTTCTAAGTGTTTAGCACCGGGGCTGCGTGTAGGTTTCGTGCAGGCACCTGATCATTTGTATCAGCAATTGAGTATGACATTGCAAAACCATAGCTGGATGATCAGCCCACTGTTAACCGCATTAACATGCCAAATGATACAAACCAACCAAGCCGAACATGTCATAGACACCATACGTAAAGAAATGGATGTTAGGCTCGCGCTGGCAAAGCAATACCTTGGTTCGTTCGATATTAGCTACCAGAAAGATTGTTTCCATTTGTGGTTAACGCTTCCAGAGCAATGGCGATTAAGTGATTTCGTTCAACAAGCGGCTTCAAGGAAAGTCATTATCAAATCAGGGGAGCTTTTTGTCCCTCCAGGTGGTGCCGTTCCTCCAGCTATTCGTTTATCACTCAGTTCACCAGTTACTCATCAACAATTGGAACAAGGGCTTAACGTTCTGGCAGAATTACTTCACAGCAACCCTATTTCGGACTTTTCATTATGACCCCATTTAAACCTGCATTTGGGTTAGGCAATGCGCACGTTCAAACGTTAGTCTCACGCTTTATCCGACGTAAGCCGTTGTTTGAACCAATAAGAGAAAGGCTTGAACTACCCGATGGTGATTTTGTTGATCTGGCGTGGAGTGAAGTCCCTACATCCAACACCTCCAAACCCATATTTATTTTATTTCATGGTTTAGAAGGCAGTTTTGATAGCCCTTATGCCAATGGATTGATGCACGCATTTGCGAAAGAAGGGTGGTTAGCTGTAATGATGCATTTTCGTGGTTGCAGTGGTGAACCTAACCGACTTCCTCGAGCCTACCATTCGGGTGAAACAGAGGACGCTCGCTTTTTCATCGAACACCTAACGCAACGTTTTCCTCGGCAAGTAAAAGTAGCAGTAGGTGTCTCCTTAGGGGGGAATATGCTGGTCAACTACCTTGCAAAGTACACGGAAAACACCCTGCTTAATGCGGCATCGGTTGTGTCCGCTCCACTGGATTTATTGGCATGTTCTCAGCGCATTAATCGAGGCTTTTCCAAAGTGTATCAAAGCTACCTGCTTTCATCACTCAAAGAGAATGCCGTCGCTAAGCTGCCCTTAGTTCAGAAAGTCTTGCCCCTGACAGAAAGAGAAGTCAACGAGATTGATTCCATGTTTGATTTCGATGACGTCATTACCTCTCGCTTACATGGGTTTGAGGATGCACACCATTATTATCAAACCTGTTCTGGGCTTCCGATGCTCAAAAGAATTCGGATTCCAACGGACATCATTCATGCACAAGACGATCCTTTCATGACAGAAGCGGTGATTCCAACTACGCCTCTTCCCAAACACGTAAAGTACCACTTGCTCCCTAAAGGCGGGCATGTAGGATTTGTTAGTGGTCACCTCTTTAAGCCAACATTTTGGTTAGAAGAAGCATTACCAGAACGTTTTTCTCATTACTTAAAAGAGGAAGCCTGTAACGCGCAGAGTGCGATTAATGGTAAGATTGCGACGACATAAAATTTTGAGGTATTTATGATCGTCCCTTGGGAACAAATTGAGACTGATACACTCACGAATTTAATTAAAGAGTTCGTACTAAGAGAAGGTACTGATTACGGTGCCAGTGAAATCAGCCTAAATGAAAAAGTGGACCATGTGCGTGCTCAACTGCAAAGTGGTCAAGCGGTTGTCGTGTTTTCTGAGCTTCATGAAACGGTTGATATACAAGTACATCCCAGTCGCTGAAATCAAGCGTTGATTCAAGCTCCGATTCATTGAGTTCAAGTAAAAGTGCCCCCTAATGGGTGTTTCATTCGATTACGTGATTAGGGCAGTGTTTATTATTTATACCGCTTCCCCTACACTGATTCCCTATAACGATAACTAGAGACAAGGACAGTCATGTCAGCAAAACACCCTATCATTGCCGTTACAGGCTCGTCAGGCGCGGGAACCACCACCACTTCTGAAGCGTTTCGCAAGATGTTCAATATGATGAATGTCAAATCAGCGTTAGTCGAAGGAGATAGCTTTCACCGATTTACGCGCCCAGAGATGGACGTGGAAATTCGCAAAGCAAAAGAGCAAGGTCGACATATAAGCTATTTTGGTCCTCAAGCAAACGACTTCCCCGCATTGGAGCAGTTTTTCCGAACTTACGGTGAAAAAGGTTCGGGACAAGTTAGGCGTTATTTACACTCATTTGATGAAGCGGTACCTTACAACCAAATGCCCGGTACATTTACTCCGTGGCAACAACTGCCTGAAAACTCGGATGTTCTATTCTACGAGGGGTTACATGGCGGCGTAATGGATGGCGATGTCAATGTATCCCAACATGTTGATCTACTGATTGGCATGGTACCGATTGTAAACCTCGAATGGATCCAGAAGTTTGTGCGAGACACACGCGACAGAGGGCACTCTAAAGAAGCGGTTACAGACTCTATAGTGCGTTCGATGGACGACTATTTAAACTACATTACGCCACAATTTTCGCGTACACACATAAACTTTCAGCGTGTCCCTACTGTAGATACTTCTAATCCTCTTGCCGCAAAAGGCATCCCTAGTTTAGATGAAAGTTTTGTTGTCATCCGACTTCGCGGCATTAAAAACGTCGACTATCCATACCTACTGTCTATGATTCAAGGGTCATTCATGTCGCGTCATAACACGCTTGTTGTACCCGGCGGGAAGATGAGTTTTGCCATGGAACTGATCGTCCAACCGATACTTCAACAACTCATCGAAACCGGTAAAATCGGCTAGTGATAAAAAGAAAAGTATGCAAAGTTGCCATAGCGTGATCATGTGCACATTTTTGCTTAGATAAACCCAGCCGTGTACCGATCAAAGTCAAGAAATCGTTTCAGAAAAAGGATACTATTTCTAACCGAAACATATGATAGCTTGCAGCATCAACTATAACACCCTATTCTAAATGACCAGTTCAATCTGGCTCAGTCGATACGGAAAGCTGCTGAGCAAACCCTGCAGAGGAAGAAAGATATTATGGTTCTAGGTAAACCTCAAACCGATCCAACATTAGAGTGGTTCCTTTCACACTGTCATATTCACAAGTACCCTTCTAAGAGTACTCTGATTCATGCGGGTGAAAAGGCAGAGACCCTGTACTACATCGTGAAAGGTTCTGTTGCCGTGCTTATCAAGGATGAAGAAGGCAAAGAGATGATCTTGTCTTACCTCAACCAAGGCGATTTCATTGGTGAACTTGGTCTATTTGAAGAAGACCAAGAACGTACCGCTTGGGTACGTGCAAAAACACCATGTGAAGTAGCAGAAATTTCGTTTAAGAAGTTCCGTCAGTTAATTCAAGTTAACCCTGATATTCTGATGCGCCTTTCTTCTCAAATGGCTAACCGTCTTCAAACTACTAGCCAAAAAGTAGGCGATCTTGCTTTCCTAGACGTTACTGGCCGTATCGCTCAGACACTTCTGAACTTAGCGAAACAACCAGATGCGATGACGCACCCAGATGGCATGCAAATCAAGATTACACGCCAGGAAATTGGTCAGATTGTTGGCTGTTCACGTGAAACCGTTGGTCGTATCTTGAAGATGCTGGAAGAGCAAAACCTGATTTCAGCACACGGTAAAACTATCGTGGTATACGGAACGCGTTAATAAAGAAAGCGTTTCGATTAAGAATAAAAAAAACCACCAACATCGTTGGTGGTTTTTTATTTCTTTTGCTTATCTCTGATGAAGAGGGCAACAAGCTCTAAAGAGAGCGTTGCCTTACCGCTTCAAACAAGCAAATTCCAGAAGCTACTGAAACATTCAGGCTAGACACACTTCCAGCCATCGGGATCTTAATCAAGTCATCACACGTTTCACGCGTCAAACGTCGCATACCATCACCTTCTGCCCCCATAACAACCGCCAATGGACCAGAAAGCTTCGCTTGATAAATGTCGTGAGTGGCTTCACCTGCCGTCCCCACAAACCAAACACCTTGTTCTTGCAACGCGCGCATGGTTCGAGCGAGATTGGTGACTCGCACTAACGGTACCGTCTCTGCTGCGCCACATGCGACCTTACTTACCGTTGCCGTTAAAGGAGATGAACGATCCTTAGGAACGATAACAGCGGCAACACCAGCCGCATCGGCATTCCTTAAACAAGCACCCAGGTTATGTGGGTCTGTTACGCCATCTAATACCAATAAAAGCGGCTGTTCGTGTTGAGCTAAGATTCCATCTAAGTCATTTTCATTCCATTGCTTAGCGGGTTTAACACGTGCAATGATACCTTGATGGCTTGCACCACTGGCTTTGTCATCCAACGCTTTTCTGCCCATTTGCTGAATGGATACTCCAACATTTTGCAATTCATTCAGCAACGGCAGCAGTCGCTCGTCTTGACGACCTTTTAAAACGTATGCCTCAATAAAGCGCACCGGATCTTTTTCCAGCACCGCTTTTACGGCATGAATGCCATAAATAAATTCGTTACTCATTACCTGACCTGTTCAGATTATTTCTGTTTTCCCTGAGACTTTCGATTTTTCGCTCGGGACTTCTTCTTGCGCGCTTTTTCAGATTTACTCTTCTTTTTCGCAGAGGAAGGCTCTTTCGAACCATCGGGACGCTTAGTTGGTTCAACCATCGCTTTCGCTTTTGCACCCGGCTTTCTCGATTTTACTGTTGCCTTCTTTTTACTGTGCGCTTTTTTATCAGACTGCGCCGCACGCTTCTTGGCTGTTTTGCCTTTTCCGCGTAGCTTACGGCTTGTTTCGACCAATTCAAAGTCAATTTGACGATCGTCTAAATTCACCGACAACACTTTTACTTTTACAGCATCGCCTAAACGATAGATATTACCGAAGCTTTCACCAATAAGCCTTTGACCAATCGGATCAAATTGATAGTAATCATTTGCAAGGGAAGAGATATGCACAAGACCATCAATGTGAAGCTCAGTTAGACGTACAAAAAAACCAAAGCCCGTAACATTGGCAATCACGCCATCCAACTCTTCACCGACATGATCTTGCATGTATTCACATTTCAGCCAATCTGACACGTCACGCGTGGCATCATCAGCACGACGTTCGGTCATGGAGCACTGCTCACCATACACATCCATATCATCAAAGGAGTAATGGAAACCACCAGTTGGGGTCCAGCGATCGGTATTGCGACCTTCTTCCTTGGCAATCAGGTACTTAATAGCACGATGCAGTAACAGATCGGGGTAGCGACGAATAGGCGATGTAAAGTGCGCGTATCGTTTTAGTGCCAGTCCAAAGTGACCCGCATTGTCAGCATTGTAAACCGCTTGCTTCATTGAACGGAGCAGCATGGTTTGAATAAGCTCTTTATCCTGACGCTCACCGATTTGTTTCATCAGGCTGGCGTAATCTGTAGGAGAAGGTTCTAAGCCACCCGTTAGGTTAAGCCCAAGCTCACCAAGGAAATCTCGAAAACCTTGCAGGCGCTCTTCTCCAGGAGTTTCGTGGATACGATACAGCGAAGGCTCTTTTGCTTTTTCAACCAAAGATGCCGAGGCAATATTGGCTAAAATCATGCATTCTTCGATGATCTTATGCGCGTCATTCCGAACCACTGGCTCAATGCGATCAATCTTACGGTCCGGGTTGAAGATAAACTTAGCTTCTACTGTTTCAAATTCAATGGCGCCACGACTATCACGAGCTTGCTTCAGAACGCCATACATTTTATGAAGCTCTTCTAGATGCGAAACCAGTGGTTGGTAACGTTCGCGGAGTTCTTCATCTCCATCCAAGATAGCACCAACTTTGTTGTACGTTAGGCGAGCATGAGAATTCATGACGGCTTCGTAGTGCTTGTATCCAGATAACTTCCCTGAAGCAGAAATCGTCATTTCGCATACCATGCACAAACGATCAACTTGCGGGTTTAAGGAGCACAGCCCGTTAGACAGCACCTCAGGGAGCATAGGAACAACCTGCGACGGAAAATAAACGGAGTTACCTCGATTGATGGCTTCTTTATCCAGAGCTGTATTCGGTCGAACATAATAG
Organism: Vibrio penaeicida; assembly: GCF_019977755.1. Classification (NCBI taxonomy): domain Bacteria; kingdom Pseudomonadati; phylum Pseudomonadota; class Gammaproteobacteria; order Vibrionales; family Vibrionaceae; genus Vibrio; species Vibrio penaeicida. The sequence continues at coordinate 383,859 of NZ_AP025144.1, read as the reverse complement.
CTCACATCTGCAATCGCCACCCAAAGACGCCAACCGCCGCTTCGCTTCGCTTCGCAGTAAACAGCATCATCGAAATCTCGAGCGTCCTCTCCATCTATAGTGACCAATGGCAATTCACGTAAATCGACTCGCCCTTTCTTTGCTTCTTCTGGGACGTGTTCCGTTAGGTCGGCAATTTGTTTGTCGACCTCTTCCGGCCAAACATCAGGAATTTGATGGGTCCGAATGGCAATTTGAGTTTCCATACCTGGTGCCATATTTTCACCAAGCACTTCCAATATTTTTCCTGTCATACCTCGAGAGCGGCTTGCACGGCTTGTAATTTCGATAACGACAACATTTCCCATCCGAGCTCTACAACGGTGCTCTTTAGGAATAAGGATATCTTGGCTGATTCGGGAATCATCAGGCACCACATACGAGTACTCGTGCTCCATAAAGTAACGCCCAACAATTTGGGTCTTGCGCTCTTCCAATATCCGAACAAGGCGCCCTTCTTTACGACCGCGCTTATCTGTCCCCGTCGGCTGTACCAATACGTAATCACCATGGATGATGGTTTTCATCTGATGATGAGGCAGCAAAATATCATTATCTCTTCCTTTGCTACCTTCTGGTCTTACCCATCCAAATCCGTCTTTGTGTCCAATCACATGCCCTTTAGCCAGCTCAAGTTTTTCTGGCAATACGTAACATTGACGGCGAGTAAATACCAACTGCCCATCACGCTCCATCGCACGTAAACGTCGACGAAGCCCTTCATACTGCTCTTCCCCTTTCAGCTCCAGTGCATCAAATAAATCGTTTCGATTCATCGGCACATTTGCCTGAGTCAGGAATTCAATAATGAACTCCCGGCTAGGAATCGGGTTTTCATATTTACCGGATTCGCGCTCAGCAAAAGGATCAATAGGAGTGTTTTGAGACATAAGCAGGCCTGCTATAGATTGGATAGATCTTAAGTATATCTAAATCTGACGGTTACCGACAGCGCACACCGCTTTCTCAGGAAATATATCGCCACGTACGAGCAATCCACTACAAGTCAGTTATCCGTCATATTGGTCAATTTGTGACAATTCAGCGGCACATATATTCAGCTAAACAAAAGTTAGGCAATATATAAACAAAGCAAATACCTGCTTGAAACTTTGTATGGTTCTTTTGTAAGATGCGCGACTCTCTTTGTTCGTCCAATAATATTTATGTCATTTTCTAAACTTCGCGAGAATCTTCGCTTTAACTCGCGGTGGATTTTTTGCCTCTTAATATTGAACGCTGTTTTATTATCAGCGATAGGCATCCCTTATGTAAGCTGGATGGATATTCCAGAAGGTAGCTGGCTATCCTACCCTTACATTTTTTCTACCCAAATTGGGCTGTTTGGCCTGATGGCGTTGCTGTGCTCGCTTCCTTCTCTAATACTAATCTGGCTGCCAACACGGCTCTTTAGATGCATAGCCGTGTTACCTTTCATCGTCACTGCAATACTGGTTGCTGTCGATACCCAGGTGTATAACCAATATCGCTTTCATCTAAATGGCTTTGTTTTTGAGTTGCTGATTCAAGGTGGAGACCAAATCATTGATGTGTCATGGTTTACTTTACTCGTTGGTGGGGTGGTCTCTTTTGGCCTGATCAACGCTATTATCATGACTATTGTCTTAGCAAACCGTTGGATCGAAACAAAGAAACGCTACTTGTTACTTGGAATTTCGGTTTGGTTTAGTTGCTTGGTATTCAGCCAATTTACTCATGCTTGGAAATACGCCAATTTCGATCAAGTGATACCGAGTTACAGCCATCACTGGCCGCTTTATTTACCATTAACCGCAAATGATTACCTTGAGGATAACGGCTGGGTAGAGCAACAAGCAGGACGCGATGCTCATACTAAAATTTCTCACCAGAAAGTAACAAACTTGAACTACCCGTTGAAACCCATTCGGCAAGCTGAAAACGCAAAAACACCCAATATCTTGATGATTGTATTGGATGCATGGCGTTTTGATGATGCCAATGTGCAGGTAACTCCAAATATTGAAAAGTTTGGCCAGCGAAGCTTAGTGTTTAAAGAACACCTTAGTGGTGGCAACTCGACCCAAATGGGGATATTCAGTTTATTCTATGGCATCCCCTCCACCTATTGGGATGCGGTTCGATCCAGCCAGCAGCAACCCGTGTTAATGGAGACCTTGCACTCACAGAATTACGAAATGTCCATCCACGGATCTGCGCCTTTACATAGCCCACCATTCGATCGCACGGTATTTGCTGGCGTTAAAGATTTAACCGTTACAACTCCAGGCAATACACCAGCAGAGCGCGATCGTAAAATCACGGACGACTTCTTACAGTTCTTGGAAAAACGCAATCCAAACAAGCCTTACTTTGGATTCATGTTTTACGATGCCGCACACGGGACTTCTTTTCCAGCAGAGATGGAGACCCCTTTTACGCCTTATTGGGATCGCGTCGATCACGTTAAATTAAACAATGACTTCGACCCAACAGAGTACCGTAACCGCTATAGAAACTCGCTGTACTACATCGACAAATTGGTCGGTGAAATATTGGACGAGTTGGAAGCATCAGGTGAATTGGAAAATACCATCATCGTTATTACGTCTGATCACGGTGAAGAATTTAACGATTACAAAAAGAACTATTGGGGACACGGCAGCAACTACGCTCCCGCTCAGGTTCATGTTCCGTTCTACTTATATCACCCTGAAAAAGAAGCCGATATTATTCACACCAGAACCAGTCACCTAGATGTAGCCCCAACATTAATGAAGCAGCCATTAAGCGTGTCGAACGATGTTCGTGATTATAGTGTTGGGGAAGATTTGTTCACCACGAACAGACAAGAAAACTGGGTTATTGTCGGCAGTTACATGGATTATGGAATTGTGGGTGGAAATGAAATTATCGTCAATCGACCGGGTGGCTATACGGAAATCACAGACCTAAAGCTCAACAAAAAATCTGAACGTACTATGCCAAACCGTGAATTGACAAAATTGCTTCAACAAATGTCTGTATATGCAAAGTAATTGCTAACGAAAACATCAGAAGCTAAAACGATAAAAAAAGCATAAGCGCACTGAGCCGTGCGCTTATCTTTTTAATAAAATGAGAAGCTCTGCGTTGTCACTCAACATATCGGCGATCGTACAATGGTCCAGTTCTGCTAAAAAAGCCAACTTTGCACGTGCCAGATGCGCTTTCAGTTTACACGCTGGCGTAATATGGCAAAAATCCGGTGCGCAGTTCACCACATCCAAAGGCTCAATGTCCCTTACCACATTTCCTATTACAATGGTTTCCGCTGGGCGACCTAAGCATATCCCACCATTTTTACCGCGAACCGTTTTCACGTAACCAAGCTGACCTAGCTTATTAATAATCTTAACCATATGATTTTTAGACACATCAAAAGTGTCACTGACCTTTTGGATGCTCGTCAATTCACCCGCAGGCAAAGAAGCCAGATATATCAAGGCGCGAATACCAAAATCGGTAAAGTTCGTAAGTTGCAAATCAATTTCCTCTTGTCTGAGTAAATTGTAAATCTTCCATTGACTAAAAGATATATTTTAGATACAACCTTAAACATGCATTATAAATACATGTTTAAACAGGAAGCCCAAATGCTCAAGCAATCAACCATAGATATCGTAAAATCCACAGCACCACTTTTAGCCCAAACGGGTCCAGCTTTAACCGCACATTTCTACAATAGAATGTTTACCCACAACCCTGAATTAAATGACATATTTAACTTAACTCACCAAGAAAATGGAGCGCAAAGAGAGGCGTTATTCAATGCTGTATATGGGTACGCGGCAAACATTGACAATATTGAAGTGCTTCTTCCTGTCGTTGAAAAAATAGCCCAGAAACACACAAGTTTTAATATCACTGAAGAGCAATACCAAATCGTTGGTAGCCACCTTCTGGCAACCATAGATGAGTTGTTCACACCTGGTCAGGAAGTTTTAGACGCTTGGGGAGAAGCTTACGGATTCTTAGCACAAGTATTTATCGATCGGGAGGAAACAATCTACTCTGAGACGGAAGCAAAAACAGGGGGATGGCGAGGTACCCGAGAGTTTGTACTAAAAGAGAAGCACAAAGAAAGTGCCGTCATAACCAGCTTTGTTTTTGAACCCGCAGATCAGCAACCAGTCGTTGATTTTATACCTGGGCAGTATGTAGGCATTTATTTAACACCAGAGCAATTTGAATACCAAGAAATCAGACAATACAGTTTGTCAGATGCACCAAATGGCAACAGCTATAGGATTTCGGTAAAGCGCGAATCAGAAGGTGTTGTTTCAAACTTTTTACACGATCACTTGAATGTTGGCGACACAGTTAAGCTGGCACCACCGTGTGGAGACTTTTTTTTCACCAGTGATCAGTTTACACCCGTCGCTCTCATTTCTGCGGGCGTTGGAGTCACTCCATTGCTATCAATGTTAGAAACGATAAAAAGTACTCATAAAGCCCCTATTCACTGGCTACATGCAGCAGAAAACCAAGTTCATCATGCATTCTCTAAACGTGTAAACGAGCTAGAAAAGTCCTATGAATTCGTTAACCAATTCAATTGGTATCGAGAACATAAAGGGGAAGAGGGAGTGAGATCGGGGTTAATGGCGCTGGAGCAAATCAAGGAACGTATTAACTGGCAAGAAACAGATTTCTATTTCTGTGGTCCTGTAGCCTTTATGCAGTTCGCGGCTAGCCAATTATTGGAGCTAGGCGTGTCAAAAGAGCGTATTCACTATGAGTGCTTCGGCCCTCATAAGGTACTGTAAGCCTTACTTGCAAAATCAACATGCCCGACACGTTGGGCATGTTGAGTCTACCAAAATGTGGAGCGTCGCTTAGCTCTCGCGATAATGTTTTCAGGCATACGTTGCTCTAGCCCTTGCCGCAACATCGAAATCCTTCTGTGCTGCCGTTTGTCTGGTGTCACCGAGTTATACAACCAACGATAGGCGTCTTCATAATCCAGAGGGCTGCCATAGTCTCGAAGCAAAAGCTCAGCCAAATGAATTCGAGCGTTAATGTTCCCCATGGATGCTGCTTCTCGAAGGTAAGGAATAGCACGCTCTTTATCTTGCTGAACCAAAGTCCCTCTAGAATAATACCGCCCTATTTGCTCTAGAGCCGCAGGTAAACCTTGGTGTGCAGCATTTTCCATATAGTAGAGACCTAACTCCACATCTTGATCAACACATACTCCCCAAGCCAGCATATCGCCATATAGAAATTCATAAGCCGGCAGGCTTATTCGAGTCGCACGAGCAACGATATCCTCTACAAGCTGGCAACTGTCGGCCTTCACTCGCTCGAGATGTTTGTTCTTTTCAATAAGATTGATCAGTTCAGCTTCGGAGTAAACTGGCACTGGTCCCCCAATGTGGCTATCTGCACTTGCAATGCCAACTCGGGAACACAATGCGAGTAACAACGAAGCCGTCACAGCTCGTAGTTTCATAATCGCACTCTTTATTCATACCGTGCTTTTGTATCGGCAATAACTGCTAACTCTTTAGACAAGTATTGCCGATCTTTGGCAATATTTTGCCAGAGAGCGAATAAAAAGTAATCGGAAAAGATATAAAAAATGCCAGCTTAAGTAAGCTGGCATTCTAAATTATCTAAAGTTCAGTTGGTTACGAGTTGAATGGGTGAACTTTGATGATAGTTTCATTGCGGTCAGGACCTGTAGAAACGATATCTACTGGTACACCTGTCAACTCTTCAATGCGCTTAATGTAGTCAAGAGCAGCTTGAGGAAGCGCATCGATTGACTTAGCACCGAAAGTGGTCTCAGACCAACCAGGCATAGTTTCGTAAATTGGCGTCGCTTCTTCAAATGATTCAGCAGCCATTGGTGAAACCTCTAGGATAGAGCCATCTTTCATCTTGTAACCAGTACAGATTTTCAGCTCTTCTAGACCGTCCAGTACGTCTAGCTTCGTTAAACAGAAACCAGAAATAGAGTTTATCTGAATTGCACGGCGCATAGCCACTGCATCAAACCAACCAGTACGGCGCAGGCGACCCGTTGTCGCACCAAACTCGTGACCTACATCACCTAGGTGTTTACCAACAGGGTCTTGCTTATCAAGACCATCATACAGTTCGGTAGGGAAAGGACCTGAACCTACACGCGTACAATATGCCTTAGTAATACCAAGGATATAACCGATGTGACGAGGACCAAAACCAGAACCTGCTGCAACACCACCTGCTGTCGTGTTAGACGACGTCACAAAAGGATAAGTACCGTGGTCAATATCCAGTAGCGTACCTTGAGCACCTTCAAACATGATCTTATCACCACGCTTACGAGCGGCATCAAGCTCATCAGTCACGTCGATAACCATAGACGTTAGAAGGTCAGCATAGCTCATCGCTTGCTCAAGCACTTCTTCGTAGCTTACTGGCTCAACTTTATAGAAGTTCGCTAACTGGAAATTATGGTATTCCATAACTTCTTTCAATTTCTCTGCAAATGCTTCTTTATCGAATAAATCACCCACGCGAAGACCGCGACGAGCGACTTTATCTTCGTAGGCAGGACCAATACCACGACCTGTTGTACCAATTGCTTTTTTACCAAGAGCGATTTCACGCGCTTGATCAAGAGCAATGTGGTAAGGAAGAATTAAAGGACAAGCTTCAGAAATGAAAAGACGCTCGCTCACTGGGATGCCACGCTCTTCAAGAGGTTTCATTTCTTTTAGAAGTGCTTCAGGTGATAGAACAACACCATTACCGATAACACATTTTACGTTATCGCGAAGAATACCTGATGGAATTAAATGAAGAACGGTTTTTTCACCGTCGATGACTAGAGTGTGACCTGCATTGTGACCGCCTTGGTAGCGAACCACGTATTTTGCATCTTCAGTTAAAAGGTCTACGATTTTACCTTTACCTTCGTCACCCCACTGGGTGCCTAGAACGACTACGTTATTTCCCATCTTTCCAAGTCTGATTGCTAGTTAAAAATGGATTCTAGCACCTTAAAATAAAAGATGCAGTCATTTTTTAGGCATAAAAGTGAAACACTTGCTTAACCTTATGTCCCAGAAGGAATAATAATCGAGCATTAGAATAATAATGGGCAAAAGCCCTTATATTTATAGAGAAAATCGTTGTATACCGAGCTCTGAAAGGCACCTAAGTAAATACGTAAGCGATGACCGCTCCAGCCACAACTAAACAACCGCCAATTCTTCTCAGCTGGTTATCTTCTTGATCGCTAAGCTGCTTGATCATATTACGCCACCCGTTAGGGGCAAGTAACGGACCAAGACCTTCAACAACGAGAACCAATCCAAGTGCAAGCCATAGGGAGTCTGACATAACGTATCTTCTTGATGTTGGGTTAATGGGTACAAAAAAGCCCCTTTCGGGGCTTTCTACATTTTATGTCCTAGCGCTACTTAGCTACTTGGCCTCTAGCGTCATTCATGTACTTGAAGAACTCACTGTTCGGGTCAAGCACAAGAATATCACTCTTACTGCTGAATGATTTCTCATACGCATTTAGAGAGCGAAGGAAACTAAAGAACTCAGGATCTTTACTGTATGAATCAGAGTAAATCTTAGCAGCTCTCGCATCAGCCTCACCTCGTGTGACTCGCGCAGTTCTGTCTGCTTCAGCCAGCACGGTCGCCACTTCAAGTTCCGCTTGAGCACGAATAACTTCGGCTTTTTCACGACCTTGAGAACGGTGTTTACGCGCTACAGATTCACGCTCAGCACGCATACGACGATAGATTGATTCACTGATCTCATCTGGTAAGTTGATTTTCTTCATACGGAAGTCAACCACTTCAATACCTAAATCGTTACTTGCGCTTACGCGAGTATCGTTAAGTACATCAGCCATGATCTTGTCACGCTCACCGTCAATCTCTAGAGCTTGTTTAGCCGCTTCAGATGCTAACTCTTCAGTGTTCAAATCTTCTGGGAGTACATCGACATTTCGAGGACCAGATACAATCTGCTTGATCTCACGAGCACCGATTTCAGAACGAAGAACATCCGTCACTTTACGCTCAAGTAGTGCTTGAGCCGTCAGTGAATCACCACCACCTGTTGCCAAGTAGTACTGACCAAAGTCGTCAATTCTCCACTTAACGTAAGAATCGATGATTACGTCTTTTTTCTCAGATGTTACAAAACGGTCAGCACGCCCATCCATCGTTTGAATACGTGCGTCAAGACGCTTTACGCGATCAAACAAAGGTAGTTTGAAGTGCAGACCAGGGTTGTAGATCTTAGAGATAATAACGGGTTCGCCGTTTTCATCTAGAACGTCTACGACTGTTTCTGTGCCGTTTTCTACAACAGTTTCTGTTTTCGTGTCTTTTTGTACTTCACCGAACCGGATAACAATACCCTTTTCGCCTTCAGGGATAACAAATACAGACATTAGGAACAGCGCAAGCGCTACAACGAGTACAGGGATCATTAATTTACGCATAATTAGTATCTCCCTTGACGTGAGCCGTTAGAGCGAGACTGCGTAGATGATGAGGTATCAGTACGCTCTGATTCCAATTCAATCTGATCATATGCAGATGTCGATTTCGCCTTACGTTTAGTATTTGAAGCCTCTGCTGCCTGACCTGTAATCTTATCGATTGGCAAGTACAGTAGGTTACCGCTAGACTCAGAATCAATCAGAACTTTAGATGTACTGGTGTACACCTCTTCCATTGTATCTAAGTACAAACGATCACGAGTTACATCAGGAGCCGCTTGGTATTCAGGTAATAACTTCTCAAATTGAGCGACCTGACCAAGTGCTTCGTTGATTGTACGTTCAGAATAACCCAAAGCTTCTTTCTTCAAACGTTCTGAACGACCAGTCGCTTTAGGTAAGATTTCATTCTTATAAGCTTCTGCTTCACGAACAAAACGCTCTTCATCTTCTCGAGCCGCAATCGCGTCATCAAACGCATCTTTTACCTGCTCAGGTGGACGCGCTGATTGGAAGTTCACATCCACAACCACAATACCCATATCGTAACCATCGATAATGCGATTTAATGTTTCTTGCGTGCTTTGACGAATTTGCTGACGGCCACTCGTAAGAATGCTATCCATCAGGGAATCACCAATTACCGCACGAAGCGCAGAATCAGTAGCCTGACGCAAGCTGTCATCGGCATTAGTTACTGTATATAGGTATTTGTATGGGTCAGAAACACGGTACTGAACACCCATTTCAACGGTTACAACGTTTTCATCTTTTGTAAGCATCAAGCCAGAAGCTCTTAGTGAGCGAATCGCTTGTACGTTAACCAGTTCATAAGAATCGATAAATTTAGGGTGCCACTTAAGACCAGGACCTTCAATACGGTCTTCTTTACCTAGGCGTAAAACAACAGAACGCTCTGCTTCGCCGACAGTGTAGAAACCAGACACTACCCAAATTACGATGGCAACAACTGCAATCAAACCTAAACCGATAGCACCACCGCCACCGATAGAAGCTCCGTTGCCTCCGCGCTTACCAAATTTTCCACCCAGTTTCTGACTCAGCTTATTAAACACTTCATCTAAATCTGGTGGACCTTGATCACGACCACGATTTTTATTACCCCAAGGGTCTTTATCGCGGCCATTATCGCCGTTGTTATTTCCAGGCTCATTCCACGCCATTAGAAAGCTCCATCATTTGATATGACGTTATACTGTAGCAGTCCTTTAAGTAACTATAAAGTCACCTAAAACTGCCCCTTCTCTTTTTTCTAGTCTAGACCAATCTACTTGTTGCATTCGGACGTCGATCAGTAAGTTACCTTCCTTATCATACGCCTCTTGTTGAATACTTTTCAATTGGAAGAATGTACTTCGAAATTTCCCCTGATATTGGGGCGGAATTCGGAGGTGATACTGCACCATTTGACTCGCCAACCGTTTGGTTAGAGCATCAAACAACAGTTTCAAGCCTTCGCCTTCCATTGCCGAAACCCAAACACGTTGAGGTATACCCTCTTCGTCATATTCAATTCTGGGTTTCTGACCTTCCATATTGTCAATCTTGTTCATGACGACAAGCATTGGCACCTCATGGGCATCAATCTCTTCTAGTACTTCATGAACAGCATGGATATTCTCACGAAAACGCTCGTCACTGGCATCGACAACATGTAACAAAATGTCAGCTTCTTGCGTTTCTTGTAATGTGGCTTTAAATGCAGCGACTAAGTCATGGGGAAGATGTCGGATAAATCCAACGGTATCCGCCAAAATAGCAACTCCCACATCGTCTAATTCAATCTTACGTAAAGTTGGGTCTAACGTAGCAAATAATTGATCCGCTGCGTAAACACCTGCTTCGGTGATCCGATTAAATAATGTCGATTTACCCGCATTGGTGTAACCGACCAAAGATAAGGTTGGGATTTCTGCACGATTACGAGCTCGGCGACCTTGCTCCCTTTGCTTCGCTACCTTATCAAGGCGTCGAAGAATGGCTTTTATACGATCACGCAATAAACGTCGGTCAGTTTCTAGCTGAGTTTCACCTGGTCCTCGAAGACCTATCCCACCTTTTTGTCGCTCCAAATGCGTCCAACCACGAATTAGGCGCGTCGAGAGATGGCGTAATTGAGCCAGTTCTACTTGCAGCTTACCTTCATGGGTTCGAGCGCGTTGAGCAAAGATATCTAAGATCAGACCGGTTCGGTCCAATACACGACACTTAAAGAGTTGTTCGAGGTTTCTTTCTTGGGCAGGAGAAAGGGAGTGGTTAAAGATCACGATTTCTGCTCCAGCGCTTAGCACTGCTTGAGCAATTTCCTGAGCTTTACCCTCCCCGACATAGTATTTAGGGTGTGGGGACTGACGACTGCCTGTGACAACTTGCAGAACTTCAACCCCTGCGGACTTCACTAGCATTTCACATTCTGCTAGATCATCCCATTCACCTTCTTGCGTGAAGTTGATATGAACAAGTACAGCCTGTTCACCGGCTTCATAACGGTCAAACAAGCACTCAACTCCTTACTAAAGTACTATTAATCTTCAGATTTCTCTTGTGGACGCTCAGAAGAACGTTCTGTGTTGCTGTGGTGCGTTACCGCACGAGCAGGTACCACAGTAGAGATCGCATGCTTGTAAACCATTTGGTTAACAGTGTTTTTCAACAAGATCACAAACTGATCAAAAGATTCGATCTGACCTTGAAGTTTAATACCGTTAACGAGGTAGATAGATACGGGTACACGCTCACGACGTAGCGCATTTAGAAATGGGTCTTGTAAAGACTGCCCCTTAGCCATTTTATTTTCCTTATTTGATTGTATTTTTAATTTTATTTAGCTATTCCGAGAGCTGTTTTTGCATTCGAGCTAAATGAAAAAGTGCGCAAAAACGATCACATTATACACAGTGAAGTCAATCAGATGCTATGGCATTTGACATAGTTTCTTGTGCATCTTCAATGTTTTCGCTATCTAACCAAGTTAAATCATTCCAGCTGCGCAGCCAGGTGATCTGTCGCTTGGCCAATTGACGGGTTGCACAGATTCCGCGAAAAACCGCCTCATCCAACGTACAATTCCCATCCAAATAGTCCCACATTTGCCTGTAACCAACACATCGAATCGAAGGTAGATCCGGATGAAGATCTTTTCTAGCGTATAACGCTTGAACTTCTTCTTCAAATCCAGCACTGATCATTTTTTCGAATCGAAGCTCGATACGGCGGTGGAGCTCTGCCCTTTCCTTGGGGGCTATCGCAAATTGCTTTACCCTAAATGGCAAGGGTTTACCTTGCTTTTTGGTCAGTTCAGTAAGAGTTTTACCTGAAATTTTGTAAACTTCCAATGCCCGTGACAATCTTTGTGGATCATTCGGGTGAATTCTCTTCGCTGATACAGGATCAATTTCTTTCAGTTTATCGTGCAACGCTGACCAACCTAAAGTCAACGCATCTTGCTCTATTTCTTGACGAATTGCAGGATCTGCCGCAGGCAAAGGCGATAGTCCTTCTAATAGAGCCTTGTAATACAGCATAGTTCCACCAACCAGCAGCGGAATTTTTCCTTTCGAAGCGATATCATGCATTTGTTCCAGTGCGTCTCGACGAAAATCCGCTGCGGAATACGATTCGCTAGGATCGAGAATATCGATCAGGCGGTGCGGTGCAAGCTCTTGCTCTCGCTCATCGGGTTTTGCCGTTCCAATATCCATGCCTCTATAGATCAAAGCGGAATCAACGCTAATGATCTCAACAGGGTATTTTTGTCTTAATCGTATTGCTACTTCGGTTTTACCCGACGCTGTCGGTCCCATCAAAAACAGGGCCAATGGAAGTTTATCTGTCATCACGAATTCATTGCTGCAATGGTTGATGCGAAGTCAATCGGCTGACAAAACACTGGATCATCGACAGGCAGTCGCCCGTCATTCAGGTTTTCAATATCCGAAATTAATTGTATGGCTTCCGATGTTGAGTAGGTTGCTTTAACCTGAGTGACTTCAGTCGCCAACCAATTAGAAACTAACTTCGCTTCAATCTCTTGGGTTTGGTTCTGCAGATACGATAACAGATCTGGTATCAAGAGTTGTAAGTTTTGCTGCCTGATAGGCTGTGGTACCGCCATTACCATGATACTGCGTGCATTTTTTTCGCGCAGCTGAATTCCAAGCCGTTGCAGCAAAGTATCAAATTGTGAAACCTGCTCTACCAAGTTCTTATCCAGTTTGATCGAAAGTGGCACAAGAAGAGGCTGAGCTTTTAAAGGCGCTTCACTCGCCGACAGTTGGCATTGAGTTCGGTGCCACTCTGCTCTCGGTAAGTTAACCAGCACACATTCCGGCTTCGCTTCCATCAACAAATATTGCTCACGAACAACCGTAAATGCTTTACCCAATACAAAGTGATCACGTTTCGTTTCTAGAGCATCTTGAGGTTTTGATGTACTTGCCTCTGTGTGCTCAATGGGCTTTGTATCTTCAGGAGTATTAAGTAGCTCTTTGTATGCTTTGACTTCCTGCCAACTTGGCGCTTCTTCTTTAAACTGCGGTTTGTTTTTACTGCCAACAGACCCGGAACTGTTTGGCGTTTTTGTTTGCTGCCATTCATTGTTTGTGGCTGATGAGCGGTTTGTAGGTGATGAGAAGCTTGTTGATGGCGAGACGTTTTTTTGATGATACTCGTTAATATCACTTGGTACAGCATCGGTAATTCGCTGAGTGGAAAGCGCTTCGTTGTAGGAAGCTGGCTCAGCTTTTCTTGGGTATGCCGGTGAACTCGCAATAGCTTCCATTACACGGTGTTGTTCTTCATTCGTCGTCGGTTGATGATATGCAGACGCACGTGCTTCTACAGGAGCAATAACTTCGCTTTGCGATAATGCATCACTCAATGCTTGGTAAATAAAGTCATGTACCAGCCTTGCTTGATGGAAACGTACTTCGTGTTTCGCAGGATGCACGTTCACATCAACTTGGTGTGGATCGAGTTCAATGAACAATACGTAGGTGGCATACTGATCGGGGCTTAAGCTGTTTTCATAGCTCTGGCGAATGGCATGATTGATCAGTTTATCTCTCATCATTCGTCCATTCACATAACAATATTGTAAGTCGCTTTGCTGACGAGCCCCTTCTGGAGTCGTGATCCAGCCATGCAATTTCAGCCCTTGGTGCTCCAACTCAATCTTCAACATGTGTCTGACAAATGCACCGCCACAAACCGCTGCGATACGCGCCTCTTCCTGCCGTTCGGTTTTTGCTGCGCGATACTGTCGAATCATTTTTCCGTTATGACGTAAATTGATGGTCACATCAAAACGGCTTAAGGCAATGCGCTTTAGCAATTCATCAATATGTGAGAATTCTGTTTTCTCAGTACGTAAGAATTTTCGGCGAGCAGGCGTGTTAAAAAACAAATCCAACACTTCAACGGAAGTACCAATCGGGTGTGCGGTTGGCTGGAGTTTTACCTCCATATCTCGACCTTCACTGTATGCAGACCATGCCTGATCTTGAGTTGCAGGTCGTGATGTCATCGTCAATCGAGCAACGGAGCTAATACTGGCCAGCGCCTCACCTCGAAACCCTAAGCTCATAATGGCTTCGAGGTCATCCAATGTATGGATCTTCGATGTAGCATGACGACTCAGCGCAAGTCCAAGCTCATCTTTAATGATGCCTTTGCCGTTATCTCGAACACGAATCAGCTTAGCGCCACCTTTATCAATATCGATATCTATACGAGTTGCGCCTGAATCTAAGCTATTTTCAACCAGTTCTTTTACAACAGACGCGGGTCTTTCGACCACTTCACCTGCGGCAATTTGGTTCGCTAATCGTGCAGGCAGTATCTTTATCGTCATTATTTGCTCGGGATGATCAAAATCTGTCCTACCGATAAGGTGTCAGATTTAAGGTTGTTCACTTTTTTGATTGCGGAAGTCGTTACGCCATATTGGGAAGCAATTTTGCCAAGATATTCACCTTTTCTCACTTTGTGTTTCACCACTGGCTTATCTTTCAATTTAACTTGAATTTTTAACTTCTGCCCTACTCTTAGCGTATTCGATTTCAACTTATTTTGCTGTTTAATACTCGCAACAGACACCTTATATTTACTCGCAATCTTACCTAGATACTCGCCCGGTTTGACTACATGCGTAATGACCTGTGTTTTCACAGACGGTGTAGTTGGGGCGTCACCTGAGATGAGCAATACTTGCCCAACAGAAATATTGGTGCTTTTTAGCTTATTCGTCGCGACAATGGCTTTTGTTGTCGTTCCGTATTTTTGTGCAATTCGCGACAGCGACTCTCCGCGTACCACTTTGTGTTTAATGGTTGCCCCTTTGTTCGCCAACCAAGTACCTTCCGGTGGGTTTGCTTCAAAGTAACTCACAATCGCTTTCGATAATGCTTTTGCCAGTTTGTTTTGATGCGAACGCTGGAACAACAGCTTTTCTTCTACCGGGTTAGACATAAAACCCGTTTCAACCAATACCGATGGGATATCCGGAGACTTCAAGACCGCTAGGCTTGCATGAACTGGCTCTTTCTTATGAAGGCGAGTTACTTTGCCCATTTCTTTCAGAATTTTGGTCGCGACCTTGTACCCTTCTTTTTGTGAGTGACTGAATTTGAGATCCAGCAAGGTCTGGCTGACGTTTCTGTCGTTATTAACCTTGGATAACACTTCACCCGCGCCACCTAAAAGTTCTGATTGTTCCTCGTGTTTTTCGACCCAACGAGCAATTTCACTATTGGCGCGACGAACATTGAGCACAAAAACAGAACCACCGCGTGGCTGTGGTGAACGGAAACTGTCGGCATGCACTGACACAAGAAGATGTGCTTTATTCTTCCGAGCGATCGAAGAGCGCTTGTTCAGGTTAACAAAGTAATCCCCTGTTCGAGTAAGAACGGCTCGTACTCCGCGGACTTGGTTTAATTCGCTGGCTAATTTCTTTGAAATGATGAGCGTGGCATGCTTTTCATATTTTTTTGTGGGACCAATAGAACCTGGATCTTCACCACCATGCCCTGGATCAATGGCAATAATCACGTCAGCATTGCCTAAAAATTGGGAAGCATCCTTACTCGGGGAAGGTTTAGAAGGAACAATTGGATTTGATGGCTGAGCTTTGACTGGTTTACTGACTTTACCGTGAGGCAAGTCAATCACAAGACGATGACCATACTGACCACCAGGTGTCGGTCTTAACTTGAATAAATTCGGGGTAGTTTTCTTCTTCAGTTCGAAGACTAAGCGATAAGTCCCTTTAGTCGGTGGGGTACTTTTTCGAATTTTCTTCAATACGGCTGAATCTTTCACATTGATGGGAAGTTTAGCCTTCACATTCGTCTGTTTAAGATCGACAACCAATCGCACTGGATTCGTTAGTGTAAAGTAGCTGTAATTGGCTTCACTGCTCAAATCAATGACGATACGAGTTTCTTCAGGTGAGGGCCAAACCCTCACTCCCTCAAGCGTATTCGCCGATACTTTGGCAGCAACCCCGAACAGAAAAAAGAAAGCAAACAGTAAAAACGCTCGAAATTGCTTATAAATCAACACGACTCCAAGTTCTTAAGCAAAGCATGACCATAATCCGTATTCGCTGTGACCGTAGCAACACGTTGAGTCTGGTCATATTTCAATTCAATATCCAAGTCAGGAGAAGGCAGAAGCCCTTCACCTTTTTCGGGCCACTCTACAAGGCAGATCGCATCAGGAGTAAAATAGTCACGAATACCCATAAATTCCAATTCTTCTGGGTCTGCCAGTCGATACAAGTCAAAATGATAAACTTGCCAATCTTTTAACTGGTAGGGCTCCACTAATGTATAAGTTGGGCTTTTAACATTACCAATATGCCCTAAAAACCGTATAAAGCCGCGGCTGAATGTCGTCTTGCCAGCACCCAGATCGCCATGCAAGTAAATAGTTGTTTGCTGGGTACATGCCTTCGCTATTCGCTGTCCAAATTCGACCGTCGCGTTTTCATCAATGAGGGAATATTGTTTCATGTTCATTTGTTGCATGTTCCAGTGCCGATCAACGACTATATAAAATTCAAAAGAAACGGAATAGTAAACCGTGTTGGTTTTGAGAGACAAGATCTTATCTGTTAAGAAACGATAAAAAATGCTCCATATGGCACCTCCTATCCTAGACTAGCCCTATTTATCTAAGCTCTGCTCTGGAAAGGTGTTCTTTTTACTTATAGGATCAGTTAGAATCGTCGCCCATTTTTCACGCTATTAGCATCATGGATTACTCCGAACTCGCCGTCAAAATTAAACAGTGGGCTATAGAACTTGGCTTCCAGAAAGTTGGCATTTGCGATGTCGACTTAAAAGAGCACGAGAAACCACTGCAAGACTGGCTGGATGCAGGATACCACGGAGAAATGGACTGGATGGCTCGACACGGTATGATGCGAGCTAGACCCGATGAGTTATTGCCTGGAACCGTTCGGGTGATCAGCGCTCGTATGAACTACCTTCCTCCAGATGCTCAATTTGCAAGTAACCTTAACGACACCACCCAAGGTTACATTAGCCGATACGCCCTTGGGCGGGATTATCACAAGTTAGTGCGCAATCAGCTTAAAAAGCTTGGACAACGTATAGAGCAAGAGGCGGGAAAATTTGGATACCGTCCATTTGTTGATTCGGCACCACTCTTAGAGCGCCCATTAGCTCAGAAAGCTGGATTAGGCTGGACAGGAAAACACTCACTTATATTAGATGAAGGCTCCGGTTCTTGGTTCTTTCTAGGTGAACTGTTGATTGATTTGCCTTTGCCTATTGATGAGCCATCTACCGATCAATGCGGAAGCTGCAAGGCATGCATAACCTCATGCCCAACGGGTGCCATCATAAGTGAAGGCGTAATCGACTCTCGACTTTGCATTTCGTATTTAACTATTGAGTTGAGTGGAAAAATCCCAGTAGAGCTTCGCGCTAAAATGGGTAACAGGATATACGGTTGTGACGATTGCCAATTGGTATGTCCATGGAACCGCGAAGCAGACATCACGGATCAATCCGACTTTTATCGACGCGATGCCTTTGGGTCTTCCGATCTGATTACTTTGATATCTTGGTCTGAACAAGAATTTTTGAAAAAGATGGAAGGCTCTGCGATTCGACGCATTGGTCACATTCAATGGATGAGAAATATTGCGGTCGCGATGGGAAATGCGCCCTTTTCTCAGGGTATCGTCTATGCTCTTCGTGAGCGAATTGGAATAGATGACAATTTAGATGAACACATCCAATGGGCAATCGACAGTCAAATGGCAAAAACACCCATCAAGGACAGGAAAAAAGAGCGCTTAATTAGGATAATCCAAAAGGGTCTACCCAGAGATGCATAGTAGCCTATGTAACTAACCACTTATAAAACGCCACCAAATTTATTTCCTGTAATTAAAAGTTCAAAATCTGAGACGGTATTTGTACCTATAATTTGATGTAATTCTCAAAAAGTGCTCTATGTGGAAAAAAGTGAATTTGGTAGCACAGATAGCTGGATAACGAAAAGTTAAACACAGACACAATAAATGACGAGGATCAAAAAAATATGAGTTAATGATCTTAACTCTTACATGTACTAAAAAACAAAAACACCCCTCATCGCTTGATATACAAAGGCTTACATGAGTTTCATCTTTAGCTGTGACGCCGAAAGTAAAAGAAAGATCCTTGCAAATCCTTTCAAAACTTCTTAATAAAACAATTTATCAACCAAGTTATCCACAGAATATAGATTGTGGATAAGTCTGTTAGCTAAATTGTAAACATGCGGCACGTTCCCCTATATACTTATCAAAAGCAGTGGAAAACTGAGCACCATTTATGGCGTTGACTAGCTGTAAATTGAAAACGAAAAAAAACACCCGACTGGGTGATTGTTTTGTTTCTTTCTGGGGTAATGCTTCACAGCATTGATAAAGAGCGGTTGATGCGTCTTCACATCATTCCCTTTCGGGAGAATCGTCACTAACAGTTTTAGTGAGAATTTTTACTTTCTAAACGCTTTTAGTTTCTAAACAAGTTAGTTTCCAAGCGGAAATTTGGAGCGATACACGAGGTTCTTGATCTTCAAGGAACTAGGCGTGACCTCAACCTTAGTAAGGTTGTATTTTTTCTTTGAAAAAATTGGAGCGACACACGAGGTTCGAACTCGTGACCTCAACCTTGGCAAGGTTGCGCTCTACCAGCTGAGCTAGTGTCGCATGATTCATCGCAGTAGCAATCAATCTGAATGTGGTTGCGGGGGCCGGATTTGAACCGACGACCTTCGGGTTATGAGCCCGACGAGCTACCAAGCTGCTCCACCCCGCGTCCGTATTGTAATCATCATTTAAAGCATGATGAGCGCTTATATTTCCCATAAGGGAAAGAATCTGGAGCGACACACGAGGTTCGAACTCGTGACCTCAACCTTGGCAAGGTTGCGCTCTACCAGCTGAGCTAGTGTCGCAGATCATCGTTAAGCACGATAAAAGCTTTTGTACTTTCTTGCTAGAAAGTGGAGCGACACACGAGGTTCGAACTCGTGACCTCAACCTTGGCAAGGTTGCGCTCTACCAGCTGAGCTAGTGTCGCATGATTCATCGCGTTAGCAATCAATCTAAATTTGGTTGCGGGGGCCGGATTTGAACCGACGACCTTCGGGTTATGAGCCCGACGAGCTACCAAGCTGCTCCACCCCGCGTCCGTATTGTAGTCATCATTCAAAGCATGATGAGCGCTTATATTTCCCAAAATGGGAAGGAATTTGGAGCGACACACGAGGTTCGAACTCGTGACCTCAACCTTGGCAAGGTTGCGCTCTACCAGCTGAGCTAGTGTCGCATGATTCATCGCAATAGCAATCAATCTAAATTTGGTTGCGGGGGCCGGATTTGAACCGACGACCTTCGGGTTATGAGCCCGACGAGCTACCAAGCTGCTCCACCCCGCGTCCGTATTGTAATCATCATTTAAAGCATGATGAAAGCTTTTCATTTCCAAACTAAGTGGAAATTGGAGCGACACACGAGGTTCGAACTCGTGACCTCAACCTTGGCAAGGTTGCGCTCTACCAGCTGAGCTAGTGTCGCATTCACAACGTTTCCGTCGTTTAGGGCTGCGAATTATAAGAGCATTTTCTTTTGATGCAAGCCCTTCATTCAAAAAAATCAAAAAAATTGTCAGTTTGATTGAAAAAGAAACAAAAGCCACTGTATTCGTTCATCCCTTAATCAATTCAATCATTAAGGTTGATCCTAAAAGACTCGAAATTCACAGATCCCCGTATTCTCCAACACCTCAGAAAGACAATACGGGAAGAATTGAGAAGTACTTAGATGCTAAATACTTGCTTGCGATAAAACTGAAGTTCAGCAATGGACTCACGAATATCATCCAAAGCAAGGTGGCTACCTGTTTTAGAAAATTGTGTTAGCACCTCTGGCTGCCAGCGACGTGTCAGTTCTTTAATGGTACTGACATCGATATATCGGTAGTGGAAGTATGCTTCAAGCTCTGGCATGAACTCATAAAGAAAACGGCGATCCTGCCCAACACTGTTGCCGCAGATTGGCGACTTACCTGCAGGTACCCATTTTTTTAAGAATTCTATGGTTTGATCGATGGCTTGCTGCTCTGTCACTGTACTTTGTTTAACACGAGCCACTAAGCCACTGCCCGTATGAGTGGTTGTGCACCATTCATCCATTTTCGCAAGCTCTTCTTCAGGTTGATGAATAGCGAGAACGGGTCCTTCAGCGAGAATATTGAGCTCACTATCGGTAACAATGGTAGCGATTTCAATGATCTTATGGGTTTCAGGGTCTAACCCTGTCATCTCGAGATCGATCCAAATTAAGTTTTGATCGCTGAACGACATAGATGAATTGCCTATTTTGTTGATAAAAGAGGTATCATACCCACCTATTTTGGAATTCCAACCAAAGAAGTTGATAATCCGTGGCAAAAAAGAAAAAGCTCACAAAAGGTCAAGTACGACGCGTTCGTCATAACCAAAAAAAGCGATTAACCCAAGAAGAAACCATCCAATGGGAAGAGTCTATGTTGGGATCAGCCAAGTCAGGGCTGGTCATCACTCGTTTTGGTCAACACGCCGACATTGAAGACAGTGAATCTGGAAGCGTTCATCGCTGCAATCTCAGACGTGGTATTGAAAGTTTAGTCTCTGGTGACAAAGTTATCTGGCGATCTGGTCATGAATCTATGGCAGGCATCGCGGGGGTGGTTGAAGCCGTCGAGCCGAGAACCTCCATTTTGACCCGTCCTGACTACTACGACGGCTTAAAACCTGTCGCTGCGAACATTGACCAAATGGTGATCGTATCCTCTGTATTACCTGAACTTTCTCTGAATATTATTGACCGCTACCTTGTTGCTTCCGAGACATTGAATATTGAACCTTTAATCGTCTTGAATAAAATTGACTTGCTTGACAGCGCGCAGCGCGAAACCTACAGCGAATGGTTAACGGCATACGAGAAAATTGGCTACAAAGTTCTGTTGGTCAGTAAGGAATCCGGAGAAGGGATCGAAGAACTGCAAGTCGAGCTTAAAGATAGAATTAACATCTTTGTGGGACAATCTGGTGTCGGAAAATCCAGCTTAGTCAACGCATTAATGCCAGAAGTTGATGCTGAAGAAGGCGCCGTATCGGAAAACTCGGGATTGGGGCAACACACAACGACCACCGCGAGACTGTACCATTTCCCTAAAGGGGGCGACCTTATCGATTCTCCGGGAGTTCGTGAATTCGGTCTTTGGCACTTAGAAGCAGAAGAAGTTACGGAAGCTTTTGTCGAATTTCGACCGTTCTTAGGCGGCTGCAAATTTCGCGATTGTAAACACAATGATGACCCTGGCTGTATTATTCGTGAAGCGGTCGAACGCGGAGAGATCAGCAGTGTTCGTTTTGAAAACTACCACCGCATTATTGAGAGCATGGGCGAGAACAAAGCCAACAGGCAGTACTCACGCAATAAAAAAGCTGATTTGTAATCATAAGACTCCCACTTGGCGATATTTGCCACAAATTTGTGGCAAATCGTAAACCCTTTTTGTAAAGAAGCTGACAACAGAAGTGAGATTCAGTAACATCTCGCGCCGACTTGTAGAACAAATTGGAATCAATTGTGTTAGATAAAATTAAAGTGAGTCTCCAGTACTGGATTCCACAACATGGATTAACGCGCCTTGTCGGTAAACTGGCGAGCGCAAAAGCAGGCAGCCTAACCACAGCCGTAATTCGTTGGTTTATCAAGCAATACAACGTCAAC
This sequence comes from Vibrio penaeicida, assembly GCF_019977755.1. Taxonomy (NCBI): domain Bacteria; kingdom Pseudomonadati; phylum Pseudomonadota; class Gammaproteobacteria; order Vibrionales; family Vibrionaceae; genus Vibrio; species Vibrio penaeicida. The sequence continues at coordinate 362,017 of NZ_AP025144.1, read as the reverse complement.
ATGGACGAAGCTTTGCATTCGGATCCTGCTTATTTCAAAACTTTCAACGAGTTTTTCGTACGTGAGCTAAAAGAAGGGGCTCGCCCTCTTGCTGAAGGTGATTCCGTCATTTCGCACCCAGCCGATGCCTGTGTAAGCCAATTCGGTCCAATTGAAGACGGTCAGCTTATTCAAGCAAAAGGTCACAACTATTCGGCGCAAGAGTTGCTAGGTGGCAGTGAAGCCTTGGCTAGAGAGTTTGTTGATGGCGAATTTGCAACGCTTTATCTATCTCCACGTGACTACCACAGGGTACATATGCCTTGTGACGGCACACTGCGTAAAATGATTTATGTGCCAGGCGATTTGTTTTCAGTAAACCCATTAACAGCGGAAAACGTTCCTAACTTATTCGCTCGCAACGAACGTGTTGTTTGTATCTTCGATACTGAACTTGGTCCGATGGCACAAGTGCTGGTTGGCGCAACCATTGTTGGCAGCATCGAGCTAGTATGGTCAGGCACTGTCACTCCACCTCGTGGCAACACTGTTTATACTTGGGATTACCCAGCAGAAGGCAACAAATCTGTTGTACTGAAAAAAGGTGAGGAAATGGGTCGCTTTAAGCTTGGCTCAACCGTTATCAACCTATTCGCGAAAGACAGCATCAAGTTCGATGACAGTATGCAGCTAAACGCTCCGACGATGATGGGTACACCTTACGCGCATCAATCGAAAGACTAACTGCGCAGTATACTCAAATAAAGATACCCCGATGAAGGCAGGTGAAAACCTGCCTTTTTTGATAAAAAACAAACTTCTATTCAATAGCCACAAGCACCTTTCCAAATTACCGACACGATCTAAGTACACCACCGAATCTTAATTTATTCTGCCTCTAGATTAAGGCTTCAACGAGATAGATTATGGTAAAGAGCAACTCCTCGGTTTGGTTTAAACTCGCTTTCAGTTTCGCTATTCCCGTTATTGTCCTTCTTATTCCTACCGATTCCATTCCTATCGATAACCTGACGTTGGTACAACATCGTTTACTCACGATATTCTTGCTTGCAGCATTGCTTTGGGTTTTGGAGCCAGTCCCTGTTTTCGCAACTTCAATCCTCATCATTGCACTTCAACTCGTGATGATTTCGGATAAAGGGCTATATCCATTTCGAATCGCCCCCGAACATCATGAGTTAGGAGAACTTCTCACATATACCGATATTTTTAGTGCGTTCTCTTCACCCATTATCATTTTGTTTATGGGTGGATTTGCGCTCGCGATTGCCGCTGCCAAATACGATCTAGACAATAATTTAGCCCGAGTCCTCCTGAAACCTTTCGGCCACCAGCCTAGATTCATCATGTTAGGTCTTATGCTGATAACCGCTGTGTTTTCCATGTTTATGTCGAATACCGCAACGACAGTCATGATGCTCGCCCTACTTGGTCCGATTGTGGCTTCAGCGCCAAAAGGAGATACAGGCATCAAAGCCCTGGTGCTTTGCATTCCCATAGCTGCAAATACGGGAGGTATTGCCACACCGATAGGGACACCACCCAACGCTATCGCTTTACAGTATCTAACTGGTGAGCACAGTATTGATTTTCTATCTTGGATGATGATGGGGCTGCCTTTTGTCTTTATTCAACTGACCATCGCTTGGCTGCTTCTGCAAAAGCTTTTTCCTGCCTCGCAAAAAAGCATGACACTCAAACTCAGCGGTACTTTTAAGCGAGGTTGGCGAGCCATTACGGTTTACATCACCTTTGCACTCACCATTGTGTTGTGGATGACGACGAAACTTCATGGCATGAATACGTATGTGGTTTCCATCATTCCGCTCACGGTATTCACCCTCACAGGAATAATGGGAAAAGCAGAGCTCAAGCAAATCAATTGGGATGTGTTATGGCTGGTTGCAGGTGGCATAGCGATTGGTATCGGCTTGGATAAAACGGGGTTAGCTAGCGCTCTGGCTCATGCTATCGATTATGAATCGTTATCGCCAATTGCCGTCGTACTCACATTGTCTGTTGTGTGCTGGCTGATGGCCAACTTTATGTCGAATACCGCGACCGCTAACCTTTTGATGCCCATTGCTGCTGCGATTGGGGCATCGATGCCCTCACTAGCCAGCATAGGGGGTTTGCAATCACTGCTCGTCGTTGTGGCTTTTTCTGCATCCTTAGGCATGATTCTGCCAGTTTCTACACCACCGAATTCTCTTGCGTACTCCACAGGGCTAATAGACAGCAAAGATATGGCAAAAACTGGCGTTATCATGGGCGTAATTGGTCTTGGAATCGTATACTCTGCGATGTGGATATTTTACTGATCTGACGGAGCCCAAACATGATCATCATTGCCCATCGAGGTGCGCGAGCGACCCACCCTGAAAACACCTTGTCTGCTTTTCAAGCGGCCGTAGATAGTGGCGCACCTGCAATAGAACTGGATATCCACGAACACGATGGTGAACTTTGGGTCATCCACGACAAATGGCTTAATCGAACCACAAATGGCATAGGATTACTTAAGTGGTTTGACCGCGATTCATTAAGCAAACTAGATGCGGGCAATGGCGAGGAGATCCCAACATTAAAGCAGGTGCTCGCTCTTGTAAAAGGTCAATGTGCTTTGAATATTGAGCTTAAAGGTATCTCGGATCTCTCTTTACTCTATCATCATCTTGATCTCGCAACGGAGCAGTTCCAATTCTCGAATCACCAGTTAATCGTTTCTTCTTTTAACCATGACTGGCTTGCCGAAATACAGCGAACTAAGCCAAGCGTGCTCATTGGCGCTTTAACTAGCTCAAAGGGTCTCGATAAAGCTGAGTTTGCTGAAAACCTGAACGCAGTATCGATAAACATTAGCCTTGATGTGATGGATGAGGACTATGTCAAAGACGCGAAACAACGTGGGCTTTCTGTTTATGTTTATACCGTTAATCAACTTGAAGACTGGCAATGGCTGAATGAAATCGGAGTGGATGGCGTATTCTGTGATTGCCCAAATAAAGCAATAGAACACTTCCCACAACCCAAAGAATTTCACTGGAAATAAAGCTAGTTGTTGCCCAGTAATTCAGGCATAGTGAGTTTTTTATAACCACCTGTTCTTCAAACGCGATGTCATACGAATGGCTTGCTTTAGCGGCCGCTTTTCTCTGGGCAATTTCCAGCATTATCTCTGTTACACCCGCGAGACATTTAGGTTCCTTTTCCTACAGCCGGTGGCGGATGGGTTGTACTTCCATCATTCTCATTATTATGGCGCTATTTACCGGTGGTTGGGCAACCATAACCAGTGAACATATATTACCTATGGCATTGTCTGGGTTAGTGGGAATCTTCATTGGGGATACCGCTCTATTCGCGTGTATGAACCGCATGGGGCCAAGACAAGCAGGCTTACTTTTTTCTTGCCATGCCGTGTTTTCAGCCATTCTGGGGTACTGGATATTCAGCGAAACATTAAGCGGAACTGAACTATTCGGATCGGTACTGGTTTTTTCAGGTGTAATGGCCGCCATTTTCTTTGGAAAGAAAAAACAAGGTCAACACGAGTGGGAAGTGATACAAGGCAGCGTCGCCATTGGGCTCGCGTTAGGTTTGCTCGCGGCGATTTGTCAGGCTTTAGGTGGGGTCATTGCAAAACCCGTCATGCAGGGCAACATCGATCCCGTTGCTGCGTCAGCCATTCGAATGATTACCGCATTTCTTGCGCATTGTGCTTTTAGAATGACCGGAGCCAAACTGTCTCGCCCGATTAAACCCATCAATTTACGCGTCCTTTGGATATGCGCCATTAATGGTTTTTTGGCAATGGCGGTCGGCATGACACTGATTCTTTATGCCCTGCGAGACGGCAATGTCGGCATGGTCGCATTACTCTCTTCAACCACACCCATCATGGTATTGCCTTTACTGTGGGTTTACACGCGACAACGCCCAAACCCCTATGCTTGGATAGGCGCAATCTTAGCGGTAATAGGGACGGGGATTCTTATTACTTAACGGGTCCTTTAGCTAAAAACAAAACGCTATTGAGAACCATTTGCATTAAAAATATTTTAGGGATATATTGTCAAAGTCTGTGGAACGAGAGTACGACTCAATCCCGACCTTGAATCCTAAATACCTTTGGTAATGAGGTATCGAAGCTTCCTACTTCGAGAAACATTACTGCATCAACAAGTTAAGATACTTGTTTCAACGTAAGTGCTGCTTATCGAATTGTTGATGCCAAATACATTGTGATAAACAAAAACCACCGCTTAGGTGGTTTTTGTTTATTTGCACTCGCCCAGCCGCAATTATTGTTTTCTCTAGCCTGTACTCAAGCTCTTGGAAACGAGAAGGCAGTGACGCGATCAATATGCTCTTCTCCCAGTGCTAACATAACCAAACGGTCGATCCCCAGCGCAACACCAGCACACTGTGGCAACCCTGCTTTTAAGGCCTCGATTAGATGATAATCAATGGGCTGCTCGCTCAAACCCATGCCGATTCGCTGTTTATTGTCTTGTTCAAATCGCGATAACTGCTCGGAAGGATTATCCAGTTCATGGAACCCATTCGCGAGTTCAATCCCCTTGAAATAGACTTCAAATCGATCCGCTACTCTCGGGTCTTGCTGATTGATTTTTGCTAGCGCTGCTTGGGAGGCAGGAAAATCATACACAAACACTGGGGCATCCTGCCCTATCTTGTTTTCGACGCCAACGCTAAACAGAAGCTGTAATAACGTGTCTCTGTCTTCTTCTGATTGCGCAATATCGCTTAAGCCCAATTCGCCTGCTGCTCGCTTTAAGATGTCCATGGAATCTTCCAGTGGGCACACCCCTAACACCGACAAAAAAGCATTTTGATAGGTCATGCGAACCGCTTTCTCGCAAGCAAGGGTAAGTTGAAGTAGCTCATCCATTTCATCCATCAAATCATGATGATTAAATCCAATTCGATACCACTCCAACATAGTAAATTCGGGATTGTGAAATCGCCCGTTTTCTTCATTTCGAAACGACTTACAAATCTGATAGATCGAGCCACTGCCTGCGGCAAGCAGACGTTTCATGTGAAACTCAGGGCTGGTCATTAAATAGAGAGAACGCCCGTCAGCATAGTCTGGTCCCACAAATTGGGTTTGGAAGGTATGTAGGTGAATATCCGTTACCGTAGCGTGGCTCATCGCGGGAGTATCGACTTCCAATACATCGTTGCGTTGAAAAAACGTACGTATCTTTCCAATCAATTCCGCGCGTTGCTTCAACTGCGCAATATCAGCGGTCGGTTGCCAGTTCATGGTGGACATACAATCTCTCTTTGGGTGTTTAAGCGCCTTATTTTAGCCGTGCTCCTCTTTCTCTTCCAGCGGCGATTCTTCTTCCACCGCCATTAATGTTCACATTGGACGTCAGTGACTAAAATCACACATTTCAGAAATTTTATGCTCTTGTTTGCATTACCGAAGCAAAAACCTAAATGAATCAATTTTTCCGTATTGGAGCTCTTTTAATATACCTACAGGAATCAAGGTTTTTTAGGATTAATGGGTTCAACAGAATCCGGCAGGGACGGCTCGCTACACGTGCGCTGTCGTTTTTGCATTTGTCGTTACTAACCGGAGGTAACTGTGCAGACTATAACCACAGATATCGCAGTCATCGGCGCTGGCGGCGCTGGTCTTCGCACTGCAATCGCTGCTGCTGAAGCAAACCCAGAATTAGACATCGCTCTTATTTCTAAAGTCTACCCCATGCGCTCTCATACCGTTGCTGCTGAAGGGGGATCCGCAGCCGTTATCAAAGACGAAGACAGCCTCGACAACCACTTCAACGATACCGTTGGCGGTGGAGACTGGTTGTGTGAACAAGATGTGGTGGAATACTTCGTAGAAAACGCCACTCGCGAAATGATTCAAATGGAGCAATGGGGTTGCCCTTGGAGCCGCAAAGAAAACGGTGAAGTGAACGTTCGCCGATTTGGTGGCATGAAAGTGGAGCGCACTTGGTTTGCGGCAGATAAAACGGGCTTTCACATGCTCCACACTCTGTTCCAAACCTCGATGAAGTACTCCAACATTCATCGGTTTGATGAGTATTTTGTGGTCGACTTACTGGTCAACGATGGCGAAATTCAGGGTGTGATTGCCATTCATATGTCAGAGGGTGAACTCGTTGTCATCAAAGCCAAATCGGTGGTTTTAGCAACGGGGGGAGCTGGGCGCGTTTATCACTGTAATACCAATGGCGGCATTGTGACTGGCGATGGAATGGCGATGGCATACCGCCACGGTGTACCACTCCGTGATATGGAATTTGTGCAATACCATCCAACGGGGTTACCGGGAACCGGCATTTTGATGACCGAAGGTTGCCGTGGTGAAGGCGGTATTATCATCAATAAAAACGGCTACCGATATTTGCAAGATTACGGCATGGGGCCGGAAACGCCTGTTGGTCAGCCCAAAAACAAATACATGGAGCTAGGTCCAAGAGATAAAGTCTCCCAAGCTTTCTGGCACGAGCAACAAAAAGGCAACACCATTAAGCATCCTTTGGGAGATGTGGTTCACCTCGATCTTCGCCACCTTGGAGAAGCCTACCTGCAAGAGCGCTTGCCTTTCATTTGCGAACTGGCCAAAGCGTACGTGAATGTCGACCCAGCCAAAGAACCCATTCCAATAAGACCAACAGTGCATTACACCATGGGTGGTATAGAAACAGATAAAGGCTGTGAAACTCGCATTAAAGGTTTGTTTGCCGTCGGTGAATGCGCTTCAGTTGGGTTGCACGGCGCGAACAGGCTGGGTTCTAACTCTCTGGCTGAATTTGTGGTCTTCGGTCGAGTCGCAGGTGAAAACGCCGCGAAGCATACCGATGAATTCACTGGGTGGAACGACGACGCTATCGCTTCTCAAATCCAGGATGTAGAAGCTCGAATTCAAGCATTGATGAATCAGGAAGGGGATGAAAACTGGGCAGATATTCGCACAGAAATGGGTCATACCATGGAAGCGGGCTGCGGTATTTATCGTCAAGAAGATCTGATGCAAGCCACCATTGAAAAAATCACCGAGCTCAAAGCGCGATATAAGCGCATCAGCATTAAAGATAAAGGAAAGGTATTCAATACGGATTTGTTGTATGCCATTGAGGTCGGCTATGGGTTAGAAGTTGCGGAAGCCATGGTGCATTCAGCCATATTGCGCAAAGAATCCCGTGGGGCTCATCAACGTTTAGATGATGGCTATACCGATAGAGATGACAAGCAGTTCTTGAAGCATTCACTTGCTTTTTATCAGCCAGATTCTGCGCCCACCATCGATTACAGCGAAGTAAAAATCACCAAGTCACAGCCTAAGGCACGTTTATACGGAGAAGCCGCAGAAAAAGCCGCTGCCGCTGAAGCCGCCAAATCCGCAGAGGAGAAAGCATGATGTCAGCCACTCGTATTCAAAAAGTCGACATTCTGCGTTACGACCCTGAAAAAGACGTAGAGCCTCACTTCCAGACATTTGACGTCCCATTCGATGAAACCATGTCGGTACTCGATGCTTTAGGCTACGTGAAAGATCATTTGGACAAAGAGTTGTCTTACCGTTGGTCGTGTCGAATGGCGATTTGTGGCTCATGTGGGATCATGGTCAATGGGGTGCCCAAACTGGCTTGTAAAAGCTTCCTACGAGATTACCCCGACGGTGTGAAAATCGAGCCTTTGGCGAATTTCCCTATCGAAAAAGATCTGATAGTGGATATGACCCCATTCATCGAGCGTCTCGAAGCCATTAAACCCTACATTATCGGCAACGATCGTAAACCGGAAGATGGAACAAACATCCAAACTCCAGAGCAAATGGCGAAGTATAAGCAGTTTGCTGGCTGCATCAATTGCGGGCTCTGCTACGCGGCCTGCCCTCAATTTGGTCTTAACCCAGAATTCATGGGCCCTGCAGCATTAACACTGGCGCATCGCTACAACCTCGACAGTCGTGATCACGGTAAAGCAGAGCGTATGGGTTTGATAAACGGTCAGAATGGCGCGTGGGGCTGCACTTTTGTGGGCTACTGTTCCGATGTTTGCCCTAAAAATGTCGACCCAGCAGCAGCGGTAAACCAAGGCAAAGTAGCATCGTCTATGGATTTTGTTATCGCCATGCTGAAGCCACAAGATGAACAGGTAAAGGAGGCATAACCATGAGTAACCGCAAACCTTACGTTCGTGAAATCAAGCGTACGTGGTGGAAAGACCATCCCTTCTACCGATTCTATATGCTTCGTGAGGCAACAGTACTTCCGTTGGTGCTTTTTACTTTATTCCTCACTTTTGGTTTGGGTGCTTTAGTAAAAGGACCAGAAGCTTGGCAAAGCTGGCTAGCCTTCATGGCAAACCCGATTGTTGTTGCCATAAACGTCGTTGCGCTGGCAGGTAGCCTGCTCCATGCCCAGACGTTTTTCAGCATGATGCCGCAAGTGATGCCAATTCGCTTGAAAGGAAAACCCGTCGAGAAGAAGCTCATTGTAATAAGCCAATGGGCAGCAGTGGCTGTAATTTCTCTGGTTGTACTCATCGTGGTGTAAGGAGCATAAAATGAAACCTAATTATTCGGTAAACAAAACGCCTCAACGCTCCGACGAACCAATTTGGTGGGGGTTGTTTGGTGCAGGGGGAACGTGGTTTGCCATGATTACCCCTATTACTATCTTAATCCTCGGTGTGTTGGTTCCATTAGGGGTTATTGATGTACAAGCTCTCAGTTACGAGCGTGTTTCTGAGTTTGCGACCTCACTCATTGGTGCTCTATTCATCATTGGTACGCTTTCTTTACCTATGTGGCATGCGATGCATCGAATTCACCACGGAATGCACGATTTGAAATTCCATACTGGTGTTGTTGGGAAAATTGCGTGCTATGCATTTTCTGGTCTTATAACGGCATTTTCTATTGTATTTATCTTTATGATTTAAGCTGAAAAAGAAAGGGAGGTTAGCTCCCTTTCTTCTCCTACAGTAGAAGCTTCAATCACCTTGCTTACAAATATGTACAATTTTCACTCTGTAAATATGGCTGTTAACTCACTATAATCCCGCCGCTTGTCGCTTAAGACCCTCTATTGCTCATTTGTTCGAGGTCGAGACAACTCGTTCTCATTAGCAACACATTGAGCCAAATAAGAAATCATGGAAGAGCATAAATAAAGACTGGTTATTGCCAGAGCTTTGACACATTAACCATGACCGAAACAACCCTAACTTGGGATAAAAGGTTCTGGTTCTCATTGGAACCGAAGCACAACTCGCTTCATTTTAAATAGTAAGTGTAATGTTCAAACCATCTGTTTTTCTGACTGTAATATGTACTTGGTTGCTCTCTGGCTGCCAAATTGATCCTAATACCGTTAATCATGAATTGGGTCAGCCAGCGCTCACCAAAACTACCGTTCATGTTTACTCTGAGATTGATCACTGCCAAACAGTCGCTGATATCCCTAACTGCGATTTTAAGAAGGGTATTTATGTATTAGCTATCGACCCAACGGTTACGAAAGAGCAGCATCAACGCGTCGTTGATCAAGCTGAAAATTTTGTCCATTGGTCGAACCAAGATGTTCATAACCAATTCAATAATAAGACGATTGTTATCGGCATTTTGGCAAGCAATCCTACAAACACATCCGATCAAGATTCGTTTGCCGTCGCATTGGCATCCGCTACCCAGCAAGTGCACGCGATAGAGTGGATTTATACCCAGAATGGTGAAGATGAAACGTTGCGGCTTACGGCTTACCAAAAGCTCATGCAGATGTTTGACTATTATGTAGATGGAAATAGCCATACTTTGGTGGGCAGTGACCTCAACGATGCCTACCAAGATTTTAAAAACAAGTTGAACATCTACAAACAAACAGCAAAACAACAAAGCTTCGAGGCACTCCACCTCAATGAATGCCTGCATGGGAACGGACAACTCAACGCTGATCGTGCTCTTGGTACTCCAACGCCTTGCAAGAAAGACGGAACCATCCACGCTGGAGGCATCGTCAATCCATTGCATGAAAAAACACACAGCAACTTAAATGCCGGTGTTTTACTCGGGCTATTGTACGAATACAAAGTAGACTCAACTCGAAATGCAGGTGGTGGGGAGCTTATTGGCAGCCAAGGCTCCCCTTTTATCAATAAAGGCGACATCGCATCTGGGCTCTATCCGTCAGATGGTCCAAATATGTACTTAACATGGGCGAACCCAGCATTTAAACCCTTGAACGATTACTTAAATACGTACTTCTTCGTAAAAAAATAACGAGCATAGAATGTTTTTTTATTTAGTTACAAATAGTTACGTGTTTCTATTTCATTATCCATTAAATTGATATTAAATACTGTGAATATATAGATTAGAGCATTTCACCACGTGAATATTGGTATTAGTTTGAGTTACATAAAGTTCATTTTCCTCGTAGCTCTACTACTTCCATTTTCGTCTTGGTCGAAAACTACCTATGTATCTTCCGATACTATCCAGAGAACAGTAGAGCAAGCATTACTTCAAAATCTTCATCACTCAGACATGTGGCACTTATTACTTCATTCAAATGGGGAAAGTAGTGCCATAAACACTGAATCATTCTTTCTAGCACCCAATGGAAAGTATTCCCCACAAGAAGAATTAGAAGCAACAATTAGATTGTTTCACACAGATCCGACTTCTCAATGCAAGTTTCCCGCAAGAAAGCTGTACTTAATGTCTAACCTGGGACTGAAATCATTACCTGAAGTAGAATGCATTCATTATTCTAACTATTTAATGGAATTCAAAGCTGATTCAGTCAGTCTTGTGTACGCCTCTGGTTACCTCGGAAACCCAGCATCCATGTTTGGTCACGTAATGATCAAATTTAACAAACTGAAAAACAACAAGCTTTTAGATCATACTTTTAGTTATGGCGCTATAGTGCCTGATTCTGACAATAAACTTGAGTACATCTATAAAGGAATAACGGGTGGATACGATGGTCACTATGCCAATCAAATGTACCACCATCAGAATTTGCTTTATAACGAATCTGAGCTTCGTGACCTATGGGAATATGAGCTTAAACTTCCTAAGCAAGATGTTAACTTTCTACTAGCACATTTTTGGGAGTTGGAAGCAACAAAGAAAACATATTATTTCTTTACAGAAAATTGCGCTTACCAATTGGCAAAGCTGCTTGAAATGTTAATGGGTAGACCTTTACACAAAACCAATAAATTATGGGTTATGCCTTATGATGTGGTGAGCTTGCTTAACGATGATGATATAGAATCCATTACCTATCATGGTTCAAGGCAACAAGATCTTTACAATAAATACTTTCAACTAAACCAAAACCAAAAACAAACCGTTGAAATCATTATCGATGCTCAGCCAAACACAATTCCAGATCATCTAAAGCAATATGAAGATTATGCTGCTAAACAGATCATTGATACGTTGTTTGATTATTATGCTTTTATAGAGAGTAAAAATTCTGGTCTAACTCAACTACAAGAAGAGTCGAGAAAGCAGCTTTTAAGACAAAGATTTACCTTGAGTTCAGGTAACACAGATTGGGAAGAAGAAAATCCCTCGCCACCACACTCATCACAAGATACAGCACTTCTCCAAGTAAGTAGCGTATACACCCCCCCTCTTGGTTTTGCATCTGAGTTTAGGTTCAGAGCTAACTACTACGACTTTTTGAACGTCAATACAGCAAGGATCCCTTTCTCAGAGTTAGAAGTTTTCGATGTTCGGGTACGTTATTTACACTCAGAAAGTACATGGTCCATTAGGGAGCTCATTCTATTTAACATTACTAACCTTAATACTTCGAAAACAGGTTTACCGCTCGATAGCGGTATAGCATGGAGACTTTCCTCCGGATACAAAACGAATAGCTTAACTTGCCAGAGCTGCTCATCTTTTTATGTAGATGGATTTATAGGTAAGGCGAGGAGTCTGAATAATTATTTTGCTGCTTATACTGCTATTTCTGCAGATATAAGAAGCACAGACAAATTTGGGGGCTACATAAAAAGTGGTCCTGAAATCGGTGGGGTTTTCAATGTAACTCCCAACTGGGCGATGTCTTTAAAAGTAGGACATCACATATCCCTAAGCTCTATGGGCTCTTATGGCAATTACTTGGATTGGGAACATAGGTTCTTCAGTCACAAAAACTTTGATTTCCGAGCTCAAGTTAAGTATCAAGACTCATATGAGTACTCAGGGTCTCTTTCATTTTATTGGTAGATAAGTAACAACATGAAAAAAATCACAGTAACAGCATTAACTATTGCATCACTTTTCACTGGCAACGCAATGGCGGAAGACAGTATCAACCCTTGGACACATTGTGGTATTGGGGCGATGATCTTTAATGATAATGGTACAGCAGCCGCGATCTCAAACATAATCTGGGATCTAGGTACTACTGCGGTTTCATCTAAGATATCTTCGCAAGAGAGTTGCGAAGGCAAACGAGTAGAAGCGGCTATGTTTATTCAAGATAACTATGATCACATCATGGAAGAAACAAGCCAAGGTGAAGGTGAACACCTGAATGCAATGTTGGATATCCTAGAAGTAGAGAAAAACGCTCAAGCAAGCGTAATCTCGAAAGTGCGTGCTGAGATGGCAACTCAACTCGATGCTGCACCACAAGCTTACTACAATACAGTTGTAGCAAACATCTAAGACACCCTCTGATGTATTAATAAAAGGTCAGCAAACCGCTGATCTTTTATTATTCTATAAACGTCGATATCTCAGACAACGGCTTCTTATAGGTAGCGTGTTGAGGAATGGTAGCGCCTTCCTCAGGGTAGCCAGTTACGATCAGCATGTATGGGCGGTCGTTGCTATTATCTCGTCCGCATATTTTACTCAGGAAACTCATGGGTTTTGGGGTATGAGTAAGCGTACCCAACCCTGCGTTGTGCAAAGCTTGCAGTAAAAAACCTGTCGCAATACCAACCGACTCATGCACATAGTAGTTGGTTTGGTTTTCGTCGTTTTCCATTCCTCCGCGCTTTTGAGAAAAAACAGCAATTAGCCACGGTGCTTTTTCTAGGTAAGGCTTACTGGCGTTAGTCCCTAGTGGCTTAAGCGCATCAAGCCATTCTTGTCCCGCCCTTCCTTGATAAAAAGACTGTTCGAGCTCTTCTGCCGCTTGACGAATTTGAGCTTTCACGTCTGCGCTATTGATCGCCACAAAGTGCCAAGGTTGATGATTCGCTCCACTTGGCGCTGTTCCCGCCGCTTTAATGCAGCTTTCAATAATGGACTTGGGGACTGAACGGTCGGAGAACTGACGAATAGAGTGGCGTCGCTTGATGAGATTGTAGTTTTGATTCGCGCGTTTCGACATTTCTTCCACTGGGTATTCAATAAAATCATCCAGTGGCAATTGAGATTCTTCAGACATACGGCTTCCTTGCTTTTTTATTTATCGGGTTACTATAGCGACAAATAAAAGGCAGGAGCGTGCTCTGTATTTATGAGGGTGCGAGACTGAGAGCGTTATTCAATTTTTGCCACAATGAAACAAGAACGTACTCTAGGAGTTGAGACAAAAAATGCGCCACTAAGGCGCATTTTGGGGAATGATATTCAAATCGTCTTTTTAGCTTTTTGGGCATTCAAATGGACCAACATAACGCCATTCTTTGCTGCGGTTATGCTGAGAAACATTTGCAGGTGGTAATTTGCCTTTGCTCCAATGGTTCGCTTCGTATACATGCCCCATGAACACGACATTCTCACCACTATTGTAGTGATGGTTTTGGTTCCAGGTCTTAGCCAAGGTTTTCTTCACATCCAGTGCCCACGCACTTGAATTACTTGGTGTACCTGAATTTGTCCACCATTTCGCGCGGTATACTTTGTTATTGAACAGTACCTTATTGCCGCCAACGTAAGTACGCCCTTTTTTCCACGCAGGGTATTTCGCTTGTTCTGCTTTTGATGCGTTCAAACATTTATGAGCACTTTGAGATTCGAAAAATACCCAACCTTGAGTACTGCAAGCCCAAAGCTTTCCAGTGTTTGCATCAAATGCATTCTTTCCCGCATCAGATAAGTAGCGACATTCTTGCGCGTCAGGTTGACCTGCGGTGCTATCAAATGTCTGAAAAGCACTAGCTTGGCTAGAAAAGCCAAGAGTAAGCGTAAATAGGGTTGCGACTGCCTTGGTAGGTAAGTTCATCAGAGATCTCCTTTAAGTGTGACCTTGGTTCCAACTAAGCGCCGAGAATCATAAAGGATGATGATGCTGGTTCATATAAACTTAAGTTTATTTAATAAATATATTACTTAAATTATAAAAAAACCGCTCACATAGGAGCGGTTTCGTAACGGTTTGTATCAGGTTATCGTTATTTTACACGACCAACGTACTCGCCGTTACGCGTATCAACCTTAATAACTTCGCCGATAGCAATGAACAGAGGTACACGAACAACCGCACCTGTTACCAGTGTTGCTGGCTTACCACCTGTACCTTGAGTATCACCTTTCAGACCAGGATCTGTTTCAGTGACTTCAAGCTCTACAAAGTTTGGTGGTGTTACTGCAATTGGGTTACCGTTCCAAAGCGTAATCATACAAGTGTCGTTTTCTACCAACCACTTAGCGTTGTCACCCACCGCTTTCAGATCCGCTGCGATTTGCTCAAATGACTCGCTGTTCATGAAGTGGTAAAACTCACCGTCGTTGTATAGGTAGTCTAGATCGATGTCCATTACGTCTGCAACTTCAACTGTGTCACCAGACTTGAACGTCTTTTCCAAAACTTTACCGGAAAGCAGCTTACGGATTTTTACGCGGTTGAATGCTTGACCTTTACCCGGCTTAACATACTCGTTTTCGAGAATGACACACGGCTCATTATCAAGTATAATTTTAAGACCGCCTTTAAATTCATTCGTGCTAACAGTAGCCATTTTTTCCTCTTACCATCTTCGAGTTCAATTTAATGCCGCACATCATAACCCGAAAAGCTGTTTCTGTTGAGCAAAACTGGCTCAAACAATTAGCGAATGCGATCTCCGATCCCTACAAGTTGTTGCAAGCGGTTGAAATAGACCCTACCCCTTGGCAAAAAGGGTTAGCCGCACGCGAACTGTTTGCGATGCGCGTGCCACAAAGCTTTGTCAATCGAATGGAAAAGGGCAACCCTAACGATCCTTTACTCAAGCAAGTTCTGCCCTTAATGGAAGAATTTGAGGTTCATAAAGGCTATTCGGCCGACCCTCTGGAAGAGCAAGATAACGACCAACCGGGGTTGCTGCATAAATACAAATCTCGCGTATTGATGATCGTTAAGGGTGGCTGCGCCATCAACTGCCGTTACTGTTTTCGCCGTCATTTCCCTTATCAAGACAACAAAGGCTCTAAATCCGTTTGGGAGCAGAACTTGGCGTACATTGCCAAGCGCCCAGAGATCAATGAAGTCATTCTTTCTGGTGGCGACCCTCTTATGGCGAAGGACAGCGAGTTGGAATGGCTGGTCTCACGTATCGAAGCAATAGAGCACGTGAGAACACTCCGAATTCACTCTCGGCTCCCTGTCGTCATTCCTTCTCGTATTACCGATGAGCTATGTTACTTACTTAGGGGAAGTCGTTTGAATGTCGTGATGGTGACACACATTAATCACGCCAATGAGATCGATGCTGAGCTTTCAGCTTACCTTGCCAAGCTCAAACAAGCTGGCGTGACGTTATTGAACCAGAGTGTGTTGCTGCGTGGGGTTAACGATTCTTCAGAGGCACTTATAAAACTCAGTGAAGATCTGTTTGCATCCGGTGTCTTGCCTTACTACATCCATGTTCTGGATAAAGTTCAGGGCGCGGCGCACTTCTATGTTTCAGATAAACAAGCAAAAGCACTAATGGCCGAAGTCATTGAAGAAGTATCAGGGTATTTAGTACCCAAATTAACACGCGAGATCGGCGGTAGAAAAAGCAAAACGCCACTGGATTTACACTTGGAATAAAGCTCCTGACTAATCAGGAGCTTCAAATTCAAGTTTTAAATTGAGAAGTTCACAAACGGGAAACAAGGCAAAAACCCGTTGTCTGCGCAGTTTAGCAAGCCAATCTGTACACCTTCAATTTGCTTGGTTTTGTTGAACACACCAAGCTGTACGTTCGACTTCTCAGACAAGCTAACCAAGCCAACATCAGCCATGGTAAATCCTTCTGAGTAGTTAACAGCACTGAAGTTGACGCCTTTTACATCGTGAGTCACATTCACTACGCCTAAGTTGGCGCCTTTCGTCGTGCCCATATTCCAGTTAAACATCCCAAGAGACACCCCTTTCATCTCTTGGTTTACTTTTGATGCGCCAAAGAACATACCTAAATTTAAACCAGTCATCGTATCGGTCTCAGACATGCCTAACACTGACACATCAACACCTTTAACAGCACTCACTTTTCCGTGTAAAACAGACAAACGAACACCGCCAACTGCATCACTAGCTGGTGCATTAAAGCCATCCAGTGTAGAGAACATAGCTGCCGAATCTTGCGCCAAGGCATAAGGGGATACCATAGCCATCGATACAGCAATTACTGACATTTGTTTTTTCATTGATCACGTCTCCAAAGACTCAAAGGAACAGGAGCGCGAAATATAAGCGACTTATGCCTACCTTGCAATCTATTGATTACGACCTATTTAAACGTCAAATATAGCCATTTTCACGATCAATATTTGTTGTTTGTATAGAGACTAAAGAAATGAACAATAGTGTGTTATAGGGTGTTAACGTAGGTTATGTGCGGTTACGGGTAGATGGAATAAGGGGTTCGGCATGATTTGGCTGAACCCTTTTTAGTTTGAGAAGAAAATCTAGAAATGAGCAATAAATCTGAATCGTGGCTTTTTACCCTATCAAAGTGAGCACTGGTTGTTTTTGTTTGTTCGCTGTTTAAATCGAGTTTAAACATTTAAATCTAATCGCCTAAGTCCTTTGCAATGTGAACAACTTGCCCTACTACTTCAAATTGATATTGTTCTTCTTTAGGTATGTCTAAATCGCTGTAGAAGCTGTTGTCGCTAATCAGACGCCAAGTGCCTAACATGCTTTGGTAGCGCTTCACAAACAACTCATCGCCGTTTCTAAAGATGTATATGTGCCCATCTGATGGTTTCTTCCTTTCCATGTTTACTACAAGCGTATCGTTGTTGTGAATCGTTGGTTCCATGCTGTCGCCTTTTGCCCACACGATCGCTAAATCCTTTTCTTTAAAGCCCCTGTACTTCAACCACTTACGCCTAAATGCTAAATGCCTGGTTGGCTCTAGTTGGTCTGGGTTTAAAGAGCCGTGCCCTGCTGATACCTGAATTCTATAACCAGGTATTAATGCAAATTCTTCTGTGAAATCCTTATACAGCGATAGGTCGCTATAGCTTGGCTTTGGTTCCTGTGTGCCTTCGAGCGCTTCAGTACCAAGGCTTTGCTGTGTTTCTAATGGAAGAATGCTTATGTGGTATTCGTAACCTTTAGTGCCAACTCTTTTCCTTTTCAAATGGTCTCTATTTTTTAAAAGCCGCTCTAGTTCGTCTCTAGCTCTTCTCGTTGATGTTGGCATTTGAGGTAGTCCTGCTAACTCAGAAGCTATAAACCAAACTGTCCTTTGACTCTCATCACAAACGGACACTTTTTCCGATTCTATGCTTTTGGTGTCCGTTTCATCTAAGTCTATGTTTTCATTGTTCTTATTCATTTTAAATGCGTCCTTCGTAATTTAATCAAAAGGACACTATTAAAAAAATACTGTCCTTTGTGTTGACTCTTGGTGTCTCTTGGATCAATACTTGTGTTACTAAGTTAAGCAACGTACTGGAGTAACTAACATGAGTAACGAAACAGTCTCTCAAAAAAACATTCAAGAAGGAAGTGATTGGCACAGAGCTGACATTGTTGCTGCTCTTAAAAAGCGTGGGCTTTCTGTTCGTCAACTTTCTCGTGAAGCTGGCCTTGGTGAAAACACGCTGGCTAATGCACTTCGCTCACCATGGCCAAAGGGCGAAAGAATTATTGCTGAAGCTATAGGTATGACACCTGATCAACTTTGGCCTAGCCGTTACCGCTCACTTCGAGCTGCAAGCTAGGAGGTTTCATTATGTGGTTTATAGCAAGTGAACTAGCAGGTGTAGTTGGTTTTCCATCCACAGGTAGAAGAGCAAGAGATCTATTGAAGAAGCTTGCTATGTCTAATCCTGAGTTAGAAAGAAAAAGACAAGGGACAAAGGCGACTGAATACCACGTCAGCTTATTACCTGTCCCAACGCAAACAGCATTACTAAAGCAACAAGGCAAAGTTCAAATTGGCGATCAGGTTCTTGAGTTACCGAAAAAGAAAAGCGAGCAGTCGTATTGCCGTGAAGCGCTTTGGGCTCGTTGGAGTAAGAACAACAACGCTGCCAAAGAGAAAGCACAGCAAGCATTGCGCACCGTTCAAGCTGTCTTTGCACTTAAGAATAACGGCATCAAGTTGATGGACGCTTATCAATCGGTCTCTGAAGAATATGGCGTGGCACTTTCTACTTTGCGCCGTAGTTGCGCGAAGGTGAAAGGGATAGACGAATGTGATTGGGCTCCAGCTCTGCTGCCTAAAAACTTTGAATCATCCCAAACTCAAAAGCCGAATCAGTTTGCCTACATCACACCTGAAGCGTGGGAGTTTTTCAAAGCCGACTACTTGAGCCTAGAGCAACCTGCTATGTCGGTTTGTTATGAGCGCCTTATTGATACAGCCCCTTCGAAGGGTTGGAAAGTTCCAAGCCTAAAAAGCTTAGGACGCCGCCTTGAACATGAAGTGCCAGTACAACAACGCATCATGCTTCGTGAAGGTGAACACGCACTGCACCAAATGTTCCCACCGCAAGAACGTACCGTTGAAGGGCTTCACGCTCTGGAATGGATCAACGGAGATGGCTATCAACACAACGTGTTTGTGAAGTGGTTTAACGGTGAAATTCTTCGTCCTAAAACGTGGTTTTGGCAAGACATCTACAGCCGCAAAATTGTTGGTTGGCGTTGCGATATTAGTGAAAACACAGACAGCATTCGCCTTTCATTAATGGACGTTTGTGAAAAGTTCGGTGTGCCTAAAGAACTGACTTTGGATAACACCAGAGCAGCTGCAAACAAATGGATGACGGGCGGCGTTCCTAACCGTTACCGCTTCAAAGTAAAAGCAGACGATCCACTTGGCATCATCCCAATGATGAATATCAAGTTGCACTGGTCGAGCGTGATATTAGGCAAAGGTCACGGCCAAGCGAAACCGATTGAGCGTGCGTTTGGTGTGGGCGGCCTTGAAGAGTACATCGATAAACATCCACTTTGTCGTGGCGCTTATACAGGCCCGAACCCAATGGCAAAACCAGATAACTACGGAAGCAAAGCGATCGACGCGGAAGACTTTCTACAAGCCATTGCTAAAGGAGTGGAAATGTACAACGCGAAAGAGAACCGAAACACCGAAGTGTGCAAAGGGTTTATGAGCTTTAACCAAGCGTTCAATGCCAGCTATGAAACGGCAGCAATACGCAAAGCAACTACCGACCAATTGCAAATGATGATGCTTCAAGCCGAGGCAGTAAGAGTGTCTAAACACGGCACCATTTCACTGGACGCTGGCGGCAGTTTGAAAGGCCGTAAGAACCGCTATTACAGCGAGTCGATGATGAACCATGTTGGCCAAAAACTGGTTGCACGTTTCGACCCATTAAAGCTGCATGAATCTATCGAAGTTTACACCTTGAATGGGGTTCGAATTTGTACCGCTGAATGTCTTGATAAGACCGGATTTGGCGATACGCAAGCGGCAAGAGAGCACAAACGCAAACGCACACAATTTACCAAAGCGAACAAGATTGCTGCGCAAGCTCAAACAGAAATGGATGCACTGGAAGTGGCTGCAATGATGAAGCCGCTTGAAGAAGAAGTGCTACCTGAAAGCAAAGTGGTTGAACCATTCAGACCCGTATCGATTGGCAACACGGCGGCTAAGGCCATAGCGCTAGAAGATGAAGACGAAGACTACGAACAGAACTTCAGCCAAAGCGTTTCAAACCTGTTTGAACAGAAATTCAAAAACAAGCTTTAAACCCTATTTAAACCTTCCATAAATGGAGATTGATATGAGTACAAACGTAGTTGAACTAGGCAATGCAGAAGCGAAGCAAACCGACATATTAATGCGCATTCGTGCATTAACAGAATCGAAGGCTGTTTCAGCGTCTCAGATTGCAAAAGAGATCAGCGTATCACCTGCCACGCTAAGCCAAATCTTGAACGGTTCATACAAAGCCGACCCAACCAAGATGATTGAAAAACTGAACCAGTGGTTACGTATGAGAGAACAGCGTAATGCCACGCCAAGTAAAGACCCTGGCTTTGTGATGACACCAACGGCTAAGCAGCTGACCGACGACATGATGTATGCCCAAGTTACCGAATCTATCGTGGTTATTTTTGGGGCGTCTGGTGTGGGTAAATCAGAAGCGCTGCGCGAATACAAACGAAGCAACAACAACGTATGGATGATCACTTCAAGCCCAAGCCGTTCAAGCCTTACTGAGTGCCTATATGAACTGGCTATGGAACTAGGCATGGACGATGCGCCACGCCGTAAAGGCCCACTGTCTCGCGTTATCCGAAACCGCCTGATTGGTAGTGAAGGTTTGGTGGTGATTGATGAAGCGGATCACCTTGACTACCCAACACTGGAAGAGCTGCGAATTCTGCAAGAAGAAACGGGGGTTGGCATGGTGCTAGTGGGTAATAACAAGGTTTACACGCAGCTTACAGGTGGTCGCCGTAATGAAGATTTTGCGCGCTTGTTCTCTCGCATTGCGAAGAAGCGTGGCATCCACAAAACCAAGCAAGCAGACGTTCGTACCATTGCTGATGCATGGAACGTAAACGGCGAGTCTGAACGCGGGTTAATGCTGCAAATCAGTGAGCGCCCAGGTGGTCTTAGATTGCTAAGCAAAACACTCAAACTGGCGGCGATGTTTGCCAAAGGTCAAACCATTAGTGAGCAAGTGCTGCGCAAAGCGTTTGCTGAATTAGACACCAACGATTGAGGTGCCCGATGGAATCGTTACCACTTAACCAAGAGTACAGAGCAGCGTTCGAGAATGTGATTGTGCTGCTAAGAGCGGAAAGCGAGCGCGGGCTTTCACAGGAAGAACTCAAACAATTGGATGCGCATATTTCAGCGTGTCGTCTTTATGAAAATCAACGAGGAGCTAACCAATGATGCATCTAAATGAAAAGCGTCGCGCTGTGGCTAATGCCCTGTCTCGATTAGAAACGGCAGGAAGCTTGATCGTGAATGTAAGCACTGGCATTGCCATCCCTGTTATTACCATCGAGTTTCCACCTGTATGGCTTGTTAGTAAATCAAATGAAGTGCGTGAGCTGGCTTGCAAGAGGCTTCAAGTTTCACGCATCGCAAAGCTGAGTGGCTGCTTGATTCGATGGGTGGAAAGTGAGACCGACAACATTAACGCAGAGCAAATTACCCAGTACTTAAACCCATACGCACCAGAGCTTATTGCGGTGCAGCCTAAGAATTTTTAATAAGTGAGAAAAACAATGACTAATCAAACCCAACCACAAGACGGTTTCCGCTTTAACGGCCAAGGTCACCAAGTACCAGTAAGCCAAATCAAAGACGTTGATTTACTGCGTGATGATGTTGTTGCTGACATCGTACAAAAAGCGATTGCGACACAAGAAACCCTTGCGCTGTTTAAGAAAGAAGCCATGCAGAACGTCGCGGATTTTGTAGACCTAAGCTCTGCTGAATTTGATGTGAAATACGGCGGCACCAAAGGCAACGTTACGCTGCTTTCGTTTGATGGCAAATACAAGGTGCAACGCTCAATTGGAGAGCACCGCGTGTTCGATGAACGCATCCAAGCGGCTAAAGCAAAAATTGACGAATGCATTAACCGTTGGAATGAAAATTCAAGCGATGAAATTAAAGCCTTGGTTGATTTGTCTTTCCGAGTAAACAAGCAAGGTCACATCGATGTTAACCAAGTGCTTAGCCTTCGCCAGTTAAACATTACCGACCCTGATTGGTTAGAAGCGATGGACGCCATTGCAGACTCAATCAAGGTTATCGGTAAAACGCCTTACCTACGTATTTATGAACGCCAAGGTGATGGTCAGTACAAACAAATCGCCCTTGATATCGCCAAGCTATAGCGAGGTGTGCATGTTACTGGTCATCACACGATATGGAGAGATAAGCGTAAGTCGCCATGCTGTTGAGCGATGGCGACAACGTACGGGGCGCAGCCTGCCGCAACTTGTCGTAGCGTTATCGGAAGCTAAGCGCCCAACCAAGAACAGGCTACGAAGAATAATGAAGTGCGAATCAGGTTGGCAGCCAAAGCGAATTTTAGAAAGTGACTGCGCCTACTTCCTAATTCGAGACAACAACATTGTGACGGTTTATGAAAAACGACATGGAGGATATCAACATGGATACCACTAACCCACTGCAACGTTCTTTTACTACCGCGCACACTCGCAGCGCGATTGACCTAGAAATTGAAATGGCGGAAGCCTTAATTGAAAACGACGGCACTGCATTTCCAGATAGCACGTTTGAAGAAGGCTATATCGCAGCACTGAAGTTCATTTTAAATCAGTCAAGTTCGAACGTTCGTGAAGAGTACGAAGACATGATGGATGAACTCAATGGAAAAGACGAAAGCGAAGCGGCCTAACCAGTTAATCAAATACATCATGAAGTTTCGCCGCTGCTCTCAAATCGAAGCGAATTAAATCTATATCAAGCAATGAGAAGGAATATGAAGAATGAGTAAACCAATTACAAAAGAGATGTGGGAAAAGATTGAGGCGGAAATGGCCGGCGGTTGGGTTGATATTGCTTTTAGTTACAAAGGGCACGAAGTGAAGGTAACGCGTGTTCGTGAGTCTGAATCGAAAACGTGTTTACAAGTTTACATTGATGGGTTCATCAAAGGCGAGTGGGCAAGCTTTAGTGCAGGTAAAAACGGTATTAGCGACAAAGCCCCTAAAATATTGGCTGATGTTTGGTGCCAAAAAACCAAATCCATATACAGCACAAAAGAAAAAGCGGCACTAACCAAAATATATGGAAAGCGCAGAGTTAAAAAGGAATGTCAAGATTTGCATGATAAGTGGATTTTTTACGTTCCTCACTTCTCAAAAGCTTCTGTGCTGTGTCGTCAGTTTAAAAAGCTCGAAGGGTTGGAGCTTACCGAAGGCATGTGCCTTAAGGCATAAGCGAAACAAGCAAGGTTCGCCTTGCTTGTCTGCCTAGCGTGGTTGTTAGGCACTGATGAGCAGCCAGTACAACACAAAGCTATAGGAGGTTTTTATTATGTTTGGTGAATACACGCCACTAATGAAAGCAGGTTTATTACAACGCCGCTTAGCGAATGGTAAAGCCATACTCGATGCTGAACTAGGCTTGCAGAAATGGTGCCCGCACTGCCAAGAGTATTGGCCGCAAGACACCTTGTTCTGGTCGCCATGCAGAAGAAACCCCGATGGGTTGCAGAGTTGGTGCAAAGCTTGTCAGTTGGAATTCAAGAACGCCAAGCGCAAAGCGGCTTAGGAGAGAAAATGAAGTTTTCATTACCAGATTTAAACAGAAGTCATGATGTAGTTTTAGCTGCAAGGTTAATGCAGGACCTTTACAGTAGCCATTATTCCGCAAATGAACCATGCCGCCTCGTCCTTGCACGCTTCCCTGAGTTAACACCAGAGCAAGTAATGTGTTTATGGGTTGGTGTTAATATGGCTGAGTGCTCTATTCAAGAACGCGAAGGTATTAATTTGGTTGAGGTCGTAAATGTCTAACTTACTAGCTTAGGAGGAAATATGTGTGATTATCAAGGCTATGATTTTGGGGCTCATTATCTAGATTCAACTTGCATTGATGGATACCTATGGGATCTAGATAGTGGTGGTCGAGACGATAATGGAGATTCTTATTTAGACAATGGCGGTGACATGCCTTGCCCTGCTTGTAACCCTAAGTCATGGGTTAAGTATCAGGCAGATGAATATGAGGTGGATGGATACGAGTCATTTAATCATCCACTGACCACGAAGATGGTAAAGAATGTGATGGCAAAATTACCATCAAACAAAAGACGAATGGCTATGCGGTATTGGAGAGCTGGTCGAACATGTGCAATCAACGAAGCTAAAAAACAGGGGTAAGTCAAAATGTCTAACTTACTCAAACTTGTCCAAATCGCTAAACGTGATCTTGCCATGGAAGATGATTCTTATCGTGACGTTCTTGAGCAATGCACAGGCAAGCGAAGTGCCAAAGGCTTGAACGACATTCAACTAACCAAAGTGTTAGACAGAATGAAGGCGCTAGGCTTTAAACCAAAGCGCAAGCCACAAGAAAGAGCGCCAGAAGTGGCAAAGATTCGTGCGATTTGGCGCACCATGCACAAGCAAGGGTTTATTCGTAATGCGAACGACGTTGCCATTGATGCTTATGTTAAGCGCATGACTACTGCATCAAATGGACGTGGCATTGAAAAGGCGGTTTGGCTTAAGTCAGCTCAAGCGGCTGAAGTGTTGGAAGCTTTAAAGAAATGGCACTATCGATTAATGGCCGAGGTGATCACTAAAAGTGGTGGTCGCATTCCATCGAACAACGATTGCACAGGCCCAGCTGGTTACGAACTATTAGCTGAACATTATGCGAGTAACTACTACAAAACTGGTTAACGTGTCCCACCAGTAAACACTGCCATATACTACAAACACCTCGCCAAGCGGGGTGTTTTTATATTCATATTATGTGAAGGTATGCCATGTGGATGGGAGGCAGTGATGAGCATCGATAACCAAGATTTGTTTGGCTACAAGAATGTAAGCCTAGAAGAAGTTGAAAAATTAGCAGACGATGAAGAGCACCAACGATGGCCAGAAGCCATGCGCCAAATCTACTGCATATTTAAAGATGAACTCGTTAAGAACGAAACCGATCCAAAACTTGCGGTGGTTTTACTGCACCGTATTTGCAAAGAGTTTGGTGGTGTTCAGCTTTACCTTCCACGCGGCAGGCAGCTTGAATCTGAAATCATGAACCTGTCTATCTGGCGCGAGTTCAATGGTGCGAATGTTGAAGAGCTGTCGCGTAAATACGACAAAAGTATGCAGCATATCTATCGCGTAGTGGCTAAAATGCGCAAAATAGAAGTTAAGAGCCGTCAACCGGATTTGTTTTAAGGAATTGAAAATGAAAGCCATTACTTTATTACTATCATCATTGTTCTGTCTGCCCGTTTTGGCAAAAGATTTACCACCAGTTAATGAAATGACCCATCGCTTAGATGTTGCTGGTTATAGCAATGCCGATAAGTGGGAAGATCTCGAAGATACAAAAAAGCAAAATTTAGAAACTGGGATATTGTTTGTTAGTCAATCCAGTGTTTCATCTATGATTCCGGTCAGTAGTAGCAACGACAATGAGTTAGTGGTTGCATTCACATTAGCCGGAATACATTGTGTGAATACGTCATTGGAAGCGATTGATATGGCGCACCATACAAGCTTGCCAAAGAGCATGCTTAATAGTATTAATGACGCGTTAAAATCGCCTAGTCACAAAGCATCAACTTTAGTTTGGGGCTATAATTTTGAAACGGAAATTACACCAGTTAAACAGGGGATGATTGTTAACTGCACATTGAAATAATCAACAATCCGCGTTACTTCCACAGGCTATAAAATAGAAAGCACAATCAGTTAAACGTAACCCCATTACTAAACTGGTTGTGCTATGAAAACCCTCACTCTCCATCGCAATTATTTTCCTCATGGTGTTTTTTCTTATCTGTGCGATGAGAATGGAAACGCTATTCTCAAGACCATTGAACGTCCTTGGAAAAATAACCAAGCTGGCATTTCATGTATTCCAGAAGGCACCTATGACCTGCTGCCACACGACAGCCCGAAGTTTGGCAAATGCTACGCACTAGAGGCTCCAACCCTTGGTGTGACTCGATTCGGCCCTTCTCAACGAACACATATTCTTATCCACAAAGCAAACCGAGCAGCACAGCTTGAAGGCTGTATTGCACCAGGCATGGACTTTGGTGTAGTGGATGATGAGTGGGCCGTTATCCATTCAGGCACAGCCTTCGATTACTTTATGGCTCACCTTGGTGGTGAAAAAGCCAAGCTTGTTATTCGCCGAGCGTAACCATGGGCCGCAATTGGGACTACGCCAAACAACGAGGGCGTGAACAGCGCCTTGAAGCTGAGTCGAAGGCGATTGAAACAGGCGTTAAAGCCCCGTTAACCCCACCTCTATTTAGCCACGATGCCACCCTGCAAAGTTACTTTTCAAAAGCGTGGCACCGTACCTCTCAACAGGAAATTAACCGACACCTTGGTTTGGTGGAAACGCCGCAAGGGAACGACTTGATTTCAAAAATCAGGAGCTTAAAAGAATGTCACTTTCAATCATCGCGGGGGTAGCCTCGCTTGCCATGGAATATGGTCCTGCGGCTATTCGCGGCATATCCAGTTTGTTTGGTGGTAGCGAAACGGCAGACAAGGTCGCCGAGGCTGTGGAAAAAGCTGATTCCATGTTTGGTGCTAACAAGGCACAGAAAGAGTTGGCCGTTACTCGCGCCCTGCAAAACTTGCCACCTGAATCTTTGGTTGAACTTGAGAAGATTAAGGTCGAGTTAGAAAAGGAAAAGACTCGCCGCCAAGAGCTCACGCTTGGTGATAAACAAGCCGAACATCACGAAACCCAAGTTACGATTCGTGAAGGTGATAAGGCTGAAGATGAATACGTTCGTCACACTCGCCCTTGGGGCTGTCGTTTGAGTTTGTATTCTGCAATCGGTTACATCTTTTTGTTTGAATCCCTTGAGGCGTTTAGTAAAGGCACCGGCGCGAACTGGGAAATTGCGGCGGGGTTAATGGCGCCCTTTTTGACTTACCTTGGTTGGCGTTCGGCTGATAAGCGTGGCTTAACCAAAGGGACAGGCTCAATGGTCGGTGATGCACTTAAGGCGGTGAAAGCAAAATGACCGACTCGTTTGATAAAGCTCAAGCGCTTGAGCAAACCTTCAGGGAAAAAGCCATTGCCCATCAACGTACACGCTGCATAGAACAGCCCGATGAAGATGAACACGGTAATCGCTATTGCTTAAGTTGTGGTGTTGTTATCTCAACCGAGCGATTAAAGGCGATGCCAAATGCCGTGCGCTGCGTCAGTTGTCAGTCTAGAAAGGAGCCCTGATGGAATACGAATGGGTAAAGACTTGGTGGCCTATCGTGTGGGCTGGCGTTTTAACATTGGTTCAAGTGATTCAGATCTTGCTATCCAAAACCTATGCCAGACGCGAAGAGGTGCAGGATGTGAGGCGAGAAATGGACGAGCTAAAAGCGCAAGTAGATGCGATGCCAACCAGAGATGAGATCACGAAACTCACTCTTGAACTTTCTGAATCGCGCGGAGAGATGAAAGAACTTCGCGCCCAAATGCGACCAGTCGAGCACCTCGCTCAACTGCTATTAGAACAACGTTTAAACGATGATAAATAGGATGTGTTATGGGCTTTAAAGAGTTATTAAAAGAAGACCAGCGCCTTGTGATTTTACGGTCGCTGCATGACATGACAGGGTATGAAGCGAATGAATCCATTCTTGATTCTTGTCTTGATACTTACGGTCACAACATTAGCCGCGATGCGGTTCGTACTCATCTCGCTTGGCTTGAAGAGCAAGGGTTTATCGAAATTCGCAGTGTGCTGGATTGCCAAGTGGCAAAGCTGACTGGGCGCGGTGAAGATGTGGCGACAGGTCAAGCGGTTGTGCCAGGCGTAAAACGCCCACGCGCTTAGTGAGGGAATACCATGACCAAGAAGAAACGGATCCGCTCAAAGATAGAGCTATTGCCTCAAGGAATCCGAGAGTCACTTAACCTCTGGCTTCGCAATGGCGATATGACTCAGCAAGACGTGCTTGGGGCTATCCATGAAATGATTGATGAGGCGGGTTTGCCTAAAGAGGCAAAGCCAAGCTACACGTCACTCAATCGTTATGCTCGTCGTATGGAAGACATGGGCGCTCGTCTTCGTCAGTCTCGCGAAGTGGCGGAAGTGTGGACCACCAAACTGGGTGACGCGCCCACCTCTGATGTGGGTAAGCTGCTGCAAGAGTTTGTGCGTACCATGGCATTTGAAACGTCTATGACCATGATGGAAAGTGCCGCTGAAGACGGTGAAGTGATCCCACCCAAAGCACTCGCTCAACTCGCTTTGGTTATTCAACGTATCGAGCAAGCCTCAATGGTGAGTCATAAGGTTGAAAAAGAAATCCGCGCTGCATTTGCGGCGGAAGTGGCCGATGCAACTGAAGCCATTGTGAAGCAGGCTGGCGTAACCGCTGAAACCATTCAAGACATTAAGAAAGGCATATTGGGGATTGCATAATGACAGAAAGAAGTGCAGCCCAAAAAAATCTACAGCGGCAAAGTGAAACGCTTGTCTTATCTGGTGAATTTGATAAGAACGAAGTGTTGCTGCCTTATCAAAAGCGCTGGATAGCGGATGACTCTCAATTAAAGATTGCAGAGAAAAGCCGACGAACAGGCGTGACATGGGCAGAAGCGGCAGACTCAGCATTGAGTGCTGCCGCCTCTGTTAGTGCAGGCGGTGAAGATGTCTTTTATGTTGGTTCAACCAAAGACATGGCGCGAGAGTTTATTGATGCTGTCTCGATGTGGGCCAAAGCTTACAGCTGCGCGTGTGATGATGTCAGTGAAGAAGTCTTCGAGAATGAAGATAAAGACATTCTGACTTACGTGATCAACTTTGCGTCTGGTTTCAAAGTCAAAGCCTTATCAAGTAACCCTTCTAACCTGCGTGGTATGCAAGGCACGGTTATCATCGATGAAGCGGCCTTTCATGAACGCTTAGCCGAAGTGCTAAAAGCGGCCCTTGCCTTAACCATGTGGGGTTC
This sequence comes from Vibrio penaeicida, assembly GCF_019977755.1. Lineage (NCBI taxonomy): Bacteria > Pseudomonadati > Pseudomonadota > Gammaproteobacteria > Vibrionales > Vibrionaceae > Vibrio > Vibrio penaeicida. The sequence goes on along the minus strand of NZ_AP025144.1, from coordinate 332,963 downwards.
AAAGGTTCGCTTAATCAGTACCCATAACGGCATCGAGAATTTATTCAACACTCTAATTCAAGACAGTCGTGCAGGTAAAAAACGTTACTCGATCCACACCATCACCTTAGATGACGCTTGCGAACAAGGGCTATATAAACGTATATGCCAGGTTAAGAAGACACCGTGGACGCAAGAACTCGAAGATGAATGGAAAGCAAACTTGCTTCGTGACACGGCAACCGAAGAAGATGCACTTGAAGAGTACCAGTGTGTTCCGAAGAATGGCGGTGGTGCTTATATTAGTCGTGGCTTGCGTGAACGTGCTGCGCGGTTAGATGGGCCAGTATTAAGCTTCACTGGCTCTAACGCGTTTAACGAAGCGAAAGAGCACGTCCGTGAAGCGGAAATGAAAGAGTGGTTAGACGAACACGTTCAGCCAGAGCTCGATAAACTCGATCCTAAACTGCGTCATTGCTTGGGTGAGGATTTCGCCCGCTCTGGCGACCTAACCGTGTATGCACCCATGGCGGTTCAAAATGATGTGAAGCGCACCGTTCCTTTCTTGTTAGAACTTGGCAACGTGCCATTCAAGCAGCAAGAGCAAGCGCTTTACTTTATCTGTGACCAACTCCCAAGGCGTGATGGTATTTATCTTGATGCGCGGGGTAATGGCCAGTACCTAGCCGAACAGGCCAGGTACAAGTACGGCGAAGAAGTGGTTGAGGTGATGCTCTCTGTGGGGTACTACCGCGAGAACATGCCTTCGTTTAAAGCCGCGTTTGAAGATGATGAAATCCTGCTTCCAAAACATGAAGACGTGATCACCGATTTGGGGCAAATCCAAATTAAAGCAGGCGTTCCTAGCATCGATTCAACCCGAACCAAGGGCGAGAACGGAAACAAACGACACGGCGATAGTGCCATTGCTATTTGGTTTGCTTACTTAGCCTCTAAGGCGGATTTAACGCGTTACGGCTTGCACACCATAAAAGCCAGCATGGATGAAAACCAACGCCGCTTTCATGGCTCTGCTGAAGAAAATAACCGATTCGATGACATGCCGAATCAAGACCTACGCGGCAAAGGAATTAGACTATGACCTCAATTGTTGATGTACACGGTAAGCCATTAAAAGCCGATAAAACGGTGTTGTCTGAAGACATTGCCAAAGCGTACACCACCAGTGTGCGAAACCCTCGACCTGCCAGTGTCGCCTCTTCGTTAAACCCGCTTCGATTGGCGGGCTTACTTCGCAGTGTGGTGGATGGCAACAACCCACAAGATTACATGACGCTTGCTGAAGAAATGGAAGAGCGCGATTTGCACTACGCGGCGCAGCTGCGTACCCGTAAGCTCGCGGTGGCGGCGATTGAACCTACCGTTGAGCCTGCCAGTGATGAGCAAGTTGATGTCGAGTTGGCGGAGCGCGTTCGTGACATTATGTCCAACGACCAAATACCCGAGCTGTTTTTTGATTTGCTCGATGGCTTGGGGAAAGGGGTCTCGGTGGTGCAGGTGCTATGGGATACCCAGCAAACGCCATGGAAACCACAAAATTATAAATGGGTAGATCCGCGCTACCTTCGCGCCGACCAAGACACGCTTGAAGACATTCTATTGATTAGTGATTCTGCGCCAAGTGGCGAGCTGTTAGCGCCGTATAAGTTTATGGTGCATACGCCTCGATCTAAATCAGGCATTGTTTGGCGTAACGGTTTGGCGCGGTTGGTTGCCGTGATGTACATGCTCAAATCGTTCACGGTGCGTGATTGGTGGGCGTTTGCCGAAGTGTTTGGCATTCCCGTTCGGGTGGGTAAGTACGGTCCGAACGCCAGTACCGAGGATATCAACACGCTTGTGAATGCCATTGGTCGCATTGCCAGTGATGCTGGGGCGGTGATTCCTGAATCCATGAAGCTGGAGCTTATCGAAACCGCCAAAGGCAATGGCGGTAACACGCTGTTTGAAAACATGGCGCGTTGGTGCGATGAGCAAACCAGCAAGGCAGTACTTGGTCAAACCATGACGGCGGATAATGGCAGCTCGCAATCTCAAGCCAACGTTCATAACGAAGTGCGGATGGATATTGCCAAATGGGATGCGCGCCAACTGGAAGCGTGTGTGAATGAATACTTGGTTAAGCCTTATGTGATCCTAAATTGGGGCGTGCAAGAGCGCTACCCTAAAGTTCGCATTCGCGTGCCAGAGCCAGAAGACTTGAAGATGTTGGTCGATAGCTTGAAACCAATGATTGAAAGTGGCATGCGCGTATCGGCAAGTGAAGTACGTGAAAAGTTTGGTCTGCGTGAGCCAAATGACGATGAAGACGTGCTGATGCCTGCCTCGGCTATGTTAGCGCAAACCCCGCCCCCCGCTATGAACAGGCAAGCCCAACGTCTCGCCATTAACCGCGTTGGCAAAACGGCGGAAGAGGAAGTGAGCGAGCTTACCGATGACGCCATGAACGAATGGGTTGAAGTTGCAGAAGACTTTATGAACCCCATTATCGAATTGGCGAACAAGTCAGACAGCTATGCCGCGTTCTTAGACAAACTGCCGGAGCTTCAAGAGACGTTAGGCGCTGACGTGTTCATTGAACAGATGGCGCAATACCTATTCCAGATGCGTGGCTATGGGGACGCTAAAGATGCCTAGCCCTAATGAACCAGGTATCGTCCCAAAAGAATCCCTTGAATGGTTCAAACGCAAAGGGATAGAGCCAGGCTTTGACTATCGGGACGTTTGGAAAGAAGAGCACGGCAACGCCTTCACGGTGGCTAAGATGCTCAATGCCGATCTTCTTGTTGAGGTGAAAGCCATGGTTATCGATGCCATCGCGCAGGGGCAAACGTTCGAACAGTTTCGAGATGTCTTAAAGCCGCTATTGGTTAAGTCGGGTTGGTGGGGCGTTCAAAACATGGTCGACCCACTGAACGGCGATTCAAAGCCTGTTCAATTGGGCAGTGAAGGTCGTATCAAGACCATTTACAAAACCAACATGCGAACGGCACGTTCAGCCGGGCAATGGGAGCGTATCGAGCGAACTAGGCGCGTAATGCCCTATTTGTTGTATCAGAACGGTCCTTCATTGGAGCACCGAATGGAGCATGTTAAGTGGAAAGGCACGCTGCTTCCTGTTGGCGATCCTTGGTGGGATAACCACATGCCACCGAATGGTTGGGGCTGCAAATGTTGGATACGCCAGGTCTCGAAGTTTGAAGCTGAAAAGCTCATTGCTGACGACGCCGTTTCTACGGTGTCGCCAGAAGGTGGCACTAAGCAATGGCTGAACAAGCGAACGGGCGAAGTGGAAGTGCTGCCCGAAGGGATTGAGCCAGGATGGAATTACAACCCGGGTAAAGATAGGCAGGCATCGTATAGCGAAGCGCTGTCTCAAAAAGAACAGATGTTAAAACAGACATTCAAATAAAGGATAAACACATGGATACGCAACCCGTCGAGCTCTCTACACACGAATACCGTCAAATCAGTATCGGACTGGTTGGGTCGTTCGTTAATCGCACTCTCTACCATGTTGAGGTGGTCGAAGCCGCCACACAGCCAAGCGTTAACGTAGAGGGCGACCCCATTGTGTCGAAGCGGCGTTATCACTATGACCTGACGAGCGGTCAGGCGATTTGGGGTAAGGCGCTATCGGGCGTCCCTACATTAGGAGTGACCCCGCAATGATTTATGAGTTTGATGAAAGTGGGCGAACGCAGGGTTATGGACAGCCTGCCCAGCTTGGCGCTACTTCTCAAGGTGTCCGCCGCTATTACACGTACTTTGATGGCAATAGCTACATAGCGCTTCCTGCCGCGTCTTATTCGGCGGGGCAGCAATTGGTCATTTCGTTCAATACGAACCGGATAGTCAATGGTCCATACAAGCGGTTTCTTGGGGCAAGCGACTACAGTGTGTCAGTGGATACCGGGAATAATGGTCGGGTGTTTAAGCTGGCTGGCGTCACAGCGGAGTTTGACGGTGTGCCCGTTGTGAGCGGGGTGACCGCCCTTCCAGAAGACAACCAATGGCATGAGCTGGTCGTCAGGCTAAGTGCCTCTTTTCATGGGGTGTTGGAGCTGGGAGGGCTGAGCGTGAGTGCTGGAAAGCGCGTGAATGCTTATTTTCGAGAGTGCCAGATTGTGGGGGTGGCGAAATACAGGATGGACACCAATGCCTACCCATCGTTAGTGTTCGAGGATTCGCTGGGCAACAATGACGCCCAAGGATACAACTTTCAACCCTCCTCTTTTGTACAGGAACTGCCCTAATGCTCAGATACCAATTTGTGACCGCCGAAGAATTCCACGTTAAGTGGGCTGCTCACCACCCACATGCACCGTGTAATCATGACAAAACCGAATATCTTATTTGCGGAGAGGGGACCATGACAGAGCAAGAGATGAATGCGCATAAGGAAGTGCACTGGATACAGGAAGAAGAGGGAGAGTGAGGATTTTGTTTTTTGCTGCTGTATTGCGCTCTAAGAGATTTTAAGGTTGTGCAGGTGGAAAGTTTTAATTAAAAAAGTTCTAACAAATCTGGTGCGATTTAAACGGTGTTTAAACATGGTTTGGTGAACTATTTTAGCTAACAATGCGCCAGTCGACTTGATAAGCGGATTTTTTCGGGTAATCTTTAACACCTTCGAGGAAGCATTTCATTTCCTCCCCCCTCTCAAATAGAGCAATCGACGTTATTCCACGTCGGTTGCTTTTTTTTTGCATTCTTAACTCCACGAAACGAGTACATGTCAACTAATCCAATAAGGAGGTTGTTATGTAAGTTTTGATTTATGGAGTCAGTAATGAAGAAAACCCACTTAGCGGTGTGCTTTAACCTTTCCCAAACTGTTATCGATGGTTTGGGGAAGAAGCAAGAAGACGACCCGGAAAAAAACATTACGGTCTGGATACCGATGATCCCCAAAGGTGAAGCCAAAGGACGCGATGGGCGTATGTGGCTAAACAGTGACCCCGACGGAGTCGTAAGCGCTTTCGACACTAAGCTTCCCTTTGATTTGGAGCACGCAACAGAAATCAAAGCGCCTGAAGGTGAGCAGGCAGAAGCCTATGGTTGGATATTGGCGCTAGAGAACCGAGACGGTGAGATTTGGGCAGAGGTGGATTGGAATTACCAAGGTCGCTGGCTCATTGAAGATAAGCGTTACCTCTATTACTCCCCTGCTTTTCATTACGACTCTGATGGTGTCATTACTGCCATGAGCAGCGCTGGCTTAACCAACAAACCTAACTTTTATGTACCTGCCCTTAATCGACAAGAGGAAACCGACATGAAGCTTCCACAGCTGATTGCAGCCGCGCTTGGCTTAGCCGAAGACGCGACCGAAGAGCAAGGTGTTGTCGCAATTAATTCACTCAAGTCTGAGAAAGACATTGCGCTAAACCGTGCCACCACTCCGGACTTAACTAAGTTCATCCCAATTGAAACGCACACGGTTGCACTTAACCGCGCCACCACGGCTGAAGCTAAGTTGAAAGAGATTGACGATCAGAAAGTCGATGGCTTGGTTCAGGCGGCGATTGATGAAGGCAAGATTGCGCCTGCGAACAAAGACATGTTCGTTGGTATGTGTCGCGCTGAAGGCGGTGTTGAGCAGTTCGAAGCGTTTGTAAAGACGGCCCCATCCATTGCCACCAACGCTCAGGTAGCGAAGCCAAAAGTTGAAGGTGGAAGCCAGTTAGATAAAGACGAGCTTGCGATGTGTCGCAAGATGAATTTGACCGAAAAAGAGTTCCTAGCATCAAAGCACTCTATCGCGTCTAACCAAGAACTGAATAAGGACGCGTAATCATGGCGACTGAAGCTCAAATTATTGAAGCGTTGTTTGTATCAATGAACGCCTCGTTCGTGAAAGGGGTTTCACGAGCAAACCCACAATGGGACAAGATTGCGACTGAAGTGCCCTCTTCTGGTGCTTCTAACTTCTACGGGTGGTTGAAAGACCTGCCAGAGATTAAAGAGTGGGTGGGTGACCGCCAGCTGGCTGATGTGGGTAAGCATGGTTACGCCATTACCAACAAGACGTTTGAAAGCTCCATCTCTATCAGCCGTGAAAATGTTGAAGATGACCAAATCGGTCAGTACTCCGTATTGGCAGAGCGTTTTGGTGATCAGGTCACCATGTTCCCAGACAAGCTTTCCTACCCATTACTGGCGGCAGGCTTTAACACGCTTTGTTATGACGGGCAGAACTACTTTGATACCGACCACCCATTAGATACCACACCTGCTTCAACGTTCTCGAACGTGGTGGGCGATCCTGCAACCGATACAGGTTCGCCTTGGTTCTTACTTGATAACTCACAAACACTGAAACCTATCGTGTATCAGAACCGTCGTCCGTTCACGTTTAAAAACATGAACCCGACCGAAGAATACACCTGGTTCAACAACAAGTTTGCAGCGGGTACAGATGGGCGTTGTGAAGTGGGCTTCTCTTTCCCTCAGTTAGCCATTGGCTCTAAAGCGGCGCTGACGGAAGCGAACTATGAAGCGGCGGTGAAATTGCTTGGCGGAATGAAACGTGCCGATGGTGTGCCTCTTGGCGTTCGCCCTACCACGCTTGTGGTTGGCTATGCAAACCGAGCGGCAGCGAAGAAGCTGATTGAGCGAATGCTGATTGAAGGCGGTGATACCAATGTGTATTACCAAGATGTAGAAGTGATCGTGTCTCCCTTCATCGCCTAACCCATAAAACAGATTGGCGGTAGTCATACCGCCATTCAAACTTCGTTTAAAGGAGTTCGCAGTGAGTGGAACTAAAAAACCAACAACTAGAAAGGCTGGAAAAGTGGAAGGAAATACCGCCACCACTAAAGAGAAAGCCGAACAGGAAGCATTAGCAAAGGCTAAGGTAGAAACCGAAAAAAAAGGTAATCAAATTGAACAATTGGTGGAAAAGAAAGGTGATGGGGTGGGCTCTGGGGATGGCTCTGGGGATGGCGTTGGTGCTGTCTGTATTCTTGGCGCTTTCAAAGTATGCGCTAAATCAGATGCGGGGTTTTGGCGCTCAGGCGTTCAGTTCCATCGTCTCCAAGAAAAGCTGGTGCTTGTGGTGGACAAAGAGCCGGATGCGTCTGACCGAGTTTCTGCGCCGAATTATGAGCCAGAGTACGTGGTGTTCCTCTCTCCTGAAAAGGCGAAGCGAGTACACGACGAGCCGAACCTGACGGTCGAAGTGGTTGAGCCTGAAGACGTACTCGATCTTCAAGACATGCAGCAATAACGTTTTTAAAAGGTAGTAAATACGATGGCAACTTACGCAACCAAGCAAGACCTACTTGATCGTGATGAGCAGATGCTGTGGAACGTTGCGGTGGACCGCGCCACAGGCGAGCTCAACGATGTTTGGATTAACCAGGCATTAGACCAAGCCGATGAAGAGATTAACTCTTTCTTAGGTCGTCGTTATGTTCTGCCACTCCCGACTGTGCCAGGCATGTTGAATAAGGTTGCCATCACTATTGCGTTCTACTGGTTAGCCGACCGTGACCAACAAGCCACGAACCTACTAGAAGAGCGCTACAAGATGCAGCTTGAAACCCTGCGTGAAATTGCCAATGGCAAGCGCGAACTCGGCTTGCCAACCATTGAAACGCCAACCGAAAGCAGTGTGGGCAAGGTTGAACTGATCCAAGAGAACGAGCGCCAGTTCACCCGCAAAAGTTTGAGAGGCGTCTTGTAATGTCGATTGGTGTTCAAGTAACGGGAACGCAAGAGCTTGAGCGCTATCAACAGCTGCTTGAAACCCTAAGCGACCCAAAGCACAAAGTTGAATTGCTTGATTCGTTAGGTGGAATTGTAGAGAGCCAAACCAGAAGAAGAATCGCCGATGAGAAAACGTCACCTGATGGTCAGCGTTGGGATGATTGGTCTAGCAGTTATGCGAAGACTCGACATGGAAACCAATCTCTGTTGCAAGCCGATGGAGACTTGTTGGACTCCATCCAGTACCAGGTGCAACGCAACCAAGTTCGAATTGGATCGCCATTGGCTTACGCTGGCGTTCATCAAGATGGCTTTTCTGGTCCGGTTCAAGTCTCTGCTCATACGCGCCTTATCACACAAGCCTTTGGTAAAGCGTTGGCGTTTCCGGTCTATCAGTCTGTAGGGGCATTCACTCGCATGATGAACATTCCACAGCGCGAATACTTAGGGCTAAGTACCGACAACCAATCTGAAGTGTATGCGGTTATCGGTGACTTCTGGAAGGAGTTAATGAATGTCTAGACCCGACTTTACCACCAGTGGTTCGACCGTTTGGGCGGTGAATGAAATCGTTCAGTACCTTAAGCCAAAGCTTGAAGGTGGTGTACGTGAAATAGAAAAGATCCAAACCGTTGAGCGCCACATTGGGCGCTTTGATAAAGCGGATGATATTAAGCGTTGGATGGCTAACCGTGATGGTGGTGTTCGCATTGCTGCCCTGCGTGTTCCGCAATATGAAACCGTGGGTAATCGCTTAATTGGTCACGTAAACCTTGTGGCCTATGTGTTTACCACTGACCAGTTTGGTTACGAAAAAGACCTACGTGCTGAAGTGGTCGCTGGAAAGTTGGTGCGTGAACTGGTGGATAGAAGCGCACTACCAACATCCTATGGTCGCGTTGAAAACGTACGCAGTGACAATTTATACAGCGGTGAAATTGACAAGCTTGGTATTGCTATCTGGTCTGTCACTTGGTCGCAGCAATGGTACTTAGATGAAGAGATTGATCTCAGTACGTTAGATGACTTCATTACCTTTGGCTTGAAAGGTGAAATCGCAGATGGCGCACCCACCATTGATGGTGAAGTGAAGCTGCCTCAATAAAGCAAGGGCATAACGATGATTTTAAAACCGAACAATAAAGACATTCCCGTTCGTAACCCTGAAGGGGGCTTCCTTTCAGATGAAGGCGAAAAGGTTAAACGAAATTCATATTGGCTGCGACGCATTGCAGATGGTGATGTGGTTGAAGTGAACGCGACTGCTGACGCACCGGCTAAAACGAAATCCACTAACGCATCGGCTAAGCAAGCCATTAAAGGAGAATAAGCATGTCATTGGGCTCTATTCCTAACGATATTCGAGTGCCGCTCGTTTATATCGAGATCGACAACAGCGAAGCGAATTCAGGCACACCCGCTTTGGCTCAGAAAGTATTAGTCCTTGGTCAACAGTTGGCAACCGGCACTGCTGATGCACTTACGCTGAATCGCATTACCACAAGTGAAAGCCAAATGGACGACCTTTACGGCAAGGGTTCCATGCTCTCTCTTACGCTTAAGAAGTTCCGCAAAACCAACGAATATACAGACGTGTATGCATTGGGTGTGGCTGACTTGGCTGCAAGTGCGGCTAAGGGTGAGATTGCCGTGACCACAACCACGGTTAAAGCAGGTGTGATCGCGTTATTGATTGCAGGCGTTAGCGTGCAGGTAACAGTGAAAGACACAGACGATGCCGATTCTATTGCGACGGCCATCATCGCTAAGGTGAACGCTGATACCAACCTACCTGTTACTGCTGCTTTGAAAGCGGCGTCTACCGATATTGTAGAGCTTACGTGTAAATGGACGGGTATGACGGGCGACGATATCGATATCCGCTACAACTACTACGACGGTGAGTTCTTGCCTGGTGGTGTGACTATTGCGATTACCGACATGACAGGCGGCGCAGGAACGCCAGACATGAGCGCGGTTATCGCGGCTATTCCGAACGAATGGTACAACCACATCGTGATGCCGTTTAACGATACCCAATCAATGAATGACCTACGTGACGAGCTGGTGAATCGTTGGGGTCCACTCAAGATGATTGAAGGCATTGCTTACACTGCGTTCCGTGGCACCTTTGCTGAGACGGGTGCGGTTGGCTCTGCGCGTAATGACTTCTTGTTTACGTGTATGGGTACGAACAGCTCGCCAAACTCGCCTTGGGAATTTGCTGCCGCTTACGCAGGTCGAGCGTCTTATTCATTGGGTATTGACCCTGCTCGCCCTCTTCAAACGTTAGTGCTGACCAGTTTATTGCCACCGGCTAAAACCGCTCAGTGGGATATGACAGAGCGTAACCTGCTTCTGCATGATGGCATTGCAACGTACATGGTGACGCCCGGCAATGAAGTAGCGATTGAGCGTGAAGTGTCGATGTATCGCCAGAACGCCTATGGCGACCCAGACCCAAGCTATCTTGATATCACGACGCCAGCGACATTGGGTTACTTGCGTTACTCACTTCGAACCATGGTGACCAACCGATTCCCTCGCCATAAGTTGGCCGGTGACGATGTGCTTGATCGCCTTGACCCTGGTCAGCCAGTGGTGACACCCAAGATTATGCGCAATGCCGTGTTAGAGCTTGCCAATAATGATTGGGTGCCCAAGGGGTTAATGGAAGACTTCGACGGCTTCAAAGAGACATTAGAAGTGTATCGAGATACCAGCGACCAGAACCGTTTGAACTGCGTGTTCAAGCCAGACATCGTGAATCAGTTCCGTATCTTCGCCGCACTCATGCAGTTCAAACTTTAATAGGGAGTACGCACCATGGGACATATCCTTGGTCAAGTCGTTGTTCGCGCCAACAGCAAGCAACTCAAAACAAAGAAGGGTTCGACTTTGAACCCAGGTGGGTTTACCCATACCTCTCACGCGGGTCCAAACCGCATTTGGGGTAAGTCGAAAGAGTTCACGCCTTCCACGGTTTCCGTGGTGATTGCGGCGGATGAAGACGTCGATGTAGTGGACATCAATAACATCACCGACGCCACGCTAACGTGGGAAGGCGACAACGGGGTGGACTACATGATTACAGGTGCCTCACCGCAAGCGCCGTTCCAGCTCAGTGATTCTGGCGACATCACGGGCACGTTCGAAGGCAACCCTGCGGAGCGCGTGTAATGGCTATCATGACCTTTGGACTGGATCATGGTTTCAAGGTGGGCGATGTCGCCCACCATGAAGTTGGTCTAAGAGAGTTAAGCTCGGGTGATTACATCGATGCGCAGTTAGCGGCAGAGAAAGTGATCGTGAGTGACGGGGTGGCTATGTCTTACACCTCTGATGTGCTTTACGGATTAGAGCTTCTTGTTCGTCAGGTGGAATACATCGGCAGTGTGAAAGGACCTATCTCAATCAAGGAGATAAGAAAACTGCACCAGGACGATTTCAAATTGCTGCAAGAAAAGGCAAGCGAACTCGATGAACTGATTGCCAAGGAGCTTGAAAGCAGGGGGCGATCTTAAGGCGCTGCCGGAGATTTGCGAAAACTTGCAATTGGCAATGTGTTCAAAAGTTCCGTTAAGCGTCACATCAACTATGCCCTTGCGGCGATTGCTCAGAACCTATCGAAAACTAAGAGACCTAACCCATGGCACAGAAGCTTGAAACCGATATTGTCTTAAACCTTGCGGGCAACCTCGCGGCGAAGGCGCGCCAGTATGGTAATTCGATGGGTGAGTTCGCCAAGAAAAACCAAAAAGCCATGACACTGGTTAAAACCTCGACCGCCGCCGCTGGTCGGGGTATCGACGCTTTAGGTAATCGATACGTGGGTTTGGGAGTCGCGCTGGTGACAGGCGCGACCGTGCGCAACGTTGCCGCATTTGATGCTCAGATGGTTCGTATTGGTACTAACGCCAAGCTGTCTAGCGAACAGGTTGCAGTGTTAACCAAGTCGGTAGAAGACCTTTCAACGCAATCAGATGTTCGAATAGACACTACCGTTCTGGCTTCAGGTGTTGATACCTTGCTTGGTAAAACAGGTGATCTTGAGTTTGTTATGGACAACTTGGAAAATATGGGTGTCTTCATGCAAGCCTTTGGCGCTGATGCTGAATCGACAGGTGCATTGTTTGCTCAGTTCCGAGAGAAAGGCATTCGTGATTCAGAAGCGGTCATGCAAACCATTGACGAACTGTACGGTCAGTTCGCTATTGGTAGTGTGAGCGTTAAGGATTTAGCGGGGATATCAGAGCAGCTTTTTGCAACCTACCAAGCCAAAGGACCTGAAGCTATTACACAAATGTCTGCCCTTGTTCAGTTGTTTGCAAAGGCAAAAGGTAACGCCAACGAATCGCTAACGTCTATTCAAGCCGTGTTTGCCACTTTCTCAGACAAAAAGAAAGTGGAGTTCTTAGATAAGCAAGGAATCGCTGTATTTAAAGAAGGCACCAGAGAACTAAGAGAGCCAGTGGAGCTGCTACTTGAAGTGTTAGATGCCGCAAAGAATGACCCGTTAAAGTTAGGCGATGTATTCGACCAGACTTCATTACAAGGTCTGTCTTCAATTTATTCTCAAGAGAACAAAGATCTTCTTAAACAAATGACATCTGGCACTGGTGAGTTAGGTGCCACTCAAGAAGCGGCTGCTAAGAACGCCGCCACATTAAACAGCGCAATGACCTCTCTGAATAACTCATTCAATAAATTCGCCAACCAAAGACTGGCTGAACCCATTCAAGAGCTTGCGGATGCCATCAACAGCGTTGATGACGACACCATTCAAAACTGGTTGAAGTGGGGTGAAACTGCATTATGGGTTGTCGGTGGTTTGGTTGCGGCTAAAAAGGGATTAGACATTGCCGCCTCGGTTAAGACCGTATTTGGTAAAGGTGGCGTTCCTGGTGCAGGCGGCAAAGGTGGGTTTCAAGACTTAGGCGCTATGCCTGTCTTTGTGGTAAACATGCCAGCTGGTGGTATGGCGGGGGCTGGAGGTGGCTCTAGCACTTCAAATCCTTCAAGAGGTAGGTCTGGGGTCAAAGCAGGGGCTGCGGTGGCTGCGGCTAAAATGGCGGTTCCGGCTTATGTCGCCTATGAGGCAAGTAGCCTAGGGGCAAGTATTATCGACACGACATTAGACTCAATGTTTGATGGTTACCGAAATGCGGATAGGAAGTTTACCACTAAGTTAAAAGCCTACCTTGGGGATAAAGAGGCTCAACAACAAGCTGTTCAGTATTACGGAGTTGATCCTAAGAGCTATGAGCGTTCACCCGTTGAGCCTTCTTCATACCTGACTGGTAATTACGCTCAACCTAGCAGTCAATCTAACTATCCTATCGGTGGGCAAGTGAATGTAAAAGTTGATTTGTCAGGCGACAAACCAAAAGTAACCGCCACTTCCTCTTCACCAACTATTCAAATCGACCCAGATACGGGTACAAATTAAAGGGGCTTTAAATGGCATTTGAAGATCGTTTAACCGCCTCTATTCGTGGTGTTGAATTTTTCCTAGATGATGCAAGTGGTGACTTTGGTCGCCGTGCTATTCCTCATGCTTACCCTAAGCGTGAACAAGGCTATACCGAAGACAACGGTAAAGTACTTCAGCAAGAAATGATTAATGGCCGCACGGTAGGTGATGGCTATTTTGAAAAGCTAAAACAAATCATTGAAGCGCTTAACGCACCAGGGCCTTGTGAAATGATTCACCCTTGGTTTGGTATTCGTAAGGTTCAAGTTGGCAAGGGTAGCTTTAAGTTAGTCAATAAAACGGATGGCTTAGCGACCTTTAGCTTTGAAGTTTTCGAAGTGGGTGAAAACCTATTCCCTAACGCTAAAAGCGATACCGTCAATCAAGTAAAAGCCGAATCTGAAAAGTCACAAGACGCGGCGAACGCGGCTTTTGAAGAGGACTTCGATGAAACAGCCACAGAAGGTGTAGGCGATATGGTTGACCAGTTCTTAGATGACTTAGATGAATTTACTCGAGGCTTACCATCACTGCCTAGTGAGTTGCGTGAATGGACTGATCGCCTTATGCGCGCCAAAGATTCTATTGGCAACCTGCTAGCCTACCCTGGTGAGTTAGCGCGTGAAACTATGGGGCTAATGGAAGATGTGAAAGGCGTGGTGACTGACCCTATTCGCGCCCTCGATGTTTATCAGAACGTGCAGAACCGTTGGGATGGTATGCGAGCTGAACTGGCTGTTACAGGTGGTTTAAGTCGTAACATCGATAGTGCCAATGGCTTTGCTAGTTCAGTGTCTATGGTGGCGAACCCTGCCAAGCAGCAAGCCATTCTTGACAATGCGAATGCCTATAAGCGCCTAATTTTAAATTCATCGTCTGTATCAAAAGCTGCTGCAATGGGTAATGCCAATGTTAGCTTTGAACTTAACGACCAGGTGGACGTGGTTGAAAGCCTTTCAGGTGTTGAGCGTAATACCGTTATGACAGGTCAGCGCTTAAAGCAGATTGGTTACGGCATTGCTGATGAGCTTGCTGCCCTTTCTGCTGATGCGGTTGAGGTTGGCGATTCTAGCGTGTGGCGTCAGCTGCGTGTGCTACGCCAGGCTGTGTTAGAAGACACTCGATCTCGTGCTGAGTTATTGCCTCAGTTAAGTATCTACAAGCCGATAAGCACGGTGCCTGTGTCTTTGGTGGCATGGCAAGAAACAGGTAACACCGAGATGCGTCAAAGCATTGTTCGTCGTAATGGGTTTTCTAACCCTTCGTTTATTCTTCCTTCTGATTTGGTCGAGGTGATCAATGAGTGATGTTGTGCTTAAGGCTGGCGGCAATGTTTACGGTGGGTGGACAAAAATTAGCGTGACGCGCTCAATTGAATCGATGTCTGGTTCGTTTGACTTAGAGCTCACTTGGAAGTGGCAAGGCTCTGAAGATAAGTATAAAGCCTTCATGGACCCGATTAAGCAAGGACAACCGTGTGTGGTTGAAATTGGCGGTGAGCGTGTGATTACGGGCTATGTGGATGATTGGGTGCCGAGCTACGATGCAACTCAAGTGGTTATTTCAGTCAGTGGTCGAGACAAGACCGCAGACTTGGTGGATTGCTCTATTGATTACCCTTCAGGCCAGTTCAACAACCAAACGCTAACGCAGATTGCTAATGTGATTTGCAAGCCCTTTGGCATTAAAGTGATCGTGAATACGGATGTAGGCGCGGCGTTCCCTCGCATTCAAATCGAACAAGGCGAAACACCGCATGAACTGCTTTCTCGTCTGGCTCGTCAGCGTGGCGTGTTGCTTACCAGCGACACCTACGGGAATTTAGTTATCACTCGATCAAGTAAAGAGCGTGCAGGTGTGTCTTTGATTCTTGGTGAGAACGTTAAGGCTGCGCGTGGCCGTTTTAGTTGGCGTAATCGTTATAGCATTTTCACAGTTAAAGCCGATGGTGCTTCGTTTGGCCGTTGGGATGATGCGCCACTTTCAGCGGTTGGCGGTATCAAGGCGGAAGTGAAAGACGAAGAGATTAGCCGTTACCGTCCAATGATTATCATCAATGAAGAAATTACCACGGCAGAAGGTGCAGCCAAGCGCGGACAATGGGAACGCCAGCGAAGCTTAGCCAAATCGAATGGTGCTGAATACACGGTGACAGGGTGGCGAATTCCGCAAACGGGCAAGCTTTGGAACTTCAACACATTGGTGCCTGTTCTCGATGAGATATTAGGTATTGATGAAGAGATGATGATTTCCTCGATCATGTTTAGCGAAGATGACAGTGGACGTTTGGCGGTGGTTAGCGTGGTGAAATCGGATGCATTCGATATTCCTGCTGAAGCAGAAAAGCAAACGAAGCTAGGTGGTGGCCAATGGTAACAGAGCGATTTGTACAAAAGTTACTGGCACCTATTCGTCGTCGTATTAATGGTGCAATTACGAGAGCGGTAGTTTCTGGTGTGGTCGAAGGTTTACAGCGCCAAAACTTACAGCTTAAGATGCACGCGGATGAATCTGTTGATGACATCGAGCGCTTTCAAAACTACGGTTGCAGTTCGTTCCCACCTGTTGGCTCTGAAGCCATTCTTGCGGCTATCGGTGGTAATCTAGGTAACTTGGTTGCTGTAGCTGTTGAAGATAAAAAAGTTCGTCCAAAGGGTGAAGCTGGCGATGTTTTCCTCTATCATTTGGAAGGTCACAAAGTACGCCTCACCAAAGACGGCAAGATAATCGTTACAGCAACCGACGTTATTTTTGAAGCCGCTTCTTCCCTCACTATTATTTCACCTGAAACATTGATTCAAGGTCCTTTGCATGTGACAGGTGGAATCTCAACAGATTTAGGTATCTTCGCCACTGGTGGCATTACTTCTTCCAGTGTTGTTAGCGGTTCAGATTTAACCGCTGGCGGATTCAGTTATCTAGGTCACTTCCACAAAGATGCAGAGAATAGGGATACATCAGCACCAGTGGGTTAGATATGAGCGTGAGCATCGTGTTCGACATGATGAAAAACAGCGGAGTTATTATCGAGGGCGGAAGTGTCGATGACACAATTTCTGCCCTCGTTTTGATCTCCCTTTTTACGGATGCTCGCGCTGACGAATCCGATACTCTTCCAGACCAATCGAGTGATTTGCGTGGTTGGCCAGGTGACACTTTTTATGATGCGCCATGGGGTTCTAAACTTTGGCTTTTATATCGTGAAAAGCTTACCACTGATGTTCGTAACCGTGCAGTTAAATACGCAGAAGATGCATTGTCTTGGATGCTTCAAGACCAAGGGGAAGGACCTCTTGCGTCAAGCATTACTGTGACAGGCTCTATTCCTCAATTTCAAACCCTCGCCTTGAATATCATCATTGCTAAACCTGACGGTGAAGTGCTTTCTCTGTCGGTTTCTAAGTTATGGGAGGCGCAACGTGCCGTTTAACGTTCCTACGCTAAGACAGCTTATTGAAAGCGGTTTAATCGACATTGAAGCCTCTTTAGATGCGGTTTTACCCAAGTTTGGTATCGAGCAAGCGCTAAATGCTGCCGTCAGCGGAAGCATGCGTGATATCTACGATTATCAGACTTGGATTGTTCGTCAAATCATCCCGTCAACAGAATCTGAAGACCAAACAATCATAGACACAGCTCGTTACGAAGGCGTGATACAAAAGCTTGCATCTAATGCTTCTGGACCTGTTACGTTTGTTGGCAGCGTTCCTATTCCCATTGACACTGTGATGACGCATTCAGATGGTCGCTTATATCGAGTGGCTGCATCTAATGCGCCATCCGGTGGCAGTGTGACGGTGGATGTTGAAGCAGAAGAAAGTGGCTCTGCTGGCAACCTTGCTCAAGGCGAAACGCTTACGCTGGTTTCTACGGTTCCTGGTGTGCAGCCAAATGGTATTTGTGACGGCATCACAGGTGGTGCAGATACTGAGTCTGTTGCTTCTGTATTAGAACGTTTGCTATTTCGCAAGCGCAATCCACCGATGGGCGGCGCTGTTCATGATTATGTTGCTTGGTGTCGTGAAGTTGCAGGTGTGACACGCGCTTGGGCTGAAGATTTATATCAAGGTCCTGCAACGGTTGGCTATGCATTTGTATTCGATGACCGCTCCGATATTTTGCCAACCTATCAAGACCAAGTGGCGATGGCTAATTACATTTATCGTCATAGTGACCCTGCAACGGGAACGGATGTAGGTCGTCCAGGTGGCATTGAAGCGGTTTATATTCCGTTGCAACTTAAGACAACCGATCTGAGCATCAATATTTCACCAGACAACACAGAGCTTAGACAAAGCGTGCAATCTAGCATCGAAGGTTATTTTAAAACGCTTAGCCCTGGTTCAACGTTGCGATTGAGCTCCGTTCGAACGGCTATTGGTTCTGTTTCTGGTATTGAAGATTACACATTAGATCTTAACGCTGATGTGCCTGCTCTTTCTAATGAGCTTCATGCATTAGGAGTAATCACATGGGGCACACCGTAGAGCAATGGACTAACTCGATAATGTCACAGATGCCAAGAGGTATTTTGTGGCAAAGAGCAACGTCGTTAGACCTGTATAAATACGCTCAGGGATACGCTCCACGCTTAGAACAAGTCGAAGCGAGTGCAGACAGTCTTCTGTTTGAAATGCGCCCTGAAACGACGTATGAGCTTCTTCCAGAATGGGAAGAGTATTTAGGGCTTCCTGAATGTAACGCTGCGCCAAGTTCAAATATTGAATATCGCCGCTTTGCCGTTGTTGAAAAATATCACCGTAAGGGCGGTTTGCAAGCTTGGAACATTCAAAAGCTTGCCGAAGATTTGGGTTTTACCGTCAAGGTTGAAGAGGTGTTTCCTCACCACTGCTTACGCTCTTGTGTTTATCCGTTATGGGAACAGAAATATCGATACATTTTGCGCATTACAGTATTTGGCATTCCTGGTGCGCACATGACATGTCTTGATGATGTTTTAACGCCGCTGCTAACAAGTGATGCAGGCGTTCTTGAATGTACTCTTAACCGCTACAAGTTAGCTGGAATGTATTACGAGTACTACTACGCAAATGAATAGTAAAAGCGCTTAGAAAGGCGTTTAAATCGTTTTTGAATTGGGAGATTCGCAATGCATCCTTTACAAAATGGCTCTCAAGTTACTGAGCGCCCTGCTAACAAGCCTGTATCTGGCTTGCCTGGTTACTTTACTGAATCCGGTGAAAACAACGTTCCTAGTTATCCAGGTGCGGATTGGTTTAACCATGTTATTGACGAGTTTTTGAATGTTCTTTCTTTAATGGGTATTCAATATGACCCAGATACAGATTTAAATTTGACAAACGCCCTAAAAAAAGTTTTTGAAAACTATTTTTATATTGATAGTCAATCATTTGGTAATGATTCAGATGCTTTTGACTTATTTCTTGCCGAGCTTTCAACCTCAGGAAAGATGGGAGTAGTCACGACCCCTCTGCAACTTACTCGTCCCGTAACTCTTAAAGGCAATATTACCTTTTTTAAGGACAGTCCTTTGATTCTTTCGGCTGAGTTGTCTGGTAATGATTTTGTTACTTTTGGTGAGGGATTTAACGCCAAGGGGCATCTTAAGATTGATTGCTCATCCTCTTCCGTTTCTTGTAATAATCCGGCTAAATTTTCCGGGGCTTTACAGTATGAGTCAAATACCGCGCCAAATATTGAAACTCTTGAGATCATAGGAGGTAGTTATTTAAAAATTGCCGGTGGTCTAATTTATGATGCTACAGAAGATGGTGGCGATGGTCGTTCTTATATTCACTTTACTCGGATTGGTAAGTTTATTGGTAGATTTATCCGTGGTATTCGTCATGTGGCAGATGAGTCGGTTTTAAGTGATAGTTGGGTTACTGCTAACACAATAGAACATGTTACGCTTGCTAGTTGTGATGAGTATCTGGTCGATGATGCTTTGAATGGTGCAGAAGTTTCTAATAACACTATTGAAGGTACTTTTCAGTATGGTGCTGGACGCGGAAGAAGCCCAACAAAAGGCATAGAGATCAACGCTGGTGCATACAATCATTATCATATTTTTATTTACGATTGGAACTCTCAAGCGTCTCCAGGACCTCAGGTTAAGTTTGATAACCAGTCTCATGACAATACCGTTCATTCTTCTCCACTTTCGACTCAGAAGCAGGATAATGGATATAGAAATCGCTATATATCCTATCAGGATAGCTCAATATCTAATGTTTGGATTTCTGCGTGGGAGCGTTCATATCTTGGTCATCAAGATAATGTATTGGCTCATTGGTCTACAAAAGCGGGCTCTTTAGTTTCTACATCCGAGACTGTTTCCGGAGATAGGACTATTGTTCAGTCCGGAGATCTTCAAAGCATAGAGCAAGAAAATGAATCTTTTCTTTCCTTAACTTCTACTGGCACTACAGGTTTGGCAGTTTATACGATCGAATTTAGGTCATTGACTGAATTTCCTCTTACTTCGAACATGGTTTCATTTAAGTTCGAAGAAGGGTTTTTACCTGATTCTATTACCATTCAAGTTGATGATGGTGGTGGTTATGAGAATGTTGCCTCTAGCGAGCCATCTGACAGCGAAGCATTCTTTCGTTTTGATGAGAACAATGGGACAGACATTAGAACTAACATCCGCGGTTATAAGCTTCTTCTTTCCTTTTCTGATAATCGAAAAGTTCGCATTAGACATGTTGCTGCTAATGGCACATTCATGACTTGCTTTCCTTCTCGTGGCGGTGATTTTGTTGGCGGTGATTTTGTGTGGAAGAATGGGGTTGGTCCTATTTTGACTAATCCCAATGGAGGAGAGTTCCGTCTTCAAGTTGATAATAGTGGTAACCTCGTTTTGACTCCCAATCCGGTAAAGAAAACCACATTCCTCTAGACTATCAAAATGAGCACTCCCCGCAGTGCTCATTTTTGTAGTATTCGCTGCTCACTTTTCGCGGCGCGCTACATTGTTATTTCCATAAAAATAATTCATTAAAAAGCCTAGTGAAATAAAGAAATTTTAACCCCATATTTGCACTTTATTCTGGAGTGCATTACATGATTGAAATTTCAAATTGGTTAGACTTGGGACCATTTTCTTGGTGGGACCTACTTTGCTGCACCGTATGTGGCTCTCTTATTGGAATTGAACGCCAAACACGTGGAAAGCCAGTTGGAATACGTACGTCTATTCTGATCATTTCTGGAACCTATTTTTTCATGTCGCTGGCGGTACACCTTTCCCCCAACAGTTTGGATCACGCTCGTGTACTTGGGCAGATTATTACTGGGGTAGGATTTTTAGGGGCTGGGGTTATGATGACACTGGATGGGAAGATCCACGGCGTCACCTCCGCGTCCATTATATGGGTACTAGCGGCACTTGGACTCATGACTGGGTTAGGGTTTGGTCAACAAGCAATACTTGTCACGATCCTAATGCTTTCCATTTTGCTCGGTGTCGATAAGCTGGAAAGCAGTTTTAGGAGCTTGCGCCGAGGTGTCCATCAAACAATGGGGAAACGGAGTAAGAAATAAAGCAGCCATTCATACATCACTGACGTTCTAATGGCTGACAGCTTGAATGATCTCTTTAGGCTCAGCGTCTTGTGCGATAAACCGAGTTCTTACGCTGCGCCAAAGGTGAAGATACCCATCATATTTGTGAACAGGTATTAATTCAAAATGCCCTTCGAGCAAACAGTCTTGGGTTACACCTTCAGGTAATCGATAAGGTGTTAAACGCACTTCGGTTTCTAGTTGATTGATAAGCTGTGAACCTAATTCTATCGATTCACAAGGCAAAATCAGAACCCAATCTCCATCTCCTGATGAAGCGAAAATATCGAACGAACGAAGCCTCTCCTTAAGAACGACTTGTACATGCGATTTAACTTGTTCTTTTGCTAGTTCAGACAGGTATTCTGTATCTTTTACGGAGTACGCCGCAATGCAAAGGAAAGGACGCTCCTTAAGCCCAGAAAGTTTTGCCTCTAACCCTTTGAGATTCAATAACCCGGTTTCATCATCAAGGTGCATCAGTTTATCTTCATAAGATTGAATCAAAGACCAATTCTTATTAATCAATAACGTAACGACAAACAGATAAGAAACAAACCATGTTACCAACCAATAATGTTTGTACTTCCACAACTGATACAAATGCTGTTGCCAATGTTGGTCGATACTCAAATGCAAACGCGTATTTTGAGAAGCATCGCTGATCTCACCCGACTTTTTGTAAGTAAACAGACCCGTTTGGTTATCGCCTGGATAGGGAAGGATAAGGTACTCCTTCCCTAAATTACGCTTAATCTGGCTCGCCAGAACATCCATTGCCAACACGCCCGCCAGCTCTCCATCTCGATACACTGCCGCACTTAAAGTAACTACCGACTTTCCGGTAAAGAGATCGCGGTATTCTCCTGTAAAAGTGATATCACGACGGTTATTGGCAAGCCCGTACTGCAAAGTGTTTCGCCAAAAAGGTCGATGTTTAAGGACATCATCAAAAGTACTGCTCGTGATGTTTCGCGCCAGCTTAGAAGGCGATGAAATAATGTATTTATCTTTAGAAATAAAGTAGATGGAAGAAATTGTTTCGCGGGTGTTCACTAGATAAGACATGACGTGAGCGCTAGGCACCCAAAAATGCGCATCTTGGTATAGTGAGGTACGCACATCACACATATCGACAACACCAGTGATGATGAAGTCCGAGTGAATGGTAGAACGCCCCTCACCTAGCCCTTCGAAAGAGCACGTTTTGCCTTCCACAACGGTATGTAAATGAGGGGGAGAATCAGAGACGTTAAACTGCGATAGCACCGTCATCTCATGCTCCACCGCTCTTAATGTGTTCGACATATCTTTTAACGCCACAGCCACATGCTTTTTTTCTGCTGTAAATTCTTCCGACGCTTCATTGAGCGCGTCCACAACAAGAAGAAGCAGAAATAGACCGTACAAAGCCGTTACGCCCAGCAAAGAACGTTTAATTGGAAAATTGTGATTATGGCTCAAAGGATTAACCTAGCTACTTATTTTTATGCCTCTAACATACCAGAACAATATGCGACATAAAGTGAATTTTCAGCTTAGATCAACGAAACCTACTCCACCTATAGAGCGTTTATCTAAATTATATAAAATCGATAAAATAATTGAATGTTTAAGATATAAAAAAGCCCCGCATAACTGCGAGGCTCTTATCATCCGAGAGGAGGAGGCTTACATCATGCCGCCCATGCCGCCCATTCCACCCATGCCGCCCATATCAGGCATTGCTGGTGCATCTTTCTGAGGTAAGTCAGTCACCATCGCTTCTGTTGTGATCATAAGACCCGCAACCGATGCTGCAAATTGCAGTGCTGAACGCGTAACTTTCGTTGGGTCAAGAATACCCATTGCGATCATGTCGCCGTATTCACCCGTCGCAGCGTTGTAACCGTAGTTATCTTCACCAGCACGTACATTGTTTGCAACTACAGACTCTTCGTCACCTGCGTTGCTTGTGATTTGACGAATTGGCGCTTCCATTGCACGTAGTGCAACGCGGATACCTACGTTTTGCTCTTCGTTGTCACCTTCAAGCTCAGTCAGCTTAGAAGCTGCGCGGATTAGTGCAACACCACCGCCCGCTACTACGCCTTCTTCAACCGCTGCGCGAGTCGCATGAAGTGCATCTTCAACGCGGTCTTTCTTCTCTTTCATTTCAACTTCAGTCGCTGCGCCGACTTTGATTACTGCAACACCGCCTGCTAGCTTAGCAACGCGCTCTTGTAGTTTTTCTTTGTCGTAGTCTGAAGTTGCTTCTTCGATTTGCTGACGGATTTGAGCAACACGACCTTCAATAGCAGCTTGCTCACCCGCACCATCGATGATGGTAGAGTTTTCTTTCGTGATGGTTACACGCTTCGCTTGACCTAGGTCTTCTAGCGTTACTTTTTCAAGTTCTAGACCAATCTCTTCAGAAATCACAGTACCGCCAGTTAGAATAGCGATATCTTGTAGCATTGCTTTACGACGGTCACCAAAACCAGGCGCTTTAACTGCTGCTACTTTCACGATGCCACGCATGTTGTTCACAACAAGTGTTGCTAACGCTTCGCCTTCTACATCTTCAGCGATGATAAGAAGAGGACGAGATGCTTTCGCTACTGCTTCTAGAGTAGGAAGCAATTCGCGGATATTAGATACTTTCTTGTCAACAAGAAGGATGAATGGGTTTTCTAGGTCAACCGCACCAGCTTCTTGATTGTTGATGAAGTAAGGAGACAGGTAACCGCGGTCAAACTGCATGCCTTCAACAACGTCTAGCTCATCTTGTAGTGCCTGACCTTCTTCAACAGTGATTACACCGTCAAGACCAACACGCTCCATTGCTTCTGCAATGATTTCACCTACGCTGTTGTCAGAATTGGCTGAAATCGTACCAACTTGCTCGATTTCTTTCTTGCCTTTACATTCAACTGAAATGTTGCCCAGCTCAATAACAGCAGCCGCAACTGCTTTATCGATACCACGCTTAAGATCCATTGGGTTCATACCAGCAGCAACCGCTTTCAAACCTTCGTTAACGATAGATTGAGCCAGTACAGTAGCAGTGGTTGTTCCGTCACCTGCCGCGTCATTCGCTTGAGACGCTACTTCTTTAACCATTTGTGCGCCCATGTTCTGGAACTTGTCTTCCAGTTCAATTTCGCGCGCAACAGAAACACCATCTTTAGTAATGGTTGGAGCACCGAACGATTTGTCTAGGACAACGTTACGGCCTTTAGGACCTAGCGTTACTTTTACAGCGTCAGCCAGAACGTTAACACCTTCTAGCATTTTGATTCGTGCGTCGTTACCAAATTTAACGTCTTTAGCAGCCATCTTTAATTTCCCTTTCTTAATTCGTTTTTAGTCTGTCGTTTTTTGAATCAGAGTAAAAATTACTCAATGATTGCTTTTACTCAACGATTGCCATGATGTCATTTTCAGACATGATCAGAACTTCTTTGCCGTCAATCTTTTCAGATTTCGTGCCGTAGCCTTCAGCAAAAATAACGCTATCACCAACTTTAACGTCCAGCGGTTGCACAGTACCGTTTTCTAGGATGCGGCCCTTGCCTACAGCCAAAACCGTACCACGTGTCGATTTTTCCGCAGCAGAACCAGTTAGAACGATGCCGCCGGCAGATTTGGATTCAACTTCTTGGCGTTCAACGATAACTCGGTCGTGTAAAGGACGGATATTCATCGGTCGTCTCTCCTGATTAGATGATTCTATTTGATGTAAGAAATGCCGTTAAAACGGCTTGTGGATCATATATAGGGCGTACATAGAGATAACCCAAGGGGGGCAATGCGTTTTTTTGTGACGAGTGTTGAAAAATCAAACAGCTTTTCGAGAAATTTCACGTTTGTGGCTCGAAGTAACTGTTTCCACCTCAACTTTCGAGCCCTCCGTCGCATTGTGGCTCCAATGTGTATTCTTCTGTATCCTACGCGTTCTTCAAGATAAATTAAGTTGTCACTGTCAATGCAAGATAAACATGGATTACTCACTGCACCTATCCCCGCAGTGCTCCGAAACATGACCCTACCGATGATTGTGGGCCTGATTTCGATCCTTATGTTTAATCTTGTGGACACTTTTTTCATTTCTTTGCTTGGTACTCAGGCTCTGGCTGCGATCAGCTTTACTTTTCCCGTCACCTTTGCCGTCAATTGCATCACGATGGGTATTGGCATGGGGCTTTCGACCAACGTCGGTCGGCTGCTTGGGCAAGGCAACAATCAAGATGCGGCAAGGTTTTCTTCCCACGGTTTAATCCTAGCGGTCATTCTCGTCAGTATCGCATCAACAATAGGATTGCTGACCATCACCCCGCTGTTTTCTCTTCTCGGGGCGACCCCAGATCTTATCCCACTCATCAAAGAGTACATGGTGGTATGGTATCTAACGATCCCAATGTTAGTCATTCCCATGGCGGGAAACAGTGCGATTCGTGCAACTGGTGATACCAAAACTCCAGCAAAAATCATGATGCTGGCTGGTGTCATTAACGGCGTACTCGACCCACTGCTTATCTTTGGTTACGGTCCGTTTCCTGAATTGGGAATAAAAGGGGCTGCTATAGCCAGTGCACTCAGCTACATGGGCGCTTTGTGTGGAT
Organism: Vibrio penaeicida; assembly: GCF_019977755.1. Classification (NCBI taxonomy): domain Bacteria; kingdom Pseudomonadati; phylum Pseudomonadota; class Gammaproteobacteria; order Vibrionales; family Vibrionaceae; genus Vibrio; species Vibrio penaeicida. The sequence goes on along the minus strand of NZ_AP025144.1, from coordinate 307,619 downwards.
CTTTGTACGTACTCATAAAAAGAGAAAAGCTGCTGGCACTCCCGTATTTTTCGTCACTCATACAAGATTGGCGTGCCATCTTAAAAATTGGCACACCCGCCGCCTTGTCTAATGCGATGTCACCTATTTCAGGTGCAATACTGATGATGATATTAGCGAGCCACGGTACAGAAGCCGTTGCCGCTTATGGCGCCGCGCAACGTGTCGAATCTATCTTGATTTTGGTGCTAATGGCACTGACCTCCGCTTTGACGCCCTTTATGGCGCAAAATTTAGGTGCAAATAATCCAACACGCAGTTTTAACGCTTTATTTGTGTGCATGCGATTTTCGATTCTTTTTCAGCTTCTCATCTTTATTATGATGGTCCCATTGAGTATGCCTATTGCTTCACTTTTCTCACAAGAGCAAAGTGTGAGAGATTTGCTTTGGCATTACTTGCTGGTGGTCCCGTTCAGTTATGGGTTTCAAGGCATATTAATGGTACTGGCTAGTGGGCTCAATGCACTACACAAACCCATGCATGCCTTTAGTTGGAGTGCGATGCGTTTGTTTATATTCACATTGCCTTTTGCCTACATTGGTAGTGAGTGGTATCAGGTTGAAGGGCTTTTTATCGGTATTGCAGCAGGTAATATCGTTGGCGGAACACTGGGGTACTTGTACGCACTTAAAATACGCAACGAAGTGATTGAAGCTCACGAGCTGGAAACAAGTCGATAGCTAAAAACCAGAGAAAGTCTATTTCAAACAAAAAAACCGCTGAAAAGTCAGCGGTTTTTATTAAGTAAGTTAGGGTCTGTTGACCTTTCGTGGTTAAATTTTGTTCGAGTTCTATGCCTTTTACTCGCGGCGCAAGGTGTGTAGCCTAGTTATTCTAGGCAAATACCTTGCAACAAAGAGTCAAAGGCATAGAAACGAACCCTTCGGGCAGCATTTGTGGCTTATTTCTACTGCGTTATCGCTCATTGATGTAGAGCGACTACACCGAATAAGCTCTGCCTTGTATAAATCACCCACAAATTGCTGCAAAAATCATCTCGAAAGGTCAACAGACCCTAGTCTTGAATGCTCAATATTAGAACAACTCTTTCGCAACTTTGAACAAGTCATCGCGTACTGGACGCTTCATGTTCTCTATGCAGTCAATAATGTCGTGGTGAACAAGCTGTTCTTTCTGAATACCCACACAACGACCGCCATGACCTTCTTGTAGAAGGTGAACAGCGTAGTTACCCATGCGAGATGCAAGAACACGGTCAAATGCTGTTGGACGACCGCCACGTTGGATATGCCCCAATACTGTCGCACGAGTTTCACGTCCAGTGGCAGATTCAATCTCTTTAGCAAGCTCGTTAGCATCCATCATCAGCTCAGTTAAAGCGATGATTGCGTGTTTCTTACCTTTCTTGATGCCGTCTTGAATATTGGCAATCAACTCATCATTACTCAAGCCTGTTTCTGGCGTGATGATGTATTCACAACCACCAGCAATCGCAGACATCAACGTCAAATCACCACAGTGGCGACCCATGATTTCTACAATCGAAATACGCTGGTGAGAAGATGATGTATCACGCAGACGGTCAATGGCGTCGATAACAGTATTCAATGCGGTTAAGTAACCAATTGTGTAATCTGTACCAGCGATATCGTTATCAATCGTGCCCGGTAAACCAATACATGGGTAACCCATTTCGGTCAGCTTTTTCGCACCCATGTAAGAGCCGTCACCGCCAACAACAACTAGGGCTTCAATACCGTGCTCTTTCAGGTTTTCGATCGCTTTCTCGCGAACTTCTACTTCTTTAAATTCTGGGAAACGAGCTGAACCAAGGAAGGTACCGCCTTTATTGATCACATCAGATACACTGCAGCGATCTAATTTCTCGATACGGTTTTCGTATAGACCTAAGTAACCGTCATAAATACCGTACACTTCTAGCCCTTCTGAAAGTGCCGTACGAACAACACCACGAACTGCTGCATTCATGCCTGGTGCGTCACCGCCACTTGTCAAAACACCGATCTTCTTAATCATGCTCACCCTCTGATATCTGGGAATCTAATCTCTAATTCTAAATGCCATTCTCGGCGAAATCTTATCTTATTCACGTTATGTTACATTTCCGCTCCACACGGCGCACATAACGGATTATTGAAACTTTTCTACTTATGAAAGAGTATTACAATTATGCTATTAAACTTTGTTGATTCACATCACGTTCAATAGTGGTTTGTGTGGTTTGAACAAAAGATAGCTAATTATCTTCCATTTGTCTTCTTTCTTTCACGGTTCGTAATAATTAACTTAACAGCAGCCAATCCTCAGTGATTTAAACCTGAGAATTTCCTGACCCATGCTCGTTTTGTTTATTTTTTGCCCATGGCACAACAGAAATTGGATCTTGATGGATCAGAATGTCACCTTCTGGGAATCTTTCGATCAGTTTTTGTTCAACTTCATCAGAAATGCGATGCGCTTCAATCAGCGGCATGTGATCATCCAACTCTAAATGAAGCTGGATAAAACGAACAGGACCAGACATTCGAGTCCGGATTTGATGGGCACCCAACACCCCTTTGACTGAGCATGTGATTAAATGAATGTCTTCAATTTCATCATCTGGAAGCTGCCTGTCTAGCAGAGATTGTACTGCGGTATAAACCATGCGAATGGCGCTAGAAAGAATGAAGACACCTATTCCAACCGCAAATACAGCATCGGCTTGCCCGATTCCATACCAACTTAATCCAAGTGCCACGATAATAGCGGCATTCATGTAAAGGTCGGATTGATAGTGAAGAGAATCAGCAGCAATAGCTTGGCTACCTGTCCTTTTGACTACATGCTTTTGAAATGCCACTAACCCACCAGTCACCAGTATGGCGAACATACTGACATACACACCTAGCTCAGGAGAATGCAGCTCATGAGGACGGAAGAACCTATCCACGCCATTCAAAATTAGAAAGCAAGCAGAGCCCGAAATAAACATAGCCTGCGCCAATGCAGCGAGTGATTCAGCTTTTCCATGACCGAAAGAATGTTCTTTATCCGCAGGTTGAAGGGAGTAACGCACTACGATGAGATTCACGACAGAAGCCGCAATATCCAACAATGAATCGATCAATGAAGCCAGCAAACTCACTGAGCCCGTTATCCACCAAGCCGCGACTTTAACAATCAATAGTATGGTCGCAACCCCTGCCGCTAACCAAGCAGCTGTGGTAACAAGTTTGGAATAATCAGATTTTTGCATCTAGATAGGTGGTATTAAGGAAAAAGAATAGATTACTAAAGTTAACTCAGTCGCACGAGTGACAAATTGAAATTCACGACCCAAGTACAATTCTTACATTAAGGATTACCAAGCGTGCCTTCCCATTTGCGTAAAATTTTCGCATGCTCACCTGATTCCCTGATCGCGTTTAACCCTTCTTGAAACCTTCGTATTACCTCATCAGAGGTATCGATATGAAAAGCCATAAACGCATCCTTACTCATCTCTGGAATATTTGTAATCTTTTCTATTTTTTCAAAGTTGTAGTTTAGCTGCTTAACGTCATAGAACAATCGCCCAGATTGATAAGCAATGATATCAATGCGCCCAATAAACAGTTTCTGAATATTTTGATGCTCAACACTAACTTGATTAACCTCTATACCTTTTGACAGTAGAAACCGAGTTTTTTGGTCGTTTCGGCCACTGCCTACGTTATAGTTGTTCAGATCTATTAAGTTATTGACCCAAATATCTTGTCGGTTTTTCAACTTATAAAGGTTGACCTCATTTTCAAAAATTGGTCCTACCCATTTAAACTTTGATTCTCTTTCACTTGTCCTAGATGTTGGAAATAACGCCACGTTAGGGATATTTTCTAGGTTCCAATACCCTCTAGCCCATGGCATCACTTCAATGTCATTTGAAGGCATATCTATCGCAGCTAATATTGCTTGGACTATTTCAACAGACTTTCCTGTTGGTTGCCCATTCACAGTGAATGAGTTTGGGGGGGCATTTTCTGCAATGAGCCTGAGTTCCGCTGCACAGCAAATACCAACGCTTGCATAAATCGAGAAAATGCACATGAAAAATTTGTTCATCCATCTCCCCCTTCTTTTGCCATCAAAATAACGTTAAGGTTTTCTGACCGACGCGTTCACTGTTTATTTATAATAGTGCTCATACAACGCTTGCGTTTCTCCGCTAACCTTCATTCTCCTAAGTACTTGTGAGAATTCATACGCTTTACTCTCGACAGACATGAGAACCGGGTAATTATCCGCACTGATCGGCTCATCTTCTTTATATTTAGGGTTTGTCGTTCCTTTAAACCATTTCGACTTTAAAGAAAATCCGAGATACAGCGGCAACACACCACCACAACAGTCTGGGTGTAGTTTCAACCCTTCCAATGGATGTTGCTTCAATAAGTATTCCAGCGTGGATTTGTTGTAGATATAGAAGTCGCCTTTCCTTTGTAAAAGAAACGTCATAGCTTGCATAGATGTCATCTCAGGCGGCTCTTTAATGTAAATGTCAGTAATGCCTTTTGTGATATCAGCCGCCCCTTTCGCGCGAAGCAGTACTTTACCTTTTAGTTGTTCAAGCTGGGTAACCTCTTCCATATCATCACGAGAAATACCGGCATCACCTCCCGGTAAACCATTTTCGATGAAGTAAGCGAATGAAGACCGCTTTTTGGTTAGATTGAAACCGGGATAGAAATCGACTTCACCTCGTTTTAATAAACTGACCACTTTGTTTTTTGGAAGACGAGTGACCTGTAGCTCACAGCCCACTTTCTTTGCTGCTTTTTGGTACAAATCTAGATATAGACCCGAGTTATCTGGCGCTCTTGCAATATTGGGTAAGCGTTCATTGGTGCGATACCCCATTTTCAACACACATGTTGATTCAGTGGCACCAACGGTTTGAGAAATCATAAAATACAAGCAAACAATTATTGGTAGGGCTACTTTCCGCACTGTCTTATATTCCCTCTAACTATCGAGCTACTTTGAGCATAGTCAAGGGCGGTTTTATATACAAAAAGAAAGCAGCCATGAAGGCTGCTATCGTCGCGTATGTAAGCTTTATTTACTTAGGATCTGTTGACCTTTCGTGGTTAAATTTCGTTCGAGTTCTATGCCTTTTAATCGCGGCGCAAGGTGTGTAGCCTAGTCATTCTAAGCAAATACCTTGCAACAAAGAGTAAAAGGTATAGAACGGGGACGCCTAGTCGAACCCTTCGGGCAGCATTTGTGGCTTATTTCTACTGCGTTATCGCTCATTGATGTAGAGCGACTACACCGAATAAGCTCTGCCTTGTATAAATCACCCACAAATTGCTGCAAAAATCATCTCGAAAGGTCAGCAGACCCTAGTCATCTTGATGACGCTCTGCAAATTTTTCAGCACACTTAGCGGCTTTTTCTTGTTGTAATTCTTGAAGTTTGACCTTCTGTTCTGCCGTTAAGATGCTCATGGCTTTATGCTGTTGTTCCAGCATTTTTACACGCTTTTCCGTTTGGGCATCTACCATTCTTGCGGCCAACTCTTGCGCTGTATTTTCATCGAATGTATCAGCCAAAATCAATTGCTGGATCTCTTGTCGGTGCGATTGCATCTTGGCGAACATTTCTTCTGATTTGCCTTTTCGATTATTTCTGGCGTCTTCTCGCAATTGCTTAAACTGCGACTTCTGCTCGTCGGTTAAATCAAGCTGGCGAAGCACACGTTTGTCCATGCCCATACCGCACTTTCCGCCGAAGTCGTGACCACCTTTATGATGCCCCTTACCACCAAAAGCCCATGCACTCGCGCTGCCTAAAACTAAAGGAAGTGCCGCTGCCATTAGAACCATTTTTTTAGCTAGTTTCATAATTGTATCCTCGATCGTCATTGGAATTCGTTTTGTGTGCTGTGCTGCTTTTGCAGCGCTTGAGGATAGAATACGAACTGGGTTGTAAAGCAACGTGAAGAAAGCGTAAATCAACGTAAAGAGTTCTGGTTACCCAGTAAATGTGAGTATCATGAAGATAGAAAAACCGTAAGTGAGGCAACAATGGCACATATACTATTAGTGGATGACGATACAGAATTGACTAGCCTACTCAGTGATATTCTGACCTTCGAAGGCTTTCAAATAAGCCAAGCCTGCGACGGTTTAGTCGGGCTTGAATTAGTGGATGAAAGTGTCGATTTAATTCTTCTGGATATCATGATGCCTAGGCTCAATGGCATGGAGATGCTTAAGAAATTGCGTGAAAACTGGCAAACTCCTGTACTGATGCTCACAGCCAAAGGCGAAGAGATAGACAGAGTCATTGGGCTTGAGTTAGGTGCCGACGACTACCTACCTAAGCCATTCTCTGATCGTGAATTGATGGCACGTATTCGCGCTATATTAAGGCGTACTCAACACTCCGATACCAATAGCCATAAAGATCCAGAATGCATTGCTTATCAAGATTTGAAAGTCTTCCCGGGAAAGCAAGAAGCGTACTGTGAAGATACCCTACTTGACCTCACCACCACTGAATTTGCGTTGCTTAGCCACTTTATTACGTACCCAGGTGAAACCCTAACGAAAGAGATGCTCAGCTTAGACGTGCTGGGTAAGCGCTTAGCACCGTTTGATCGCGCGATTGATATGCATGTATCAAACCTTCGCAAAAAAATTCCATTGCTTAGCGACAACAAACCTCGAATTAAAACGCTACGTGGTCGTGGGTACATGCTGGTGGAGGCCGGATAATGCGATTGCATCTTTTTTCTAGCTTATATGGGCGAATTTTTGCCATTTTCTGGCTTACGATGTTACTGGTATTGATCGCTGTTTTAATTTTACCTTTTCTTGATCCGCGCCAGCCTCATGATATTCCAAAAGATCATCTTAACCGTATTGCGCAATCCGTCAGCAAGTTAGAAGAAAGGTACGCTAATCACCCAAATATACAGGACGTCGCAAGAAAGCTAGCAGATAGAGGGGGGAAACATCATGGAAAGCGCCCTTTGATTTATCTGACCGACTTAGAGGGAAATTTGATTACCCGAGAACGAGGTCCGATTCGCAAAGCAATGCAAAACTACATCACCGAATTGGATTTAACCCGAACTCAGCCCCAGCAAAAATTGTATGGCCGCATGATGGTGGCGGGTCCATTCCCAGCAAAAATAGCAAACCAAGACGTCTTGCTATTCAACGCCATGAAATGGACTCAGACACCGCCCTTTTTACTTCAACTGTTCGACAAACCCTTACAGTTACTTTTTGCTGTTATGGTTGCTAGCACCCCTCTTTTGCTTTGGCTTGCTTGGGCGCTTAGCCAGCCTGCTCGCCGTTTGGAAAAAGCCGCTAAACGAGTCGCTAAAGGAGAATTTGTAGCCGATCCTGATTTAGAAAAAGGCACCCGAGAATTTCAACAAGCGGGAGCCAGTTTTAACCAAATGGTTTTAGCCGTTGATCAAATGATCACAGGCCAACAAAGATTGTTATCGGACATTTCCCACGAACTTCGCTCCCCCCTTACTCGGCTGAGAATGGCGAATGCACTCGCAACCAGAAAACAGGGAGAGAGTGACGAGCTTAAGCGCATTGATACCGAAGCCGAACGTTTAGAGCAGATGATCAGCGAACTCTTGGAACTGTCACGTATGCAAGTGCACAGCCACGAAAATAGAGAACGTCTTTCTGTTGTTGATCTGTGGGAAGAGATATTAAAAGACGCGCAATTTGAAGCAGAACAAAAAGGCAAAGTGCTGCGTTATGGTTCTTTCCATGATGAATCCGAGCGCGATAGCCCCTTACCTCACACCTACATTTACGGTAATCCAAACTTGTTAATGAGTGCGGTGGAAAACATCGTTCGAAACGCCATTCATTATGGCAACCAGAACATACAAGTATCGATTGTGCTTAATGGCAGTGAGCTACAAATTGACGTCGATGATGATGGTAACGGCGTGCCGAAAGAAGAACTGGAAGACATTTTCCGACCTTTCTACCGAGTTTCGACCGCAAGAGATCGACACTCTGGTGGCGCGGGCTTGGGCTTGGCGATCACAGAGAGCGCGATTCGGCAGCATAATGGAACCATCAAAGCGCAACCCAGCTCTCTTGGGGGGCTAAAAATGTCTATCCGATTACCCATTAGCGAACATTCATAATCTCAAAAAGTTGAATTTATATGCCTTTTGGGTATATATCCCTACTATTCACAAGTTGATAACGATAACAATTATCATTACATTATTACGTAACAATAAGGAGAGTAATAATGTCACACACATTCCCAGAACTACCGTACGCATACGACGCACTGGAACCGTACATCGATGCAAAAACAATGGAAGTACACTACAGCAAGCACCACCGTACGTACTTTGACAAATTCACGGCAGCAATCAAAGATTCTGACCTAGAGAACCAATCTCTAGAGACCATTTTTGATTCCATCTCAAGCCAAGCGCCAGCCGTTCGCAATAACGGTGGCGGTTTCTACAACCACGTTGTGTACTGGAATTGCATGGCACCTAACGCTGGTGGTGAACCACAAGGCGATCTAGGCAAAGCGATCACAGAAACATTCGGCAGCTTTGATGCGTTCAAAGAGCAATTTGCTCAAGCTGCAATCAACACATTTGGTTCTGGCTTTGCTTGGTTGATCGTAAAAGATGGTAAGTTGGTAATTACTTCAACCAGCAATCAAGACAACCCTCTAATGGACGTAGCGGCTGATCGCGGCGAACCTGTTCTAGCACTAGACGTATGGGAGCACGCTTACTACATCAGCTACCAAAACCGTCGCCCTGAGTACATTGATGCTTGGTGGAATGTTGTGAGCTGGGATGCCGTTGCACAAAACTACGCAGCAGCACTAGCTAAGTAATATTGCGCGTCAGGCGACATAACGCCTTACAGTATGAAAGAGTAAGCGCCTTGCTTGCTCTTTTTTCTTCCTCCATAATGCCCTTCACTCAACTCATTCATAAGATTTGTCATGCTGGATATCGTTTTATTTGAGCCTGAAATTGCCCCTAATACAGGCAACATCATTCGCTTGTCCGCCAACTGTGGTTCAAACCTCCATTTGATCGAACCATTAGGTTTTGATTTTGAAGAGAAGAAAGTAAGACGTGCTGGTTTAGATTACCACGATCTTGCCCGTGTAAAGCGCCATGAAAACATGGAAGCATTCATCGAATACATGGAAGAGCGCGGTGAAGATTACCGCTTGTTTGCGTGTACCACAAAAACCACAGGTCACCACGTAGACGCGAAATTCAAAGATGGCGATGTACTGATTTTTGGCCCCGAGTCACGCGGGCTCCCAGCGGACTTCATTGAAAGCCTTCCGATGGAACAACGCATCCGAATTCCTATGATGCCAGACAGCCGCAGTTTAAACTTGTCTAACGCGGTAGCCATTATTGCGTTTGAAGCATGGCGCCAACTTGGATTTGAAGGCGCGTTATAGCTGTATTCCATCTAACAACTGTATTCTATCTAACAACAGATACAAAAAAAGATGAAGGCAATCACCTTCATCTTTCTTGTTTCTCGTCATCAATGAGCTTTAAACCATAAGGTGAGCCCTTAATTTAAGCGATTACGGTCGTCGTCATCCTTACGCTGGTACTCCCCTTCAAACGTATTTCCCTGAGAAGAATCACCGCGCTGGAAAGGATCTTGCTCAAATGGGTTCTGCTGATGAAAACCGCCTTGCGCATGAAAGCCACCACCATTTCCGAAGTTTTGAACCTTTACTTTGCTCATCAACTGCTTGGCAATAATTGCTCGCGGTGCAGGTAATAACACAAGCATACCTAGCGCATCGGTCATAAACCCTGGAGTAAGAAGAAGCACACCAGCCACAGCCAGCATGACACCTTCAACAATTTGCTGAGCAGGTAACTCACCTTGCTGAAGCCGATTTTGAACAGACATCAGTGTTTGAAGCCCTTGGCTGCGAACCAATGTCGCACCGACAAACGCCGTCAGTAAAACTAAGCCGATGGTCGTCCAAAAACCTAAAAAACCGCCTACTTGAATAAATAAGGCAATCTCGATGATTGGAACGGCAATAAAAAGCAGTAAAAGTATCGGAAACACAAGTCCTCCTGTTGCAATTACAGTCAGTGTATTGCTTTGCTAAACAAACAACAATTGCTTACCTCAAACTTATGTTGTGATCCCAGTTAACTTCTGTAAGAAATGTTGACAACTCAATGACTCAAAAGGTGATCGGGCTACTATTTTTATGCCACCAATTCGATACTATGGACACAACATCAGGACCGATTTACAGCCGTATACTCTGATGAATGGATTCTTAAAAACAGATGTGGCTAATTCAACATCAATACTTACAATAAAAGTCTAAGGATCCTGTTATGACTAAGACGTTCGATCTTAATCACACCTCAACTCATGCTGCGACGCGTATCGAAGAAGATCTCCTCGGTCAACGTCACGTTCCTTCTGATGCCTACTACGGTATTCACACGCTAAGAGCCATCGAAAACTTCAACATTTCCAGTGCCACTATCTCTGATGTCCCAGAATTTGTGCGCGGTATGGTGATGACAAAGAAAGCCGCCGCATTGGCAAATAAAGAGCTCGGTGTCATTCCGTCTGAAGTCGCCAATCCTATTATTCAAGCTTGTGATGCCATTTTGGAAACGGGCAAGTGCATGGATCAATTTCCATCAGACGTCTTTCAAGGCGGTGCTGGCACCTCCGTAAACATGAACACCAATGAGGTGATCGCTAACCTCGCGCTGGAATTGATGGGCAGAGAAAAAGGGCAATACGAATTCATTAACCCGAACGATCATGTCAATAAAAGCCAGTCGACCAACTGCGCGTACCCAACGGGCTTTCGTATCGCCGTGTACAACAGTGTCAGCAAATTAGTGGACGCCATTGAGTACCTTAAGGGAGCGTTTGAACTGAAAAGCCAAGAGTTCAATGATGTCCTTAAAATGGGTCGAACTCAGCTGCAAGATGCAGTGCCAATGACGGTTGGACAAGAATTTCACGCTTGGGCGGTGACCTTAAATGAAGAAATCCGCAACCTTCAGTACACCTCTAAATTGCTATTAGAAGTCAACATTGGGGCAACGGCAATCGGCACAGGGTTAAACGCTGCGGAAGGCTACCAAGCGTCTGCGATCAAACATTTAGCGCAAGTAACTGGGCTCGACTGTGTTCCAGCGGAAGATTTAATTGAAGCCACCTCAGACTGTGGCGCGTACGTGATGATACACGGTGCTTTGAAACGACTCGCCGTGAAGCTGTCTAAGATCTGTAATGACTTACGCCTGCTGTCTTCAGGACCTCGCGCCGGTCTCAACGAGCTCAATCTACCTGAACTGCAAGCAGGCTCATCCATTATGCCTGCCAAAGTAAACCCTGTTGTACCTGAAGTGGTTAACCAAGTGTGCTTCAAGGTTTTGGGTAACGACAACACCGTCTCTTTTGCAGCTGAAGGCGGACAGTTACAGCTCAACGTGATGGAGCCTGTTATCGCCCAAAGTATGTTTGAATCTTTGGAAATTCTAACCAACGCCTGCGTTAACTTGCGCGATAAGTGTATCGATGGCATTACCGTCAATAAAGACGTTTGCGAAAGCTATGTTTATAACTCTATTGGCATTGTCACTTACCTCAATCCATACATTGGTCACCATGAAGGCGATATCGTAGGGAAAATCTGTGCAGAAACAGGTAAAAGCGTAAGAGATGTGGTGCTAGAAAGAGGCTTACTAACAGAAGAAGAATTGGATGATATCTTCTCAGTGGAAAACCTCATGCACCCTAAGTACAAAGCCAAACGATTTAACTAAATGAATGGGACCAGTGGTCCCATTTTATTTTCTGCCTAATGAGTTTTGCTGACAATGTTTGCTGACAATAGCGCCAATTAGCACAAGTTTGTTTTATATCAGTCCTATTACACCTAGCCACCTGCTATAGTCTGCGCCGTTTTCAGCATTCTATAAATTTTTATGCTGATTGTTTATCCTTCTTTTTCCAATAAAAGGGGGATTTTCCACTTGGAATTTAAGATAAGGTACGACGTATGATTATGGTCGAGTTGTTAGTAGTCCTGCTCTTTATTTATTTAGGAGCAAGAATCGGAGGCATCGGCATTGGCTTCGCTGGTGGTGCAGGTGTCGTTGCGTTAACTATGGTAATGGGTGTCCCAGCTGGCAATATTCCTGTCGATGTCATCTTGATCATTGCATCGGTCATTACTGCGATTGCTGCAATGCAAGTAGCTGGCGGTATGGATTGGTTGGTTGATCTGGCTGAACAGTTTCTTAGAAAGAACCCGAAACACATTACCTTTTATGCCCCAGTGGTTACCTACCTAATGACGCTGTTAGCCGGAACGGGGCACACAGCATTTTCCACATTACCGGTGATTGCTGAAGTGGCAAAAGAGCAAGGCGTTCGCCCATCGCGCCCACTTTCTATTGCCGTGGTAGCTTCTCAAATCGCCATTACCGCTTCACCCATTTCAGCGGCAGTGGTGTTTTTCTCTGGCATTCTGGAACCACTAGGAGTGGGTTACCTAACGTTGTTGGCAGTGTGTATTCCAACTACGTTCGTAGCGTGTATGGTCGGTGCATTTGTGTCTAACTTCCTCGGCAGCGAGCTAAAAGATGATCCTATTTATCAGGATCGTCTGGCGAAAGGGCTGATCAAAATGAAAGGCACGCAAAAGCGTGAAATCTTACCGACAGCAAAAACCTCCATTTATATTTTCTTTGCGGCCATTGTTGCGGTTGTCGCGTACGCCACGATGATTTCAAACGCTGTGGGTTTAATTGAAAACCCCGCGATAGGTCGAAACCAAGCCATTATGGCGTTAATGCTGACCGCTGCCACCGCTATTGTGATGATCACCAAAATCGATGCTTCAAACATCGCTAACGCCGCAACGTTCAAATCTGGCATGAGCGCATGTGTGTGTGTACTTGGTGTTGCTTGGCTTGGTGATACCTTCGTTTCAAGCCATATCGACCAAATCAAAGACCTGTCGGCACACATTCTTGAGCAATACCCATGGATGCTTGCCATTACCTTGTTCTTCGCATCAATGTTGCTTTACTCGCAAGGTGCGACCACCACAGCTTTGATGCCAGCGGCATTAGCGATTGGCGTTGCACCATTAACAGCCGTGGCGTCTTTTGCGGCAGTAAGCGCTTTATTTGTTCTGCCAACTTACCCAACATTATTGGCCGCCGTCGAAATGGATGACACTGGCTCAACTCGAATTGGGCAGTGGGTATTCAATCACCCATTCTTCATCCCAGGGGTCGTTACCATTACAACCGCTGTTGCCTTAGGCTTTGCCTTTGGCGGTATGATGATTTAATCATTACAAAAGTTTGGAAAGGAGCGCACTGCGCTCCTTTTTTTCTTCTGCTAAACACAATGATACCCTAGTGACCTCAAGATGCAGGATTCAGAGCTCTATCGCCAACCTCAGTCCTAGCCTCTCTATTTAAACCCATCCTATCAAAGCTTTTTGACGATGAAAGTAGACAAAAGATAGGCTCCCAAGGGCGAGATTGCTTGGTTCTTATGCTGCGTTATCGATTTTTGATTTAGAACCACTAAATCGACAAATCAATGCCTTGCCTAAAAACCAAGCAATACTCGCTGAACCTAGCATATTGAGGTTACTTGGGTATATGATGAAACTTATTGCGCCTCTATCAGGTCTGATAAGGTATTCATTTTTTGACAAGTAATGTAATGAAAACTCTGCGATCATTTTTATATTGGCTGGTATTGAGTGTGTGGCTTACTGCACCAGCATCTGCTGAATTGTTTTCGAACAATGCTCAAGGGTTCACGCCCAGCTTCGATAACTCACCGAATCAATTTGTCCCAGTAGACGAAGCCTTCCCATTTAACTTTTTCCAAGACAATGATCGCATTCGCCTTGAATGGCAGGTCAAAGATGAATACTACCTTTATCAAGAACGTATTTCGGTCTCTGCAAATGGTGCCGAAATTGGTTCAATTGAAATGCGAGATGGTCAACCGTACAAAGACGAGTTTTTTGGCGATGTTCGAATCTACACTTCTCCGCTCACCGTTACCGTGCCGCTGCTGTCAGCTACAAGTAACGCAGAGCTGGAAGTCCGCTATCAAGGCTGTGCAAAAGCAGGGTTTTGCTACCCACCAGAAATTCGCACTGTGCCGATTTCAGCATTTACTTCCACAGGGGGTAATGACTCATCAAGTTCAGTGAATACAGCGCCTAGCAACTCAAAATTAAATAGCTCGGAATCCAAAAGTTCGCCTGTTTCATCAACCATTTCACAATCACAAGAATCTGGGTTTGCGGACAAACTGGCCAACAGTTGGTGGACGCCTTTACTGTTCTTTGCTTTGGGTGTGGGTCTAGCTTTCACCCCTTGCGTTCTGCCGATGTACCCAATCCTCACCAGTATCGTATTGGGCGGTGGCCAAATCTCGCAGAAACGTGCGCTTGGCTTGTCGTTTGTGTACGTTCAAGGGATGGCGCTCACCTACACTATTCTTGGGCTAGTCGTTGCATCGGCTGGGCTTCAATTCCAAGCCGCCATGCAGCACCACTATGTGTTGATTGGCTTAAGTGTGCTGTTTATTGCCCTTTCCGCTTCCATGTTTGGGGCTTACACTCTTCAATTACCAAGCGGCATTCAAACTTGGCTTAATAACCTTAGCAATAAACAACAAGGTGGCAGCAATGCTGGCGTGTTTGCTATGGGTGCGATTTCAGGTTTAGTGTGCTCACCTTGTACCACAGCTCCGCTGTCTGGCGCACTTTTGTATGTTGCTCAAAGCGGCGATATGCTCACGGGTGGCGTTGCATTGTATGCCTTAGCGCTCGGTATGGGCATTCCACTCATTGCAGTAGCTGTATTTGGTAATAAGCTTCTGCCAAGAGCGGGAGGTTGGATGGATCGCGTTAAAGTGATGTTCGGGTTCATTTTACTTGCCGCACCGATTTTCCTACTCGAGCGAATTCTTCCAGAGCTCTGGACCCAAATTATGTGGTCGCTACTTGGCTTAGCTGCATTTGGCTGGCTTTACCACGCGAAGAACAGCTTGCCATTTGGTGGTTGGAAGCAAAGCTTAGTCGGTATTATTGCCATGCTCGGAATTGTCGCATCTGCACAACCTATTCTTTCTCAGTGGTGGAACCCTTCTGCGGTTGCCCAAGCTGAGCCAACCGTGGCGTTCAAACGAGTCAAAAACCTTGCAGCGCTAGAAGCTGAACTGCAGGCTGCCAAGCAGGCAGGGAAGCCCGTCATGCTCGATTTCTACGCCGATTGGTGTGTCGCGTGTAAAGAATTTGAAAAATACACCTTCCACGCCCCTGAAGTGGAAGCAAAACTGCAGGGCTATGTATTGCTTCAAGCCGATGTCACGAGAAGCATGCCAGAAGACATTGAATTACTGCAAAAACTCGAAGTATTGGGGTTGCCCACTATAGAGTTTTGGGACGCAAATGGGGAATATTTGCCGAATGCGCGCCTCACTGGCTTTATGCCAGCCGAACCATTTCTTGCGCACTTAAATGCACTGTAACCGTTCTAGCAAAGCAAACACCTCTATATGAGCCCGATTTTTCGGGCTCACATTTTTTTGTTTCATTTCTGTTAAAAGCTCAAATTTTCAACATAATAATCTCAGTGACGTAACTGAGTTTTTTTATCATGAAACGGATTATCTGCACATTGTGTGTGAGTTTGGGGTGGCTATTTTCCACACTGGTAATACCCCAGAATATGGCCGTTGCCAGTAATATCCAATCGAACGACATTGTAGTGCTCACTTCATTCCCTGAAAGCTTTTACTCGCCTATTCGAGAGGCGTTTCAGGATAAATACCCCAATACTCACCTTCGCTTCATCAATAAAAAAACACCCGCTTTAATGGCGCACTTAGAACAGCGCCGAAGCCCAAATGCCGACCTCATTTGGCTCAGCTCATCCGATGCCATGGCTCAGCTTGCCATTGCAGGTTTCATCCAGCAGAGTCATACCTTTGCATGGTCACAATTTGGCTTCTTTTGGAATACCGAGAGACTTGAACAGATCAATCTACCCACACCCACCAGCTGGGAAGTGATCACCTCTGAAAGTTTTCAAAATCAAATAGCCATGAGCGCGCCTTCTCGCTCCGGCACTAACCATCTGGTGATCGAACTCGTATTGCAGCAATACGGCTGGGAAGAAGGCTGGAAACTATTGTTAAAACTCGGGGGAAATCTAAGCACCATTACCGCTCGCAGCTTTGGCGTACGGGAAGGCATTTTAAGGCAGCGCTTTACGGTTGCCCCTGTTGTCGACTTTTTCTATCGCAGCGCGTTAGCCAATCAAGCTCCAGTTGGGTTTCATCCGTTTCCCAATTCGCCACTTATTCCGGCACAAATCGGCATCACCAAGCAGTCTCCTTCTAATGCTATTCGCCATACCTTTGTTGATTTCATATTGTCTGATGAGGGGCAAGCTTTGCTCAACCAACCCAACATCAATCGAATTCCTTTTAAAGTGGGCGTTGAGATGGCAGAAAAAAGTGGTACGTCAGATTTCAATAGCGAGCTTTCCGCCAGCCGATATCACACCGTCAACGCTTTGTTCGACCAATGGATCACACATCGACTGGATGCTTTACATCGGTTTTGGATCGCATGGCATCACATCCACCAGCAACCACTCTCATCGCCCCAAAAACAAAAATTAGACGACATATGGGCGTCAATTAGCCAAATTCCTGTCGAAGAAGACGTCGCCTCCGACCCTACTCTCAACCAAAAACTCAGTAGCGTGCACCGCTATGAGGATTTTTATCAGCGAATAACGGGGCTATGGCAATCGCAAATGAATGCTGATCTAGAGTCCGCCATATCCGAGCTAGAGCAGCTTTCTCGTGAGGTTTCCCCATGAAAAAACGCCACAGTATCGCGCTTAGAATCTTTGCACTTTTTATGGCGCTAGGCTGTCTTGCCATCGGCATGGTGGTATCTAACGTCGTCACACTCCAACACCTCGCCTCCTCTTCAGAAACTTGGGGGCAAAAACAGCTTCCGGTTATGGTCGCCGCTGCCAAGTTTGCGGAGTTGGGCGGTCAGATAACGACAGACGCTACTCACTTGGCATTAGCCAAGTCCGCCAGTGCGCTTCAGGAGGCCAATCAAAGTTTACAAAATACGCTTCCCAAGCTGAGCAGTTTAGATCCACAAAAGCTGTCTCCCAAACATCATCAAGAAATGCAACGGCTCGCTTCGGAACTCAAAGAAAACATTCGTAAAATCTATGCCAATACCGAGCAGAAACTGCTGATTCAAGAACGCCAGCAACAACTTAGGCAACAGCTCTATTGGACACAAATCGATTTTGTAGATGAAGTCATTCCGCTTACGGAAGAAAGCCAGTTCAACCTCGGACTGTTAATGGACAAGCTCGAAAAGAGTCAGGTGCTGTCTAAATCTGAATTTGCCTCTCTTCAATTTGAGAGCAACAGCCAGAGCCAGCTTTTAAAGCTTGAAGCCGATGTAAACCTAGTGCTGGATCTACTCCAGCGTGTCTCTCTGTTTTCAAGCCAAACCGACATTTTGGCAGCGCAAAGCATGATCGATGAAACCATGGTCACCATTTATCAGCAAATCAGCGCACTCAAGCCACTTCCTAGCACGGTTACCATTCGTCAAATTGCGTCGCAGCTCAACGACCATGTTACTGGGAGTAATACCCCCATTCAGCGAGCACTCAGAGTATTATCTCTCGATGAAGGGAACCAAGAATTGCTTGCTCAAAACCGAGCACTCATTCAAAGCATTCGCCAATTCATTTCAGAAGCCGTTCGCGAAGCCGAAGCACAGGCAACCAATACCGCAAGCAGTATTACCGATATCGTGAACACCAGCCGAACTCAACTCAACGTCACCATCGGCACTATTGCCATACTGACAATATTTGTTGCTTTGTACCTTAAAAACCAGCTCCTCAGCCGATTAGCCACCGTACTTCGAAGCATGCGACATTTGGCACAAGGCGAGTTGCAAACACCGTTAAAAATAGCGGGGCAAGATGAAGTGGCCTCGTTGGCGCACGCCACCAATGTATTTAACCAAACCGCAAGGCAATTGAGGCAACGTACCAGTGCTCTAGAAGAAAAAAACCACCAGCTTTTAGATGAAATTGAGCAGCGCCAGCAAGCAGAAAACAATTTAAAAGAAACCCAAGAAGAATTGGTTCAAGCCGCCAAACTGGCCGTGCTCGGGCAACTAACCTCAGGCATCGTGCATGAATTTAGCCAGCCATTAGCCGCCATTCGTTCGAACAGCTATCTCGCCTCTCAATACTTAAGTAAACAGCAACCAGAGCAAGCGCTAGAAAAATTGGACCGAATAGATCGCATCACCGACAGAGCGACTAAACTCTGCCAACACCTTAAATCCTTTGCTCGCAAAACAGACGACGTAACCCAAAGAACCTACGTATACAAAGCGGTGATCAACGCCATAGATTTATTCACAGAAAGCTTGCCTGAGGATTGGGTCACCATCGATATTGCAACCGATTTATGCGTTCGTGCCAACGAAATACGGCTAGAGCAGGTTTTGGTCAACGCCATCAGCAATAGCTTAGACGCCATTCAACAGAGACTAGGAGACGATGAATTTCATCCTTCTATTTCCATTTCAGCCAATCAATCGACCGACTGGATCAACCTGTGCATCACCGATAATGGGTGTGGTATGAATCAAGAACAAATCGACCAAATCTTTGAACCTTTCTTCACCACAAAAGAGGTGGGCAGCGGCTTAGGGCTCGGTATGTCGATAACACATAACATAATTCAAGATTTCGGCGGCACGATCTTTGTGCAGTCTGAAATGAACAAGGGAACGGAGGTCATGGTATGTCTCAAACCCATGTAGTACTGGTGGAAGACGATAAAGAACTCAGAGAAAGCCTGAGCGAGATCTTAGAACTGAATGACATGATCGTCACGGCATTTGCTTCTGCCGACAAGGCGCTTCCTTGCATTCAATATAACGCCAATAGCATTGTCATTTCAGACATCAGAATGCCCAACATGGATGGTATGACGTTCTTACAACACCTACAGCAACTCGACGCGGAGCTGCCCGTGATTCTGATTTCAGGTCATGCGGACATCGAAACCGCGTTGCAATGCATTAAACAAGGTGCCTTTGATTTTGTCGAAAAACCGCTGAGACCAGAGCACCTTATCGGGCTCGCAACCAAAGCCATTCAGCATCGCGCCCT
This sequence comes from Vibrio penaeicida, assembly GCF_019977755.1. Lineage (NCBI taxonomy): Bacteria > Pseudomonadati > Pseudomonadota > Gammaproteobacteria > Vibrionales > Vibrionaceae > Vibrio > Vibrio penaeicida. The sequence goes on along the minus strand of NZ_AP025144.1, from coordinate 288,304 downwards.
CACGCTCGAGAACCGAAGGCTGAAACAAAGGAATCCTCGTAACATCACATTGGATGAACTGCTCATTGGCGAATCCGATTCCATGCAGAAACTCAAAAGCCGGTTAATGACCCTCGCCAATGCCGATGTCAACATTGTGATCAACGGAGAAACAGGCACAGGCAAAGAGAAAATCGCCCGTACCTTACACAGCCAGTCTGAACGCAGTGATAAACCATTTGTCGCCATTAACTGCGGCGCTATGCCAGAAAACCTAATTGAGTCGGAGCTGTTTGGTCATGAAGCAGGCAGCTTTACTGGAGCCAGTAAAAAACGGATCGGCAAAATAGAATACGCTTCTGGCGGCACCTTATTTCTCGATGAAATAGAAAGCATGCCGTTATCCGCTCAAATCCGTTTACTGCGAGTCATTCAAGAAGGTGAGCTAGAACGAGTGGGCAGTAATCAAGTCGTAAAAGTTGATTTGAAAGTTCTTTCCGCTTCAAAAGACGACTTATTCGACCTATCACAACGAGGCGTTTTCAGACAAGATTTGTACTACCGCCTAAACGTCGCCAACCTAGACATCCCACCACTGCGAGACCGAAAGTCTGATATCCCGATGCTATTGGGGTATTTCATTCACGGCGCCGAAAAGCGTCTTGGGCAGAAAGCCCCCACCCTAACGCCGATGCATTTCCAGCATCTCATGTCTCATGACTGGCCTGGGAATGTGCGCGAACTGATGAACGAAGCAGATCGGATCGTTTTGGGCATATCGGATCTTATCTTCACCAGTAACCAGCAAGAATGTCACAGTTTGGCGCATCAGATGACACAATTTGAGTTTTCTGTCCTTCACCATACCTTGATTCAATTTGATGGTCATATTGGCGCAACAGCAGAACATCTAGATATCCCACGTAAGAATCTGTACTTAAGAATGAAAAAGTTTGGCTTGAAAAAAGAAGATTACGTTTTGCCAGAAGAGTAGGTCATCGGTGACCTACTCACAGATCACATTCGTCGTCATTTGACACACTGTGAGAAGTCGAAAAACCATAACACACTAAAATTAAAGGAGTTAATTTAAATTTAACATTGGCATAACATTTGAACTATTAACGATAGGTTATCGCACAAATCGCTGGTAACCCGCACATGGATAACCCTACGTTGATAAAAATGGAGTGCACAATGAAACATGGAATCAAACTGCTGACACTAACCAGCGCAATGATGCTCGCAATGGGCAGCGCATCCGCTTGGGCAATGTCGGACAAAGACTTGGTGATCGTCACCTCGTTTTCCAATGACGTGACCGACGTTTATAAAAAAGCGTTTGAAAAAAAATACCCCAACGTAAAAGTCGAAATCTTAAAGAAAAAAACCACATCCGGTATCAAGTATCTGCAAGAAACGGCTTCTCGTAACAACTCCGATATTTTCTGGGCTTCAGCCCCCGATGCTTTTGAAGTGCTAAAAGACAACGACTTACTGGCACAGTACCAATCCTCAGTAACCGGTATTCCCGAGAAAGTAGGATCATTTCCTATTAATGACCCAGACGGTTACTACAAAGGGTTTGCGCTTTCGGGCTACGGAATGATGTGGAACGAACGCTACATGAAAGCCAAAAAGCTGCCTATTCCCAATGAATGGGAAGATTTGGCTGACCCCGTTTACCACAAACACGTAGGAATGTCGGCACCTTCACGCTCAGGAACCACTCACCTAACGGTAGAAGCGATCCTTCAAGGTAAGGGCTGGGAAGATGGTTGGGCAACGCTAAAAGCCATTTCAGGTAACTTCCGCGTAGTCACCGAGCGAAGTTTTGGTGTGCCAGATGGCGTAAACAGTGGCTCATTTGGTGTGGGTATTGTAATTGACTTCTTTGGTCTGTCGTCGAAAGCAACAGGTTTCCCGGTCGACTTCCACTATCCGACAGTGACGGCACTTGTTCCCGCTAACGTTGGTAAAGTCAAAAATGCACCGAACCAAGAAGCGGCAGGCGCTTTTATCGATTTCCTACTCTCTGACGAAGGGCAAGAGCTCCTTCTCGATGAAGGGATTCAGCGCTTACCCGTCAACCCAAATGTATACAGCAAAACGCCTGAAGGTTTCCCAAACCCATTTACAGGTGAAAAGCTTGGAACGGTGGATTTCGATCTCAACCTATCCAAATCTCGCTACAACGTCGTCAATAGCTTGTTTGACGTCATGATCACCTACCGTATGGGGGAATTGCGCAGTGCAACGAAAGCCATTCAAGAGGCTGAATCCAAAGCGAAATCTCAAAACAATGCCAAAGCGCTAGAGCTGGTTGCTCAAGCTAAAGCATTAATCAATCAAATGCCCATCACAGCGCAAGAAGCCAGTGACCCTGATTTTGCCGGTATCTTCACTAAAAAGCGTAAGAAGAAAACCGACAAAGTCGGCGCTCGTCAGGCTGAAATTGAGCAAGCTTGGGATAAAAAAGTCGTCGTTAACTACGACAAAGCGAAAGCGCTTGCCGAACAAGCTATGGATATGCTGTAAGCCTTTTCCGCTCTACAACATCTGATTCCCCCACTTGTAGGTCAGCACCACGTAATTGCGTGGTGCTGGGGGGAATTTTTATCTCAAGAACATGGAGTTTCTTATGAGTAGTGTCTCTCTTCCACAGTCAAAAGACGACACAGGACAAAAAGGCCGTGGTTTGCTGAAAAAAATTCGTGAAGATTGGGGATTATATTTATCCGCCATCATCATCGCCTTGTTCATCATCGTTTTTCTTTTTGTACCCGTGTTAAAGGTCATTTTTGTTGCTTTCCAAGATCAAGAAGGCGGCTTTTCACTGGTTAACTTTCAAGATTTCTTTGGTTCTTCTTTGTTCCAAGAATCTTTCTTTAACTCTTTCTATGTTGCCTTCATGTCGGTGGTGGTGGCGTCTATTATTGCCATGCCTTTGGCGTACTTCACCAGCCGATTCCAGTTTAAAGGTACGGTGCTGATTCAAACCTTAGGTATTGTGCCTCTTATCATGCCGCCCTTTATTGGCGCCGTCGCGATGCAATTACTGTTTGGTGAAAACGGCACAATGAACTTGCTTTTGGACGAATATTTCGGTTTCACGATCCCGGTTATGGAGGGGTTGAATGGCGTTATCTTTGTTCAAAGCGTTCACTATTTCCCATTCATTCTGATTAACTTATCTGCCGCATTGCAAAACATTGATCGCTCAATGGAAGAATCGGCGCAATCACTGGGTTCTTCAGGCTTAAAATTGTTTAGAAGAATCGTATTCCCACTCGCTATGCCTGGCTATGTTGCGGGGGCGTCGCTGGTGTTTGTGAAAGTGTTTGATGATTTAGGCACACCACTTTTACTCAACGTAAACAACATGCTGGCTCCGCAAGCGTATTTGCGCATTTCATCGGTGGGTATTTCTGATCCGATGGGGTACGTTATTTCGGTTATTCTCGTAGCGTTTTCTGTGTTTGCACTTTGGGTTTCTTTCCAAGCGTTAAAAGGAAAAGACTACTCCACCACGCAAAAAGGCGGCGGCGGTTTATCCAAGCGTGAGCTTCGTCCTATGGAAATGGTGGGTTGCTATGCGGTGATTGCCCTGATCCTCATGCTGGTTCTGGCTCCGCACTTTGCTTTGTTGCTGCTTTCATTTGGTACGATCTGGAGCTTTAGCCCACTCCCAGACGGTTTCACGATTGATCACTACACCACCGCGATCACTCAGGCTTCTGACTTCATCACCAATACTCTGCTTTACGCTGGTCTAGCGGGCATTATCGATGTCATTTTGGGCACCGCGATCGCTTACCTTGTCTGGCGCACAAAAATGGTGGGGAGAAAATGGCTCGATTTTGGTGCCATGGCCGCTCTCGCGGTACCGGGTGTTGTTCTCGGCATTGGCTATTTGCGTACCTTCTATGATGTTGAATTACCGATTGTCGGCACATCGATGGCAACGTGGTGGGGAATCATTGTGATTGCGTTGTCTGTAAGGCGCTTACCTTATGCGCTTCGCTCCTGCGTAGCCGCGTTACAGCAGGTTAGCCCTTCACTTGAAGAAGCCTCTGAAAACCTAGGAGCAACCCGCTCTCGAACCATCCGACGCATTGTCGTGCCACTAATGGCTGCAGGTATTTTGGCAGGGTTTGTCACAGCATTTGCCACTGCTGCGGTTGAGCTTTCCGCCACCATTATGCTCGTTGCACAAGAATCGGATGCCCCATTGGCTTACGGCTTGTACATCTTCATGCAAAGCGCTGCTGGGCGGGGTCCTGGTGCTGCTTTAGGTGTGATTGCCGTAGTGATAGTTGGGTTAGCGACGTACTTGTCGCACACCATTGTTGAACGTACTCGCCAAGCTCACGGCGAAAAGAGTCATTAGAGTCTGTTGACCAATAAAAAAAGGAATTTCCCATGAGTTTAGAAAACAGCCAACAAGTCGGCATTACCATTAAGGATCTCACGTTAGCATTTGGGGAAACCGAGGTGCTAAAAGGGGTGAATTTAGACATCCAGCCCGGAGAGTTTTTCGCCTTTCTTGGTCCTTCCGGTTCAGGTAAATCTACCCTGCTCCGCGCGATCGCTGGGTTTGGTCCCGTCCCTAACGGACAAATATTGTTGGGTGATGAAAACGTCATCGAACAGCCACCGTGGAAGCGCAACGTAGGCATGGTGTTTCAAAGCTACGCGTTATGGCCGCATATGACGGTGCGCCAGAATGTGGCCTATGGCTTAGAAGAACGCAAAGTGCCGAAACCGGAAATCAAAAAACGGGTGGATGAAGCGCTCAACCTCGTCGGCCTTTTTCATTTAGCTGAGCGCCGACCTTCACAACTTTCTGGTGGTCAGCAACAAAGGGTCGCCATTGCACGAACGGTAGTCGTTGAACCACGCGTGTTGCTTCTGGATGAACCCTTATCGAATCTGGATGCGAATTTGCGTGAACAAATGCGACGTGATCTTCTTGATCTGCAACGTCAATTAGGATTAACCACGATCTTTGTTACTCACGATCAGGAAGAAGCCAACACCATTTCAGATCGCATTGCGGTTTTGGATCAAGGCGTGATTCAACAGATCGGAGAACCCATTGAACTCTACGATAATCCTGCTAATAAGTTTGTTGCCGATTTCTTGGGTACTGCGAACGTATTGAATGGGCAAATCACCGAATCTGGCGGAAGCAGTGTGTTCCAATCGGAATCCGGTATTCATTTCCCGTATCAAACGAAGGAACGAGGCGATATTTCGTTGGTATTCAGACCTCAAAGCTTAGAAATTTGCCACACCTCCCCCAATGCAGACGCAATAAAATTGGAAGGAAAAGTAAAACATCGAGAGTTTTTAGGTCACTTAGTGCGTTACGGCATTGATATTGGCGGTCAAATGTTAATGGTCGATGACCCTCACTTGCGAGGTTCGACCCATATTAGAAATGGATCCCCGATCTTACTGCAACTTAACCCCGATGAAATCGTTGCGTTAAGCTAAGTTATTGACATTAGTATCAATTATCAAAGAGCCGGTCTATCTTAGTCTGGCTCTTTCACATTTTCAGAAGAAAAATCAGAGAATAAGCGCATATTAGTTGTTGTATTCTGGAGACGGTGATAATAATTAAATTAACTGTCTGTTAAAGAGTGCTTAACGTCATGGACTCGACCTACACCATCCTCATCGCCGATGATCACCCACTGTTCCGTAATGCTTTATTTCAGTCGGTACATATGGCGATCAGCGGAGCCAATCTGCTTGAAGCCGATTCTCTAGAGGCTTTACTTTCCCTTTTGGAGAAAGAGCAAGAACCCGATCTTCTGTTGTTAGACTTGAAGATGCCCGGCGCCAATGGAATGTCTGGTTTGATCCAACTTCGCGCCGAATACCCAGATCTCCCGATTGTCGTTATTTCCGCAAGTGAAGAATCCAGTGTCGTCACTCAAGTTAAAAGCCATGGTGCGTTTGGCTTTATTCCAAAATCAAGTGACATGAGAGAGCTGGTGGCGGCACTCAATCAGGTACTCAACGGAGAACCTTTCTTCCCAGAAGGGATGATCACAAATAATGCTGCATGCAATGAGCTAAGTGAAAAGATCGCCGCGTTAACCCCTCAACAATACCGCGTACTTGGTATGTTGTCTGACGGATTATTGAACAAGCAAATCGCATACGAACTCAATGTTTCAGAAGCGACCATCAAAGCACACATGACCGCCATTTTTCGCAAGCTCGGTGTCAAAAACCGAACTCAAGCCGTCATTCTTCTTCAACAAATGGAGCCAGAGTCTTAGACCTTCGGCTAAGTTAACAACGTGTTAACATCTCACTTTTCGGAACACTCCTCTTTAAGGCCCCGTTTTTAGGGGGCTTTTTCATTTTATCGCCCAGACTAAAGTAGAAAAGAGTTCTTGATTTCATCTTGCTATTGTAAATCCTGATACAAATCGTTAACAACGAGCTGTTCATGTAATGAAGAGCATTCAATATCGTAAGGAGACGGCAATGGCGTTCGAAAACAAAGAACGGGCAAAGGCCTACTGGGACAAAAACGTAAGACTCATGATTTCCTTGATGGCAATCTGGTTTGTAGTGTCATTCGGTTGTGGCATTTTGTTTGTTGATGCACTAAATCAATTCCAACTTGGCGGATACAAGCTCGGTTTCTGGTTTGCGCAGCAAGGCTCAATTTACTGCTTCCTGGCAATCATTTTCTACTACGCGTGGAAGATGCGTCAGTTAGACCGCGAATTTGACGTGGACGAGTAAGGAGTCGTTAAGATGGATCTTAAAACAATTACATATTTAGTCGTCGGTGCCACCTTTGTACTTTACATTGGTATCGCCATTTGGGCCCGCGCTGGCTCGACCAAAGAATTCTATGTTGCGGGCGGGGGAGTAAACCCTATCGCAAACGGCATGGCAACAGCAGCAGACTGGATGTCGGCAGCATCGTTTATTTCGATGGCTGGCTTGATTGCCTTTATGGGCTACGGTGGCTCTGTATTCCTTATGGGTTGGACCGGTGGTTACGTATTACTTGCTCTGCTTCTTGCTCCTTACCTTCGTAAGTTTGGTAAGTTCACAGTGCCAGAATTCGTAGGCGAGCGCTTTTATTCCAACACTGCCCGCGTTGTAGCGGTAGCGTGTTTGATCATCGCATCGGTGACATACGTTATCGGTCAGATGAAAGGTGTGGGTGTTGCGTTTGGTCGTTTCCTTGAAGTGGACTACTCAACGGGTCTGTTGATTGGTATGTGTATCGTATTCATTTACGCTGTAATGGGCGGAATGAAAGGGATTACTTACACACAGATCGCTCAGTATTGCGTACTCATTTTAGCTTACACTATTCCCGCAATCTTCATTTCACTTCAGCTGACAGGTAACCCTCTACCTCAAATTGGTTTAGGTGGGACCATGGTCGGAACCGATGTCTACTTGCTCGATCGGCTTGATCAAGTCGTCACAGAGCTTGGATTCACCGAATACACCACCGCCGTCCGGGGCGATACACTGAACATGTTCGTTTACACCATGTCTCTGATGATTGGTACGGCAGGTCTGCCTCACGTAATCATCCGTTTCTTCACCGTACCGAAAGTACGTGATGCACGAACTTCAGCAGGTTGGGCACTGTTCTTTATTGCGATCCTTTACACCACGGCTCCAGCTGTAGCAGCAATGGCTCGCCTGAACTTAATGGACACAGTAAACCCAGCTCAGAACGAATACTTGAAATACGACGAGCGTCCAGCTTGGTTCAAAAACTGGGAGAAAACAGGTCTTCTAGGATTTGACGATAAGAATGGCGACGGTGAGATTCAGTACACCTCTGACAAAGCAACAAACGAGTTAAAAGTGGACCGTGACATCATGGTTCTGGCAAACCCTGAAATTGCGAAACTGCCTAACTGGGTCATCGCATTAGTAGCAGCAGGTGGCTTGGCGGCTGCACTCTCTACTGCTGCCGGCTTATTGCTCGCGATATCGTCGTCCATATCCCACGACTTAATAAAAGGGGTGATAAATCCGAACATATCCGAGAAGAAGGAGCTCCTCGCCAGTCGGATATCGATGGCGGTGGCAATTGCGGTGGCAGGCTATTTAGGCTTGAACCCACCCGGATTTGCCGCCGGTACCGTAGCCCTCGCCTTTGGCTTGGCCGCTTCGTCGATATTCCCCGCCTTGATGATGGGTATCTTCAGCAAGAACATCAACAAGGAAGGTGCAATCGCCGGTATGATCGCAGGTATCACGATTACTTTGTTCTACGTATTCCAACTTTCTAGGTATTTTGTTCATCGCTGATTGGAAATACCTAGAAAGTTGGGGCAGCAACTGGTTCCTAGGCATTGAACCAAATGCATTTGGTGCTATCGGTGCCGCCTTCAACTTCGCAGTCGCATTTGCCGTTTCTAAAGTAACCGCAGATACACCGCAAGAAGTGAAAGACTTGGTTGAGCACGTACGTGTTCCAGCTGGCGCAGGCGACGCTCAGTCACACTAATTAAAACACACGCCACAAAAGCCCCGACAGGGGCTTTTTTTATCTCCTCATCTGAGGCATTTTAGATAAAAGTCAGCAGGAAGAAGCCCAAACATGTTTAAAAACAAGCACTTTATTATTGCCATGCTCATCGCTCCCATTCTTGCCATTATTGCGTATTTCGGTACGGACGCAGCAATAAGCGAGAAACCGCATGCTGCCAAAGAAGGGGAATCTTATAAGCTGGCAAGCAAATCCAATTGCCGCTACACCAGCGGTTTGTGCAATATGGAAAATGGGGATTTTAAAGTACAGTTTCGCTCAGAAGGGATTAAAGACGGTCAATTGACGTTAAGTTTAAAAGCAGATTTACCTTTAGAGGGCGCCAAAATCGCAATAGCAGACTCCCCTGACGATAAACGTATTCCATCAAAAATGCGTAAAATCGATGCGCAAAACTGGCACTTAACCGTTAATGCTCCACAGAATGAAGAAAGCAAGTTACTGATGGTGTTTCAGTCTGGCGACACGCTATATTACGGTGAAGCAAACACCCAATTCGTGGTTTATGAAACGCTGTTTACTGAAGACAAATAGTCGATTTAAGATAAAAATTCACTCAAGAAACGACTTAATCTGAATTTTGCACGATAGATCGATTAGCGAAATTCAGCCCTAAACAACATTAAAACTCCCCCAAAAACCGTCAACCTGACGGTTTTTCTATTTCAGCTCAATCAGGATAATCTCCAAGAAATTATAAAATAGACAATCATTAATAAATACTAACAATTTGTCCATTGATAACTATATGAATTAGAAATAATAATTCGCGCGAAAATATAGATACATCAATCAGGAAATTATAAAAGTGAATAAAACAATTCTACTGAGCGCGCTATCTCTAGCTATCGCCCTTCCAGCACAAGCTCAAGAAGACAAAGCGCCAACGTCAGTAAAAACAGAAGGCTTTTACGCAGGTTTGGATTTGGGACTTTCGGGAGAATCATCTGTCTCTGGAGAATCCATTTCTAGCGATAATTCATACAACTCTGACCTAGATATTGCATCAGGCTTCAACCTTGGTTATGAATTCAAAGCCAACGACAAAATTAATGTTGCTGCTGAGTTAGAATTTTATAACTGGGGCAACTACAAAACGTTCTCAGATAGAGCAGCTGAAGCTTATATCACTAGCACTGCATTGAATGTAAAACCAAAATACTACGTCAATGACAACATCTATATTGGTGGTACTCTTGGCTACGGTTCATACACTCTTAATCTGGACTTGGTAAACAACTTTGCAATTAAGACATCAAGTGAAAATGGCTTCATTTACGGTTTAGAAGGTGGATACCAGCACCACAACGGCGTTTTAGCTCGTGCAGGTTATAAAAAGACAAGTATTGAAGACGGTGGTATCACATTAGACCTAAGTTCGTTCTACGTAGGTATCGGCTACAAATTCTAATTGTAAAAAGAGCGCCAAAAGGCGCTCTTTTTCAACTTACCCGATTCAACACCGCCCTCAACTTCAACGGTTTTACTGGTTTGGCGATAAAACTGAATCCGTTGGATTGAATGGCGTCCAACATGTCATCGGTCCGATCGGCACTGATGATCACCCCTTCAAAGCTGTCACCCAATCTGAGTCGGCATTGCTGCAAAACTTCTAATCCCGTTCTGCCATGATCTAAGCGATAGTCGGAGAAAATCACTTCCGGTGCCCAATCGTTTTCGAGTGCTTTTAAGCTTTGGACTAAATCTTCTGCCACTTTTACATCGCAGCCCCAACGCTCCAATAGCCCTTGCATTCCTACTAAGATGTCCGCTTCGTTATCAACACAAAGAACCTTCATTCCAGCCACATCACTGGTATTGGCTGGCGCTGATATCGCTGCTTGAGGTTCAATTTGAGCACTTCGGTTTAATGCCACCGAAAAGACGGTGCCTTGCCCATGCCAAGACCTGAGCGAAATCTCGTGCCCAAGCACGCGAGCGATGCCTTTTGCTATCGCAAGCCCTAACCCCAAGCCTTGATCGCTGTGCCCCACCTCTACGCGCGTAAACTCTTCAAAAATAGCGGCTTGTTTGTCTTCAGGAATGCCAACACCATTGTCCCAAACCTCGATTCGAACTTGGTTACCCACTCGGCGAGCCCCCAGCAGTACCTTGCCTTTCGGGTTATAACGAAAAGCGTTGGTGAGGAAGTTTTGCAGCACTCGGCGCAATAATTTGGGATCAGATTCCGCCAGTAGATTGGAAGGCACCATTTTGAAATTAATACCTTGCTGTTTGGCTAACGCGCTGAACTCGGCATCCAAATTATCGAGTACGTCGTTTAAGGAAAACGCATGTACATTGGTTTCTAGTTTCCCCGATTCCAATCGAGAAATATCCAGCAAATCACCAATCAGTTCTTCCGCTGCACCAAGCGCGCTCTCAATGTGGTGAGAGAACTTTTTCGTGTCATCATCTTTGGCGGTTTCAGAAAGAGATGAAGCAAAAAGCCGCGCCGCATTCAACGGCTGCATCAAATCATGGCTGACCGCAGCTAAGAATCGGCTCTTGGAATGCGATTCTGATTCGGCACTTTGAGTGGCGGAGACCAAGCGCTTATTCAACCGTTCTAGCTCGATGGTTCGCTCATGTACCCGTGACTCCAGATTTTCGTTGGCTTCTTTCAACGCTTTTTCTGCTTCATGGAACACGGTGATATCCGTAAAACTCATCACAAAGCCGCCGCCCGGCATTGGGTTACCTTGCACCTCTATAAAACGACCATCAGGTCGAATTCGAGAAGAGGTGTGCTTGGTTCCGCGCACGAGGTGCTCAACACGTCGTTTTACGTGATCTTCAGGGTCACCAGGACCACATAGCCCTTGCTGAGCATTGTGACGAATCACATCAGCAATGGGGCGACCAACCTGAATAAGCCCCGTAGGAAAATCGAACAACTCCAGATATCGCTGATTCCACGCCACCAACCTAAGCTGCTTATCCACCACGGTAATACCTTGGCTAATATGTTCAATCGCGCCCTGTAGTAACCCGCGGCTAAAATCATACAGCTCAGAAGCTTCATCAACGATGGTCGCGACTTCTTCTAACTGCATATTTCTGCCTTGAAGCGCAGAAGTAAGGACTAACTTAGCGGAAGAGGCACCAAACACCCCAGCGAGCACCCGTTCAGTATGACGAATGAGGGCTGAAGAAGCTTGTTGGTTGGGTAGCATGTCGCCACCCTGCTGATTCCAGAAATTTCGAAATGCAGCACGGGCGCGGCTTCGCCCAACAAATCGAGACGCCAGCATCTCTAACTCTGCCACTGTCACTCGGCTTTGATACAAGCTGACATTTTCGCTTTCTGGCAACGGTGTTCCGACAAACGCTGCCGACTGTAAGCGCTCACTCAGGCTAGAGCGAGTAAAGAGAGATACTGCGATATAGAAGAATGTGTTCAGCAAAACACTCAGAAACATACCCCAGTCCGACATAGACAGCGATAGGTTTGATAGCACGTCCGGTGGCGTAACCACCCACAATAAAAAGTTACTGTCGGCGCTGCCTGCCAGCATCTCCGTTTGACTCATTAGGGTGATAAGCCACACGGTAAAGCCCGCAAATAAACCGACGTAAACCCCTTTTCGATTGCCTTCTCGCCAATACATACCACCGATTAATGAAGGCGCAAATTGTGCGATAGCAGCAAACGAAAGCAACCCAATCACCGACAACGAACTGATACTGCCAAGCACTTGATAAAATGCCCACGCTCCTGCCAATAGCAAAAGAATTAGTCCTCGGCGGATATTCAATAACATGCCAGAGAAGTGGGTATGGGTGCGCTCGGAAAGCTTCATTCGCCTTAGAATGAGCGGCAAAACTAAATCATTTGAGACCATGATGGCTAACGCGATCGTCGACACGATAACCATGCCCGACGCGGCAGACGTACCGCCCAAAAACGCCAGCAACGCTATGTTTTCTGCCCCCATGGAGAGAGGCAAACTGATCACATAGGAGTCAGGCGAAACACCTGTTAATAGCCCTTGTCCTGCCCACGCAATAGGTAAGACAAACAGCCCCATCAATACTAAGTAAATTGGAAACAGCCACCGCGCGGTGTAGAGATCTTTCGCTTTTTCGTTTTCTACCACCATGGTGTGAAACTGTCGTGGTAAACAAATAATGGCAGCCATGGTTAGTATGGTGTGAATCACGAGTGTTGGAACATTCGGTGATTCGTAGGTTTCACTGGCAATCGCCATTAAATCGAGCTCGGGCGTATGCAAAGCAACATAAGCAATAAAGCAGCCCACAGTGAGAAAAGCCACCAGCTTTACGATGGACTCAAATGCGACGGCCATCATCATGCCACGGTGGTGCTCGGTATTGTCGATGTGCCTTGTTCCAAAGAGCATGGTGAACATAGCTAACGCCAACACCACAAACCAAGAAATATTGGCGTCTTGATAACCCAAATCTTCGGTTAAATTTGGTGCTACCAGCTCTAGCCCCATGGTAATACCACGGAGCTGAAGGGCGATATATGGCAGAATCCCCACCACAGCAATAATGGTGATCGTGACTGCCAAACCTTGTGATTTTCCGTATCGGGCGGCAATGAAATCGGCAATAGACGTAATGTGTTCGCGTTTGGCGATAAGAATCAACCGTGCGAGCAATCGCCAGCCAATAGTGAAAACGAGAATCGGAGCAACATAGATGGGAATGAAAGACCAAGGATTACTGCTTGCTTGCCCTACCGTTCCGTAGAAAGTCCACGAGGTACAGTACACCGCAATCGACAAACTGTAGATCCAAGGACGCCAGCGTGACAGCCATTTCACACGGCGATCGCCATACCAAGCAATAAAAAACAACAGACCGAGATAGGTCAATGAAACGGGGATGACAATCCAACCTTGCATTAATAACTTTCCTTGTAACGCAAAAAACCAGAGCTATGCTCTGGTTTTCATTTAACGTTGTCTCATTTTTAATCTCAAACGGTTCGCTTTGAAATTGTGCTACCGCACTGATTTCTTCGAATCTACTCGTATAAAAATGGCAATGACCCCCATAGCGGCCATCATCCAGAATACATTTTCGCCCCACTTCTCATAACCCCAACCACTGAGTGTTGTCATTAATGCTATGAATGCCCCTAGAGGAATTGCATTGTACAGCGCCTGTAAGGGTACCATTTTGTTTTGGCTCTGCTTTTGAATGAATTGAATAGCAGCGATATGTGCCATAGCAAACGTCACCCCATGGAGAAGTTGAACCATGATCAGTGCCCAAATATCCGTAGTGGATGCCGTTAGTCCCCATCGCACAAATACGCCAACAGACGCCACAACAAATAATAATCGCAGTGACCACCCCATGAACATGCGTTTACTGAACGCAAATACGGAAATTTCAGCAATTACCCCTAAACTCCAGAGATAACCAATGATATCTGCTGAAATACCCGAAGACTTCCAATGCAGCGAACTAAAGGCGTAGTAAGCGGCGTGGCTCCCTTGGATTAACGACGCTAAAACCAGAAAACGAACCACGGACGAGTCTTTCAAAATCGCCGTCAGTTTTGGTCTTTCTTTGCTTTCTTCCGTTTCCGAAACAGGCATCACATTGGGGTTACGCATCACCAATAGCATTGAAGCAGCAAGCCCTGCCAATGCGGTATAAATAATGGCGCTCGCTCCGTATATCGCCACTAAATATCCCACGACTGTCGAACCCGCCACAAAAGCAATGGAGCCCCAAAGCCTTGTTCTTCCATAATCCAGTAACTTAAGGCGGGCGTAATAGTTCGCCATTGCATCGGTTAATGGAACCACAGGGCCACAAGAGAGGTTAAATAGAATGGTTGCACCAGCCAGAAGCCAAAAGTCGCCCCCAACAAATAAGTGCGCAACAATGGCGAGCATCGATGCCAAAGTGAGCCAACGAAGGGCTGGGATTAGGTGTTCAACCTTGTGCAAACGTGGGGTAATCACCAAATTGGCAAAACACCGAGAAGCCAGACCAAGCCCGATCAGCACACCAATGTCAGACGCTGAAATATCTTGTGAAGCAAACCAAATTGCCCAAAAAGGCAAATGGACGCCATAAGAGAAAAAGAAGCCGACAAAATACTGAGATATCCAGCCATATGGGGTACTGCGGAGCATTAAACACCTAATTGAATAAGGAACGGGGCGACATTATCCCAACTTCGCATCAAACTAAAAGAGAAAAATTTGAGAGATTTTTCTTCCCTGTTTAACGGAACACACCTAACAAAATGAAGCGCTTTATTATCAAACACCTATCATTTTAACAACCTAGATCGACACCCTTCGAAACCTCTGATTTGGCATTCAGCCTAATAGTATTTCCTCCGATACAACTAAGTTCTCTGCACCCATTAGACCAAAGTCGTCTGGAGCTTATCCCACTTTTTACCAACACTATTGATAATGTCATTGTGTTAGAGCTGTTCAGATATGCCGGATAAATTCAATATGAACGCCGCTCCTTTTGATCGGCTTTCAACGCACGAACAAGAACGACTAAGATCTTCTTTAGATGTAGCGTATTACCGCGAAAATGAAACCATACTTAAACCTGGTCAAACGGGGACAGCGTTACACATTCTGATAAAAGGTGGAGTAGAAGAGCGTTCAGGGGACGATCAAGAAATCTTCGCACATTATGCGAACGATGATTTGTTTGACGTGCGCGCTCAGCTAGAAGGAACCGTTAAGCACAAGTACATCGCCTTAGAAGACACCTTAAGTTATTTGCTCCCAAGTGAAGTCTTTATCGAGCTATACCAAACCAACCCGAAGTTTTCTGCCTATTTCGATTCCAACCTGTCGAAACGGCAAGAACTGGTCGAAGCGGCACAAAAGCAGCAAAATCTTGGGGAATTTATTCTCACGAAAGTCGATGACAGCATTTATCATCCAGTACTGATTCTTGATCACGATGAGCCACTCAATGCCGTAACGAAACTCATGAAAGAGCGCTCCATCGACAGTGCATTAGTACGATTGAAAGAACACGATCCGAGGCTTGCTGAATCTTCAACCCCTTACCCATTTGGCATTATTACGCGAACCAACATGCTGCATGCCGTCATGTTAGATGACCACCCACTGGATACGCCTGTAGGCACCATTGCAACCTTTCCAGTGTATTACATCGAAGATGGGGACTTCCTGTTTAATGCGATGATCACCATGACTCGTCAACGAATGAAGCGTGTGATGGTTTGCAATGGCAATGAGCCCGTTGGCATGTTAGACATGACACAAATACTGTCTAGCTTCTCAACACACTCACACGTTTTATCTCTCAGCATTGCCCGTGCTCAAACCATTGAAGAGCTCGCTCTGGCAGCCAATAGGCAGCGACATTTGGTTGAAAGCCTAATCAATAACGGCATTCGAACTCGCTTCATCATGGAGCTTATTTCCGCAGTCAACGAACAAATCATTGAGAAAGCCTTCCACCTTATCATTCCCTCCCCCATGCACGATAAATGCTGCTTGATCGTATTGGGCTCAGAAGGACGAGGGGAACAGGTACTCAAAACCGACCAAGACAATGCGCTGATATTACAAGATGGCGTTGAATGGGCAGAATGCCAAGAAATCATGGAGCGATTTACGCATACTCTGCAGCAACTCGGCTACCCTCTTTGCCCCGGCAAAGTCATGGTAAATAACCCCGATTGGGTGCATAGCCAAAGTGATTGGCAACGCACTGTTACCCGATGGATCACAAAGGGGACGGCAGAGAACGTAATGAAACTTGCCATTCTCACCGATGCTCACGCTGTGGCGGGAAACCACGAGTTACTTACCCCCGTTGCACAGCATATCTCCGACAGCATGAAGAATAACATGCTCGTGCTAATGGATTTTACTCGCCCAGCCTTGCAGTTTTCACTCCCCCTCACTCTGTTTGGGAATGTCAAAAAAAGCAAAGACGGGCTCGATATAAAAAGAGGTGGCATTTTCCCCATTGTGCACGGTATTCGCGCACTTTCGTTGGAATACGCTTTAAGTGAAAAGAACACCTTTGACCGTATAGAAGCACTACAGAAAAAGCGGATTCTTGAACCTGACACGGCTGACAACCTGACGGAAGCGCTCAAATTGTTCTTTAAATTACGTTTAGCGCAGCAGTTATCAGAGCATCACAGTGGTAACAATATAGAACTCAAATTACTGGACCGCTCTGAAAGGGATCTTCTCAGGCACAGCTTACATGTCGTGAAAAAGTTCAAGCAGTGGCTAGGCTATCATTATCAAATCCGTGACTAAGAGAAAAACAAAGACAAAGAGGTCATATGAATAGAGTGTTTCGCTGGTGGTGGCGCAGAAAATTAAAGGGAAACCCGTATCAATCATTATTTGATGCGCCCCATGAAACGGAATTTGTTTCTCTCGATTGTGAAACCACCAGCCTAGACCCTAACCGAGCCGAACTGGTCACTATTGCTGCCACAAAAATCATTGGCAACCGTATCATCACCAGCCAACCATTCCATGTTCGTTTACGTGCACCTCAATCTCTTAATGCGGATTCCGTTTGCGTGCACAAGATTCGCCATAGTGATCTTGCAGGGGGAATGAATGAAAAGGACGCACTAGAGGCGTTAATCGCATTCATTGGCAACCGCCCTGTCGTGGGCTATCACATCCGTTATGACAAAACGATTCTTGATCTAGCCTGTAAGCGCCACTTGGGCTTTCCTCTTCCAAACCCTTTGTTGGAAGTTAGCCAGATCTATCACGAAAAGCTTGAGCGCCACCTACCTAATGCTTATTTTGATCTTAGTTTGGATGCCATCTGCAAGCACTTGGGTCTGCCCCCACAAGACAACAAACACGATGCCCTGCAAGATGCCATTTCAGCCGCATTAGTTTACGTTCGGCTCACTTATGGCGACCTACCTGCTCTGACCTCTGCCTATGTGCGTTAACTTGCTCTGCAATTAAAGCGCTGATCCACCTCTCAATTTTCTAAGTAAGCCGCTGCTTATAAAGGCAAATGCCCCCTTATCATCCTAAAGTCTAATTGTAGAAAAACTGGGGGTAGCTGAGAGTTAATACCAACCGATTTCCATATCATTTCGGAAATAATGGAACTTGCTGAATTCACAAGGAGAGAGCAATGAGTGAAGCCCACGTTTATCCGGTCAAAGAAAATATTAAAGCTAAGACCCACGCTGATAACGACACTTATCTGGCGATGTACCAACAATCTGTCAGCGACCCAGAGGGCTTTTGGGGCGAACACGGAAAAATCGTAGATTGGATCAAGCCTTACACCAACGTAAAACAAACCTCCTTCGATACTGGACACGTTGATATTCGCTGGTTTGAAGATGGAACACTCAATGTTTCTGCAAACTGTATCGACCGTCACCTCGCCGAGCGTGGCAATGAAGTTGCCATCATTTGGGAAGGGGATGACCCAGCCGATGATAAAACACTGACCTTTAATGAACTCCACAAAGAAGTCTGCCGTTTCTCTAACGCCCTGAAAGAACAAGGTGTTAAGAAAGGTGATGTCGTCTGTTTATACATGCCAATGGTACCGGAAGCTGCCGTGGCAATGCTGGCTTGTACACGTATTGGTGCGGTTCACACTGTCGTTTTCGGGGGTTTTTCTCCAGAAGCACTGGCAGGTCGTATTGTTGATTCCAACGCAAAAGTCGTTGTTACAGCAGACGAAGGGGTTCGTGGTGGTCGCGCGGTTCCATTGAAGAAAAATGTCGATGATGCATTGGCTAACCCTGAAGTCGACAGCATTTCAAAAGTACTGGTTCTAAAACGCACAGGTGGCGATGTTGCTTGGGATGAGCAGCGTGATGTTTGGTGGCACGAAGCAACCGCAGCGGTATCGGATGATTGCCCGCCAGAAGAAATGAACGCAGAAGACCCACTTTTCATTCTTTACACTTCTGGTTCCACAGGTAAACCAAAAGGCGTTTTACACACCACAGGTGGTTACCTCGTCTACGCAACAATGACATTCAAGTACGTGTTCGATTACCAGCAAGGCGAAACCTTCTGGTGTACTGCAGACGTAGGTTGGATCACGGGTCACACTTACCTTATTTACGGGCCACTTGCTAACGGTGCGAAAACTATCTTGTTTGAAGGTGTGCCTAACTACCCGAAAACAAACCGCATGAGCGAAGTAGTCGACAAACACAACGTCAACATCCTTTACACCGCACCAACGGCAATTCGCGCCTTAATGGCAAAAGGGAATGAAGCCGTTGAAGGTACAAACCGCAGCAGTTTGCGCATCATGGGTTCTGTTGGTGAACCGATTAACCCTGAAGCGTGGGAGTGGTACTACAAAACCATCGGTGATGAAAAATCACCTATCGTGGATACTTGGTGGCAGACAGAAACAGGCGGTATTTTGATTTCACCACTGCCTGGTGCAACCGCATTGAAGCCGGGCTCAGCGACACGCCCATTCTTTGGCGTACAACCGGCGCTTGTCGATAACGTAGGTAACATCATTGAAGGTGCCGCAGACGGTAACCTTGTGATTCTCGACTCTTGGCCAGGGCAAATGCGTACTGTTTATGGCGATCACGAGCGCTTTGAACAAACCTATTTCTCTACATTTAAAGGCATGTATTTCACCAGTGACGGTGCTCGCCGTGACGAAGATGGCTATTACTGGATCACTGGTCGTGTGGATGATGTGCTAAACGTTTCTGGTCACCGTATGGGGACTGCAGAAATTGAATCGGCGTTGGTTGCCTTCGATAAGATTGCAGAAGCGGCTATCGTTGGTGTTCCTCACGACATCAAAGGTCAGGCAATTTATGCCTACATCACCTTGAATGACGGTGAAATACCAAGTGCAGAACTTCACAAAGAAGTGAAGAACTGGGTACGCAAAGAGATTGGTCCTATCGCAACACCAGACGTATTGCACTGGACAGATTCTCTACCGAAAACGCGTTCGGGTAAAATCATGCGTCGAATTTTACGTAAAATCGCCACAGGCGATACCAGCAACTTGGGCGATACTTCGACACTTGCCGATCCAAGCGTGGTGAATAAGCTCATCGAAGAAAATCAGAACCTGTCTTAATCTGATTCAACCTAATTTCCACCTTTATTACTTCGCCAGGTCTTTTGACCTGGCTTTTTTTATCTGAACTCCGTGTTAAGGAAAATTTTTCTGTAAAACGTCATATTAGAAAATGCCTTTCTCTTTATACGAAAAAGTCGTGCTACATTGAGAAATTACCACTCCTACTGATTGCATAGAATAGACGCTCTTTCTCAGTAACAGATAAAAGCAATGTCTAAACAATTACTTTGCACCATCACATTTGTCTCCGTTTGTTTGATATGGGGTACAACATGGATGGCGATGGAAATTGCGGTTGAAACCATCCCCCCGATTACCGCGACAGGCCTGCGGTTCCTGATTTCTGCCCCTTTATTAATCGCTGTGACACTGCTGATGAAAAAAGCCTTACTTTTCCCAAAGGGCAAACGAAAATTCATGGTGGCTGTCGCTGTATTTTACTTCGCGATTCCCTTTACCTTGATGATATTAGGTGAGCAATACATCTCTTCTGGGTTGGCCTCCATCATCTTTGCCAATATGCCGATCGCGGTTTTAGCCGTTTCTATGATCAGCTTGTCATTGCGTCTTTCTGCTCACCAATTTTTTGGATTAGGCATGGCCGTCATCGCGTTGTGTTTGATTCTATCAGGCGAACTGGAGATGGGTGACAGCAATGATAACGCAGGTATCCTAGCACTCGTGAGCGCCGTACTTATCCATGCCGTCATGTATGTGTTAACTCAAAAGTATGCAAAGGGAATCCATGTGCTCACCTATAACGCATTGCCTTCTGGTATCGCCGCGTTATTACTATTGGTTGTTGGACTGTTTATGGAACAGCCAGACACACATTATTTCACCGCCGAATCGATGTATGCCGTGGTCTATCTTGGGCTTGTTGCAAGTGTCATTGGTATTGTTGCGTACTTCTCCCTCAATCAAATGACGGCTCCCTTCACGGCTTCACTCTGTTTTCTCATATTCCCTGTGGTTGCGCTGCTTCTCGACGCTTGGATAAACGATAACCACCTATCAGAGCTGTCACAGCAACTGCTGCTGCCTTTACTCATTGGTATCGTCATTGCCAAAGTTCCACAACTTCCTACATGGTTGCTTTCTCGCTCAAGCAAATAAGTTTTCCGGGCTCGCCACTACTGTCTCCTTGAAGGCGGGTCCGGATTCTTTATCTTCCTCACAAATTTCCTTATCTTTGACATAAAATTGTCGAGGTTTGACCAGTATTTTGCTGCTAATTGCGCTGAATTGTCTATAATCGACAGTTAATTTGAGCAAGACGGTAATTTAGACCTCTAAATTTAATTATCAGCTCACAAATTTTGGAATGTCGAATTTTAACCTCTAGTTAAAGGAAGATAACCTCACGATGGCTACAAAATCACGCATTCTGGTTCTAAACGGTCCTAATCTTAATCTTTTGGGTCTTCGTGAACCGGCACATTATGGCTCTAAAACGCTCTCTCAGATCATTGATGATCTAGAACACCAAGCGGTTTCGCTTGATGTAGAGATCCAGCATCTGCAATCCAATCGTGAGTACGAACTGATTGAAGCCATACATGCTGCCATGGGAAATGTGGATTTCATTGTGATCAATCCAGCAGCGTTTACCCATACTAGCGTCGCTCTACGTGACGCGTTATTGGGCGTCGACATTCCGTTCATTGAAGTGCACCTATCTAACGTTCACGCACGTGAACCTTTCCGCCATCATTCTTACCTATCGGATAAAGCCGTCGGGGTAATTTGTGGCTTGGGTGCCCAAGGCTACCAATTCGCATTGGCTGCAGCGGTGAATCACCTGCAGTCAAATGGGTAATACCAGCAGTCAAATAAGTAATACATGACACAGAACACTCTCGATACTTGAGAGTCACCTAATTTGAGAAAGAGAAAATAAGATGGATATTCGTAAAATTAAGAAGCTGATTGAGTTAGTGGAAGAATCTGGCATCGCAGAGCTTGAAATCTCTGAAGGTGAAGAGTCAGTACGAATCAGTCGTTCCGGTCCTGCTCCTGTAGCGGCACCTATTCAATACGCAGCAGCGCCTGTCGCTCCAGCGGCAGCAGCACCTGTAGCTGCACCTGCAACACCAGCAGCAGCGGAAGCTCCGGCTGAAGCTGTACCGGCTGGACACCATGTTCTTTCTCCAATGGTCGGTACGTTCTACCGCTCTCCAAGCCCTGAATCAAAATCATTTATCGAAATCGGTCAAAGCGTTAATGCTGGCGACACTCTATGTATCGTAGAAGCGATGAAAATGATGAACCAAATCGAAGCGGACAAATCTGGCGTAGTTACAGCCATCCTAGTGGAAGACGGTCAACCTGTTGAGTTTGACCAACCACTCGTTATCATCGAATAACTGAGGCTGATTATATGCTAGATAAATTAGTCATCGCGAACCGAGGTGAGATTGCACTTCGTATCCTTCGCGCATGTAAAGAGCTGGGTATTAAAACGGTCGCTGTTCACTCAACCGCTGACCGTGACCTTAAACACGTACTATTGGCAGACGAATCCATTTGTATCGGTCCTGCTCGTGGTATCGACAGCTACCTAAACATTCCAAGAATTATTTCTGCTGCGGAAGTCACTGGTGCTATCGCTATTCACCCTGGCTACGGTTTCCTATCTGAAAACGCTGACTTTGCAGAGCAAGTTGAACGCAGCGGTTTCATTTTCGTCGGCCCTAAAGCCGAAACCATCCGCATGATGGGTGACAAAGTTTCCGCTATCACGGCAATGAAAAAAGCAGGCGTTCCATGCGTACCTGGTTCAGACGGTCCGCTAGATGACGACGGCAGCAAAAACAAAGCGCACGCGAAACGCATTGGCTACCCTGTGATCATCAAAGCCTCTGGCGGCGGCGGCGGTCGCGGTATGCGTGTGGTTCGTAGCGAAGAAGAATTGATTGAAGCGATTGCAATGACTCGTGCGGAAGCAAAAGCAGCATTCAACAACGACATCGTTTACATGGAGAAATTCCTAGAAAACCCACGTCACGTTGAAGTTCAGATCATTGCAGACGGTCAGGGTGGTGCAATCCACCTAGGCGAACGTGATTGCTCAATGCAGCGTCGTCACCAAAAAGTAGTGGAAGAAGCGCCAGCACCGGGTATCACGGCAGAAATGCGTAAATACATCGGTGAGCGTTGTACTCGCGCTTGTTTGGAAATTGGCTATCGCGGTGCGGGTACATTTGAGTTCCTATACGAAAACGGCGAATTCTACTTCATCGAAATGAACACTCGTATTCAAGTAGAGCACCCAGTTACTGAAATGGTAACGGGCGTAGACCTCATCAAAGAGCAACTTCGTGTTGCTGCTGGTCAACCGCTTTCTTACACTCAAGACGACATTAAGATCAGCGGTCATGCGGTTGAATGCCGAATCAATGCCGAAGATCCAGAGCGCTTCTTGCCTTCTCCAGGTAAGGTGGAACGTTTCCACGCACCTGGCGGTATGGGCGTACGTTGGGAATCACACATCTACACGGGCTACACAGTACCTCCTCATTACGATTCGATGATTGGTAAACTGATCACCTTTGGTGAAAACCGTGATGTTGCGATTGCTCGTATGAAGAACGCATTGGGTGAAATGATCGTTGAAGGCATCAAAACCAATGTGTCTCTGCAAGAAATGATCATGAATGATGAGAACTTCCAACACGGTGGTGCAAACATTCACTACCTTGAGAAGAAACTCGGTCTTCAGTAAGCGTTTACGCCGATAAAGACAAACCGCACTCCCCGCACTTGAGAAAGTGTCGGGGAGTGTTTTTTTTGTCCAAATCAGCTAGACTCCTCCACCAATTTCAATATGACAAAAAGGTGCACTCCATGCCCTGGATTCAAATCAAACTCAATGCGAGCGACAAGAACGCTGAACAAATCGGCGATATGCTGATGGAAAACACAGGCGCATTATCCGTTACCTTTTTAGATGCCAAAGATACTCCTGTGTTCGAACCGCTTCCGGGTGAAACTCGCTTATGGGGTGAAACGGACGTTGTCGCACTGTACGACGCTGAAACCGATACCAAACAAGTCTTAAATCAAATTGCAGATAGCGATCTGTTAGAAGATGGTTTTGCGCACAAAGTCGAGCAACTTGAAGACAAAGACTGGGAGCGCGAATGGATGGAGAATTTCCACCCAATGCAATTTGGCAAGCGTTTGTGGATTTGCCCAAGCTGGCGAGATATTCCGGATCCAAATGCTGTGAACGTTATGCTCGATCCAGGTTTAGCTTTCGGCACCGGTACGCACCCAACAACTTCACTCTGCCTTGAATGGCTTGAAGGAATTGAGCTCGAAGGTAAAACAGTGATCGATTTTGGCTGTGGCTCTGGCATTCTGGCTATCGCTGCAATCAAACTGGGCGCAAGTAAAGTCATTGGGATTGATATCGATCCACAGGCTATTCAAGCTTCCAGAGCAAATGCAGAGCGAAATGGCGTAGCGGACCAGCTCGAATTGTTTCTGCCACAAGATCAGCCTGACAACCTTATTGCAGACGTTGTGGTTGCCAATATTCTTGCAGGGCCACTGCGTGAGCTCTCTGGTGTTATTAAAGGATTACTGAAACCTGAAGGCATGCTCGCGATGTCTGGCGTGTTAGATACACAAGCAGAAGACGTAGCAAATTACTACCGAGACGAACTGAACATCGATCCGATTATTGAACAATCAGAATGGTGCCGAATTTCGGGCAAGAAAAATGCCTAAAAGCAAGAGAAAGTAAGCGCTTCTACTCTAATTGACTGAAATTTAGGCATTTTAAAAAACAAATTGTAAATGCTCAAAAATTAAGCTTTTCTCTTTGCGAAAAAATGCGTAAAATGCGCGCCCTTGCTGGTATAGAACTGAATGCTGTTTTGAAGATCGGAAACTATCAACTTAAGAACAATCTTATCGTCGCTCCTATGGCAGGAGTCACCGATAGACCCTTTCGAGAGTTATGTCTCCGATACGGTGCGGGCTTGGCTGTCAGTGAAATGATGTCGTCAAACCCCAAAGTATGGAAAACAGCGAAATCCCAACAACGCATGGTACATGAAGGCGAATCGGGCATCCGCTCAGTACAAATTGCAGGGGCAGATCCCCAGCAGATGGCAGAAGCCGCTCAATATAATGTCGATAATGGTGCACAAATTATCGATATCAATATGGGTTGCCCTGCTAAGAAAGTAAACAAGAAGCTTGCCGGCTCAGCATTACTTCAGCATCCGGACATTGTCGAAAAGATACTGACCGCTGTTGTAAATGCCGTTGATGTTCCCGTGACATTGAAAACCCGTACAGGCTGGAATACAGACAATAAGAACTGTGTTCAAATTGCTAAAATGGCCGAAGACTGCGGCATACAAGCTCTTGCTCTACATGGGCGAACTCGGGCTTGTATGTACAAAGGCGAGGCAGAATATGAAAGCATCAAAGCGGCTAAACAGGCGGTTTCCATACCGGTTATTGCTAACGGTGATATCGATAGCCCGGAAAAAGCCAAATTCGTACTGGAATACACTGGTGCGGACGCTTTGATGATAGGTCGCCCTGCCCAGGGTCGTCCGTGGATTTTTCAGGAAATCCACCACTATTTGGAAAACGGCAGCACGATGGCTTCCCTTCCTGTATTGGAAGTGAAAGACATTATGCTTGGTCATGTGAAGGCACTTCATGAGTTTTATGGGGAGTTTTTAGGTCCTAGAATCGCGCGTAAGCACGTTGGCTGGTACTTAAAAGAACGTGAGCAAGCAAGTGAGTTTCGCCGTACCTTCAACGCTATAGAAGCGGCTCCGCTGCAACTGGACGCGCTAGAAGGTTATTTTGATAACGTTGCATCATAATTACAGAAAAGAGCTAGACCGAATATGTTCGAACAAAATCTGACTTCCGAAGCATTGACAGTAACTACAGTGACCTCACAAGACCAGATCACTCAAAAGCCATTACGTGACTCAGTAAAAGCGTCTCTTAAAAACTACCTTGCTCAACTTAATGGCCAGGAAGTCAACGACCTGTACGAACTAGTATTGGCAGAAGTAGAGCAGCCACTACTAGACACCATCATGCAATACACTCGTGGTAACCAAACACGCGCAGCAACTATGATGGGTATCAACCGCGGTACGCTTCGTAAGAAACTTAAAAAATACGGCATGAACTAATCACAGATCAGTTTTCTACCGAATTTTAAAGCCCTGACTACTTGGTCAGGGCTTTTTTTATTGGAATCCAAATCTCGCACTCACTTCTGAACTCATTCACATAAAGACCAATAAAATTACTGTACAGCTCAAAAGCGTATTTTCCTTCATAAGCAATTACTTAACCACCTTCCCAAAGTAGCCCGAAATCAATCCTTTTATGTGCCTTTGGTCGAATTTATCTATCTAGCTCTCCTTTTTATAATCAATTAAAGGCTAACTTTAAATTGGTACACGTCGTTGACGTGTAACGAACACGATGTAGCTTAAAAAAATAAAAATAACGCCTAGCGAACGAATCACTAAACAAAGGATTGTCGATATGAATGGAATTAGCTTGCGCTCCGTGTCCATCAAATCACGGCTGTACATTATGACGCTTACTATTGCGTTACTTATGCTCGCCCCACTTGCCTACATAAAATACGCTTACTTTGGTGACCTGCTTACCGCTAAACAAGTAAAAACTCGCCATTTGGTCGAGACAGCGCACAGTGTAATTGAGCATTTTTACCAACTCGAAAAAAATGGAACTCTTACTAAAGTAGAAGCACAGACCCAAGCTAAGGCTGCACTAAATGGTCTGCGGTACGAGAAAAATGATTACTTTTGGGTAAACGACACCCGCCCCTATATGGTTAATCACCCAATTAAACCTCAACTTAATGGTAAGGACTTGTCCGGTGTAAAAGATCCCACAGGAAAATCACTTTTCATTGAATTCGTTAACGAGGTTAAGCGAAACAACGGCGGTGGGTTCGTCAATTACATGTGGCCAAAGCCTAGTTCGGAAGTAGATGTAGAAAAAGTGTCTTATGTAAAACTCCATGAACCTTGGGGGTGGATTGTTGGAAGTGGGGTATACATTGATGATGTAGACGCGCTGTTTTGGGAGCGAGCCCAGTCAATCATTATGATTATAATTGCCTGCTTGATTACTATGGCTCTCATTGCCACTTGGTTTGGCTACAGCATTACCAAACCTTGTATTGACACCGAAGAAGCACTTAATGATATCGCCGAAGGAGATGGCGACCTCACCAAAGACTTACCTTCGAATGGAAAGGATGAACTCAGCCACATCGCTGCGGCATTTAATCTATTTACCAACAAAATACGCTCTATTGTCACCGACATGATTCCTGTAAGTGAAGGCATTACTAGCGCCGCTACACAACTTAACCAAGTGGCGTCAGATGCGTCAATGAAGGCGGGTGAACAACATCAATCCGTCGATACAGTTGCCTCTGCGATGAATGAGCTCCACGCCAGTAACCAAGAAGTCGCTACGTCAGCCTCTTCTGCCGCAGATGCTGCACAACAAGCTGCACAATTGGGTGAGCAAGGGGTTAGTGTTATCGATAGCGCGACCAGCCATATGAGCTCACTGTCCGACCTACTGACAGAAACAGAAAAAAGTACTCTTCAACTTGCTCAGGATTCTGAAACGGTGAGTACGGTATTGGATGTTATTCGGGGTATTGCTGAGCAAACTAACTTATTGGCGCTCAACGCAGCTATTGAAGCCGCTCGTGCTGGGGAACAAGGACGAGGCTTTGCGGTGGTGGCAGATGAAGTACGCACCTTAGCAACTCGAACGCAAGCAAGTACTGATGAGATAGAGCAAATTGTAGGTAACCTACAAGCTAGAGCAAAAACGGTTACCTCTGCAATGGAGAAAACACAAGTCCAATCCAATGCCACCCACGGACAAGCTAAGGAAGCACGAGAAACATTGGCCGAAATTGGGCAACAAATCAGCCATATATTGGATCTTAACCAGCAAATAGCCGATTCAAGTGCTCAGCAGACTCTTGCTACCGAAGAGATCAGTAAAAATTTGGTCATCATTTCAGAAAACAGCGACCAGTCGGCAGCCCAAGCAACGCAAGTTGCACAAGCAAGTGAAGTATTGCTTAGTAATGGGCAAAACCTCCAAAAGATAATCCATCACTTCAAGGTTTAATCGTTCAAGGTGCGATTGGATAAACACGCTAAAACGCCACATCGAGTGGCGTTTTTTGTTGTCTATCACACACTAGAAACCGCGCTTCATTTTCCTCACCTTTCGTGATTAATATCAATTTAAATTCATATCAATTAAATGAGAATGATTATCGAAAACATTTAGTCACTGATGGAGAATCCCATGAAAGCCGCTGTGGTGAATGAGTTTAAAGGACCGCTGGTCATTAAAGATATTCCGCTGCCAAACGTAAAGGCACGCGATGTGTTAGTTAAGATCCACGCTTGTGGCGTATGCCACACCGATTTACACGCCTGTCATGGTGATTGGCCTGTGAAGCCTAAAATGCCATTGGTCCCCGGACATGAAGGTGTAGGTGAAGTTGTCGAAGTCGGCAGTGAGATCCACCACTTAAAAGTGGGGGATCGCGTTGGAATTCCGTGGCTCTATAGTGCTTGTGGTCATTGTGATTACTGCTTAGAAGGTCAAGAAACCCTTTGTCTCGATCAGCATAATGCTGGCTACTCTGTCGATGGCGGGTATGCTGAATACTGCCTCGCGAATGGCGAATATGCGATTAAAATCCCTGAAGGTCTCAACTACGTCGATGCCGCGCCTTTATTCTGCGCAGGCGTAACCACCTACAAAGCCTTGAAAGTCACCAGTGTAAAACCTGGGCAATGGGTCGCGATTATTGGTGCAGGTGGCTTAGGCCACTTGGCGATTCAATACGCAGTAGCAATGGGTATGAATGTCATCGCGGTAGATACTGGAGATGAGAAGCTGGCACTGGCAAAAGAACTCGGTGCTACTCATTGTATCGACTTTATGAAACAGAAGCCTTCAGAGGTCATTCAAGAGCTGGTTGGAGGGGTACATGGTGTTGTCTGCACCGCAGTATCCAAGCCTGCGTTCCAAGAAGCATACAGAGCCATCCGACGAGGCGGTTCATGTGTATTGGTTGGGTTGCCCCCTGAAGACATGCCTATCCCTATTTTTGATACCGTGTTGAATGGAGTGAAGGTGATTGGTTCTATTGTTGGTACGCGAAAAGACCTGCAAGAATGTCTGCAATTTGCGGCTGATGGTAAAGTGAAAGCCATCACGGAAGTAAAGCAGCTTGAAGACATCAATGACATCTTTGCTGATATGGAAAAAGGCGAAATTACTGGTCGAATCGTGATGGAGTTTGCGTAACTCTCCTTCACCCAAGCACAGTAATTCTCAACTGCAGATACACAATGGGCAGTTCTAAAGCTGCCCATTTTTATTCATCATTAACCGTTAGCCACTTTCTTTAAGCAACGTGACTTATTGTCGCTCATCACAGCAAACTCCACGACCATGCACTTTTTCTCCTGCCAATGCCTCGAGAATTGAACAATGGCTAGCATCGTCATCGACGTGCCCACAGCACGCATCATTGATTTTCTTCAATGCTCGACGAATTCGTGTTAAGTCATGAATTTTTTCATCGATAAGGGTCAGTTTCGCCGACGTGATCGACTTTACTTCAGCACAACTGTGTTCTGTCGCTTCTAACTTAATATCTAAAAGTTCACGAATTTCATCCAAACTCAACCCAAGAGACTTAGATTTGAGGATAAACTGAACCTGTTTTTGATTTTCTTCATCATAAAGCCGATAGCCGGACTCGCTTCGCCCAGCTGGCGATATCAATTTATTCTTTTCGTAGAAGCGTAACGTGTCAGTGCTGACTTCGCACCTTTTCGCTAACTCACCAATCTGAAACATGTTTTTTTAACCTTATTGTTACGATTTTGGTGTCAAAAACGGATTTTCCTAATTATTTTTGTGACGCCAAACGATTGCGCGAGCTTTTTTGTAATAATTTAGTTAGAATACGCGCCATCAAATTTCGAGTTGAAATGAATACATCGACCAATCAAAGGTCTTTACCAAAACTGGCCAATATCTTTGCTCACATGTCTCTAATAATAATGGCATGACCTAAGGAATGATAATTCTATTTATCCTTAATGAGCGTAAGAACAAGTACATTTTTGGCAAATATCTTTAATCTAACTACTCTGTGAATTTGAGGAAGATGGAAGCAATGAATAACGCTCGTCCTATTCGCCGCGCTCTTATCAGCGTATCAGACAAAACTGGTATCGTTGAGTTTGCAAAATCTCTTGCCGACCGCGGTATTGATATCCTGTCTACTGGTGGCACAGCCCGCCTTCTTGCCGAACAAGGCATCTCTGTAACTGAAGTATCCGATTACACTGGATTCCCTGAGATGATGGACGGTCGCGTTAAAACGCTTCATCCTAAAGTTCACGGTGGTGTTCTTGGTCGTCGCGGTCAAGACGATGCCATCATGGAAACACACGGCATTAACCCTATCGATATGGTTGTAGTTAACCTATACCCATTTGCAGAAACTGTTGCTAAAGAAGGTTGTACGCTGGCTGATGCTGTTGAGAACATTGATATCGGTGGTCCAACAATGGTTCGCTCTGCAGCGAAAAACCACAAAGACGTCACTATCGTTGTGAACGCACACGACTACGATCGCGTTATCGCCGAAATGGACGCTAACGAGAAATCTCTAACACTAGAGACTCGCTTCGACCTAGCTATCGCTGCGTTCGAACACACAGCTTCTTACGACGGCATGATCGCCAACTACTTCGGCACTATGGTTCCATCATATGGTGAGAACAAAGAAGGTGATGAAGAGAGCAAATTCCCTCGCACGTTCAACCAACAGTTCGAGAAAAAGCAAGACATGCGCTACGGTGAGAACAGCCACCAAGCTGCAGCATTCTACGTTGAAGCAAACCCTGAAGAAGCATCAGTGTCTACTGCTCGCCAAATTCAAGGTAAAGCACTGTCCTACAACAACATCGCTGACACTGACGCAGCTCTTGAGTGTGTGAAAGAGTTCGACGAGCCAGCATGTGTGATCGTTAAGCACGCTAACCCATGTGGTGTAGCACTAGGTGAAAACATCCTAGAAGCTTACGACCGTGCGTTCAAAACAGACCCAACGTCTGCATTTGGCGGCATCATCGCATTCAACCGTGAACTAGACGCTGCAACTGCAACCGCTATCACTGAGCGCCAATTCGTTGAAGTTATCATTGCCCCTTCTGTTTCAGCTGAAGCAGTAGAAATCGTAGCGGCTAAGAAAAACCTTCGCCTACTTGAGTGTGGCGAGTGGACAACTAAGACGACTGGCTTTGACGTGAAACGCGTTAACGGTGGCCTACTAGTTCAAGACCGTGACCAAGGCATGGTTGAAGCGTCTGACCTTAAAGTGGTTTCTAAACGCCAACCGACAGAAGAAGAGCTAAAAGACGCGCTATTCTGCTGGAAAGTTGCGAAATACGTAAAATCCAACGCGATCGTTTACTCGAAAGGCGACATGACTATTGGTGTGGGCGCTGGTCAAATGAGCCGTGTTTACTCTGCTAAAATCGCAGGCATCAAAGCCGCAGACGAAGGTCTTCAAGTTGAAGGCTGCGTTATGGCATCTGACGCATTCTTCCCATTCCGTGATGGCATCGATGCTGCTGCAGAAGCGGGCATCAAATGCGTGATTCAGCCAGGTGGCTCTATGCGTGATGACGAAGTTATTGCAGCTGCTGACGAACACGGAATGGCGATGATCTTTACTGGCATGCGTCACTTCCGCCACTAATTTCCTCTTCGTATTTGGCACTGTGGCGTTGTTAGCTGCTTTCGCCCACCCCGGTCACATAGCGGACTATGCTCCCGGGGATGGGCTCAATTGCTTCCTAGCCACATCACCAACTACTTTGAGCAAGACTTATAATTTTGTATTTTTAAATATTCCAATATTTTAAATACGTAGAGCAAGTCAGTGACTTTAGTTCAAGGAACACACGCGGAGCTTATGACCATAAGTGAGCATGTTTGACACAGAAATAAAGGCTCTGAAGCAGCTATAAGGATTTTAAAACATGAATGTACTAATTATCGGTGCCGGTGGTAGAGAGCATGCTTTGGGCTGGAAAGCAGCACAGAACCCAAATGTTGAAACTGTTTTCGTTGCACCTGGCAACGCAGGGACAGCGCTTGAGCCTAAACTCGAAAATGTCGCTATCGGTGTAGAAGACATTGAAGCACTTGTCGCATTTGCCAAAGAAAACGCTATTGAGCTGACCATTGTCGGCCCTGAAGCGCCGTTAGTTATCGGTGTCGTCGATGCCTTCCGTGCAGCTGGCTTACCTATCTTTGGTCCAACAGAAGCTGCAGCTCAGCTCGAAGGCTCTAAAGCGTTCACAAAAGATTTCTTAGCACGTCACGCCATCCCTACAGGGGCTTACGCTAACTTTACAGAAATTGAGCCTGCGTTAGCTTACGTTCGTGAACAAGGCGCACCAATTGTTGTTAAAGCGGATGGTCTTGCGGCTGGTAAAGGCGTAATCGTTGCAATGACATTGCAAGAAGCGGAAGACGCTATTAAAGATATGTTGGCTGGCAATGCATTTGGTGAAGCAGGTAGCCGAGTGGTTATCGAAGAATTCCTAGACGGCGAAGAAGCGAGCTTCATCGTGATGGTCGACGGTAAAAACGTGCTTCCGATGGCCACCAGCCAAGACCATAAGCGTGTAGGTGATAAAGATACAGGTCCTAACACTGGCGGCATGGGGGCATACTCTCCAGCTCCTGTCGTCACTCAAGAAATCCACAACCGTATCATGGAAGAAGTTATTTACCCTACCGTGAATGGCATGGCTTCTGAAGGTCACCCGTACACAGGCTTCCTTTACGCTGGTCTGATGATCGACAAAGACGGTACGCCAAAAGTGATCGAGTACAACTGCCGCTTTGGCGACCCTGAAACTCAGCCTATCATGATGCGTATGGAATCCGATCTTGTAGAACTGTGTTTAGCTGCAATTGATGAAAAGCTGGATCAAGTAGAATCTAAGTGGGATTCACGTGCGTCAATCGGTATTGTATTGGCTGCCGGTGGCTACCCAGCGGCATACAACAAAGGCGATGTGATCTCTGGCCTCCCTCAACAGGAAACGGCAGGCGAGAAAGTATTCCACGCAGGAACAGACAACAAAGACGGCGACATTGTGACTAATGGTGGTCGTGTACTTTGTGCAACCGCTCTGGGCAACAGCGTATCGGAAGCACAACAACGTGCTTACGAGCTTGCAAAACAGATTCACTGGGAAGGTGTATTCCATCGCAGCGACATTGGTTATCGAGCGATTGCTCGTGAGCAAGAAAAGTAATATTTTCTCGCGCACGTAAAAAAATCGCACGTATAAAAATAATTAAGGCACTCATTGAGTGCCTTTTTTGTATTTGTTTAGCAGCAAGTGCCTAGCTTACTTACTACCTAGTTTGCTTACTGCTTAGTTCTGCTCGATAAACGACGGGCGCTTAATACAATCCTGGTTATCCTCTGACAACATCAGCAAATCACTCACAGAAAGCGTTTTAAGCTCTTTTTGACCAATAAAGGCTACGTAGCTATCTACTGTAGATAAACGATTAACTACGAAACTGGGGAGCGTCTGGTTGAAGGCTAACTTTTCGTATTCCCTGTCATCGCAGGTTTCGAACGTTTCGCCATCCCAATACCCTTGAACAAGTTCTAGATTTTCCTTGTCTTGGGCTTCTGTTGTTTCTACAACAAAATTGGCTTCTTGTTGATAGCGTTTGATTTGTTTTTCAGGAATAGGCAGGACTTTACCATCCAACCTTAGCTGTTGATAAACAGCCTCACCAGAAGCACTAAATCGTAAATGGACACGATAAGGTACGAGCTCTTGCTCATCATTGGTTCGATAACCTTCTCGAATCAACTCACGCAGTACATCCCCTTGCCAAGCATAATCAGTACGGTAATAACCGTAATCTCCAGACGTCACATAGTCAGCAGCCGAATAGGCACTGCCTAGCCTTTTGGTAAACCAATAAAAGCTTGTGGAATCACCAATAGACTGACCACCAGAATAATAAGCATACTGGTTAGCTTGTGGTGTATTTGAACTTGAAGAACAGCCAACTAACGTGGCGAGTAACAGAGGTGCGTAAAAGTATCGCTTCATAAAATAGCTACGCCGAGTAAAAACTCGGCGTAGTATAGATTAGTTCACTGATTCTTTCAGCGCTTTACCAGCGACAAATGCCGGAACATTTGCTGCTGCAATTTGAATCTCGTCGCCAGTCTTAGGATTGCGACCAGTACGAGCTGCACGATGGTTTACTTTGAATGTACCAAAACCGATAAGTTGAACCTGGTCACCCTCTTTAAGAGCTTCAGTCACTCCACCAAGAGTCGCTTCAAGAGCTGCTTTTGCTTGTGCTTTAGATAGATCAGCTTTTTCTGCGATGAAGTCGATGAGTTGGGTCTTGTTCATTAGGTTTCCCTTCTTGTATGTTTTTCGAAATCTAATTCACTGTAATCCATAAATGCCTGTTGTGGCAAAGGTTTGTCACCTCACTTTCGCTCTTCTGCCGATTTTTTAGCCGGATTATGAGCTTTACCTCACAATTTGTTACGAGTTTTCTCACTCTTGAGCTTGTTTTTCTCCTGTTCAGAACCGATTTATAACTTAGTCGATAGTTAGTTTCCATTGGGATTCTATTGATATCGACGCTAACAATTGATTGTAGGAAACTATGTTACTGCTCGCTCTATATGTCTCCATTGCGATTGGAGTGTCATTTATCTGCTCAGTTTTAGAAGCGGTATTATTGAGTATTACCCCCAGCTATATTGCCCAGCTTCGACAACAAGGCCATCCGTCAGCTCAAAAATTGTATGAATTGAAGGAGGACATAGACAGACCACTCGCCTCCATCTTGACGCTCAATACGATAGCTCACACGATTGGCGCCGCCACAGCAGGTGCACAAGCTGCTGTTGTATTTGGTAGTCAGTGGCTCGGTGTATTTTCCGCGGTACTTACGTTCGGTATTCTTGTCTTCTCTGAAATCGTTCCTAAGACTATAGGCGCAACATACTGGCGACAGCTTGCTCCATCGGCGGCAACGACACTTCGCTGGATGGTATGGGCACTTACCCCCTTTGTTTGGTTTTCAGAACAGATCACCAAACGTCTAGCCCATGGGCATCAAGCACCTAAAATGCGTGACGAATTGTCAGCTATGGCAATATTGGCGAAAGAATCAGGTGAATTTGCAGAAGGCGAATCTCGTATTTTGCATAACTTACTGAACATTCAAGATGTACCTGTAACTCAGGTAATGACGCCACGCCCAGTTGTTTTCCGCGTCAATGCTGAGATGACGATCAATGAGTTCCTAGAAGATCATAAAGATACGCCTTTTTCTCGCCCATTGGTTTACAGCCAACAAACCGACAATATCCTTGGCTTTGTCCATCGGTTGGAGCTATTTAGAATGCGCCAATCTGGCGAAGGTGAGAAACAGTTGGGGGCAGTGATGCGCCCTATTCACGTAATCTTAAACAATAAAGGGTTACCGAAAGCGTTTGACCAAATGATGGCGCAGCGCGTACAGCTCTCACTAATTGTGGATGAATACGGCACAATTCAAGGTATTGTTACCCTTGAAGACATCTTCGAGTACTTACTCGGTGAAGAAATTGTCGATGAAGCAGACAAAACAAGCGACATGCAGTTCCTAGCCAACCAGCGCTGGGAAAAGTGGAAAGAAACACATGGCGTAATTGAAAGTCGGGATGACGACGATGAGGCTGAACCACCTGTTGTCGAAAACACCGATAAAAATCAATAACTCATCAAGGCTCCTCATAGGAGCCTAATTTTTTAGTCGTGAGTGAGCTCTATCCCGATATTACTGATAGGGTCATCACGCAGCTCCTGGCGTAAATCCTTTATCAGTTCGATATCTCTTTCTTCCGTCTCTTTTAGAGGGCGGAAGATTGCCCACTGCACATCCCACTCTGCGCACACGGCTTCATTTTCTTTCTGGTTTTCATTCGTTATTTCTTCACCAGTCTGAGCTTCTTCCAATTGCGCTACGGTATTAACCGACTGCTCACTGACTTTAAGCATGGATTCAAACAACGTATCTCTGTCCAGCAAGCCATGCAAAAGTGTTGATAAAGCGATACAGGCATCAACCGCAGGGTAAACACCATAAAAATCAAACTCATCAGTAGACGGGATAAGTTCTTCTAGCTTTTCGAGTTGACGCTCAAAATTTACTTTTGCGCTTTTAACCGTGAGCATCTCCCAAACACTGTCTAAAATATCTTTGTAGACACGAGATTCTGCAAACTCTGTATTCTGGCAAAAAGCCGCATAATTGGGGTACATACGCTCGCAAAGAGACGCCATAAACGTAATTTGCTGCCAAGGTTCAAACTTTTCTAGGCGAATCTGGAGTGGGTTCTGTAACATGGTGACTCAACGATTGTAGGAAAAGACAGCGGAAGTGTACTTGATTCGCCAGAGGGAAAAAA
This sequence comes from Vibrio penaeicida, assembly GCF_019977755.1. Taxonomy (NCBI): domain Bacteria; kingdom Pseudomonadati; phylum Pseudomonadota; class Gammaproteobacteria; order Vibrionales; family Vibrionaceae; genus Vibrio; species Vibrio penaeicida. The sequence continues at coordinate 252,092 of NZ_AP025144.1, read as the reverse complement.
GCAAGCCTATGAATAATTTTACCAACAAATTGTACATCGCATCGAAAGATCATGCTGAATACACTTCAATGCTCAACAACGCACAGCTAGACGACCTTGTCATTACTCAAGACAAAAGCCTCGCGAACATTGTATTGGCCGATCCCCCTTTGGTTGCTCACGATTTAAACCAGTTTTCCAAAATGGAGTGGTTGCAATCCACCTTCGCAGGTGTGGATGCTTTGGTGGCAAGCGGTCTCAGACAAGATTATGATCTTACCAATGTAAAAGGTATTTTCGGTCAGCAAATTTCTGAGTATGTCGTTGGGCACACGATCAATTATTTCCGCCACCTATTTACTTATCAACAGCAACAATTGAAGTCTCAATGGCAACCTCACCCTTATCAATCTCTTGACGACAAATTGATATTGATACTTGGAACAGGTGATATTGGCTGCCACCTTGCTAAAGTGTGTAACGCATTAGGTATGAAAACTGGGGGGGTCAACCGAACAGGGATCCCAGCAAAGGCTTCTCCTTTTAAATACACCTTCCATGTCGGTGAATTCCGATCTGCCGTAAAAGATGCCGATATCATCGTCAGCACCCTCCCTTCAACAGAAGATACGCGTGGCTACTTGAATGCCGCTAGGCTAGCACATGCTGATAACGCATTACTCTTTAACGTAGGGCGTGGAGATGTACTTGTGGAAGACGATTTAATTCCGGCTATAGAAAACGGCAACATCGCTCATGCGTTCCTGGATGTATTTGAGCAAGAGCCTTTGGCGAAGTCCTCACCATTTTGGCTGCACGATAAAATCACCGTTACGCCTCATATTGCTGCCGTCAGTTTTCCTCATCAAGTTTTCGATCAGTTCAAAGAAAACTACTTAAGATGGTATGACGGGTTTAAACTGCAAAACTTAGTCGACTTCAAAAAAGGTTACTGATCGATGAGTAAGCTCGCTGCGCTTCTCAGCGATATTCGACAATGTAAGTTATGCGAGCCCGAACTACCTCTTGGCGCGAATCCAATTATTCAAGCCTCTGAATGTGCGCGCTTACTCATTATTGGTCAAGCTCCTGGAACAAAAGTGCATCACTCTTCCATCCCTTGGAATGATCCCAGTGGCGATAGATTAAGAAAGTGGCTAAACATAGACAAAGATGTGTTCTACGACGCATCTAAGATAGCGATCATGCCAATGGGGTTATGCTACCCAGGAAAAGGAAGGAGTGGCGATCTTCCACCAAGAAAAGAGTGCGCGCCACGTTGGCATGCTTCCGTTTTGGATAATCTTCCGAACATTGAAATGACACTTCTAATAGGGCAATACGCTCAACAGTACTACCTTCAAGATAGACCAAAGACGTTAACAGACACCGTTAAAGACTGGCAAACATGGGCACCTGAATATTTACCACTTCCCCATCCTTCACCAAGAAACACCTTGTGGCTCAAAAGGAACCCTTGGTTCGAAGCTGAAGTAGTCCCTTTCATACAGAAGACCGTTTTACAGGCTTTATAGCATTTGGATCATAATGATCTAAACACCCCAAAAGCTACACGCATGGATCTGGGAGAAGAAAATTCAGCCTTAACAGATTGAAATAAAATAACAAAATAAAGGTGTGCAGCTATCTTACTAATTGGCCTACTATGATCTAAATACTTTTAGACCTGTACAAAAAAGCGCGCCTGCTAAGCAATGCGCGCTTGATACATATACTAGCTTGCTACAAATAATAAATAGTTACTTATGGTAGGGCTTAGACAGCTCATGCACCGCTTCAACAAACACACCAGCGTTTTCTGGCGGCACGTCAAGGTGAATACCATGACCAAGGTTAAAGACATGACCAGTGTTACCCTCGCCAAAGCCTTCCAGAATAGTCGCCACTTCTTGGCGAATTCGATCTGGCTGAGCGTACAGCATTGAAGGGTCCATATTGCCCTGAAGCGCGACTTTATCACCAACACGCTTTTTCGCGTCTGCGATATTGATGGTCCAATCAAGACCTACAGCATCACACCCCGTCGCTGCGATAGACTCTAACCACATACCGCCGTTCTTAGTAAACAAGGTAACAGGAACACGTCGACCATCGTTTTCAGGTATCAATCCATCCACAATCTTGTGCATGTAACGCAGTGAGAACTCGTTGTAATCACGAGGTGTCAGTACACCGCCCCAAGTATCAAATACCATCACAGACTGAGCACCAGCCTTGATTTGGGCATTCAAGTACTCAACAACGCTGTCAGCTAACTTATCTAGCAGCAAATGAAGTGTTTGCGGTTCTGCGTACATCATCTTTTTAATTTTGGTGAAAGCTTTTGAACTTCCCCCTTCGACCATATACGTAGCCAATGTCCAAGGGCTACCAGAAAAACCAATTAGAGGCACTTCACCTTGGAGATCTTTGCGAATTTGGCGCACAGCATTCATGACATACTGAAGCTCTCCTTCCGGATCAGGGATACCGATTTTATCAACATCAGCTTTGCATGTGATTGGGCAGCTAAACTTAGGACCTTCACCCGTTTCGAAATAAAGCCCGAGACCCATAGCGTCAGGGATAGTTAGTATGTCAGAAAACAGAATGGCTGCATCAAGTGGGAAACGACGCAAAGGCTGGAGCGTCACTTCAGAAGCCAGCTCGGCATTCTTGCAAAGTGACATGAAATCCCCTGCTTCAGCGCGAGTTGCTTTGTATTCAGGAAGATAACGACCTGCTTGACGCATCATCCAGACAGGCGTGTAATCGACAGGCTCTTTTAAAAGAGCTCTCAGGTAGCGATCGTTTTTTAATTCAGTCATTCCGGCTTCTTAAATATGTTGGAAAGTCGCTATTCTACCACTTATCTCCATTATGGAAATCTGGGCTTTGCAACCTGGATCATGTTATTAGCGATAAAAATCAATGTGAAATTGATTCATTAGAGAGCGCATGTTACAAATTTGATCGCTAGCGAAAACTATAATAACTGGGTATATGAATACTCAGTATCTCATAACGACATCTTACTTACCCCTCCGGTCTGACCGGAGGTTTTTTTTATTTTAAAGCTAAAAAAACTTATTTACTTTCAATTACCTGAGTGATTAACGCTTTGGCGATCGTGCCTTCAGGTGCTACCTCCGGTAACTGATTAAAATCAAACCATTGCGCATCCACCAGCTCCGTTCGATCTATTCTGATTTCTCCACCAGCATAATCAGCAATAAACCCCATCATTAAACTGCTCGGAAATGCCCACGGCTGGCTTCCAAAATATTTTATATTGGATACTTTAATCCCAGTTTCTTCTTCCACTTCACGTGTGACACACTGCTCTAGCGTTTCCCCAACTTCAACAAACCCCGCTATCACCGTATACATACTCCCCTTGTGACGATTATGCTGAGCGAGTAATAACTGCTCCCCTTTTCGAACCGCAACGATGATGCAGGGAAATATACGCGGGTAATGTAACGTCCTACAATCAGAACACTGCATGGCCAGTTGATTGCAATTCAAATGGTTCCGTCCCCCACACTGGGGGCAAAATCTCAAACTTTGACTCATGTGACCAAATTGAATCGCTCGGCTTATCAGCAAAAAAAGTTCTTCTGGCAAATGAAGTAATGAACGCAAAGAGACTAAATCAAGGGTGTGCTCCACATCTTGATAGTTTAACCAAACCAATTTTTTCCCTTGATAGCATCCGATTTGATGAGCATTCTCAGCCTTTAAATTCAATGAGCTAGCACTGCCAAAAGGTAGCGTCCCATCTTTAAACCAGACATCGCTACCTTCTACTACACACCAATATACAGACTCTTCATTTTTGAGCATGCCTAACCCTCTTTGCTTGAAGTTCAACCATTTTACTGGCAATCTAATTTCTTACCAGAGTTTGTAGCTCAGTAAGATCCGATCTATAAATTCTATATAGAGCAAGAGATTGCATTTTAAATGGACTCCTCTGGTTTCAGAGGCTTAGATTGCTGATTGGCTAGTAATCAGATCATGAGGACATGGTCATGCTGAATAAATTCAAACAAGTACAAGAACAGTGGGGTGGCTCCAGCGAAGTCATCGATCATTGGCTAGATACACGTCAATCGCTGGTCGTGGAGTATTGTAAGCTTGCAACTCCACAAACCGCAAAGGGGACGGCTGTTTCTGGTCTGCCTTCTCCTGACGTTTTACAACACTTCTGCCAACATTTGGTCGACTACATCTCTGAAGGTCATTTCAAAATTTACGATATGGTGATGGATCGCTGGAAATCGACTGGCTACTCACCTACTGATGAAATCAACGACACTTACGGTAAGATCGTTCTCACTACCGATCCTTTACTGAATTTCACCGACAAGTACGCAACGGTTAGCGAAGACGATCCGTTAAAGGAACTCGAAAGTGAATTGTCATTGATTGGGGAAATTCTAGAAACACGCTTTGAAGTTGAAGACCAGCTCATTCAGCTGATTGCAGACAGTCTAGCTGTACCTCCAGGTGCATAACTGTTCCTTAGCTTCGATATTTCTTAGCTAAGTTGAGTAGCTCCTTTCACCGAAATATATCAGATACAAAAAAGGCACCTTTCGGTGCCTTTTTCTTATCTTAGCGCTGATTACTCTTCAGTAGAGAAACCCGCGTTTAGAAGCGCTGCTAGGTTATCTGTCGCTTGCTCAGCTGAAGGACCTTGGTCTTCGCGTTGCTTTTGACGCTCCTGATGGTAGGCAAAACCAGTACCAGCAGGGATTAGACGACCAACAATTACGTTCTCTTTCAGGCCACGAAGGTCATCACGCTTACCAGAAACCGCAGCTTCTGTTAGTACGCGTGTTGTCTCCTGGAACGAAGCCGCAGAGATGAACGATTCTGTTGCCAAAGAAGCTTTGGTAATACCAAGAAGCTCGCGCTCATAGCGAACCAGCTCTTTGCCTTCAGCTTCTAGCTGACGGTTAGCAATCTTAACCTGAGAGTATTCAACCTGCTCACCAGGTAGGAACTCAGAATCACCAGCGTGAGTGATTGTACACTTACGTAGCATTTGACGAACGATAGTCTCAATGTGCTTATCGTTAATCTTAACCCCTTGCAGACGGTATACTTCTTGAACTTCGTTCGCGATGTATTCTGTTACTGCACGGATACCACGTAGACGTAGAATATCATGCGGTGCTTCTGGACCGTCGGCGATAACATCACCACGTTCGATCTTCTCACCTTCAAACACGTTCAACTGACGATGCTTAGGAATCATTTCTTCATAAGCTTCACCACCCTCACGAGTGATCACTAGACGACGCTTACCTTTAGTCTCTTTACCAAAGCTCACAGTACCTGTGTGCTCAGCAAGGATTGCAGGCTCTTTTGGCTTACGTGCTTCAAACAGGTCAGCAACTCGTGGAAGACCACCGGTGATATCTTTGTTACCACTAGATTTCTGAGGAATACGTGCAAGCGTGTCACCCACACCTACTTCTGCACCGTCTTCTAACTGTACGATTGCTTTACCAGGTAAGAAGTAGTGAGCTGGCATATCAGTACCCGGAATCATTACATCGTTACCTGCAGCGTCGATCAGCTTAACCGCTGGACGCATGTCTTTACCTGCAGATGGACGAGCCGCTGCATCGGTTACTTCACTTGAAGAAAGACCTGTTAGATCGTCGGTTTGACGAGAAACAGTTACACCGTCGATCATGTCCACAAACTGGATACGACCTGCCACTTCAGTGATGATTGGCATGGTGTGCGCTTCCCAGTTAGCAACCGTTTCGCCTGCATCTACTGGGTCATTGTCTTTCTTACTTAAGATAGAACCGTAAGGCAGTTTGTGCTTCTCTTTTGTACGACCGAACTCATCAATGATGGTAAGTTCTGAAGCACGAGAAGTAATCACTAGCTTATCGTCTTTGTTGGTTACAAACTTCGCGTTGTGAAGCTTGATAGAACCTTTGTTCTTCGCTTGAATGCTGTTCTCAGCTGCTGCTGTCGACGCCGCACCACCGATGTGGAACGTACGCATCGTAAGCTGTGTACCCGGCTCACCGATAGACTGAGCAGCGATAACACCTACTGCTTCACCTTGGTTAACTAGGTGACCACGTGCTAGGTCACGACCGTAACACTGTGCACAACAACCGAAGTCAGAATCACACGTTACTACAGAACGTACTTTCATCTTATCAACAGAGTTTTCGTCGATAATCTGACACCACTTCTCATCAATCAGAGTATTACGTGGGATCAATACGTCTTCTGTACCTGGCTTCACGATGTCTTCAGCAACAACACGACCAAGCGCAAGCTCTGTCAATGCTACTTTAACGTCACCACCCTCGATGTGAGGCATCATGTCGATACCTTCGTGAGTGCCACAATCGTGTTCGTGCACTACGACATCCTGAGCTACGTCTACTAGACGACGCGTCAAGTAACCGGAGTTCGCTGTCTTAAGTGCGGTATCCGCAAGACCCTTACGAGCACCGTGAGTAGAGATAAAGTACTGAAGTACGTTCAGACCTTCTTTAAAGTTCGCGGTGATTGGCGTCTCGATGATTGAACCATCTGGACGCGCCATCAGACCACGCATACCGGCAAGCTGACGAATCTGCGCTGCAGAACCACGAGCACCGGAGTCTGCCATCATGTAGATGCTGTTGAACGATTCTTGCTGCTCTTCTTCACCGTCACGGTTAATAACTGTTTCAGAAGACAGGTTATCCATCATTGCTTTCGCAACGCGGTCGTTCGTAGACGCCCAGATATCGATAACTTTGTTGTATCGCTCACCCGCAGTAACAAGACCAGATTGGAACTGCTCTTGAATTTCGCGAACTTCTTCTTCTGCGTCAGAAATTTCAGTGTACTTCGCGTCTGGTACAACCATGTCGTCGATACCAACAGATACACCAGACATTGCCGCGTAAGCAAAACCTGTGTACATGATTTGGTCAGCGAAGATAACCGTGTCTTTCAAGCCAAGCTTACGGTAAGCCTCGTTAAGAAGCGTTGAGATTTGCTTCTTACCAAGCTTTTGGTTCACTAGGCTGAATGGAAGACCTGATGGCACGATTTGCCAAAGCATTGCACGACCGATAGTGGTATCAACTAAACCAGTATTCGTTGTGCTGTTGCCGTCTTCATCAACAACAGTTTCAGTAATACGTACTTTTACGCGAGTGTGAAGCTCAACAGAGTCCGTGCGGTATGCTTTTTCAGCTTCCTCAGGACCAGCAAGGTACATACCCTCGCCTTTTGCGTTGATCTTGTCACGAGTCATGTAGTAAAGACCCAATACAACGTCCTGAGAAAGTACGATGATCGGATCACCTGACGCTGGCGACAGAATGTTATTCGTCGACATCATCAGTGTACGTGCTTCAAGCTGCGCTTCCAGAGTTAGAGGTACGTGTACCGCCATCTGGTCACCATCGAAGTCGGCGTTGTATGCCGCACACACTAGTGGGTGAAGCTGAATCGCTTTACCTTCGATAAGTACTGGTTCAAACGCCTGGATACCAAGACGGTGAAGTGTTGGTGCACGGTTCAGCAGTACTGGGTGTTCGCGGATAACTTCGTCTAGGATATCCCAAACGATCGCTTCTTCGCGCTCTACCATCTTCTTAGCTGCTTTGATTGTCGTCGCCATGCCACGAGTTTCTAGCTTGCTGTAGATAAATGGTTTGAATAGCTCAAGTGCCATCTTCTTAGGAAGACCACACTGATGCAAACGTTGGTATGGACCAACTGTGATTACAGAACGACCAGAGTAGTCTACACGTTTACCTAGAAGGTTCTGACGGAAACGACCTTGTTTACCCTTGATCATATCAGCAAGAGATTTCAGAGGACGCTTGTTAGAACCAGTGATCGCACGACCGCGACGACCGTTATCTAGAAGGGCATCAACAGACTCTTGCAGCATACGCTTTTCGTTACGTACGATGATGTCCGGAGCCGCTAGCTCTAGAAGACGCTTCAAACGGTTGTTACGGTTAATAACACGACGGTAAAGGTCGTTCAGATCAGACGTCGCAAAACGACCGCCATCTAGTGGAACTAGAGGACGTAGATCTGGCGGAAGCACAGGAAGAACCGTTAGGATCATCCACTCAGGGTTGTTACCCGATTGAATGAACGCTTCAACGATTTTCAGACGCTTAGTTACCTTCTTACGCTTAGTTTCAGAGTTAGTTGTCTCTAGCTCTTCGCGCATTTGCTCAGCTTCACGACCAAGATCCATAGTGCTTAGCAGATCTTTGATCGCTTCAGCACCCATCTTAGCAGTGAATTCATCGCCCCACTCTTCCAAGCGGTCTAGGTATTCTTCTTCTGTTAGCATCTGACCTTTTTCTAGATCAGTCATGCCTGGTTCTGTAACGACGTACATTTCAAAGTAAAGTACGCGTTCGATATCACGCAGTGGGATATCCATCAACAAACCGATACGAGACGGCAGTGATTTTAGGAACCAGATATGGGCAACAGGAGAAGCCAATTCGATGTGACCCATACGATCACGGCGAACTTTAGTTTGTGTAACTTCAACGCCACACTTCTCACAGATTACACCACGGTGCTTCAGGCGCTTGTATTTACCACAAAGACATTCGTAGTCTTTAACTGGACCAAAAATACGCGCACAGAACAGACCATCGCGCTCAGGCTTGAACGTACGATAGTTGATCGTTTCAGGTTTTTTCACTTCACCGAAAGACCACGAACGAATCATGTCTGGTGAAGATAGACCGATTTTGATTGCATCAAATTCTTCGGTCTTATGCTGTGCTTTTAGAAAGTTTAATAAGTCTTTCACAATCAGCTCCTGTAAGGAGTTAAAAGGAGCTCACCCGCTAAAGTGAGCACCTTCTACCAAATAATCGCTTTCCTTACCTCTTAATGATTCATTAAGAGGGAAAAAGATTACTCTTCGTCTTCTAGCTCGATGTTGATACCCAGTGAGCGAATCTCTTTCAACAATACGTTGAACGATTCTGGCATACCAGGTTCCATGCTGTGGTTGCCGTCTACGATGTTCTTATACATCTTAGTACGACCATTCACATCATCCGATTTCACCGTTAGCATTTCTTGTAGAGTGTAAGCAGCACCGTATGCTTCAAGTGCCCATACTTCCATCTCACCGAAACGCTGGCCACCGAACTGAGCTTTACCACCAAGTGGTTGCTGAGTTACTAGGCTGTAAGAACCGGTTGAACGTGCGTGCATCTTGTCATCAACCAAGTGGTTCAGTTTCAGCATGTACATGTAACCTACAGTTACAGGACGCTCAAACTCATCACCAGTACGACCATCAAACAGACGTAGCTGACCAGATTCAGGCAGGTCACCCAACTTCAATAGCTCTTTGATCGATGCTTCTGGAGCACCATCGAAGATTGGAGTTGCGATTGGCAGACCACCTCGAAGGTTCTGTATCAAGGTACGTACTTCTTCATCGCTTAGTGCTGCAACATCGACTTTCTGACGCGTATCACCCAGATCGTATACTTCTTGTAGGAAGTTACGGAACTTATGCAGTTCTTGCTGTTCTTTCAGCATCTGGTTGATCTTGTCGCCAATACCTTTCGCAGCAAGGCCCATATGAACTTCAAGGATCTGACCGATGTTCATACGAGACGGTACACCCAGCGGGTTAAGCACGATGTCTACAGGCTCGCCTCTTTCATCGTAAGGCATGTCTTCAACAGGGTTGATCTTAGAGATAACACCCTTGTTACCGTGACGACCAGCCATCTTATCACCAGGCTGAATACGACGTTTAACGGCTAGGTAAACCTTAACAATCTTAAGAACGCCAGGTGCTAGGTCATCACCTTGAGTGATTTTACGACGCTTAGTTTCAAACTTCTTATCGAAGTCTGCTTTCAGCTCGTCCCACTGCTCAGCAAGTTGCTCTAGCTGCGCTTGAAGATTTTCATCATCAAGAGACTGCTCAAGCCATTTCTTACGATCGATTGTGTCTAGCTTCGCTTCAGAGTAACCACCAGAAATCAATACTGCTTTAACACGAGCAAGAAGACCGCCTTCCAGAATCTGGAATTCTTCAGTCAAATCTTTCTTCGCTTCTTTAAGCTGCATTTGTTCGATTTCAAGCGCACGCTTGTCTTTCTCTACGCCATCGCGAGTGAAGACTTGAACGTCGATGATGGTACCGGAAACAGAGTTTGGTACACGCAGTGATGTATCTTTAACGTCAGATGCTTTTTCACCGAAGATTGCACGTAGTAGTTTCTCTTCTGGCGTTAGCTGAGTTTCACCTTTAGGCGTTACTTTACCAACTAGGATGTCTCCACCCTTAACTTCAGCACCGATGTAAACGATACCTGACTCGTCTAGTTTAGACAGAGCAGATTCACCTACGTTTGGAATATCAGCTGTGATCTCTTCAGAGCCAAGCTTAGTATCACGCGCCACACAAGAAAGTTCTTGAATGTGAATAGTCGTGAAACGGTCTTCCTGAACAACACGCTCAGAAACAAGGATGGAATCCTCAAAGTTGTAACCGTTCCAAGGCATGAACGCGATACGCATGTTCTGACCAAGTGCCAGCTCACCAAGGTCAGTTGAAGGACCGTCAGCAAGAACGTCACCACGTGCTACTGGCTCACCCGGTAGTACAGTTGGACGCTGGTTGATACATGTGTTCTGGTTAGAACGCGTGTACTTAGTCAGGTTGTAAATGTCGATACCTGCTTCCCCAGGAACCAGCTCATCTTCATTTACTTTCACAACGATGCGTGATGCGTCAACCGACTGGATAACACCGCCGCGCTTAGCAACTGCTGTTACACCGGAGTCAACGGCTACGTTACGCTCGATACCAGTACCAACAAGAGGCTTATCAGCACGTAGAGTCGGAACGGCCTGACGTTGCATGTTCGCACCCATCAAGGCACGGTTTGCATCATCGTGCTCTAGGAATGGGATAAGCGATGCTGCCACAGATACAACCTGGTTTGTCGCAACGTCCATGTAATCAACTTGATCACGTGGGTGCAGACCAGATTCACCTTTTTGACGAGCTGTAACCAATTCTTCTACGAATGTGCCTTCCTCTGTTAGACCAGAGTTAGCCTGAGCGATGATGAATTGACCTTCTTGAATAGCAGATAGGTAATCTACTTCATCGGTAACAATCCCATCTACTACGCGACGGTACGGAGTTTCTAGGAAACCGTACTCGTTACAACGCGCAAACGCAGATAGAGAGTTGATTAGACCGATGTTTGGACCTTCAGGCGTTTCGATAGGACATAGACGACCGTAGTGAGTTACGTGTACGTCTCGTACTTCGAAGCCAGCACGTTCACGAGTCAAGCCACCAGGACCCAATGCAGAAATACGACGCTTGTGCGTGACTTCTGAAAGAGGGTTGTTCTGATCCATAAACTGTGAAAGCTGTGAAGAACCAAAGAATTCTTTAACTGCCGCAGAAATTGGCTTCGCGTTGATTAGGTCTTGAGGCATGATCGCATCAAGGTCGCCTAGACTTAGACGCTCTTTAACCGCACGCTCTACACGTACTAGACCAACACGGAATTGGTTTTCTGCCATTTCGCCTACGCTACGAATACGACGGTTGCCAAGGTGGTCGATATCGTCCACTTCGCCTTTACCGTTACGGATCGCGATAAGCTTCTTCATCACTTCGATGATATCAACTTCATCAAGTGTGCCTTGCTCTAGAGCGTCTTCGCGCTCAATAGAACTGTTGAACTTCATACGACCAACAGTAGATAGGTCGTAACGTTCCTCAGCAAAGAATAGGCTTTCGAATAGCGCTTCTGCTGCTTCTTTTGTCGGTGGCTCACCCGGGCGCATCATGCGGTAGATTTCTACCAATGCAGAGATGCGATCAGTTGTGCTGTCGATACGCAATGTATCTGACATGAACGGACCGTGGTCTAGGTCGTTTGTAAACAGCACTTCAAGCTTCTTGTGACCAGCTTGAGACAAGTTAGCCAATGCTTCTAGGCTAATCTCTTGGTTTGCACCAACAATAATTTCGCCAGTGGCTTCGTTGATGTAATCATTCGAAGATACTTTACCTACGATGTACTCGATAGGAACTTCGATGTAATCAACGCCGTCTTTTTCTAGCTGACGAATGTGACGTGCAGTCACACGGCGACCAGTCTCGACATAAGTTTTACCGTTCGCTTCAATGTCAAATGATGCAGTTTCACCACGTAGACGATCAGGAACCAACTCCATAAGAAGAGTTTGGTCTTTCACTTCGAAATTCACTTTCTCGAAGAAGATATCTAAGATTTCTTCAGTCGTTTTACTCAGTGCACGAAGGATGATTGAAGCAGGTAGCTTACGACGACGGTCGATACGTACGTACAAGTTATCCTTAGGATCGAACTCAAAGTCTAACCATGAGCCACGGTAAGGGATAACACGTGCGTTGTATAAAACTTTACCTGATGAGTGGGTCTTACCCTTATCGCTGTCGAAGAACACGCCTGGGCTTCGGTGCAGCTGGGATACGATAACCCTCTCGGTACCATTAATTACGAAGGTACCATTGTCTGTCATGAGTGGAATTTCACCCATGTAGACTTCTTGTTCTTTAATGTCTTTTACAGTACCTGCTGGCGCATCTTTATCAAAAACAACTAGGCGTAGTTTTACGCGTAGTGGCTTTGAGTAAGTGACGCCGCGAATTTGACATTCTTTAACATCAAAAACTGGCTCACCAAGACGGTAGCTAACGTATTGCAGCTCAGAATTGCCGTTGTAGCTCTGAATTGGAAACACAGAACGAAAAGCAGCTTCAAGACCGTATTGTCCTTCAGGATCCTGTTCGATAAATTTGTCGAACGAATCGAGCTGGATCGATAGCAGGTATGGAATGTCCAAAACTTGTGGACGAGTACCAAAGTCCTTACGGATGCGCTTTTTCTCGGTATAAGAGTAAACCATGGGGTTCCTCAGCTCGCTGATAAGTGACCCAAACTGTCCGCCCGTTCCTAGTTACTTAAGGAGGGGTAAGGGACAGTGACTAAACAACTGTTTACTGTAGAACGAATTAGCAAGGTTGCTGACTCGTTTTTTTGCATGGATAAAGGCGCTTAAACAGCAGGAAAATTCGCCTATACCCTACAGCGCAAAAAGGCCGGTGGTCAATAAACCACCAGCCATTAGCCTGTCGGCTAAGAAATTAAGTAATAATTACTTAACTTCAACAGAAGCACCAGCTTCTTCTAGTTGTGCTTTAAGAGCATCAGCTTCAGCTTTGTCAACACCTTCTTTCAGAGGTGCTGGAGCGCCGTCAACTAGACCTTTAGCTTCTTTAAGACCTAGACCTGTAGCACCACGTACTGCTTTGATTACAGCAACTTTGTTACCGCCAACAGCAGTTAGGATTACGTCAAATTCAGTTTGCTCAGCAGCAGCTTCGCCACCAGCAGCACCGCCAGCTACAACAGCAGCTGCAGCAGTAACGCCGAATTTTTCTTCCATAGCTTCGATAAGCTCAACAACTTGCATTACAGACATTTCTGCAACTGCGTCTAGGATTTGCTCGTTAGTAATAGACATAACAATTCTCTTTTAAGTCAACAATAAGTTTATTTTGCAACCAGTAAAAAGCAAGCCTTAAGCTGCTTCTTCTTTTTGATCGCGGATAGCAGCGATAGTACGTACCAGCTTGCCAGCAGAAGCTTCTTTCATGCACATCATTAAGCGTGCAATTGCTTCGTCGTAAGTTGGTAGTGTTGCTAGTACTTCAGCGTCAGTTACTGCGCCTTCAAATGCAGCAGCTTTAATCTCGAAGTCAGAGTTCTCTTTTGCGAAGTCTTTAAAAAGACGCGCCGCAGCACCTGGGTGCTCGTTAGAGAACGCGATTAGAGTAGGACCAGTGAAAGTGTCTACAAGACACTCATAGTCAGTACCCTGAACCGCACGACGTGCTAGCGTGTTACGCACGACTTTCATGTAAACACCCGCTTCACGAGCTTGTTTACGTAGAGAAGTCATTGCGCCAACGTTAACGCCACGAGAGTCAGCTACAACTGCAGAAAGTGCACCACTGGCAGCTTCGTTGACTTCAGCAACAATTGCTTGTTTGTCTTGAAGGTTTAAAGCCATCTTGGATTTACTCCTGGTTGTCGTTACACCACTCACATCAAAATGACGTGAGAGTTAAAACGGTGCAGTTCCAGAAGAAAGGCTATCTATTAAAAAGTCAGCTTTCTTTAGGTTCGGACACCGTCTACGTAGGTTTGATTAAGTCTGCTAATGCAAACGCCTACGGTCTTGGACGGAGACTTAGTCTTCTCGAAAGAAAAACTTAGCCCCAACCACAAATATTAGGCGCGAAATTATACATAAATTTCACGCCTAATCAAATTTATTATGCTGTTTGAGTGTTCAGGCTTGCCTGATCAACTGAAACGCCAGCACCCATTGTAGTAGAGATGCTGATTTTCTTCAGGAAAGTACCTTTCGCTGAAGATGGCTTAGCTTTCTTAAGAGCAATAAGAAGAGACTCTAGGTTCTCTTGAAGTTGCTCAGCTGAGAAGTTAGCTTTACCGATAGTCGTGTGGATGATGCCGTTCTTGTCGTTACGGTAACGAACCTGACCAGCTTTAGCATTTTTAACTGCTTCAGCAACGTTAGGAGTTACAGTACCAACTTTAGGGTTTGGCATTAGACCGCGAGGACCTAGGATAGTACCTAGTTGACCAACAACACGCATTGCATCAGGAGAAGCAACAACTACGTCGAAGTTCATTTCGCCTTTCTTCACTTGCTCAGCAAGATCTTCCATACCTACGATATCTGCGCCAGCTTCTTTAGCTGCTTCAGCATTTGCACCTTGAGTGAACACTGCAACGCGGATTTCACGACCAGTACCGTGAGGTAGTACAGTTGCACCACGTACGTTCTGATCAGATTTACGTGCATCGATGCCTAGGTTAACAGCAACATCTACAGACTCAACAAATTTAGCAGTTGCCAGTTCTTGAAGAAGTGCAACAGCTTCGTTGATTTCGTATTCTTTAGTTACGTCAACTTTTTCGCGGATTACGCGCATACGCTTAGTAAGTTTTGCCATAATATTAACCCTCTACCACTAGGCCCATTGAACGAGCAGTACCTGCGATAGAACGCTTCATCGCTTCGATGTCAGCACCTGTCATGTCTGCAGCTTTAGTTTCTGCGATCTCTTGAAGTTGAGCGTCAGTAACTGTACCCACTTTTTCAGTGTTTGGACGACCAGAACCCGACTTAACACCCGCTGCTTTCTTAAGAAGAACTGCTGCTGGTGGAGTCTTTGTTTCAAAAGTGAAAGAACGGTCGTTGTATACTGCGATAACAACTGGGATCGGTAGACCTTTCTCTACAGATTCTGTTTTTGCGTTAAACGCTTTACAGAATTCCATGATGTTCACACCATGCTGACCTAGTGCAGGACCAACCGGTGGACTTGGGTTTGCCATACCCGCTGCAACTTGCAGCTTGATATAAGCTTCAACTTTCTTAGCCATGATATTTCCTAAATTTTGGGTTCAAGCGCCAACCTGTTGGTAAGCTCCCCGTTAGATAAAAACCTTTCTACTTCCTTCGAAGTAAAAAGGCGCGAAATTATAATCATAATCCGCGCCTTTAACAACCCTATAATAGGTGTTTTTTTAGTCAAGCTTATCGACTTGACCAAACTCGAGTTCAACCGGTGTTGCACGACCAAAGATCGATACAGACACTTTAATACGGCTTTTCTCGTAATCCACTTCTTCAACCGTTCCGTTAAAGTCAGCAAATGGTCCTTCGTTAACACGAACCACTTCACCAGCCTCAAACATCGTCTTAGGACGAGGAGCTTCGCTTGCTTTCTCAAGACGGTTTAGAATTGCATCCGCTTCTTTATCAGAAATTGGAGCAGGACGATCAGAGGTACCACCAATGAAGCCCATGACACGCGGCACACTGCGCACTAAGTGCCATGATTCATCATTCATGATCATCTGAACTAGGACATAGCCTGGGAAGAACTTACGCTCACTCTTACGGCGTTGACCTGCACGCATTTCCACAACTTCTTCTGTTGGAACAAGAACTTCACCAAAAAGTTCTTCCATATCGTGCATCTTAATGTGCTCGCGAAGAGATTGTGCAACACGACCTTCATATCCAGAGAAGGCTTGAACCACATACCAGCGTTTTTTAGGAGCTTCACTCATGTATTAAAACCCTCAAACTCCAGTCGCTAGAGCAACCAAACGAACCATAATGCCGTCGATTCCCCAAAGCGCTAAAGCCATAACTATACTAACTGCTAATACAATCAATGTTGTTTGCATGGTTTCTTGGCGAGTTGGCCAAACTACCTTGCGAACTTCAACTTTTGCTTCATTTGCAAAAGTGATTGCTGCTTTACCTTTACCCGTTGTAGCGATAACAGCCAATGCAGCACCGACGAGTGCTACTGCACCTGCTGCACGGAATACTACGTTCAGCTCATACAATGTAAACTCTTCACCACCACCAAGAAGAGCGTTTCCAACAACAGCAGCGGCAAGCAGAATAACAGCGACAATCCACTTTAATGTATCTGCTGCATTTGAGCTATCAGGAGTTTCAGCATTTGCTTTCATAAAACCAACCTGTGACAAGTCTTAAATATAGACGACAACAACCCCGCTGTTGCAGGGCACATTCCATCGCATTGGAACCCAACGCATACCATGAAAAAAATGAGATCTTTTTCACAAAATTCTTTGCTTTGAGCAGAAAATGACAAACCTTGTCATTCATCTCTTTTTATAGCGCAGAAAAAGGGCATCAAATGATGCCCTTTTTACTAGTTGTTCGTCAAATCTTATTCAAAGATTTTCGCAACAACACCAGCACCTACAGTACGACCACCTTCACGGATTGCGAAACGTAGACCTTCATCCATTGCAATTGGAGCAATTAGAGTCACTGTCATTTGTACGTTGTCGCCAGGCATTACCATTTCAACGCCTTCAGGAAGAGTGATGTCACCCGTTACGTCCGTAGTACGGAAGTAGAACTGTGGGCGGTAACCTTTGAAGAATGGAGTGTGGCGACCACCTTCGTCTTTAGACAGAACGTATACTTCTGACTCAAACTTAGTGTGTGGGTTGATTGAACCCGGAGCAGCCAGTACTTGACCACGTTCAACTTCGTCACGCTTAGTACCACGTAGAAGTGCACCAACGTTCTCGCCCGCACGACCTTCGTCTAGAAGCTTACGGAACATCTCAACACCAGTACATGTAGTTACTGTTGTTTCTTTGATACCAACGATTTCTACGTCGTTACCTACGTTTAGGATACCACGCTCGATACGACCCGTTACAACCGTACCACGACCCTGGATAGAGAACACGTCTTCGATTGGTAGTAGGAACGGCTGATCTACAGCACGCTCTGGCTCTGGGATGTAAGAATCTAGTGCTTCTGCAAGCTCTACAATCTTGTCTTCCCATTGCTTCTCGCCGTTTAGAGCGCCAAGAGCTGAACCTTGGATAACTGGTAGGTCATCACCTGGGAATTCGTACTCAGAAAGAAGTTCACGAACTTCCATTTCTACTAGCTCTAGAAGCTCTTCATCATCAACCATGTCACACTTGTTCATGAATACGATGATGTAAGGGATACCAACCTGACGGCCTAGTAGGATGTGCTCACGAGTTTGAGGCATTGGGCCATCAGTCGCAGCTACAACTAGGATACCACCGTCCATTTGCGCAGCACCTGTGATCATGTTTTTAACATAATCGGCGTGTCCTGGGCAGTCTACGTGTGCGTAGTGACGAGTTGGAGTGTCGTACTCAACGTGAGAAGTTGCGATTGTGATACCGCGCTCACGCTCTTCTGGAGCGTTATCGATTGATGCGAAGTCTTTCGCTTCACCGCCGTACACTTTAGATAGAGTAGTACAGATTGCAGCAGTTAGAGTTGTTTTACCGTGGTCAACGTGGCCGATAGTACCAACGTTTACGTGCGGTTTCGTACGTTCAAATTTTTCTTTAGACATGGGGTGTCCCTCAAGGTACGGATTTAGGTGGCTTTAAGACCACGCAACCAAAATAATGGTGATTGTATTACAAAAAGGAAGGTCACTACTAAGAGCTGGTGCTGATAGGCGGATTTGAACCGCCGACCTCACCCTTACCAAGGGTGCGCTCTACCGACTGAGCTATATCAGCACTTTAAATGAGTTGGAGCGGGCAGCGGGAGTCGAACCCGCATCATCAGCTTGGAAGGCTGAGGTAATAGCCATTATACGATGCCCGCAACACGTAACTCTGTGAGCTATTTCCTTTAGGAATATGGTGGAGGGGGACGGATTCGAACCATCGAAGGCAGTGCCGGCAGATTTACAGTCTGCTCCCTTTGGCCACTCGGGAACCCCTCCAAATTTTTAAAACTTTTTCTCGCTCTCTATTATTACACAGAGGGAAAAAGTGGTGCCGACTACCGGAGTCGAACTGGTGACCTACTGATTACAAGTCAGTTGCTCTACCTACTGAGCTAAGTCGGCACACGAGTGGGGCGAATTCTATTGAATGATTTTGTACCTTGCAATAGAAAATTGAAAAAAAATACAAATTTCCTTTAACTTCGGGTTATTTGCGCACAAATCCATCAAGATTTCATGATTCATACTCAACAATTGGCGTCCAAATCGTTTGCAAGTGACGTAGCATAGTGTATTGTCACTCTCCCTGATTTATATGGATATCTGAGTACTTTATGAGCCCTTACATGTCTTTTAACCGTCAACAATGGTCGGAGCTACGTGACTCTGTACCTATGATGTTGTCAGAAGAGGATCTGAAAGAACTCCAGGGCATCAATGAAAGTCTCACGATGAAAGAAGCCGTAGACATCTACCTTCCTCTATCACGATTGTTAAACTTGTATGTGGAAGCAAGGCAAAGTCGAAATTCTGTATTACATCGCTTCTTAAATCAAAAAGAGCACGCGCCACCTTTTGTTATTGGCATTGCGGGTAGTGTGGCAGTAGGGAAAAGTACAACTGCTCGATTGCTAAAAGCGCTGCTCTCTCGTTGGGAAAATCATCCTAAAGTAGAACTCATTACTACTGACGGGTTCTTATATCCTAACAAGGTGCTAAACGAAAACGGATTGATGAAAAAAAAAGGATTCCCAGAATCCTACGACATGAAAAAATTGGTTCAATTTGTCTCGGATGTAAAAGCATGCAAGAGAAATGTAAAAGCGCCTGTTTATTCACATCTTACTTATGACATCACATCGAATAAAAAAGTCGTTGATTTACCAGATGTTTTGATTATCGAAGGGTTAAACGTACTCCAAAGCGGTATGGATTACCCACATGACCCTCATAGAGTGTTTATCTCAGATTTTTTAGACTTCTCTCTCTTTGTGGATGCACAACCAGAAATGATCCAAACGTGGTATGTCGAACGATTTATGAAATTTCGACAGGGAGCATTTACGAAGCCAGGTTCTTATTTTGGTCATTACACTAAACTAACCAAAAGCGAAGCTCTCGAGAAAGCTCAAAGTATTTGGCAAACCATAAATGGAAAGAATTTACAGCAGAATATTTTACCGACACGTGAGCGCGCACAGCTCATTTTGCAAAAAGGGCAAAACCATATGGTAGAAAAAGTTCTGCTGAGAAAGTAGCTCGGTTACTCAATTCCTCTCAGGGAAATTTCTCCCCCAATATAGGTTTCAATGCCTTTGTCTGTTTCAATTAGTATACCGCCCTGCGCATCAATTCCTCTCGCTATTCCATATAGCTCTTTGGGTCCTAGTATCAATTTGATAGGTCTTCCAAGATAATTATCTAAACGATTCCATCGTTCAACGAAACCTTCCATACCATAGAGTTCATAGCTTTCTAGAGATCGCTCCCAAGCGTTAATAATAGCTAAAGCCAATGCATTTCTGTCAATGTTCTCATTAGGTAAGATTTGCTCTAATGAAGTCCAAGGCTGGGTAATGTTTTCTGTTTTGTCTGGCATAGCAATATTTAACCCCATACCAATCACTAGATGCGCAGCTGCTCCAGCCTGCCCAGACATTTCAACGAGAATGCCGGCTAGCTTTTTGTCTTCATAGTACAGATCATTAGGCCATTTGAGCTTTACACCTTGAATACCAAGAGATTCAAAAGCCTCAACTACTGCGACGCCCACTACTAGACTGAGCCCCATTGCCGCAGCAATTCCTGCATCTAATCGCCAATACATCGACAAATACAAATTACTTCCAAAAGGAGATACCCACTCTCTCCCGCGTCGACCTCGACCTTGGCTCTGGTATTCAGCCAAACACACATCACCACGATTCAGCTCTCCGGCACAATCCAACAAGAATTGATTCGTTGAATTGATGATAGGAAACACTTTTAACATTCGACCTGAAGAACTGGCCAATTTTTCTTCATCGAGTAAAGAAAGAGGTCTAGGTAATCGATAACCTTTTCTTTGGACACTGAATACATCGAGCCCTAACTCTTGTATGCTTTTAATATGTTTACTTATTGCTGCTCTAGAAACGCCAAACTGCTCACCAAGGGCTTCACCTGAATGGAATTCTCCATCGGCGAGTTGTTTTACAATGCCGTATTTTACGGAATCTACTTTCATTATTTATCCTTTAGACATTCCGCAAGACACGTTTCACCTAAACTTCCTATAAAGCGCACTTCATGCTCCAGCTCAACCTGATATTTTTTAAATACAGTCTGCTTTACAAGAGCTGCAAGGCTGACAACCTCGTTTGACGTGGCTTCTCCAGTATTTACCAACACCAACGCCTGTTTTGGATGCACCATAACGCCACCGATTTTCTCACCTTTTAAGTTAGCTTTATCAATCAACCATCCTGCAGCTAACTTAACCCCCTCTTTAGTGGGGTAACCTACGATATCTGGGTATTGCCTTTCTAAACGATCGAACTGATCTTGTGAGATCACGGGGTTCTTGAAAAAGCTACCTGCATTTCCTTGTTTACAAGGGTCTGGAAGTTTAGAACGGCGAATATCACAAACGCGCTCGTAAACATTAAACGCGGTTTGATCTTCTTTTGGCAAATCAGACAAAGCGCCATATTTTGTTTTAGGCGCCCAACTTTTGGGGAGTTTAAAACCAACCGAAACTACAATAGCTTTGTTCTTCAGAAAACGCTTAAAAATCGAATCTCGATAACCAAATTGGCACTCATCATTAGTCAAACGCTTGATCTGCTGGCTTTCAAGACAATAGATTTCAACGTATTCACATACATCTTTTAGCTCAACACCATACGCTCCAATATTTTGAATAGGGGCAGAACCTACACAGCCAGGAATAAGAGCGAGATTCTCTAGCCCAAAATAGCCATTTTCAAGTGTCCACTCAACAAACTCAGGCCAATCTTCTCCACCTTGAACACTCAGATGAAAATGAGTCTCTGATTCAGAGACAGACTTTCCTTTTAACCTATTGAGCATCACAACACCCTGGAAGTCTTGTGTGAATAACACGTTACTGCCTTTACCTAGCATCAACTTCGGCAACTCATTCCATTCTGGTTTATTGTAGACGTCTCTAAGGTCTTCTATTGATTCAATAACAGCCATATGACGACATTGGACATCAATACCAAAGGTATGAAAGGGCTTCAAACTATTGTTTTTGTATATCTGCATAATATTTGGAGTTAGAATTTCACTAAAGAGCATATTACCTCAACTATTTAGCGAGCGCAGTGACGAATGAGT
Organism: Vibrio penaeicida; assembly: GCF_019977755.1. Taxonomy (NCBI): domain Bacteria; kingdom Pseudomonadati; phylum Pseudomonadota; class Gammaproteobacteria; order Vibrionales; family Vibrionaceae; genus Vibrio; species Vibrio penaeicida. The sequence goes on along the minus strand of NZ_AP025144.1, from coordinate 230,338 downwards.
GAGCTTGAAGTCAAAAAACTCGACCCAACCCTTTTGCCTTTGGTGAAGCGCTTTTATAAACAGTATTATCCTTCCGCAAAACCCAAATCAGATGAGCTAATTCTTGGCGGATATCTTAATGGAACCTTAGTATCTACTGTACGATTTCGAACTATTGAAGACAGTCGTCTTTTGACAGGTATGCTAGTTGCAAAAGAGCATCAAAATAAAGGCTTAGGTCACAACTTATTAGTTTTCTGTCAAGATGACATTTTACAAGAAGGTGATTTCTGCTTTGCTTATGAGCATTTGAACAATTTTTATCATTCGCATGGATTTAGAACTGTCGAAATAGAAGACCTACCTAATGGGTTAAGGAATTTGTTTATCAGATATCTCCGTAGTGGCAAAAAATTAAACGCGATGAAATACTTTGTATAAGATTATTCCGCATATGTTTGAGTTATCTAGTCAATGTGGTCCGACTTTTGGTAAAATGAACGATTAGCCGTCAATCATATAAAGAAGGTAAAGCCTCTAACATGATCGCAACCAGGAATCTCATTAAGACACTTCCAACAATTGCGCAAAATCCAGATTCTTTTGAGGTTCTGTATTCTGCAAAATCGTTTCGTGAACACCTGCTTAGTGCGATTAAGCAAGCAACTCATCGAATCTACATTGTTGCACTTTATCTAGAAGATGATGACGCCGGTAGGGAAGTGTTGACTGCTCTTTACGAGGCAAAACAAAAAAAGCCAGATTTAGACATTAAGATCTGTGTAGATTGGCATCGAGCTCAGAGAGGGCTGATTGGTGCGGAAGCATCCGAGGGTAACGCAGCACTATATAAGAAATTTGCAGAGCTATATGAACAGCCTATTCCTGTATATGGTGTCCCAGTCCGAGGACGTGAAGTCTTTGGGGTTCTTCACCTAAAAGGCTTTGTTATTGATAATTCTGTGATATATAGCGGAGCCAGCCTAAACAACATCTACCTCAATTTTAATGGTAAGTATCGCTTTGATCGCTACCATGTCTTTCATAATGAATACTTAGCCAACTGTATGACGAATTACATCGAACAATCGATGATTCAACATCCAGCGGTCAACAATCTGGCATGTAGTAGCAAGCCCAACACAAAGTCAATTAAACCAGCAATTCGACAACTTAGATCATCTTTGGCGCAGAGCCAATATAAATTTGATCATCAGAATGTGGGTTCTGAACAGGTAGCTGTAACACCTCTTGTTGGCGTAGGAAAGCGACGTAATAGACTTAATCAGAGCATCAACCATTTAGTCGCTCTAGCAAAAGACGAAGTCTTTATTTGTACACCTTATTTTAATTTTCCTAAAAGCCTAGCAAGACAGATTAAAAAAGCACTAAATCGTGGTGTAAAGGTCACTATTGTCGTTGGTGATAAAACCGCCAATGATTTCTATATCCCACCGGAAAAGGAATTCAAGACAATCGCAGGGCTACCTTATTTATATGAAATGAACTTAAGGCGCTTTGCGAAAGTCAATGAAGCAAATATTGCTAGCCGAATGCTCAATATCAGAGTTTGGAAGCATGATTCAAATAGCTACCACCTAAAAGGCATATGGGTCGATAAAAGGTACATGCTTATCACAGGTAACAACCTTAACCCTAGGGCTTGGAAGTTAGATTTAGAAAACGCGATCCTTATACAAGATCACTACAATCATCTGACTGAGAAGTTTGAGAAGGAAGTAGAAAACATCCTGCAGCACACAGAACTTATTTGCACCTACAGGCAATTAGATAAGGTAGAAAATTACCCGCTAGAGGTCCAAAAGCTTATTCGAAAAATTACTCGAGTCAGTGTAGACAAAATTCTTAAGCAAATACTTTAAAAGTCGAATTGAATAATAGAAAGCCCAGCAATCGCTGGGCTTTTTTTACTTGCCTTAGGATCGTTTATCTCAGCTAGAAGTCATACCAATCTAAGTAAAAATATGATCTGATTGATGCTATTACTTTCTCGTGAAAAAAAGATGCCATGGACAGCCTCAATAACATTGACTTTAAAAAGCTTGCTAGCCAACAAAAATCTATCCAAATGAAGATGCGATTACTCGCATTGGCCCATTTTAAAGATGGTCACTCTCGCACCCAAATCGCCAAGTTCCTTAAAGTCAGTAGAACCAGTGTAAACAAATGGGTACAAACGTTCCTTGAGGAAGGACTTGAAGGGTTGCAAGAAAAACCAAGAACAGGTCGGCCTGCCTTCCTGAATCCTCAACAACGTGAGCAATTAAGCCTGTACATAAAAAATCGAGCAGAGGATTCATCTGGGGGCAGGTTAACTGGCGCTGACATTCATACCTATATCGTCAAAGAGTTTGGTAAGTACTACCATCCAGATTCCATTTACTATTTGCTCAATCATATGGGCTTCTCTTGGATAACTTCTCGCTCCAAGCACCCTCGACAATCCCAACAAATCCAAGACGATTTTAAAAAAATTCAAAATTGAAACGATCCTTAAGATCCCTGGTCATATGGGACTAGAGAGCGTTGATGTCTGGTTTCAAGATGAAGCGAGATTTGGCCAGCAAAATACGACAACTCGACTTTGGGCTGAACGGGGTTCAAGGCCGAGAGCGGTAAAACAACAGCAATTTGAGTATGCTTATTTGTTTGGCTCAGTATGCCCGACTAGAGGGATCGGAGAAGCAATGGTTGTTCCTTGGGTTAACAAGGAGATTATGGTTGAGCACCTTAAGCAGATCTCCGCAGTCACCGAAAGAGGTCGTCACGCAGTGGTCATTATGGATGGTGCAGGCTGGCACACCAATGATATTGCACAAGAGTTCCATAATCTCAGTATCATCAAACTCCCCCCCTACTCACCAGAGCTAAACCCAATTGAGCAAGTTTGGAGTTGGCTCAGGCAGCACTATCTTGCCAACCAAAATTTTGACGATTATCGCAATATTGTGTCGAAGGTATGCACTGCGTGGAATCGATTCTTGGAAAATCCCGTAACCAAAATACGTACTAGAGAATGGTATGGGTTTGAAATAGAATTCGATAGCTAGAATGTAAAAAACCCGCTGATATATCAGCGGGTTTTTTAATAGTGGCGGAGAGATAGGGATTTGAACCCTAGATACGCTATTAACGTATGCCGGTTTTCAAGACCGGTGCTTTCAACCACTCAGCCATCTCTCCACAAATTGTTACTAAAACTTAGTCTTACAGTAAAATACTAATTTTAGTTTTGCTTTCAAATTATCAATACTTGAAAGCGATATTTAAAGCCTGGCGATGTCCTACTCTCACATGGGGAAACCCCACACTACCATCGGCGCTATTGCGTTTCACTTCTGAGTTCGGCATGGAAATCAGGTGGGTCCACAACGCTATGGTCGCCAAGCAAATTCTTAATCTGGAAAGCTGTTTTTTTAGTTCTGATTCTTACACATTCAATCTGTTCTTATCTGAGCCCACAAAACCCCTTGGGTGTTGTATGGTTAAGCCTCACGGGCAATTAGTACAGGTTAGCTCAACGCCTCACAACGCTTACACACCCTGCCTATCAACGTTCTGGTCTCGAACAACCCTTTAGGATACTTAAAGTATCAGGGAAGACTCATCTCAGGGCTCGCTTCCCGCTTAGATGCTTTCAGCGGTTATCGATTCCGAACTTAGCTACCGGGCAATGCCATTGGCATGACAACCCGAACACCAGAGGTTCGTCCACTCCGGTCCTCTCGTACTAGGAGCAGCCCCTTCAATCTTCCAACGCCCACGGCAGATAGGGACCGAACTGTCTCACGACGTTCTAAACCCAGCTCGCGTACCACTTTAAATGGCGAACAGCCATACCCTTGGGACCGACTTCAGCCCCAGGATGTGATGAGCCGACATCGAGGTGCCAAACACCGCCGTCGATATGAACTCTTGGGCGGTATCAGCCTGTTATCCCGGAGTACCTTTTATCCGTTGAGCGATGTACTCTTCCATTCAGAACCACCGGATCACTATGACCTGCTTTCGCACCTGCTCGAATTGTCATTCTCGCAGTCAAGCGGGCTTATGCCATTGCACTAACCACACGATGTCCAACCGTGTTTAGCCCACCTTCGTGCTCCTCCGTTACTCTTTGGGAGGAGACCGCCCCAGTCAAACTACCCACCAGGCACTGTCCTCACCCCAGATAATGGGTAAAGTTAGAACATCAAAGCTACAAGGGTGGTATTTCAAGGACGGCTCCACCATATCTAGCGACATGGTTTCAAAGCCTCCCACCTATCCTACACATGTAGGTTCAATGTTCAGTGCCAAGCTGTAGTAAAGGTTCACGGGGTCTTTCCGTCTAGCCGCGGGTACACTGCATCTTCACAGCGATTTCAATTTCACTGAGTCTCGGGTGGAGACAGCGTACCATCATTACGCCATTCGTGCAGGTCGGAACTTACCCGACAAGGAATTTCGCTACCTTAGGACCGTTATAGTTACGTACCGCCGTTTACCGGGCTTCGATCAAGAGCTTCGTCCGAAGACTAACCCCATCAATTAACCTTCCGGCACCGGGCAGGCGTCACACCGTATACGTCATCTTACGATTTTGCACAGTGCTGTGTTTTTAATAAACAGTTGCAGCCACCTGGTATCTGCGACTCCTAATAGCTCCATCCGCGAGGGACTTCACCGTCAAGAGCGTACCTTCTCCCGAAGTTACGGTACCATTTTGCCTAGTTCCTTCACCCGAGTTCTCTCAAGCGCCTTGGTATTCTCTACCCGACCACCTGTGTCGGTTTGGGGTACGATTCCTTACAATCTGAAGCTTAGAGGCTTTTCCTGGAAGCATGGCATCAATGACTTCACTGCCGTAGCAGCTCGACGTCGTGTCTCAGCCTTAATGACGGTCCGGATTTACCTAAACCATCAGCCTACGCACTTGAACCTGGACAACCATCGCCGGCCCACTTAGCCTTCTCCGTCCCCCCATCGCAATTGTAAGAAGTACGGGAATATTAACCCGTTTCCCATCGACTACGCTTTTCAGCCTCGCCTTAGGGGTCGACTTACCCTGCCCCGATTAACGTTGGACAGGAACCCTTGGTCTTCCGGCGAGGGAGTTTTTCACTCCCTTTATCGTTACTCATGTCAGCATTCGCACTTCTGATACCTCCAGCAGCCCTTACAGACCACCTTCAACGGCTTACAGAACGCTCCCCTACCCCGCAATCAAAAGATTGCAGCCGCAGCTTCGGTTTACTACTTAGCCCCGTTACATCTTCCGCGCACTGACTCGACCAGTGAGCTATTACGCTTTCTTTAAATGATGGCTGCTTCTAAGCCAACATCCTGGCTGTCTGAGCCTTCCCACATCGTTTCCCACTTAGTAGTAATTTGGGACCTTAGCTGGCGGTCTGGGTTGTTTCCCTCTCCACGACGGACGTTAGCACCCGCCGTGTGTCTCCCGGATAGTACTTACTGGTATTCGGAGTTTGCAAAGGGTTGGTAAGTCGGGATGACCCCCTAGCCTTAACAGTGCTCTACCCCCAGTAGTATTCGTCCGAGGCGCTACCTAAATAGCTTTCGGGGAGAACCAGCTATCTCCAGGTTTGATTGGCCTTTCACCCCTAGCCACAAGTCATCCGCTAATTTTTCAACATTAGTCGGTTCGGTCCTCCAGTTGATGTTACTCAACCTTCAACCTGCCCATGGCTAGATCACCTGGTTTCGGGTCTATATCCAGAGACTGAACGCCCAGTTAAGACTCGGTTTCCCTACGGCTCCCCTAAACGGTTAACCTTGCCACTGAATATAAGTCGCTGACCCATTATACAAAAGGTACGCAGTCACACCACAAAGGTGCTCCTACTGCTTGTACGTACACGGTTTCAGGTTCTATTTCACTCCCCTCACAGGGGTTCTTTTCGCCTTTCCCTCACGGTACTGGTTCACTATCGGTCAGTCAGTAGTATTTAGCCTTGGAGGATGGTCCCCCCATATTCAGACAGGATATCACGTGTCCCGCCTTACTCGATTTCACTCAATGTGCGTTGTCGGTTACGGGGCTATCACCCTGTATCGCGTCCCTTTCCAGAGACTTCACCTGACGCACAAAAAGCTTAAGGGCTAACCCAATTTCGCTCGCCGCTACTTTCGGGATCTCGGTTGATTTCTCTTCCTCGGGGTACTTAGATGTTTCAGTTCCCCCGGTTTGCCTCCTGCTGCTATGTATTCACAACAGGATACTTACTTATGTAAGTGGGTTTCCCCATTCGGAAATCGTAGACTCAAGTGGCTTTTACTGCCTAATCTACGCTTATCGCAAGTTAATACGTCCTTCGTCGCCTCTGACTGCCAAGGCATCCACCGTGTACGCTTAGTCACTTAACCATACAACCCCAAGAGGTTTCGATTTGCGTTCACTTTTGAAAGTGAAGACAAAAAGGTGTATGGCAAACAACCAAGGTTTATTGTTGTCTCTTTGTTATGAGCGAGACAACACTTCGATTTTGCCGGACTCAAATATGTTTTCACTTTCGTGAAAACCCAAGAACACTTGAATGTGTGTTGGTACCTACTCTCATAGAGAATAGGATTTGAGAACTTTTAATTTGAATAACAACGCTTATCCGAAGATAAGGGGATTGTTGTTATTCGTCAGCTTTCCAAATTGTTAAAGAGCGTGATTCGTTAAGAACCATTTTTAAATATTCTCTGATTTAAGAGAAGAACACTTAAAGATGGTGGAGCTATGCGGGATCGAACCGCAGACCTCTTCGCTGCCAGCGAAGCGCTCTCCCAGCTGAGCTATAGCCCCATCTGGAAGTTTTCTTACTCTTAACTTTATAAACCGTATCAATCTGTGTGGGTACTCATCGCGATAATCATCGTATAAGGAGGTGATCCAGCCCCAGGTTCCCCTAGGGCTACCTTGTTACGACTTCACCCCAGTCATGAACCACAAAGTGGTAAGCGTCCCCCCGAAGGTTAAACTACCTACTTCTTTTGCAGCCCACTCCCATGGTGTGACGGGCGGTGTGTACAAGGCCCGGGAACGTATTCACCGTGGCATTCTGATCCACGATTACTAGCGATTCCGACTTCATGGAGTCGAGTTGCAGACTCCAATCCGGACTACGACGCACTTTTTGGGATTCGCTCACCATCGCTGGTTGGCCGCCCTCTGTATGCGCCATTGTAGCACGTGTGTAGCCCTACTCGTAAGGGCCATGATGACTTGACGTCGTCCCCACCTTCCTCCGGTTTATCACCGGCAGTCTCCCTGGAGTTCCCACCATTACGTGCTGGCAAACAAGGATAAGGGTTGCGCTCGTTGCGGGACTTAACCCAACATTTCACAACACGAGCTGACGACAGCCATGCAGCACCTGTCTCTCAGTTCCCGAAGGCACAAGACTGTCTCCAGTCTCTTCTGAGGATGTCAAGAGTAGGTAAGGTTCTTCGCGTTGCATCGAATTAAACCACATGCTCCACCGCTTGTGCGGGCCCCCGTCAATTCATTTGAGTTTTAATCTTGCGACCGTACTCCCCAGGCGGTCTACTTAACGCGTTAGCTCCGAAAGCCACGGCTCAAGGCCACAACCTCCAAGTAGACATCGTTTACGGCGTGGACTACCAGGGTATCTAATCCTGTTTGCTCCCCACGCTTTCGCATCTGAGTGTCAGTATCTGTCCAGGGGGCCGCCTTCGCCACTGGTATTCCTTCAGATCTCTACGCATTTCACCGCTACACCTGAAATTCTACCCCCCTCTACAGTACTCTAGCCTGCCAGTTTCAAATGCGGTTCCGAGGTTGAGCCCGGCTTTCACATCTGACTTAACAAACCACCTGCATGCGCTTTACGCCCAGTAATTCCGATTAACGCTCGCACCCTCCGTATTACCGCGGCTGCTGGCACGGAGTTAGCCGGTGCTTCTTCTGCAGCTAACGTCAAGATATGAAGCTATTAACTTCACACCCTTCCTCACTGCTGAAAGTACTTTACAACCCGAAGTACTTCTTCATACACGCGGCATGGCTGCATCAGGCTTGCGCCCATTGTGCAATATTCCCCACTGCTGCCTCCCGTAGGAGTCTGGACCGTGTCTCAGTTCCAGTGTGGCTGATCATCCTCTCAGACCAGCTAGGGATCGTCGCCTTGGTGAGCCTTTACCTCACCAACTAGCTAATCCCACCTGGGCATATCCTGACGCGAGAGGCCCGAAGGTCCCTCTCTTTGACTCGAAGGCATTATGCGGTATTAGCCATCGTTTCCAATGGTTATCCCCCACATCAGGGCAATTTCCCAGGCATTACTCACCCGTCCGCCGCTCGACGCCGAATAGCAAGCTATTCTCGTTTCCGCTCGACTTGCATGTGTTAGGCCTGCCGCCAGCGTTCAATCTGAGCCATGATCAAACTCTTCAATTTAAGATTTTGTTCGGCTCAATGAATACTGACTTCAAAACTAATATTTATGAAAACATAAACATGTAATTCTAAAGCTTATTATCGTTCCAACAGAACGATAATGAATTGACTGTGCCAAATAACTTCTTTCTATAAAGAAAATCATTATTCGTATTGGTCACTCAGTTCATTGAAACCTAAATTGTTTCCGGAGAAACTATTTGGATTATCATCAACGAGTGCCCACACAGATTGATAGGTCTATATTGTTAAAGAGCTTTGCTTTCAGTGTGTTACCACTTAGGCAGGACGCGTATAATACGCGACTGACTTTGGAAGTCAACATAAAATTCTAAACTTTTGTTTAAAATTTTATGGTGACTGAACTCAATAAAGTTCAATCAAAATCAAAGCCTGGCGATGTCCTACTCTCACATGGGGAAACCCCACACTACCATCGGCGCTATTGCGTTTCACTTCTGAGTTCGGCATGGAATCAGGTGGGTCCACAACGCTATGGTCGCCAAGCAAATTCTTAATTCGGAAAGCTGCTATCTCTTAAATAAAGAGCAAGTTCTAATTCTACACATTCAATCTGTTCTTGTCTGAGTCCATCAAAACCCCTTGGGTGTTGTATGGTTAAGCCTCACGGGCAATTAGTACAGGTTAGCTCAACGCCTCACAACGCTTACACACCCTGCCTATCAACGTTCTGGTCTCGAACAACCCTTTAGGACACTTAAAGTGTCAGGGAAGACTCATCTCAGGGCTCGCTTCCCGCTTAGATGCTTTCAGCGGTTATCGATTCCGAACTTAGCTACCGGGCAATGCCATTGGCATGACAACCCGAACACCAGAGGTTCGTCCACTCCGGTCCTCTCGTACTAGGAGCAGCCCCCTTCAATCTTCCAACGCCCACGGCAGATAGGGACCGAACTGTCTCACGACGTTCTAAACCCAGCTCGCGTACCACTTTAAATGGCGAACAGCCATACCCTTGGGACCGACTTCAGCCCCAGGATGTGATGAGCCGACATCGAGGTGCCAAACACCGCCGTCGATATGAACTCTTGGGCGGTATCAGCCTGTTATCCCCGGAGTACCTTTTATCCGTTGAGCGATAGCTACTTCCATTCAGAACCACCGGATCACTATGACCTGCTTTCGCACCTGCTCGAATTGTCATTCTCGCAGTCAAGCGGGCTTATGCCATTGCACTAACCACACGATGTCCAACCGTGTTTAGCCCACCTTCGTGCTCCTCCGTTACTCTTTGGGAGGAGACCGCCCCAGTCAAACTACCCACCAGGCACTGTCCTCACCCCAGATAATGGAAAGTTAGAACATCAAAGCTACAAGGGTGGTATTTCAAGGACGGCTCCACCATATCTAGCGACATGGTTTCAAAGCCTCCCACCTATCCTACACATGTAGGTTCAATGTTCAGTGCCAAGCTGTAGTAAAGGTTCACGGGGTCTTTCCGTCTAGCCGCGGGTACACTGCATCTTCACAGCGATTTCAATTTCACTGAGTCTCGGGTGGAGACAGCGTGGACCATCATTACGCCATTCGTGCAGGTCGGAACTTACCCGACAAGGAATTTCGCTACCTTAGGACCGTTATAGTTACGTACCGCCGTTTACCAGGGCTTCGATCAAGAGCTTCGTCCGAAGACTAACCCCATCAATTAACCTTCCGGCACCGGGCAGGCGTCACACCGTATACGTCATCTTACGATTTTGCACAGTGCTGTGTTTTTAATAAACAGTTGCAGCCACCTGGTATCTGCGACTCCTAATAGCTCCATCCGCGAGGGACTTCACCGTCAAGAGCGTACCTTCTCCCGAAGTTACGGTACCATTTTGCCTAGTTCCTTCACCCGAGTTCTCTCAAGCGCCTTGGTATTCTCTACCCGACCACCTGTGTCGGTTTGGGGTACGATTCCTTACAATCTGAAGCTTAGAGGCTTTTCCTGGAAGCATGGCATCAATGACTTCACTGCCGTAGCAGCTCGACGTCGTGTCTCAGCCTTAATGACGGTCCGGATTTACCTAAACCATCAGCCTACGCACTTGAACCTGGACAACCATCGCCGGCACTTAGCCTTCTCCGTCCCCCCATCGCAATTGTAAGAAGTACGGGAATATTAACCCGTTTCCCATCGACTACGCTTTTCAGCCTCGCCTTAGGGGTCGACTTACCCTGCCCCGATTAACGTTGGACAGGAACCCTTGGTCTTCCGGCGAGGGAGTTTTTCACTCCCTTTATCGTTACTCATGTCAGCATTCGCACTTCTGATACCTCCAGCAGCCCTTACAGACCACCTTCAACGGCTTACAGAACGCTCCCCTACCCCGCAATCAAAAGATTGCAGCCGCAGCTTCGGTTTACTACTTAGCCCCGTTACATCTTCCGCGCAGTACTGACTCGACCAGTGAGCTATTACGCTTTCTTTAAATGATGGCTGCTTCTAAGCCAACATCCTGGCTGTCTGAGCCTTCCCACATCGTTTCCCACTTAGTAGTAATTTGGGACCTTAGCTGGCGGTCTGGGTTGTTTCCCTCTCCACGACGGACGTTAGCACCCGCCGTGTGTCTCCGGATAGTACTTACTGGTATTCGGAGTTTGCAAAGGGTTGGTAAGTCGGGATGACCCCCTAGCCTTAACAGTGCTCTACCCCCAGTAGTATTCGTCCGAGGCGCTACCTAAATAGCTTTCGGGGAGAACCAGCTATCTCCAGGTTTGATTGGTACTTTCACCCCTAGCCACAAGTCATCCGCTAATTTTTCAACATTAGTCGGTTCGGTCCTCCAGTTGATGTTACTCAACCTTCAACCTGCCCATGGCTAGATCACCTGGTTTCGGGTCTATATCCAGAGACTGAACGCCCAGTTAAGACTCGGTTTCCCTACGGCTCCCCTAAACGGTTAACCTTGCCACTGAATATAAGTCGCTGACCCATTATACAAAAGGTACGCAGTCACACCACAAAGGTGCTCCTACTGCTTGTACGTACACGGTTTCAGGTTCTATTTCACTCCCCTCACAGGGGTTCTTTTCGCCTTTCCCTCACGGTACTGGTTCACTATCGGTCAGTCAGTAGTATTTAGCCTTGGAGGATGGTCCCCCCATATTCAGACAGGATATCACGTGTCCCGCCTTACTCGATTTCACTTAATGTGCGTTGTCGGTTACGGGGCTATCACCCTGTATCGCGTCCCTTTCCAGAGACTTCACCTGACGCACAAAAAGCTTAAGGGCTAACCCAATTTCGCTCGCCGCTACTTTCGGGATCTCGGTTGATTTCTCTTCCTCGGGGTACTTAGATGTTTCAGTTCCCCCAGTTTGCCTCCTGCTGCTATGTATTCACAACAGGATACTTACTTATGTAAGTGGGTTTCCCCATTCGGAAATCGTAGACTCAAGTGGCTTTTACTGCCTAATCTACGCTTATCGCAAGTTAATACGTCCTTCGTCGCCTCTGACTGCCAAGGCATCCACCGTGTACGCTTAGTCACTTAACCATACAACCCCAAGAGGTTTCGATTTGCGTTCACTTTTGAAAGTGAAGACAAAAAGGTGTATGGCAAACAACCAAGGTTTATTGTTGTCTCTTTGTTATGAGCGAGACAACACTTCGATTTTACCGGACTCAAATATGTTTTCACTTTCATGAAAACCCAAGAACACTTGAATGTGTGTTGGTACCTAAATGAACAAATCATCTAGGATTTGAGAACTTTTAATTTGAATAACAACGCTTATCCGTAGATAAGGGGATTGTTGTTATTCGTCAGCTTTCCAAATTGTTAAAGAGCGTGGTTGTCTTTCTAGTGAAAGAAACCATGTTTAAAAGCACTCGGTTTTCTTTATTCAAAGAAAATGCATTTAAAGATGGTATCCCGTAGGGGAGTCGAACCCCTGTTACCGCCGTGAAAGGGCGGTGTCCTAGGCCTCTAGACGAACGGGACAACGTGTTTTCTTCGTTTTTATAACGAGAAAAAAAATTGAACGTGTAGAAACGCCCATGCTCTCTTTACTGTATAAACCGTATCAATCTGTGTGGGTACTCATCACGATAATCATCGTATAAGGAGGTGATCCAGCCCCAGGTTCCCCTAGGGCTACCTTGTTACGACTTCACCCCAGTCATGAACCACAAAGTGGTAAGCGTCCCCCCGAAGGTTAAACTACCTACTTCTTTTGCAGCCCACTCCCATGGTGTGACGGGCGGTGTGTACAAGGCCCGGGAACGTATTCACCGTGGCATTCTGATCCACGATTACTAGCGATTCCGACTTCATGGAGTCGAGTTGCAGACTCCAATCCGGACTACGACACACTTTTTGGGATTCGCTCACCATCGCTGGTTGGCCGCCCTCTGTATGCGCCATTGTAGCACGTGTGTAGCCCTACTCGTAAGGGCCATGATGACTTGACGTCGTCCCCACCTTCCTCCGGTTTATCACCGGCAGTCTCCCTGGAGTTCCCACCATTACGTGCTGGCAAACAAGGATAAGGGTTGCGCTCGTTGCGGGACTTAACCCAACATTTCACAACACGAGCTGACGACAGCCATGCAGCACCTGTCTCATAGTTCCCGAAGGCACCAAAGCATCTCTGCTAAGTTCTATGGATGTCAAGAGTAGGTAAGGTTCTTCGCGTTGCATCGAATTAAACCACATGCTCCACCGCTTGTGCGGGCCCCCGTCAATTCATTTGAGTTTTAATCTTGCGACCGTACTCCCAGGCGGTCTACTTAACGCGTTAGCTCCGAAAGCCACGGCTCAGTACCACAACCTCCAAGTAGACATCGTTTACGGCGTGGACTACCAGGGTATCTAATCCTGTTTGCTCCCCACGCTTTCGCATCTGAGTGTCAGTATCTGTCCAGGTGTACGCCTTCGCCACTGGTATTCCTTCAGATCTCTACGCATTTCACCGCTACACCTGAAATTCTACCCCCTCTACAGTACTCTAGCCTGCCAGTTTCAAATGCGGTTCCGAGGTTGAGCCCTGGCTTTCACATCTGACTTAACAAACCACCTGCATGCGCTTTACGCCCAGTAATTCCGATTAACGCTCGCACCCTCCGTATTACCGCGGCTGCTGGCACGGAGTTAGCCGGTGCTTCTTCTGCAGCTAACGTCAAGATATGAAGCTATTAACTTCACACCCTTCCTCACTGCTGAAAGTACTTTACAACCCGAACCTTCTTCATACACGCGGCATGGCTGCATCAGGCTTGCGCCCATTGTGCAATATTCCCCACTGCTGCCTCCCGTAGGAGTCTGGACCGTGTCTCAGTTCCAGTGTGGCTGATCATCCTCTCAGACCAGCTAGGGATCGTCGCCTTGGTGAGCCTTTACCTCACCAACTAGCTAATCCCACCTGGGCATATCCTGACGCGAGAGGCCCGAAGGTCCCCCTCTTTGGCCCGAAGGCATTATGCGGTATTAGCCATCGTTTCCAATGGTTATCCCCCACATCAGGGCAATTTCCCAGGCATTACTCACCCGTCCGCCGCTCGACGCCGAATAGCAAGCTATTCTCGTTTCCGCTCGACTTGCATGTGTTAGGCCTGCCGCCAGCGTTCAATCTGAGCCATGATCAAACTCTTCAATTTAAGATTTTGTTCGGCTCAATGAATACTGACTTCAAACTACGTATGTAATTTAAAGCTATTATCGCTCCAACAGAACGATAATGAATTGACTGTGCCAAGACCGAAGTCTTGATTGGTCACTCAGTTCATTGAAACCTAAATTGATACCGAAGTATCTATTTGGATTATCATCAACGAGTGCCCACACAGATTGATAGGTCTATATTGTTAAAGAGCTTTTTCTAACTGACTAGGCGCTCTGCGTCTTGCCGTTAGGGGTGCGTACTATACGCTCCAGTTTTTGAGAGTCAAGAATTTTTTCAAACTTTCTTTTCCTCTCTTCCCAGCTCGTCGTGTGACTTCCGTCTCACTCCGTGTCGGTGAGGCGGCATTATAGGGAGATAAGAATGGATGACAAGTCTTTTTTGAAAATTAATTTCCAAGTGAATAATTTTCAATCAAAAGTCGAATTATCGAATAAAATTTCAACATTTGAAGGGTATCACAGCAATTGGTTGGAATTTCCTCATGCTTAAACGTAAGATCTGTGTGTCTATTTTGTTAATAGCGCTTTGCATCTTATTACTTCACAATTTCAATGTAGTATTCAGATATGAACTCAAAAAAATCTTATTTATTAGTTATCGCACTGGCAGTATTGGGCGCTGCAGCCTTTTCACAAATTGCAGTACCACCAGCTACCGCTTTTATCATTGGCGTTTTTACTTGCGCGCTTATCTTATCCCTTTCTAACCCCTCTTCAGAGCAAGCAAGTAATGACAAATCAGCTACCACAACTCTTTATGTGGGGAACCTTCCTTATAAAGCTAACGAAACCCATGTTCGGCAGTTGTTTTCGAAACACGGACAAGTATTCGCTGTAAGGTTAATGAAAGACAAACGTACAGGTAAACGAAGAGGATTCGGCTTTGTTGTTGTATCAAGGGAAGACACAGACAAAGTCATTCAAGGATTAAATGAACAGGACTATATGGAGAGAACGCTTAAAGTTAGAGTCGCCAACGACCCTAAACATCCGGAAACGGCTGAATAACGGTTTCGGAAAAACCCATCTTTTTTAATGTAGAGTTAAGTGCATCACCGCCTCGTGGTGGTGCACTACAAAAAATCTGATTTAACTGTTTCCTCTCTAACCCCGAATTTGCTTTCAAAAGAAAGGCCACGCGGCGAGCAATAGCGTTACCAGAATCTATCAATACCACGTCTTTCAACACTCGACTAATTTCATCTTTCAGAAGTGGGAAATGTGTACACCCTAAAACCGCAACGTCTATTTGATTAATAATAGGCGAGAGCAAAGCCGTCATTTCTTTCGAGCAAACCGTTTCCGAGCGTAACTTTCGCTCAGCCATTTCCACTAGTTTCGTGGAGCCTAATAGCTTTACTTCTTTGTCTTTAGCGAAGTCTTTAATGAGATCGTGTGTGTAGTCGCGTGTAATCGTTGCTGGGGTTGCAATCAGACCGACACCTATTTTGGAGATCAATGATGCTGGTTTTATAGCGGGAACCACTCCCACAATAGGAATGGATAACGCAGCCCTTAAGTGGGGTAAGACCAATGTACTGGCCGTATTACAAGCGATAACCACTAAATCGATATCGTATTCTCGACAATATTGAGTGATCAAGGTTTGAACGCGATACACCAGCGTATCTCCATCTAGCTCTCCGTATGGATATGCCGCGTTGTCAAAAAGATAGAGGTACTCCAATTGCGGAAGCAACGCTTTCAGTTCTAAGTATACGGAGAGACCTCCAACACCAGAATCAAAAATGAGCACTCTCTTTTCTGTTTTTTTATCCACGTTCGTTTTTACCCCAATAAAAGCTGGATGTATATTACTGGTAAAGTGACTCCTCGCCAATATTAGCCACATAACGTAAGTGGTGAAACCGCTCGGTGCACTCAATGGAAATAGACCGCAAGCATAAATTATGACTAAAACAAGGAGCGGATGTCACTAAAGTGTGAAATTCACCATTCTCTCCGCAAGGATCAATTCCGTTAGGTAAGTTAGCGATCAACTCTTTGCTATACCACTCACCACATAGGCTGGAAGGCAATTTGTTCCCATCCACCGTCACTACAATGGTTTCAATTCCTCTATCCAGTATTTCACTCGCTAATTCTGTACTGGGTGTCCCCATCAACGGAAATACACACTCCCACCCTGCTTTCTCAATATAGCTTTTTCGATATTCAATGATGCCATTACAAAACATGTCTCCAAACGCAACGGCATCTATCTCTAGCTTTGAGTTTTTTAACCCTTTAACTATATAACTCTGATAAACCTCGTTGGGTGGAAACACTTCAGGAAGTTGAATCGTGACTAACGGCAAATTGGCGAGTTCCGCTTGCATTTTTACAACCGAAATGGGCGTTACCTGAAATGGGACTTCGCCGTCTACGTGAGTCGTGTACAACCCGACGACTTCATATTGAGGGTCTTCGAGTAGACGAATGAGCGTTAGCGTAGAATTGTAAACATCCCTTTTTTAGTGACACCCTAAATTAGAGTCTTCCGGCAATTTCAACTTAGCAAGATATTCCCAAGGGGTCAGGTCACCCAGCGAGCTGTGGGGACGTTCATCGTTGTATTCTCGAACCCAGTTTTCTGTTAGCTCACGTACCTCTTTTAACGTTCTGAACACATACATGTTGAGTATTTCATCTCGATAGGTCCGGTTGAACCTTTCAACAAACGAGTTTTGTGTGGGCTTGCCTGGCTGTATGAATTCGAGTTGTATGTCATGTTGTTCCGCCCATTCAGCTAAAGCCGTTGAGATAAACTCTGGACCGTTATCCATACGTAACTGACTCGGATAACCTCGCCAGGCGACGATGCGTTCCAACACGCGAACAACTCTTTGAGCGGGAAGATTCAAGTCAATTTCAATGGCCAGCACTTCACGGTTAAAGTCATCGATAACATTGAACGTCCTGAAGCGTCTACCACACATCAGTGAATCGCTCATGAAATCCATTGACCAACATTGATTGAACGTTTCTGGCACACAGAGAGGGGCAGGCTCTCTTGTTGGTAGCCGCTTCTTTCCACGACGGCGCTTATTCAACTTCAGTTCGCAGTAGAGTCGATGCACTCGTTTGTGGTTCCAGCGATACCCCCATCGCTTAAGCACTTTGAATAACATGCCAAAACCATATGCAGGATAACGTTCAACGGCTTCTTGCAAGGCGGCAATCACAGGGGTATCTCGGTGCTTATCTGGTCGATACCGATAGACCGAGTCACTGATGCCGACTAAACGACAAGCCCTACGCAGACTCACACAGTGACAATTATTGACGTAATCCACCCACTCTCGCCGAATCGTGGGCTTTACAGCTTTTTTTCGACGATATCCTTAAGGATTTTATGGTCGAGGCTCAGTTCAGCAAACATTTGCTTCAGGCGTCGGTTTTCATCCTCAAGCTCCTTCAGTCGCTTCACGTCTGAGGCTTCCATGCCGCCGTACTTGGACTTCCAGTTGTAGTAAGTGGCATCTGATATGCCATACTCTCGGCAGACCTCTTTGACCAACCTGCCAGCCTCAACTTCTTTCAGAATCTTGACGATTTGCGTTTCTGTATAGCGTGATTTTTTCATCAGTGTTCTCCATTTGGTTTAGTTTAAACCGAAGAACTCTAATTCTAAATGTCCCTAGTTTAGGGGATGATTACAGAATCTTTACCTGATGACCAACTGATGATGACTTTTTTGGGATTTCTCATATTGTATATTGTGAAAAAAACCGCCCGAAGGCGGTTTTTTTTGATACTAGAATTGGTAGGACGCATTAACAAAGTAAGCTCTATCTTGAGTCTCATACTTGTGTGCCGTCTGATATTGGGTATTAAATAGGTTTTCTACTTTGCCACGTAGCTTCCACTGTTCAGTCAACTGATACGCCAAAGTAAGATTAACTAGGCTGTATGGATCAAGCTCGGTGGTGTTCTTAGCATCATCATATCTTTTGCCTTGGTATTGATATGCAAGATCACCACGCCAATTGTTGTATTCATAGCTCACTAACCATTTAGCGGCAAAGTTTGCTCTACGAGCCAGCTTTTTATCCTGAACATCTTCTGGCTGTCCCCAACCAGCGACGTTAACTTTATTATTATGGTCTAGGAAGTCTAGTGAAAGCGAATGTGAAAGCTCACCAGTGGTAAATTGAGAGCTCAACTCAATGCCGTTAATTGTAGCATCTGAGTTTTTCAGCTCTTCACCTTTAGACTGATAGCTAACTAAATTTGTAATTGTATTTGAGTAACCCACTAATCTAACGTCAGCTAAGTCGGAGAAAAATTCTACACCAGCCTCTACATTTAGGGACTCTTCTGGTTTTAGGTCTTCATTACCATATCCTGGCCAATATAGGTCATTGTAGGTCGGAGCTCGGAAAGCTGTACCACCAGATGCTACCAGTCTCCAACTTTGATTAATTAGGTATCCCGCACCTAACTGCCAGGTTGATTTACTACCGTATACTTCATTGTCATCGTGTCGAAGGCTCGCCTCCAACTGAAGACCTTGGTTTTGGTAAAAAGCAGATGCAAATACGGCATTATTCTTACGGCTGGTACCATCATACTTTTTATAGACGTTGCTGCTCCAGATCTTAGAGTCTGCTACAGAGTCTTTCGTCAGGTCTACACCTGCTTGAACAGTGACGCTATCTGTTAGTTGGTAAGCGTTAATCCAGTTGATGGCTTGACGATCAGTTATTAGTTGGCTGCCCGGGAACTCGCCACCTTTATTGTTGCTATCATCTCTGTTCATAGAGACTGACAACGACGAACGGTACTTTTGTCCCGCATACCCTAGTACAGCGGCATAGTTATACAAAGTCGTTTCTTGTTCATCTGGAGACAAATTTCCAGAGCTACTGTAGCTTTCATATTCAGACATGCCCTTGTGATGAAAACCCATTACTTTTGCTGTCCAAACTGGTGACAGCTGAGTTCCGAATTCAAAGATAATGTCTTGGCGACTGTAACCATCATCGTCAGGTTGTTCTGGTCCAGTACCAACAACATCAAAGCCATCTGATGACTCTGTATTAACTGACATATTGATCCATGAACTATCACCTACTTTCGAGCTAACGGCAGCCGCACCTTGACGATAATTATCACTGCCTGCACCAACCTGTATACTAATCGAGTCTTCATCAGCACCTGATGAGCTGACAATATTAATCACACCACCAATAGCATCGGCACCATAAACAGCTGCTCGAGCGCCTTTAACCAACTCAATGCGCTCAACACCCACCAAAGGAATTGAAGTGAAGTTGGCACTACCTGTTGTAGCGCTGCCTATTCTCACGCCGTTATAAAGAACGATGATTTGGCTAGAACTGGTGCCCCGAACAAAAACAGAGCTTGACTGACCACGCCCACCATTCTGCGCTATTTGCACACCAGGAAGCAGCGATAGAGCCTCGGTAAGCGACTTAATCTGGAGATTTTGAATTTGTTCTTGGGTAATAACATCTACCGTTGCAGTAACTTGACCAACAGATTGCTCGAATCGGTTTGCTGTCACTACGAGAGTTTCGGTATCTGCCGCTTCTTGAGCTACAGAAATGGAGGCGTGTGTAAGCAGCGACGCTACTGTGGTCGCTAGAAGAGTTTTTTTCATTGTCATTTCCTAAGTCGCGAGAATCCTTCTAAGACCAAGCAGTAAGTTTCAACACTGCTAATATCCGCTTGGCTCTTATTACTGGCAGGTATTCGGACTTAAGAGCTCACCTTAATCTATAGGAACACGAGTTCCATACAGATTCAGATACCTAGCACCCCACTTCCCACTTACAGACAGTAAGCAGTGTTTGGATTCAATCCGAGGTGTTCGTTCTCTTTTACCGCTGCGCGTCAGTTCTGGATTTCCACCAGATTCCCTTTTCAGTCAAAAATTGACCACCAGCTTGGGCGAGGATACTAGTTCGCAATCTTACGGATGTCTAGACGTATTTCTTCTAACCTATTATCACTCTCGTCAATAGCACAAACATTCAGCAAATCTATGACGCTATGGGTCAACAAGCTATCTCATGTGTCAGCCAGAAAGACAAAGCTGGACAAATAAAGTGGATTGAATAAAATCTGCGCTCCCTGTACCGAAGCAATAAGGCATAACTCCATGGCGTCACTTGATGTAAACCCAGAGCATTATCAAGCTCAACTTGCTGAGAAAACCCAGCGCCTAACTGAGATGTTTGCTCCTTTCAATGCACCAGAACTTGAAGTGTATGAGTCCCCAGATCAGCACTACCGCATGAGAGCGGAATTTCGAGTTTGGCACGAAGGTGAAGAGCTCTACTACATCATGTTCAACCAAGAGACACGTGAAAAATACCGCGTAGATACGTTCCCTGCTGCAAGTCGTTTAATCAATGATCTTATGCCGTTATTGATCGACGCGATGAAAGATAACGATACGCTGCGCCGAAAGCTGTTCCAAGTGGACTTTTTATCCACACTCAGCGGTGAAATCTTGGTGTCTTTGCTTTACCACCGTCAATTAGATGAAGACTGGGTTTCTCAGGCAAAAGCACTAAAACAACGACTCAATGATGAAGGTTTCAATCTCAACTTAATTGGTCGTGCTCGAAAAATGAAAATCGTGCTCGATAAAGATTACGTTATCGAGAAGCTGAACGTGAATGGTGATACTTATGTGTATCAGCAGGTAGAGAATAGCTTTACACAGCCTAATGGTATCGTTGCTCAGAAAATGTTGGAGTGGGCAGTAGATTGCACCCAAGAAAGTACAGGGGATCTTCTAGAGCTTTATTGTGGGAACGGAAATTTCTCGTTAGCACTGGCACAGAATTTCGATCGCGTTTTGGCAACAGAGTTAGCTAAACCTTCTGTCGATTCTGCACAATTTAATATTGAAGCGAACAACATCGATAACGTACAAATTGTCCGGATGTCAGCGGAAGAATTTACAGAAGCAATGGAAGGCAAGCGAGAGTTTCGTCGTTTAAAGCAACAGAATGTCGATCTGACAAGCTATAACTGCAACACCATCTTTGTTGATCCTCCTCGTGCTGGCATGGATATCGACACATGTAAGATGGTTCAAGGGTACGAGCGCATTATGTACATTTCTTGCAACCCAGAAACATTGAAAGATAACTTAGATATTTTGAGTGAAACTCACCATATCACTCGCTTTGCATTATTCGATCAATTCCCATATACCCATCATATGGAAGCGGGTGTTTTCTTAGAAAGAAAAGCCTAAACAAAAAAAACCGCTCAGATGAGCGGTTTTTTTAGCTAAAATTTAGTGTTCTACTGAGGCTTCGCGATATACCCCAGCTTCTTACCTACCCAAACAAGGAGAAGCAGCGTCACTATAATCGAGAAGAAATTTGATCCTGACTCTGGGTGTTGCGCCCCTATGAACGCCGAATAACCAAACGCCCCCACAAAGAAACATGCTAAAGCAACCATTGGGATTTCTTCAGAAACAGGGTGGCGTAGATATTCTTGATACAGATTCTGAACAGCCAATACCAACGCTATCAATGGAAACACAGAGAAAGCCACTTCACTGACTGTCAATGCTGACAACAGGGCGTTACCACACATACCCGCGATTAGAGCTAAGAGGAGAGTTTTCTTTTCTGACCCTTGGTCAGCGATAGGAGCTTCATTCGACATTGCTTTGTCCTGCCTTATTCTTCTTTAGTTCATTTTCTTTTCGGTACACATGGGCACCTTTTGCAATCATTCTGAGCTGGGTTATCAAGCGATTCGCCAGTTCAGTTCGTTCATCTTTTTCTAAATCTAGAGCTTCTGCACCAGAGCTAAAAACCAGTGTGACAGATGCTTCGGCCTGAGTGAAAGCGCCTTCTCTAGATACACCATTGATTACTAAATATTCAGTAAGTTCCGCAACAAAGTGCTGAATTTCTCGAGCAACAGCTGCACGAAACTCAGACGACGTCCCCGAACGTTCTCGTAACAACAACCGAAAAACGTTTGGGCTGCTCTCGATAAACTCCATAAACGTGTCTATCGATGTTTTAATCACACTGCCTTCTTTGGCAATACGCTGCCTAGCTTGGCGCATTAATTGACGGAGCAGTAAACCGCCTTCGTCGACCATCGTCAATCCAAGCTCATCCATGTCTTTAAAGTGACGATAGAAAGACGTCGGAGCGATACCCGCCTCTCTCGCTACTTCACGTAAGCTTAGATTAGAAAAACTGCGATCGGCACTTAACTGACTAAAAGCGGCATCGATTACTGAACGTCGGGTTTTTTCCTTTTGTTGAGCTCGGATACCCAAACTCTTTTTTATATTCTCGTTTGTCATTCTTAACTACGCTTTATAGAGAAACTGACCTAACAGGCAAGCCTTACTATACCGTGAATGCAGTAAGAGTCTATGAGACAACCGCGGATACTTTACGGATTTTTCGCGGAAATGCTCGCCTGTTACTCGAAGTTACTGATGACTTCACAAATTCTGATTGAAACACAACGTGATCCTCACCACTGTCTACTGGTGAGACCATTTACCTGTAAAATGAAGTCGTTAAAATATCGCTACAGCAATGTTAACTATCATTACAAAAGGCAAATATATGACCTCAACGCACTTCGATGCAATAGTAATAGGCAGTGGTCCTGGTGGTGAAGGGGCTGCAATGGGCTTAACAAAATCGGGGTTAAACGTTGCAATCATTGAGCGGGAGAGCAGTGTCGGTGGAGGATGTACTCATTGGGGTACCATACCTTCTAAAGCACTGAGACATGCGGTTAGCCGCATCATAGAATTCAATAATAATCCTCTCTTCTGCCACAATAATTCCAGCCTCCACTCTACGTTTTCCAATATTCTTGGTCACGCTAAAAGCGTTATCGACAAACAAACTCGCCTAAGACAAGGTTTTTACGATCGGAATGAGTGTTCTCTGATTTTTGGTGAAGCTCGATTCATCGCCAGCAATACGATAGAAGTGCTTCAACCCGATGGCACTGTGGAACAATACACCGCAGATAAGTTTGTCATCGCAACAGGTTCTCGCCCATACAGACCAGCCGATGTTGACTTCACTCATGACCGTATATACGACAGTGATTCAATTTTGTCGCTCGAGCACGACCCACGCCATATCATTATTTATGGTGCTGGTGTCATCGGCTGTGAGTACGCTTCTATCTTCCGTGGGCTCGGTGTAAAAACCGACCTCATCAACACACGCGACAGGCTGCTATCTTTCCTAGATAACGAAACCTCCGATGCACTGTCTTATCACTTTTGGAATAGCGGTGTCATTATTCGCAACGATGAAACTTATGAGCGAATTGAAGCCTCCGATGAAGGTGTTGTGATTCATTTGGAGTCGGGTAAAAAAATGCGAGCAGACTGTATCCTTTACGCCAATGGACGAACAGGTAATACGGATAAGTTGAATTTAGAGAATGTGGGTCTAACCCCTGACTCTCGTGGTCAGCTCAGCGTGAACACCAATTACCAAACCGATGTAGAACACATTTACGCGGTTGGTGATGTAATTGGTTACCCAAGTCTTGCTAGCGCAGCATACGATCAAGGTCGATTTGTTGCTCAGGCCATCACCAAAGGTCAGGCTGACAATCACCTGATTGAAGATATCCCGACGGGTATCTACACCATCCCTGAAATCAGCTCTGTAGGTAAAACCGAGCAAGAGCTAACAGCTGCAAAAATCCCGTATGAAGTAGGTCGTTCGTCATTTAAGCACCTTGCAAGGGCGCAAATAGCAGGAAAAGATATTGGCTCATTAAAAATACTTTTCCACCGTGAGACAAAAGAAATATTGGGTATTCACTGTTTTGGTGAACGTGCAGCGGAAATTATCCATATCGGACAAGCCATCATGGAACAGAAAGGCGAGGCGAATACCATTGAGTACTTCGTCAACACTACATTTAACTACCCGACAATGGCAGAAGCGTACCGAGTCGCGGCATTGAATGGTTTAAACCGTTTGTTCTGATTTCACAGTTTCAGCGCTTCAAAGCAAGAGGGTCAGCATTCGCTGACCTTCTTTTTTGGAAATCAATACTGCACATAGTTACTAAGCAAGAAACTGATTTCTTCGCCATTGATAGACAAACACAATCGCTAACCCTAGCCCTCTCATCCCCATAAAACTCAACATAGCCAACCATAAAGCATGGTTGCCAAAGTCAGAGAAAGCGAAAAAGACAAGGAAGAAACTGCACATCGCAACAAACATGCTATTGCGCATTTCTTTACCTTTCGTGGCGCCAATAAAGATGCCGTCGAATAGGAAGCACCACATTGAAACCAGTGGCATTGCGATTAGCCATGGCAAGTAAACGTTAGCATGCTCTCGAACAATAGGAATGTCTGTGATCATCGAGATCAGTAGCGATCCCCCCAAAGCAAACACCAGCGTCAAGAGTGCACAGATAATTAAACTCCAGAAAAACGTTCCTATCAGCGACAGTTTCAACTGCTTCTCATCTTTGGCTCCAATGGCCTTCCCTACCATTGCTTCCATCGCATAGGCAAAGCCGTCCATGCCGTAAGAGATCATCATCAAAAAGCTCATCAATACTGCGTTTGCCGCCACCACGTCATCGCCAAAGCTGGCACCTTGAAAAGTCATAAACGTAAACGCTGCCTGTAAGCACAATGAACGCAAAAATATGTCGCGATTAAGACGAACGAACCGCCCTATTCCATTGGTGAGCGCACCAAGTTGGCTGAAAACAGATGGCAGAGTGAGCTTAATCCACGTGCGATAAACAAAGAATAAACCTAAAGACATGCCCGTATAGTCGGCCAGTACAGATGCCAATGCTGCCCCTTCTACTTTCCAGCCAAAACCCATAACGAAAAGAAGATCGAGCATAATATTTGTAAGGTTGGACACAATCACGATCCACATCGGGGCTTTTGCGTTTTGTGTACCTAATAGCCACCCAAGAATAACGAAATTAGCAAGTGCGGCTGGCGCACTCCATACCCGTATTGAAAAGTACTGTTGACCATAAAATTTCACCTGATCGCTGGCGTCACTCAGAGCAAACACCCACTCTGAAATCCATGGATGAAGTGAAAGGAATAGTAGCGCGAACATTCCAGCCATCATTAAGCCTTGAAGCAACACAAGACAAAGCTGCTCCCCGCTTTTTGCTCCCGTAGCTTGTGCTGTTAAACCAGTTGTCGCCATACGCAGGAAGCCCAGTAGCCAAAACGACACACTTATCATCGTGCCGCCCAACGCCACTCCCCCTAAATACCAAGCATGATCTAGATGCCCAATAACCGCAGCGTCCACCAAGCCAAGTAAAGGAATGGTGATATTGGACAAAACCATAGGAATAGCAAGCCAAAGCACTTGCTTGTGCAAAGACCAATTAGAGAGAAAGGATAGATATTGGGATTTAATCACGTGGAACCTCGACAATTATGGCGTCGAGGTTAGCGTTTAGCGATTGATTAATCAATCACCATCGCATGTGCAGAAGGACAGGGGTCACTCGGTGCTTGAAGAAGGACATTTTTGATAGCCAACGTTGCCAGCGTTTCCATCGACTGCAGTTTTTATCCATAGGTGAATGGACCGTAACCCATTGATACCAAGGAAGCCAGTTAAGCAATTTCTCTTTAGGTCGGCTGATTGCGTGTTTGTAACCGCCTCCACCGAGTTTTTTACCCCAATGAGAATTCGCTAAGTCCCCCGCCAAAACAAAACACGCTTGAGCATGAATAAATCGACGACCCAATGTTCTAATAAACTGAGCAACTTGAGATTCGTCGCAATCAAGGAGTGCATGTTCACAGACAATAAGAACAGGGGAAGATTCGGGAACAGGTAAATCGTTAAGCCAGTCGGTATCAACTACGCTGCCGCATCGTAATTGGTAACGCTCACTTGGATGAAAGAGCTTTTGTCGCCAGAGTAAATTTTCGCTGATATCCAGTTCCAGCCAATGACAACGACCGTTATCTAAGCGGTAGAAACGGGTATCCAATCCAGCCCCAACGTTCAAGATCCAAGCTTCAGGGTTATCCATCAAAAAGCTTTTCACTCTTTCATCACACAGCTGGGTTAGAGTGGCATTCAGAAGTTGCTTCTGATCAACATCGCCAGACAAACACTCAGGTGCTAACTCACAACGCTTACAAGCACTAGCCGCAATAGGATCGTAAACCAATCCATCGTCAACCAAGCTTTCTCTGCTCCGCAACCACATAGGCTGAAGCAGATTCGCTGGAATCTGGTAGTGAGATTTAGGTCGTTTGAAGTGAGGTTGTGTCATTATCATCTTCCCTACAATAATAGCTAGATGATAATGACTATCATTTAATAATGCAAAATTTAATTACATCCAATCTGCATTTCTGATCACACCAACGGCAATACCTTCAATCGCTAAATGCTGCGAGGTGAGATCGACTTTGATCGGTTCAAACTCTTCATTTTCAGCATGAAGCAGAACCGTAGAGCCTTTACGCTCAAGACGCTTAACTGTCACGTCTTCATCGACTCTAGCAACAACAACCTGTCCATCACGCACATCTGAGGTTTTATGAACAGCCAACAAATCGCCATCCATAATGCCAATATCTTTCATGCTCATACCGTTAACACGAAGCAAAAAATCAGCTTGCGGTTTAAACATGGCAGGATCAACTTGGTAATGTGTTTCAACGTGTTCTTGAGCCAGAATAGGCTCACCTGCTGCAACCTGACCAATCAAAGGTAAACCGTCTTCTTCTTCATCTTCTAGAAGAATTCGGATACCGCGTGAAGCGCCGGGGATAATCTCGATCACTTCTTTTCTGGCAAGAGCTTTTAAATGTTCTTCTGCTGCATTGGCAGAACGGAAACCCAACTCACGGGCAATTTCTGCACGAGTGGGTGGCATACCGGATACATCGATCTTATCTTTGATTAAATCGAAAACTTGTTGTTGGCGCGGCGTTAATGGCTTCATGATCCACCTGTCTTTTTATACAGTTAACTGTGAGTATATCCAGTAAATCAACGAAATCAAAGACAATTGTCTATTTTTTAACGGGTTTGTTGTTTTGGGTTCATGCTATGTCCATCTGCCTTCGATATGCTTTGCGAAATAAGAGCTCAATTCATCTCCGTTTCATTGATGCGAGCCGATGTAGCGCTTTAGAGATAGTGGCAAATTTGAATAAAAGGTTAGACCAGTTTCTGCTATCCTTGCAGCGCAATTAATCAAGTGGTGATGTTTTAAACAACTCGCCATCGAAACAAACATGTTGAGGCAAACATTCGCTATGTCTTCTGGACAATCTCTTTCTAGAACTTTGATGAAGTTACCTTTGTCGGTATTGGTAAAAGGGACAACTATCCCATCGAATCCGGTAGAAGATTTGGGAATCGATATTTCCAAACCCATCGTTTACGCACTGCCGTTTCGCTCTAACGTCGACCTTCTGACATTCCAAAGGTATGCCCTAGAACAGGGGTTACCCGATCCGTTGACCCCACTGGAAATCAATGGTCAGCCGTTTGGACGCTTTGTGTTTACCTCTTCACGACCTACGTTGATTCAGAATGATCACGATGCGCCCTCTGAGTCCGTTGATTTGTTTACGAAGCTACTCGGTTTGCATAACAGTGACAGTGACTTAGATGTGCAAGTGCTGCCTGTAAGTGTACTTTGGGGTCGAAAACCAGGAAAAGAAGAGAACCAAAAACCGTACCTTGAAAGTTTAAATGGTCCTCAAAAAGCAAAAGCATTACTGCTTTCAGGGCGAGACTGTCTCGTGCGATTTAGCCCTGTGGTTTCGCTGCGTTCAATGGCAGATAGCCACGGTACCGACCAAGAAATCGCTCACAAATTAACACGAGTTGCTAGAATTCATTTTTCTCGCCAAAAATTGGCGGCGTCAGGTCCGAACCTTCCTAATCGCCAAGTTTTGTTTCAACGCTTATTGAAATCTGAAGCCATTAAAAAAGCGGTCGCAGACGAAGTCAAAAGCAAAAACATTAGCCAAGAAAAAGCCGAAAAAGAAGCCAAAGCGATCATGGATGAAATCGCCGCCGATTTTTCTTATTCATTGGTTAAACGCGGCGATCGCTTCTTAGGTTGGTTGTGGAACAAACTTTACCAAGGTCTAAGTATCAACAACGCTTCCACTGTGCGAAAGCTGGCGCAGGATGGTCACGAAATTGTTTACGTGCCTTGTCATCGAAGCCATATGGATTACTTGCTTTTGTCCTATGTGTTGTATCAAGAAGGGATGGTTCCTCCACACATTGCCGCTGGAATCAATTTAAACTTCTTCCCTGCAGGGCCTATCTTCCGCCGAGGAGGCGCGTTCTTTATTCGTCGCAGCTTTAAAGGCAATAAACTGTATTCCACGATCTTCCGCGAATATCTTGCAGAACTGTTTGCCAAAGGGTATTCCGTTGAATACTTCAGTGAAGGTGGTCGCTCCCGAACAGGGCGATTGTTGCAAGCGAAAACCGGCATGTTAGCCATGACGATTCAAGCAATGCTGCGAGGGTTAAATCGCCCCGTGACTCTAGTGCCTGTCTATATTGGCTATGAACATGTTATGGAAGTATCCACCTACGCAAAAGAACTCAGAGGCAAACGCAAAGAAAAAGAAAATGCGGGTCTTGTTCTGAAAACGTTGCGCAAACTTCGTAATTTTGGACAGGGGTATGTGAACTTTGGTGAACCTATTCCACTGAACCAATACCTTAACGAACATGTACCAGATTGGACAAACGACATTGATGCGGTTAACAGCCCTAAACCTCAGTGGATGACACCCGTGGTGAACCATTTGGCTGAGAAAATGATGACGCACATAAACAAAGCAGCGGCCACTAATGCGCTAACCTTGTGTGCTCTCGCCTTATCGGCATCTAGGCAACGCGCTTTGTCTCGCGAAACTTTGGTTCAGCAGATAGACAGCTACCTAGCGTTACTTCGCCAAGTCCCTTATTCCTGCACCAGCACTACACCAGATAGCAATGCGGAAGACTTGGTTCATCATGCAATAAGCTTAGATAAATTTGTCATTGAACCCGACAGTATGGGCGACATCATCTCCCTTGATCGCCAACAGTCCATTCTGATGACGTACTACCGTAATAACATCATTCACTTATTTGCTATCCCCTCTTTGATAGCTCAACTGGTTGTTCAGCATGAAAATATCAAGCTGTCCTCAATCATTGATTCGGTAACAACCTTGTACCCTTTCTTAAAGAAAGAGCTGTTTATCCATTATGACGAAAGTGATATCGGAGACGTGGTTACCCAGACAATCGAAGAGTTTACTCGGCAAGAACTGATTACCTTAAAAGATGGAAACGTATCTTTAAGCCAATGCCGGATACAGTCTCTGATTTTATACGCTAGAACCATACAGGAAACACTGCAGCGTTATTCTATTGCCATTACCCAACTCGTAGCGGCACCTGAATTGGGTAGAACAGAACTGGAGCAACACAGCCAACAAGTGGCACAAAGGCTTGGTCGTTTGCATGGTATCAACGCGCCAGAATTTTTTGACAAAGGAGTATTCGCCGCTCTGTTTAGTACTCTAAAAGAGCAAGGCTACTTGGATGTAGACGGACAATGTGATTTGGAAAAGACAAAGCAGCTGGCAGAAACGCTTTCAAAGCTATTGCCAACAGAAGTTAAATTGACCATACAAGAAAGCCGGCAATCGGAAAGCTAAAAAGCAATTCGAAAGTAAAAAAGCAATCAGAAAGTTAAAAAAAGAGACCACCTAAACGGTGGTCTTTTTGATTTGGCGATTTAAGTAATCGCAATCACTTCTGAAGGCGTATGAGGCGCGACAGAATGCCCATAATGGTATTTAATAATGGTGCGGCGTTTCGCCATCTTACCTTCATTAATCGCATCGTTCAGCACACTGGCTGGCAAACGGAAACGGATGGTATACCCCTTTCCTTGCTGGGCACTGTAGGATTGCAGTGCAATTAAATCAAACAACCGTTCAAGCTTGTCGATAGGCTCTTCGTGATACTCAGTTTCAGCATCGGAATCCAACTCGTAGTCGGGATGGTCTTCTGCATTCCAAGCGGCACGTTTTCGACGCCTTTCCTCTAGCGTTGCCTTTCGCTCTGCACTCGACTTGGTCAATTCTGTAGCGGGTGCTATAGGCTCTTTGACTTTATTGTCTCGTGCAACTTGTTCGGTTTGTATATTGACCGACGGGGCAATCAGCGGAACGCTGGCACTGGTCGGGTTCACTAACATAACAAACCTCCCACAACGGTAACATTGCCGTGAAACAGGTACATATAAGGAGTCTCACGACCTCTTGCCAATAATGGCAATGGCAAAACCAATCTGGTTACAGTTTAGCCTGCTTACACTTATAACGGCAGATTGTTCAATTTATTTACAGAAGTCGGTGATCTTTTCACAAAACAGTTCGAGCTCTGTCATAAAAGGGGCGTGTGATGATTGTTCAAACGTGTGCTGATGACTGTTGGGTGCCCATGTTTGCATGTCTTTGGCAACTTTAATGGGGACCAGCCCGTCCAAGCGCCCGTATACTCGCAGATAAGGCACCTTAATCTCAGCGACATCGGAGCGGAGATCAATATTCGCTAACATATCTAACCCCGCTAGTAGCACCTTAGGATCGGGCAGTGGACGTGAAAGCACCGCTTGTTTTAATTGCTTCACATCTTGGCGAGCGGATGGGCTACCCATAGCTTGGAGTGCCATGAAACGTTCAACAGTTTGCTGGAAATCCTCAACCAACTGCTCTGTAAATAAGGTCAGTACATTAGGCTGAATGCCACGCCAAGGCTTTTCGGCTGCAAATTTTGGCGAGCTGGCTACCGTGATCAACTTAGTGACTCTTTCGCTGTGCTTTAGTGCTATGTGGGTTGCCACTAAGCCACCCAGTGACCACCCGACCCAAATGGCTTTTTCAGGCGCATCTTGCAGAATACTCTCCGCTATTGTTTCAAGATTTTTTGCATGAACTTGGTGGCTATGGCCGTACCCAGGTAAATCCACAACGTGGACAGAAAAGTGGCGAGCCAAGCGCTCTGCCGTTTGCTGCCAAACCGCACCATTCATTCCCCATCCATGAAGCAATATCAGATCTGGACCTTGCCCGAATGATTGCCAATACAACGATGTTGTCATGCTTTTTCCCTTAAAACGTATTTCGTACAGCAAATGTATTTAGTAAGATACTCAACCCAATGAATACAAAAGACTTTATATGGCTTTTTCCCACTGGCTGAAAATTAAAATTCACCACCATTTTAAACTTCAATGCCCTTCATGTGGTCTGAACATTGAGGAAAGTACACCAAAAACAAGATGGTGTGGCGCTTGTTTAGAGGATCTGAGAGAAAAGCACCGATGTTTACAATGTGGGCTACCCACCCTCAATACGGTTGAGCAGTGCGGTCAATGCCTCTCAGCACCTCCACCATGGCGGCGCTTATATTGTGTGGGAGATTATCAGCCCCCATTATCGAACTATATTCACAGCTTCAAACATCAACATCAATTCTGGTTGTCTGGAGATCTCACCTATCTCCTTGCAGAGCAAATTTCTCAGCCTGCTGAGATTATTACATCAGTTCCACTCCATTGGCGTCGGCAACTTTGGCGAGGCTACAATCAAAGCGATTACCTAGCGAAATCATTGTGCCAGCACCTTGGTGTCACCGAGCGCTTTGACAATCAAATATTCAGACGCATAAAGTCCACTCGCGCACAACAGGGGCTCGATCGTAAAGCCCGCCTTCTCAACCTAAGAAATGCATTCACTCTCGATTCTTCTCGTGTGGCAAAACACATGGCGATTGTTGATGACGTCGTGACGACGGGCAGCACTATCCGACAATTATGCCAATTACTACTTGATGTTGGGGTAGAAAGGGTCGATATTTACTGCGTATGCCGAACCCCTGATCCGACTTAACGTAAATAAGTTATGACTTAAAAAGCTGGATCGAAATATCGACAGGGGTAAAATGGTCAAATAGTTTACAAAATCACTCGGGTATTGGTCGTGTCAAATACAATTACTATTACGGAAAACGCACAATCTCACTTTGGGAAATTGCTTGAGCAGCAACCTGAAGGCACAAACATTCGTGTCTTTGTGGTAAACCCAGGAACGCAAAACGCTGAGTGTGGCGTTTCTTACTGCCCACCAGAAGCTGTGGAAGCCAGCGATACTGAATTAACATTTGAACTCTTTTCTGCGTTTGTCGACGAACTCAGCCTACCATTCCTTGAAGATGCAGAGATCGACTTCGTTACAGATAAGATGGGGTCTCAGCTTACGCTTAAAGCACCGAATGCAAAAATGCGTAAAGTGTCTGATGACGCATCATTAATGGAACGCGTCGAATACGCTATTCAAACTCAGGTTAACCCTCAACTGGCAGGGCACGGTGGTCACGTAAGTCTGATCGAAATTTCAGAAAGCGGTGTTGCACTGGTTCAGTTTGGCGGCGGCTGTAACGGTTGCTCCATGGTTGATGTCACGTTGAAAGAAGGGATTGAGAAAGAACTCTTGGCTCAATTCGAAGGTGAATTGACAGCGGTACGTGACTCTACTGAGCACGACCGAGGAGAACACTCTTACTACTAAGCACTAAATCACCGCAGGTAGAAAGAATCAAACAGACGAAAGCCGGGAATAATGATTCCCGGCTTTTTATTTGGTTTAGCGTTGCTTTACCGCAAACTTAAAGCACATCGATTACAGCTTGCTCCAAGCATCATTCCAAGCCCAGCCTGTACCTGGTGCGTATGCCCCACCAGCCGAGCACCAAAGTCCGCCAGGGAACCCTAGGCATTGGTAACGATTGCCATCTTCAGCCAGAACCACTGTACCAAATGTGTAGCTGCCAATATTTTGTGGGTATACGTGATCATAGTTGCCACCTCCACCACCAGCCGTTGTAGCATCTGCACTCACATTTGCTTGGTACGTGCTTGTACCTTGATCCGTTGAGAAGGAAAGCTGCGCCTTCGCTAGACCCGCTTGAGTTGCACCAAATTCGACAGCGACCTGACAGCTTTGGTTTGCAGTCAACGTTGTTTGAGAACAGGTATCACGACCAACAACTACTGAGGTAGCGACACCGGACGCTACCGCGCGGACGTTGTTCAAAGTAAACGACTGTGTGCCGTTATTTTTAATACTAAACGTATGAGATTTCGTTTCACCGACTTTAAACGAAGACAATGTCTGGTTCTTGGTGTATCCAACGGCGTAGCTGCCGCCAGGGTTAGAGGTAATGACCGTATCTAGCCAGCTGCGTAAGGCAGCAATATCACTATAAACGCCATACTTACCAGGACGCGCACAACCAATACCCCAACTTACAATACCCAACTGAGTTATCACACCAGAACGATTGACAACAATTGGACCACCACTATCACCCTGACAAGAATCCTTACCACCAGCAGAGAAACCAGCACAGAATGCAACATTGCCTACATTGGTGTAGCTTCCACCAGCTGCTCGACACGTCGCATCGGAAATCAGAGGAACGTCAACAGATTGTAGCTTATAAGGCGAGCTGCCTCCTTCAGAGGTACGACCAAGCCCTGCAACACTTAATGTATCACCAATACCTGCATACTGACTCAAAGAACCATCCGCTATCTCTACCTTCACAGCAGACGGGAGATCATTGGTCAATTTCAAAACGGCGATATCGTTTGTAAACGTACGTTTGTCGTAGTTAGGGTGCATGTAAATCTTACTAACGTTAGCGCGCTGACCATCTGTTCCGTTGTAGATGAATCCACCGACTTTAACAGCAATACCAGATGGCGAGTCCCCGTCTACACAGTGCGCAGCAGTTAGTACGTAACCATCACCTAAGTAGCTCGCACCACAGTAAGAACGGTTTCCGTAACGTGAAACAATTTGGGTATAGAATCCCCAGTCAGCAGTATTTGCGTTACCACCACCAACAATGCGTGGTGAAATTTCAAAACTGGCGCCTTGTACTTCTGCGCCTATGGATGCCATAGGTGCAAGCATGGCTGTGACTAGGGCCATATTCCTTGTTATTTTCAAAATATTATCCTCATATTTTTTGTGTAATGCCGCTCTTTGTTATCTGGCGACGTTGTATACACAAGCACGTTTTTTGAAAAAACCAAGGCATGAATAGAGGAAAAAACCCAGACTGCGACCACAATTTCACCAACAGGTAACTAACTTGTTTATCAGTGAATTTTTCTTGGTTGAATAGCCTTCAATTACAGGGTAGGAGACTGTAATTGAAAGCTATTTTAATCATGAGTTTTGAGAGGTCAACTCAAATATTGAGCGTATAAAAAAGAAAGGTTGAGCTACTTATGAGCCAATAGAATCGAATTCCATGGCAGTTCCTCATCACCTAAAACAATAAAATTAGGATTTTCTAATGTTTCTCTTTCATTGTAAGAAAGCGGTTCTAATTTAGTGCTGAGAATGCGACCACCCGCTTCACTGACAATGCACTGTGTCGCGGCAGTATCCCATTCTCCAGTTGGACCTAATCTTAGGTAGCAATCTACTGCCCCTTCTGCCACTAAGCAGGCTTTAAGTGCTGCTGACCCTAACGGTACTAAGTCAAAATTCCAAGATGGGCACAACTTACTGGTAATGCTATTGATGTCTTGACGGCGACTAATGGCAATCGCTAAAGATTGGCTTTCGCTGTGATGGCGATGCGTTTCAATCGCCACACTTTCGTCCATATCTGGAATTTTCCAAGCGCCTTTCCCTTTGTAGGCATAATAAGTGACGCCCGAAACTGGCGCATATACCACACCCATAACGGGTTCGTTGTCTTCAACTAGAGCAATAATAGTGGCGAAATCGCCACTGCGTGCAATGAATTCCTGAGTCCCATCTAAAGGGTCGACGAGCCAGTAACGGCTCCATTGACACCGTTTTTCAAGGCTGATATCCGAATCTTCTTCCGACAAAACAGGAATATCGGGAGTCAATTCAGTCAGCCGCTCAAGGATCAGTTTGTGCGCGGCAATATCTGCACTCGTAACCGGTGTAGCATCCGATTTGGTGTATTCTTCGTATTGTTTGTTTTCGTAGATATCATGTATGAGCTGACCAGCACTGCGGGCAACCGTGATAACTGAAGGGATAAGGTGAGAAAGATCTTCCGCCATAGGGCATTTCCTTACTCAGACGTGTTTAAATACCGCTGAGCTAACATCAGTGCAGTAATACTGCGGGCTTCACAAAAATCCAGATGGGTCAGCAGCTCATCAGCTTGCTGTAATGGCCAACGTACCAATTCTAGAGGTTCTGGCTCATCCCCTTCCAGTGATTCTGAATACAGGTCGCGTGCCAGAAACAACGTCATCTTACTTGAGAAGTAAGATGGAGCCAGCACCACCTCTTTAAGAGGGGTTAATTCTGTCGCTCCGTATCCAATTTCTTCTTTTAATTCTCGGTTTGCTGCCTCAATAGGCAACTCACCAGGATCCACTAAACCTTTAGGGAACCCGAGCTCATAGCGCTCTGTACCTGCTGCGTATTCACGGATTAAAAGTAAGTCCCCTTGCTCCGTTACAGGCACAATCATGACCGCTGAACGGCCACTAGGCTTCATTCGCTCATAGATTCGCTCTTCTCCGTTTGAAAAACGTAAATCCAGCGACTCTATAGTAAATAGTTTAGATTGGGCGACCGTTTTTGTAGCTAAAATTTGTGGCTTTTTTTCACTTGCCATAACCTTTCCTTAAAAATCTGACCCAATCATTAGCATGGAACAATATATCATCAAAAATAATCAACTGTTGGCATTTCGAGATTGATTTTTGTTCGTATTAGCTCAATCTACACTCAAACCATCTCCAAATACAGGGCGCAGAGCTAACAACTTGAAGTGGTTTAAGTATAACGTTATCAATAACAAAATGGCCCAGCAATGCTGAGCCATTTTAATTCATCTAATCGCCTCTATAGACGCCCAGAGTACTGAAAGGGAAACTGACCTTTGTTATTCGGGTTGCCCAGCCAATTCAGCTGACTCCCCATCGATTGAGGGAATTCGGCTCCAGGCTTGAACCATGCATTCACACTGTATTGCTGGTCAGGCGTTAAGTTTGCATCAAACGCGCTCGTCACCTGAGCATGTTTCTGCTCGCCTTTTGCAGTCAATTTATTATCTTGGCATGCCAAGTCAGAAGTGACTTCACCCAAGATAAGACTGCCTAGTGGTGTGCCTAGCGTGCCACCATTCCAAGCCAAATTACCCGTTGCACTTTCACACCATGGCTGAGCATATTGGAACTCTTTAATCGCTAGTTCAAATTGCCCCTCTACCTGAACTGGAGCGGGAATCTGCGCGAATCCTAATATTTTTTCAGCAGGCATCGACGCAAAAATGCTGTGACCATAAAGCCCGCCAAAGCCCATACCCAGAGCACCTTTACCGTGTAATTGGAGCTCACTACCACGACCAAACCGCACTTGATATTCAGCCTTGCCAGTCAGTAGGGCTGAAGGTTGAAAGTCCCAGCTAAGCTGACCAAAATTTTGACCTTGCCACGTTAACTTAGACGCTTGTCCACGCCACAACGTTCCAGACAGACTTCCCACGCCTAATCCCTGAATTTTGGGAGCATATTGATACACAAATGCAACTGGCATGTGCACAACAAGGCTTACGATGAGCACTAAAACAAAAACGGACACATACCCAATTATACGCTTCAAGTTAACTGCCTCTTTTTAGCTGTAATCGGTTTACTTCAACTTGACCAGTAGTTTCTGTACGAGTGATATCAAGAAATTCCACTTCGATACCATGTTGTTCACGTAAATCAGCAAGCCAAGAGACTAACTGATTAAATGGCACTGGTTGAACCCATACTTGCAAGCTTTCGCTACGTGGCTGCATTCGAATAAGTTCAATTTGATATCGTCGCGTGGTCGAAGAAACAACTTGATTAAGTGGTTGCCCAGATACATTCACACTTCCACCCGATACTGCTCTGAGCGTCGTAATGGAGTTCGCACTTTTTGTTACCCAATCTAAAAGCTGCTTTTCACTAGCGATTTTAGTCTGTGCTGTATCCGCTCTTTCATTTAGCGGCGCAATGCCGCCCCAATATATAGCAAATGCCAGCACCAAAAAGCTGCAACCAGCCATTAAACGCTGCTCTCTTTGCGATATGGATTGCCACCATGCATTAACTTTATTCATGGTTTTCTCCTAATCACGTAGCTGCCAAACACTTCGCTGCCACTTCTATTCAACTGACCTTGCTCAACCTCAAATTGTTGCGCGAGATCCGCTCGTGCTGTTTCGAAGGTTTGAAAATCTTTACTTTTCGCTTGAATACGAATTTCGTTTCTAGCACCGTCGTATTTCACACTTAAGACGTCAATAGCACCATTTTTTTTCAAGGCTTGTGGCAACTGAGCCAACCAAACCAACATGGATTCATCGCCTCCACCTCCGGACAAACGAGACTCCTCATCACGCATTTGTCTTTTTAGGTAACTGACGGTCGGAATTTTTCGCTTATTCGGAAATACTTGACGGAAAATACGCTCGCTTTCCGCTCGATACTCTGCTGCTTGTGCTTCAAATGCATTCACTTGAAGTACATTTTGTGTGGTCAGTACACCTAATAAAAGCACCGCTGCAATGGCGGCTTTTTGCCACACTTTCCAGTGTTTAGTTAGAGAAGATGATGGCTTAAAGCTCCCCGTAAGAAGGTTTACTTTCGATGCCAGTGCGCCTTGCGTAAGCAGCGACATTGCTAGTTCAGCGTCTTCAGCTTTCCATTGACCTGGAAGTTGTTCGTGATCTTCCGGCAAAGGGCTATAACTGGATACGGCTTTTTCTTGAAGCGTCTCTTCGTCTAAAGGCACTTCTGGATCGTCATCTTGATTTGAAACCAAACTAAATGGTTCAGATGGCAGTAATGAAAGCCACTCATTTTGGAGAGTAAACCCAGAATGAGCTCCGCTACGGAATAGCCACTGATTGTTAATTTGGAGTGCGCTTATCTCACTGTCTTGCCAAGGCAGTGCAAGACAGTCAGGCATTATTTGCCTAACGTTAATATGGTGCTCGCGTAGATCACTTAATAGGTTATCTAAAAATTGACGATCTACAGCGGCAACATCGGCTTTTGCACCTCGTTTAGCCAACACAGAAAAGTGCAACTCATCAACATCTTGCGCAACATCATCTTCGACCAAAAACGGTAACATGGTGTTTAGCTGTCGCGCTCCACCTGCAGGTATATCTACTTCTTTAAGCAGCACATCACTGCTAGACAACAACACAATGGTCGGGCGTTGGGTGGCATAACTCGCTATGTCACCCAGTTGATCGCGGTGACTCAGATCACCACTTGCGATCACCTCTTGCTGACTCGGAGACCAAACCAGCCACTGTATTGGGGCGTCTACCTGACTACTTACTCTTACGGTCAGAAACTCGCTCACTGATTCCTCCAAAACTACGACGGACGACCGTCGCTTGTTTTCTATCCTTACTGTAGAGCAGGCTACGTATCCTGACCCTTGATTCATCGACCATCACTTGAGCATCCAGCTCAAAGTATCGGCTGTCTACTGCAATATGCGCCTGTGCTTCCTTACGCACTTTTTCTTCAATTCCGTTAATGACTGGCTCTGACATAAAACTGTCTATGCTGTCCCACCCATCAAATTTTCGATTGGCGATAAGCTCTTTGGCGTTGCTGCTGCTTAAGTGCGGCTGGAATAAGGCTGCCAAAATGTCTGCCTGATCTTCGGAAATTGTATTTACGTTGAGTTTCCACTCGTTGGTAGGTAATGCACATACTAAAGGGGACAATTTATCCATAATAGGCGCACTTACCTGCTGGATCGCTCTTAACTCTGAGCGATCTGCTAAAAATCCATTCGCAGTCAAATAAGGAGGCTGAAACCCCTCATAAGTACTGTCTTCTGCGCCATAACTTGTGAGTACATTGGCATCATTATCAACAAAATCCCAACTGGAATCCGCGATCACTTCTGCGGTATAGGGTTCAACGTCTTGTTGCTCAATAATGTTTTGCCACACCTTAACAAGAAACGGCTTCTGGGCAGTTTCTACCCGAGCTTTAACACTGGTCAATACATTGATGTTAAAGCACGCCTGCATGTCAACCAACTTACCTTTGGCTGTGCCATAATCCAGTGGGTATGTCTGTTCTTTTAACGCCCATGGCTGGCTGAGGTTGATTGTTTCATTATCTTTGTAGCTTTGTTCTATACCGACTTTAGCTAACGCTTCAACACCAAGGCTATACCAATACGCTTGCTGATGATTGACCTGATTACCCGCTCGATGAAAATTGATGAACAAGCGCTCAGACATCGATGCCGCTATTGCCGTCATGACAGCCAGCAAGAGCAATACTACGATTAAAGCCACACCAGATTGGGAGGAACGCTTAACCATTATTTCCTCCGCCAGAATTTTCTCCCTCAGACCCTTGTTGCTGCTTGGGAGTAACAATAGAAAGTTCACCGCCAGGCGTCAGATACACTCGCTCTATTTCGCCGTAATCTTTCAATGTTAGTGTTATCGCAATCGCAGCAGGTAATGCTCTAGGCTTAGTCCATTCCTCTTTCCATTCACCATTTTCGTAAAACGTTACGGAAAAGGCTTCAACATCTTCCAAAATTGGACGAGATAAAGGTAACTGACCTGCTGGGGTGTCTGAGTATCGCCACCATACCCTCTCAAGCTTTTCTTCACGGATTCGATACCCTACTTTTGTGACTTCCCCTCTAGGGAAAACACTTTGCGGGTTTTGCCACCCTAATCGGTTAAAAATAATGCCTTTATCATCAGATTCTAAGACATAGTCTCCGTAACTTAACAAGGTTTCAGACGGCGATTCTCCGTTGGTTCTCATCTGGCGTAACGCCATCTGTCTGAAATCGTTATCCATCCAGATAAGCGCTCTCTGCATAGT
Source organism: Vibrio penaeicida (assembly GCF_019977755.1). Lineage (NCBI taxonomy): Bacteria > Pseudomonadati > Pseudomonadota > Gammaproteobacteria > Vibrionales > Vibrionaceae > Vibrio > Vibrio penaeicida. The sequence goes on along the minus strand of NZ_AP025144.1, from coordinate 190,327 downwards.
TTGCAGGCGCTCTGTTTTTTCAATCGACTGCGCGTTGCTCAACTGTACCTGATTAACAACTTGATACGCTGCCATGCTTAAGCTGGCAAATACCGCGATCGCCACCAGCACTTCAATGAGAGTAAATCCTGATGCTTTATGGTGACGCATAACTTCTCACCGTCACTATGGCACTTTTGCCATCTGCCTCTTTAGAAACAGACACATCGAAAGCGCTGATAACACCATTGTCAGTTGGCACGGGTTTAACCAACCAGTACCATGTCTGTCCCGCCAATTCTTCTTTGCCTTTCTGTTCTTTTTTTGGCGCTTTACCAAGCAGAGCTTTTGCCATTTGGTTGTCCGCTACCATGGCAGCAAACATTTTTTCCTCTAGATAGCCGAGCGTATTGATATGCTGAGTGACCGCCCTCACCACACTGATGGCAGCCGTTGCAAAAATAGCGAGTGCTACCAGCACTTCTATCAAGGTCATACCACGAGTGCGATGGGCGCTTGGCCTATTCATCTTCATCGCGCTCTCCTGGTCTGAATATACTTATAAACCCATTATCGGCGGCTTTAATACGCCATCCATCTTGAAATTCATCCCCAACGTTGGGATAAAATGCAACTTGAAAAGGGGTTATCTCACCACTTGAAAGAACCATTACTTGAGGCGGAGGTGATTGCTTTTTCTTTTCTTCATCGGCGAACATCTCCTCATCAAACAGACTTCCTGGCTCAAACAAGCGATCATCGTCGCCCCATTCATCACTGCCCAATTGCAAAGATATCGCAAATTCAGCTTCTAAATCCGACTCTGAGTAGTACCGATTTTCCGCCATTTTTTCCCAACCTTCATTGGTGAGCGTTACAAATCGATACTGCCCTTTGTCTTCATCAAACCAAACACCAAAATCCTTTCCATTCAACATGGCATCTTCATTAAGAAGCTGTAAGCGCTGAGAAAATCGCTGAGCATGTTCCTCAAGCCGATCATCACTTGAAGACGGCAGCGTCGTAATAACCGCTACCGCACTGAGTGACAAGAGCACTAAAACCAACATGATTTCTATTAATGTAAAGCCACGTTGTTTATTCATGCGTATTCGCTTACTACCAAATGAAAAATGGGAAGCCAGTAAAATTACTGGTAGTCCTGCATGTTCCAGTTACCAATGTCGGCTTGAACACCTTCACCACCCTCTTGACCATCAGCACCTAACGTAAAGACGTCGATTGTGCCGTTATCACCTGGGCTCAGATATTGATATTCATTACCCCAAGGATCGTTAGGTAGGCGTCGGATGTACCCGCCATCGCGGTAGTTACGCGGCTCTGGTGAAGCTGATGGTTTAGAAACCAACGCTTCCAACCCCTGATCCGTTGATGGATAAACACTGTTATCCAACTTGTACATATCTAAAGCATTTTCTAGAGCGACAATGTCAGTAATGGCTTTCTGTTGGTCAGCTGTTTCTTTGTTACCTAATAAGTTAGGTACAACGAAACTCGCCAGAATACCCAAAATGACAACCACAACCATGACTTCTAATAGCGTAAAGCCAGACTGCTTTTTATTACTTCTGTTATGCATATTTCCTCCAAAATGCGCGCTGTAATCATTCTACACGCACGTTACATTCCGACATTCAACTTGCTTAAAGTCGATTTCAATTCATGGAACCGCTTTAAGCACAAATAAAACAAAATAAATTAAGACACACGCCTTCGTTAACTCGATTCTTATTTACCTGACACCAAATTGTTGAGCTCTAATAATGGCATCAGCGTCGCCACCACAATGAACAAAACAATGCCGGCCATGCAAACAATCAATAGTGGTTCAAATACCCCTAATGCCATGTTGACCTGAGATTCAAAATCTCGGTCTTGGTTGTCCGCAGCACGAGTCAACATTTGCTCAAGCTCACCACTTTGCTCTCCACTGGCGATCATATGCAACATCATGGGTGGGAAAAGACGAGTTTGTTCCAAGGATTTTCTTAAACTTGCCCCTTCTCGGACCTTATCCGCTGCCAACAAAACTTGCTCTTTGACAAATTGATTGCTCATTACGTCTGCTGCGACTTTCATACCGTCCAATAAGGGAATGGCGCTGGACGTACAAATCGACAGTGTGCGTGCAAAACGAGAGGTATTAAGACCGCGTGCTACTTTGCCAATAACAGGTAATCCGAGGATCCAACGATCCCACTTTAAGCGAATAGACGGTTTTCGCAGCGCAGCTTGAAACAACACAATGCTGACCAGGGTCACCACAACCAAAACCACGCCCCAGTTCAGAACAAAGTTACTTGCCAGTAATAAGAATTCGGTGGATGCAGGCAGCTTTTGTCCCATTTGAACAAATTGGTCGACAATTTTAGGAACCACGGTCGCGAGAAGAAAAGCGATAACAGAGACAGCGATCAACGTCAGCATGACGGGGTAAATCATCGCTTGTTGAAGCTTAGATCGCATCTTCTGACGGTTTTCTGCGTAGTCGGCAAGGCGATCTAGCACCGTATCTAAATGCCCTGATTTCTCACCCGCAGCTACCATCGCTCGGAAAAGGTCATCAAACACATGTGGGTAATCACCTAAGCTGTCTGAAAGCGTATACCCTTCAACAACTCGAGAGCGAACTGCCACCATCATGGTGCGAATATGCGCTTTTTCGGTTTGTTCCGCGACGGCTTTCAAACATTCTTCTAGGGGCATTCCTGCCTGAACGAGTGTTGATAGTTGACGAGTCAGTAATGCTAAATCGTTGGTACTGATCCCACGCTTAAAAGAGAAACCAGACGAAGAGGCTTTCGCTTCTTTTACTTTTGTTTCAATCACTTCAACAGGAATCAAGCCTTGTTCTTTTAACTTTTGACGAACTTGGCGTGCGTTATCCCCTTCGATAACACCTTTTTTCTGTTTTCCCTTAGCATCCAGAGCTTTATATTCAAATGCCGCCATTATACTTCCTTGGTCACGCGCATGACTTCTTCAAGCGTCGTTTTCCCTTGGCGGACCTTACTCAAACCATCATCACGAATACTTGGTGTGGCACCACGTACATGTTTTTCAATGGCTTGTTCTCCGGCTTCACTATGAATAAGCTCTTGAACGTCATCATCGATAACCAACAATTCATGGATACCAGTACGTCCACGATATCCCTTAAAGTTGCACGATTCACAACCACAGGCTTTGTACAACGTAAGGGGCTCAGCTTCTGTCAGATTAAACAGCTTTTTCTGCTCTTTATCTGCTTCATATGGCTTCTTACAATCAGGACAAAGGGTACGAACCAATCGCTGTGCAAGGACGCCCAGTAGAGAAGACGAAATCAAGAACGGTTCGATACCCATATCACGCAATCGCGTAATCGCACCTACTGCTGTATTGGTGTGTAAAGTCGACATCACTAAGTGACCCGTTAACGATGCTTGAACACCAATTTGGGCAGTCTCTAAGTCACGTATTTCCCCGACCATCACCACATCGGGATCCTGACGAAGAATTGCACGTAAGCCACGGGCAAACGTCATGTCTACTTTCGGGTTTACCTGAGTCTGACCGATACCGTCGATATCAAATTCAATCGGATCTTCCACCGTTAAGATATTGCTTTCGGTGCTGTTCAGCTCTTGAAGACCCGCATACAAGGTGGTGGATTTACCTGAACCCGTAGGACCAGTAACCAAAATGATACCGTGAGGACGTTTGATCAGAGTTTGGAAGCCGTCATGATTGCGAGGCGTCATACCAAGGCTATGTAAATCAAGGCGAGTCGCGTTTTTATCAAGAAGACGCATCACCACACGCTCACCGTGTGATGATGGCATAGTCGACACACGAACATCGACCGCTCGTCCACCTATTCGCAGTGAAATTCGACCATCTTGCGGAACTCGCTTCTCTGCAATATCCAATTTCGCCATAACTTTAACGCGAGAAACAAGCAACGGTGCTAGCTTTCTGCTTGGTGCGAGAACTTCACGCAAAACGCCATCCACACGGAAACGAATGGAAAGGGATTTTTCGAAGGTTTCGATATGAATATCCGACGCGCCTTCTTTGATCGCTTCACCGAGCATAGCGTTAATCAGTTTGATGATTGGCGCATCGTCTTCTGATTCCAACAAGTCTTCATTTTGTGGCAGCTCTTCAGCCAACGAAAAGAAGTCGTCGTTGTCGGCACCGATATCTTCCATTAACTGACGCGCTTCAGAAGAGTCTCGTTGATACAACTCTGTTAACTTACTCTCAAAGTCTTGAGCGGCAAGAGCAACAGGGGTGAATGATTTTTTCACCACTCGACGTACTTCAGTGAGTACGTCAAGTGCTAAAGGTTCTACATAATAAAGGCTAGGTAAAGCACCCGGCTGAGTGGCGACTTCCATCGCCACTTTATGTCGGTTAGCAAAAGCAAAAGGTAAGCGAACAAAGCCTTCAGAAACGACCAGCGTATCCGCCATTATTTTGCCTCCAGCTGCTCAATGAATGCTCGCAACTCTTCAGGGTGGCGAATATCTTCACCATACTTAGGAAGCACAGGAACAAATTCATCATTCAGTAACTTCAAGCCTTCTTCAGCTTTGAGAAGTTGCTCGGCACGAATGTAGTTGTATTTGCGCTGGCTAATACCATCGGCCGTTACGCCATCTCGAATAATGGTTGGCTTGATAAAGACCATCAGGTTTTTCTTCGATACTTTTGTACTGGTTGATTTAAACAAATGCCCTAAGATTGGAATGTCACCGAGCAATGGCACTTTCGCTTCACTTTCTAAAGCACGTTCGTCAATCAAACCACCTAGTACCAACATTTGACCATCTTGAATCATCACCGACGTATTAAGTTGACGCTTAGCGAATCGTACATCGACCGCTCCATCTGCACCCAATACATTCGACACTTCTTGTTCAATGGTCAATTGAACTGAGTCGCCTTCGTTGATTTGCGGAACCACTTTCAGTTTGATACCGACTTCTTTTCGTTCAACCGTGCTGAATGGGTTGTCATTATTAGAGCCAGTAGCAGAACCAGTCAAAACAGGCACTTCTTCACCAACAACAAATGACGCTTCACCGTTATCCATCACCGTAATGCTTGGAGAAGAAAGAATATTCGAATTGGAATCACTTGAAACAGCGCTCACTAACGCAGTCCAATCACCCGCGATAAAACTAAGCGCGGCACCATTCACACCGCCAAGCGCCTTAGCCAAAGTGTCGTAGCTACCCTTAGTGGTGGTCGTTTCATTTCGCAAAAACTCGCCGTCGGAGTTATAAACCGCTTTTGTCTCAGTGGTATCTTTAGCTTCTTCCAAGCCAACCATAACACTGCCTATAGACGCACCAGAATTCGCAAACTGTACAGCAGCACCTGTACTTAAGTTACCCCACTGAACACCAAGGTTAGCGCCATCGCCTTCATCTAACTCCACGATCATCGCTTCGATAAGCACTTGCGCACGGCGAATGTCTAATTGGGAAATCACATCTTCGATGGCACGCATAATATCTGGCGGAGCCGTTACGACTAATGCATTGGTACCAACGTGAGCAGAGATCATGACTTCGTTACGTGCTTTCGCACCACCGCCACCTTGAGCTCCGCCTTGCTTTTCAGCTTGCAGATTATCGGAAACACCTTTCAGCACATCAACAAGGTCTTCCGCTTTAGCATACTTAAGGTAAACCACTCGGTTGTTGCCTTTGGTTGCCATTTCTACATCCAACTGCATGATAAGCTTGCGTAGGCGTTTACGAACCTGCGGGTCACCCGATATAAGAATCGAGTTAGTGCGCTCATCCGCCACTAGTTTAGGTTCTAAGAAAGCGGGAGTATTTTTTTGAGCCGTCGATTTGTTCAATGCCTCAACAATACGAACCATTTCCGCTGCAGATGCATTTCTAAGCTCTACAACTTCGATTTCTTTGTCACCTGCACGGTCAACACGCTCGATAATTTCAGCAAGGCGGTTAACAACCGCCGCACGACCTGTGATCAATATGATATTCGCAGGATCATAGTGCACGACGTTACCCGCACCCGCATTGTCATTTAGCTGACGTAATAATGGAGAAAGTTCTCTTACGGATACATTTCGTACTGCCACAACTCGCGTGATAACGGCATCGCCTTGTACACGAGTCTCGTCTCCAACAACAGGGATAGCAGCCGTCTTGGCATCTTTATCACGTACGATCTTAAGTACGCCATTTTCCATTTCTACTGCAGCAAAGCCGTATACTTCCAAAACATTTAGGAAAAAGTGGTAGTACTGCTCTTCATTCAACACGTCATAACTTCGAACATCGATTTTTCCTCGAATTGCCGGATCGACAATGATGGTTTTTTCGAGGTTACGTCCAACAATATTGATGAACTCTTTAATATCGGTTCCCTTGAAACTGGCACTAAACTCACTTGCCACCAATGCTGGTGACCATGCAAGGCTACCAGCAAGCAACCAGGTTCCTTTGTTTAACCACTGTTTCACGTGATACTCCCACTCATACCCCAACGCAGTTCTGCGTCGGTTTTAAAACTCAATAAAGATTTCGTGCCTTTGACCGTCGCGCTCGACTGTCAGGTTCAATTCCGTCATATCAGATATACTTTGCCACACTTTTCCCATGGCAGAAGGGTCACTCAGATCCGCTCCATTAAGTTGCGTCGCGATATCACCTTCTTTTAACCCAACCGCATCAAACAAATCTCTTTGGCTACCAGGTCCTACTCTATACCCTACGATATCGCCTTCTCTTCTGACCTGAGAAAGACGAATGTATTGCATTATTTGCTGAGGGTTTTGAGAAATTTCGCGTCTGATCTGCTCAATCTCGTTAACACCTGGAAAGCTTCCGACATTTGAATCGGATGTTGGCGGTGGTTCTGATGCATTTTGTTGTGCCAGTTTGCTGTATTCGACACCTTCTAGCATCAAAGTTTCATCCTGCCCCTGATTATCGATAATTACGCGATCAACCAATACCCCTTTAAGTGAAGCGCGCGTGCCTTCAATCTGCTCACCAATACCATACGTTTGTTGTTGGCCTCGGTTAGCAATGACTGCCAAACTGCTGTCTATTGAAGAGCTTGCAACCACTCCAACCAAAACCAAACTCAATCGAGTCTTGGGTGCGTCTTTCACGACAGGCTTTGGCTTAGGTTTTGCCACTGGTTTATCAGAATAACGACCGAATAGATGGGCATCGAGCAAAGAAGCGATAGCATCACCCGACGCTGCTTCGATAGATCCAGGAACAGCCTGTGTAGCCACTGTTGTCGGCGACCAGCGGGTAACGCCGCTGTCTTGAGGAATTAATTGCCAACTAAGCTGCCCGACAATCCAAGCAGAGATGGCAATCAGCAATAATGTCAACCAGGCACTCAGCTTTCCTTGTTGTTTGACGATAAACGCCAGAAAAGCGGTGAACTTCTGATCTAATTGATATTTTTGCACCACCGAAGATGACATGTATCATGCGCTCCCTGTATTAAAACTTCAGATATGTTAAGGCAGTCTGATAAATAAAAGTCAAAGCCTACACAAAGGCTTGCGCATTGTCATATAAATTGATGGATACCAAATATCGTTCTTATAAAGATTAGCAACAATTCACATTAACAGACTTTAGACTGATTACGTTTCATCCCATTTTAGGTTGAAAACCCTCATACTCGTCACCATTGTGTAAATAATGAGGCAAGTCAATCATTAGAGACACGAATTTACTATGAGTTCAAATACTGCCACGGTTAGGCTCGACAAATGGCTTTGGGCCGCTCGTTTCTACAAAACGCGATCTATCGCACGGAATATGGTTGATGGAGGAAAAGTCCATTATAATGGTCAACGTTCCAAGCCGAGCAAAATTGTCGAACTTGGTGCAACCATATTGCTGAGACAAGGGCATGAAGAGAAAACGGTGATCATTGAAAAGATATCCGATCAACGTCGCGGCGCTCCAGAAGCTCAACTGCTTTACCGAGAAACCGAAGACAGCCTTCTTAAACGTGAAGACAATGCACAAAAAAGAAAGCTGAATACCCTGTACAGCCCAAGCCCGGAAAGACGCCCGGATAAAAAACAGCGTCGAGACATCATAAAGTTCAAGAATCAATAAATGCTGGAGCTCCTCGCATGGCAAACAACCAATTGCATCGCTACTTATTTGAAAATTTATCCGTTCGTGGCGAATTGGTACAACTGGATAGTACGTACCAAGAAATCATTTCAAGCAAGGAATACCCAGTACCGGTTAAAAATCTGTTGGGTGAGCTTCTCGTTGCCACAACGCTGCTAACTGCGACTCTAAAGTTCGAAGGGTCTATCACACTCCAATTGCAGGGTGATGGCCCTGTTCCGTTAGTTGTGATCAATGGCGATCATGACCAGAAAGTTCGCGGAGTAGCTCGCTGGGAAGGCGATCTAGCCGATGACGCAACGCTACATCAATTGATAGGCAAAGGTCACCTCGTGATCACCATTGCTCCTAAGCAAGGCGAACGTTACCAAGGTGTGGTCGGTCTAGAAGGGGAAACGTTGTCAGAAGTTCTTGAAGTGTATTTTGAACGCTCTGAACAGCTTCAAACTCGCCTATGGTTCCGCCTTGGTGAACATGAAGGTAAAGCACATGCAGCAGGTATGTTGTTGCAAACCATGCCAGATGGCACTGGTTCAGCGAATGATTTTGAACACCTAGAGCAACTCACCGACACGGTGAAAAATGAAGAGTTGTTTGGATTGCCCGCTAACGATGTACTTTATCGTCTTTATAACCAAGAGAAAGTACAACTGTTTAAAGCACAGCCAGTCGAGTTTTTCTGCGGCTGTTCGCGTGAAAGAAGTGGCGCTGCCATTATCACAGTTTCACGAGATGAAATTAATGACATTTTAGCGACTGAAGGATCCGTTTCTTTACATTGTGATTACTGCGGCACGGATTACTCGTTTAACGAAGATGACGTATCTGAGCTTTATGAGCAAGCCACTGACAGCAACGATACCCTTCACTAATCCATTATTTTTCACGCTTTAATAAGCACCTAGAATACTTTCTAAAAGCCAGCTCAATGCTGGCTTTTTTAATGCCTTTTCGCTACTAAAACACACATTTATATCACCGTACGCTATACTTATTTTTGTCAAAGTATTAATCCTTTTGATCTAGCGCAAAGGATTGCGCGAGCGATAAAATGAGCAAGCCAAACTGTGACAAGAGTGTAAAAACCCCACTCACCTCAGGGATAAAATATTCAACAAGACCTGAGATGAGAGTTGCTCAAAGTTGCCAAAGTGGTGAGCAGAAAACTATAAATAATTACAAAACCCCTACAATTTATACCCTACAAGGAGCACCTATGACCGTTATGGAACATACAAAGGCTGCACACATCGATCTTACCCGACACGGAATCACTGGCGTGACTGAGGTTTTGCGTAACCCAAGTTATGAGCAGTTGTTTGAAGAAGAAACACGCCCAGAGCTTGAAGGCTACGAAAAAGGTACAGTTACAGAACTTGGTGCCGTTGCTGTCGACACTGGTATTTTTACTGGTCGCTCACCGAAAGATAAATACATCGTTAAAGACGAGACGACCAAAGACACTCTGTGGTGGTCTGATCAAGGGAAAAATGACAATAAGCCAATTACCCAAGAAACATGGACTGAGCTAAGAGATTTGGTGACGGATCAGCTTTCAGGTAAGCGTCTTTTTGTAATTGATGGTTTTTGCGGTGCCAACCCTGATACTCGCTTAAGCGTTCGAATCATTACAGAAGTTGCATGGCAGGCCCACTTCGTAAAAAACATGTTCATTCGTCCTACTGATGAAGAACTTGCCTCGTTCGAACCGGATTTTGTTGTTATGAATGGAGCGAAGACAACCAATCCTAATTGGGAAGCCCAAGGTCTGAACTCCGAGAACTTCGTCGCTTTCAACCTTACAGAGCGTGTGCAAATCATCGGAGGCACATGGTATGGCGGTGAAATGAAGAAAGGGATGTTTGCCGTAATGAACTACCTTCTTCCTTTGCAAGGTATCGCTTCAATGCACTGCAGCGCTAACGTTGGCAAAGAAGGGGATGTCGCTGTGTTCTTCGGTTTATCAGGAACAGGTAAAACGACTTTATCAACCGACCCGAAACGCGAACTTATTGGGGACGATGAACACGGCTGGGACGATGACGGTATCTTCAATTTTGAAGGAGGCTGTTACGCCAAAACGATTCGTCTATCCAAAGAAGCGGAACCCGATATTTTTAACGCTATTCGCCGTGATGCTTTGCTGGAAAACGTAACCGTTCGCGCTGATGGCTCTATCGATTTTGATGATGGCTCTAAGACTGAAAACACACGTGTTTCTTACCCAATACACCACATCGATAATATTGTTAAACCAGTCTCGAAAGCAGGTCACGCGCAGAAAGTTATTTTCCTTACTGCTGATGCTTTTGGGGTTCTTCCTCCAGTATCGAAGCTAACTCCAGAGCAAACGAAGTATCACTTCTTGTCTGGGTTCACAGCAAAACTGGCAGGTACAGAGCGCGGTATCACAGAACCTACACCAACGTTCTCTGCTGCATTTGGCGCTGCATTCTTAACATTGCACCCAACTCAGTACGCTGAAGTGCTGGTGAAACGTATGGAAGCTGCTGGAGCGGAAGCTTACCTCGTCAACACTGGTTGGAATGGAACAGGCAAACGCATCTCGATTCAAGACACTCGCGGAATCATCGATGCGATTCTAGATGGCTCGATTGACCACGCAGATACGAAAGTCATCCCAGTCTTCAACCTTGAAGTGCCAACTGCTTTACATGGTGTTGATACCGGCATTCTTGATCCTCGTGACACCTACACCGATCCACTTCAGTGGGATAGCAAAGCCGAGGATTTAGCCAACCGCTTTATCAATAACTTTGCCCAATACACAGACAATGATGAAGGTAAGTCATTAGTTGCGGCGGGTCCTCAACTCAGTTAATGCTTACGAAAGTGGATTAAAGTAGCAAATCCATTACCAAGCCCCTCTTTCGAGGGGCTTTTTATTGAATCCAATCGATAATTGAGCCAATCTGAAAGCTGGATTGAGAAATTTGGAACAAGGAAGATGAGAAAAGCCTCCACGGTTGTGGTTTTATTCTTACTGCTGATCGTTGTTTCAGTGCTGGCATTATTTGGCAGCCTGCATACCCGCTATGCTACGTCGGTGGTGAATTTCATTGCCAATCAAGTGAGTAACCTCACTATCCAAATAGAAAACGTGGAGTATCAATCCCCATATCAATTAACACTTCATGGTGTTGAGCTTTCAACGCAGCCTGAACCCATGTTCATCGAAACAGCAAATATCTGGCTCGACCCTGAAATCTTTAATGGCACAAAAATCAGTATTGCGAGTTTGCAGCTCAGTGGGATGCAACTACAAAAGGGCGTACCCAACATTCGCCCACTTTCTTTTGTTAAAGTGCACCAAATTGCCGTGGACAACCTCGATTTCTCCAACCAAGAATGGATCGTAAGAGGGCTTAAATTCCAGATAAAACAGCCCGTTGTTAGCGATCATCCTGTATGGCGTTGGTATGGCGAAATTCAATTGAGCGCCGATCAAATCTATTGGCAAAATGAAGCTTTCAATCATACGTTGTTAGACGCCGATATTTTTGCAGACAGTAAGAAGATATATGGCCTGTCCTTCAGCTGGCGCGGAGGAACACTATCTGGTCAAGCCGAATGGAAAGACGGGCGTTGGAGCGTCGTTAACGCCGCGCTGAATGAGCTGACAGTAACTAAAAACGATTGGAAAACCCTCAAGAAATTCAAATGGGCAAGTACCGACAGCTCTGAGATTGCCATAAAGCGCTTAGATGTACTGCGTAGCGATTTGGAATTCCCTTCTTTCGCGATGGTTCAGGCAGATATGACACTGGAAGACATTCGCTTTCCCTTCGGATTATGGAAACAGCCCTCTGGCTCGATTTCACTCAATGCTGAAAGCATTGATTATGCCGATCAACTGTGGCTAGAACCCGCTCTTGAAGCCAGCTTTTCACCTGATCTTATTACGGTGCACAGTGCCAATCTTGGAATGGATCAAGGCTATATCCAGGTTAATGGCGAGTTTACTCCTGATACTTGGCATTTAGCGCAACTTAACTTAACGGGTATTGAATGGCATACCGACAGCGAGCTGTCACTGACGCCTTTTAAAGAACAAATCGACCGTCTCGCCAATCTGACCATTGACCAGCTTTCCGTAAAACGTGCGCAGTATATTGACCTAGAGTCAGAGCCAAAACGCCAGATCTCCGGACTAAATATTCAGGGAAATCAATTGGATGTACTTAGAAATGGTCAAGTTGGCTTATGGCAAGGGCGACTAGCATTAACAGCAAACAGTGCCAACTTTGGAAAATTGATTGGCTCTCAATTACTTGTAGAAGCTCATGCCAATGCTGGAATCAGTTATCTGGATAAAGTCATCATCCCAGTTAATGATGGACTGATTCGCGCGCAAGGACAGTGGGATTATCGTCAACACAGCCGTCCGTGGGCGCTCAAATTCCAAGGTGATGGTATTCCGATAGAGACACTTCAGTACGTTCACCCACTGCCTCTCGACTTGTCGGGCCTGACTGACACCCAATTTGAGCTCTCGGGGTTGTCTGGTGACACGGCTTCATTCAATCACAGCGTTTCAGGCTTCATTTCGACCCAATTTCGCGACCTGACGACCGCTTCTCACTTCGCTGCATTGATGGATCCTAGTATCCCTCTTGAGCTATCAAAGAAAGAACCTGAGCCCGTTTCTGTGTCTGACTTTATTATTGATGTCGATCGAGGAAGAATCACAATGCAAGAATCGCGCATTCAAGGAGGAGACTTTGCCGGTTCGATACATGGAAATGTTGATTTGGTGAATGCGGATAAGGGAAACATTACGCTCATGTTAAAAGGGGAATGTGGAGAGTGGATGTATCAACCACTCTCTAGTGCTCCGATTACACGAGAAGACTGTCAAACACTAGAAAAACTCATACCTTAGCATTCCCTAGCGCCCTAGCATTCCCTGATAATTAGGCAGAAGCATGTACGTGCCAGTAAACTCCACAGCCGCATGTTCGCCGCTGTAAATCGTCACATTAATGACGACACGTGCTTTACGCCCAGCGGCTAACCTGTCTAAGTCACCACTGATTCCATCGAGCGACGTTGCTGCAATTGGGCTTTGTTCAACGGCATGGCAGTAACGTATACGACTGTCCACCAGCACAATGTCTGCTTCCAACTCACGCTCTTTCATCAAGAGCCAAGTCATCCCCCACCCCGTTAGTGTCGCTAAAGTAAACGCTGAACCAGCAAACAAGGTGTTGTGAGGGTTTAAATTAGGGTTTAGCTGAGCACTGCATTCAAAACGGTAGCCCGTGTATTGATTGATCTTAATGCCCATTTTGTCACTAATAGGGATTTGGCTTTCCCAGCGATCTTGCAATTCTGCACACCACTCCGGACGTCGCAATACATTCGCCAATGGATCCAGCGATTTCACCATTTGTTGGTGACGCATAGGACCACGTTCGTCATTGAGTTCACCTTGGCTTTCAAAGCCATTTTTCTCGTAGAAGGCAATCGCGTCTTCACGTGCATTACACACTAAGCGCTTAACCCCTTCTTGGCGAGCAAACGACTCCAACGCCACCATAACTAGCGATCCAATACCTTTACTTCGGCGATTCGGTTTCACCGCCATGTAGCGGATCTGACCTTCATTATCAGGCGTAATGTACAAACGCCCAATAGCCATCGGACGACCTTTACCGTCGACGATCATTCTGTGATGGCTAAGTTCATCGTATTCATCCCTTTCCGAACCGACAGGCAAACGCCAAGGTTCACGCAGCATTTGCCAGCGAAAGTGGTAGTACTTATTCAGCTGGTTCGCTGTTTTTGGGGTGACTAGTTTAAACATGAGATTCCTTTGCTCGTTAGCACTCTTTCAGAGATCGAAAGCTTGTATGCAGTTTGAAAGCTTATACGGATATTTGAAGCTTGGTCTTGCTGACTAAACTTGTAGCCAGAAAGTCACTGGTCCATCATTGACCAAAGACACTTTCATATCAGCGCCAAATCGTCCTCTCTCTGTACTGATTTTTTCGGCGCATCGATCAGAGAAATAATCGTACAAACGCTCCGCCTCGACGGGATGGGCACCTTTAGAGAAGCCCGGGCGTGTCCCCTTTTTCGTGTCCGCCGGTAATGTAAATTGAGACACGACTAAAACACTTCCGTTCACTTCTTGGACATTCAGATTCATTTTTCCCTGATCATCTTCAAAAATTCGGTAGGTTAGAACACGTTCCATCAGGCGTTTCGCCTTGGCTTCGTCGTCTTCTCTTTCAACACCAAGCAGGATAAGAATCCCTTTATTGATCTCGCCAACTGCAGTGCCATCAACATGGACTGCAGCCTCACTGACTCTTTGAATTAAGGCGATCATCCGTCGCTTCCTTGTTGTTCTTCTTTATTTTCGAGCTCGGTACTGTACCACATTTCTCGCTCTCCAAGGCTTGCTGTCACTTCTGCTCCTACCAGAACAATCAACCAACACAAGTAAACCCAAACAAAAAGAATCGGTATAGCAGCTAATGCACCGTAAATAAGCTGGTAAGACGGGAACTGAGTAATATACATAGCAAAACCTTTTTTACTCAGTTCAAATAGTATGGCAGCCACGAGAGCGCCTAGCGCTGCGTCTTTCAACATTACCTTCTTGTTTGGCACCAACATGTATAGCCCCATAAATGCACAAAAAGATAAAATAAAAGGCAACCAACTCAACAATTCGGAGTACACCGTCGATATAGTCTCGCTTTCAATCAAATTAAGAGACGTCACATAAGACGTGGCGGCAATAGAAGTGCCAACAAGAATCGGCCCTAGTGTTAACACCATCCAGTACATTGAAAACGAATACACACGGCGACGCTTTTTTTCTACACGCCAAATATAGTTTAAGTTTTTATCGATATTGGAAATCAGCATCAAGGCAGCCACAAACAGAAAACCGCCACCAACCGCGGTCATTTTGCCAGTATTAGCAACAAAGTCATTCAGTGCTGACTTCACTGCTGCTCCGGCTGCTGGCACGAAGTTAGTAATCACAAACTCCTGAAGAACGTCCCCTGCATTGGCAAACACCGGAAATTTAGAAAGCACCGAAAGCAATACTGTCAACATAGGGACAAGCGACAATAGCGTGATGTACGCCATGTACCCAGCACTTACGGTTAAACGGTCATGTCCCATGCGCCCAAGTAGATAACGGAAAAATTGTTGAGAATGTACGGCGATCTCTTCGAACTTCAACTTGTATCTCCTTGTTAAGTCGTCCATAGTTCTTTCAATTCTATACGAAAAGGAAATCCAAATGCGTTTTGTTTTTGCTATGGCTATGTCTTTATTTTTTATTACTGGATGCCAATCAACGTATTATTCAGCGATGGAGAAAGTGGGTGTTCACAAACGCGACATCATGGTCGATAGGGTGGAAGATGCCAGAACCGCACAACAAGAAGCCCAAGAGGAATTTTCGAGTGCACTTGAAGCCCTTTCTGCCTTAACGCAATTTGATGGCGGCGATTTGGAATCGATGTATAAGAAAATCGACGCCAAGTATGAAGACAGCGTAGATGCAGCTGAAGCGGTTTCTAGTCGAATCAGTTCCATTGAAGATGTGTCGGATGCCCTTTTTGAGGAATGGGAAGAAGAGCTCACCCTATACACTAGCAGTAAACTTCGCCGCGACAGTGAGTCCAAACTCAAGCAAACCAAGGCGTCATACAATACCATGCTACGTGCCATGAAGCGGGCAGAGAAAAAAATGACGCCTGTGCTCAACACCTTACAAGACAACACACTCTATTTAAAGCATAACTTGAATGCGAGTGCCATTGGGTCACTGCAAGGCGAGTTTATGAGTTTAGAGAAAGACATTGAAGTGGCGATCAAAGAGATGAAATCCGCCATAGCAGAATCGGATAAATTTTTGGCGAAGCTTAAATAGGCCGAACTCTACAGAGCCTTCGTTCGGTACTGATAAAAGCCATATAGACTCAAAACACCAAAAAGGGGCATCAAGCCCCTTTTGTTTATTCAAATATTCGAGTTTCTCTAAATCACGCGTGAAAATTGCTGCTGACGTGCCTTATCTCGTAGGTATTTATCGAAGCACATACAGATGTTTCGAATCAACAGGCGACCGCGCAACGTGACGCGAATTTCGGTATCATCCACTTCGACCAACCTGTCATCCACAAAAGTTTGCAACAGTTCTAAGTCTTCTTTGAAGTAGCGATTAAACTCAACATCAAATTCATTTTCAATGAACGTTTTATCCAGCTTAAAGTTGCAGATTAGCTGTTTTATGACTTCACGTCTCAGCAGGTCATCAGAATCCAACGATACGCCCTTCCAAAGCGCATGACGCAGTTCATTAACTTGGGCATAGTATTTCTTCAGCTCTTTTTGATTCTGAGCGTAGCTGTCTCCAATCATAGAAATCGCAGACACTCCAAATCCCACTAAATCGCAATCGCCTTGCGTGGTATAGCCTTGGAAATTACGGTGCAGAATGCCTTCGCGTTGTGCGACTGCAAGCTCGTCTTCTGGTTGCGCAAAGTGGTCCATTCCAATGAATTGGTAACCTGCGCCCGTCAATGTACCTATGGTATCTTGAAGAATCGCCATCTTCTCACTTGGCGCAGGTAAGTCAGCGTCTTTGATTTTACGCTGCGCGGCGAATAGCTGAGGCATGTGGGCATAGTTAAACACCGACAAACGACCCGGTTGCATTTTCAGCACTTGCTCTAACGTTTTCGCAAAAGAAGCTTGAGTTTGCTTGGGTAAACCGTAAATCAAATCCAGATTGGTAGAGCGAAAACCAAGCTGTTTGGCTTTTTCAACCATGTCGATGATAAATTGCTCATCTTGCTCACGATTAACCAGTTTTTGTACTTCTTTATCAAAGTCTTGAACACCAATACTTAAACGGTTAAACCCTTCAGCACGCAGGTGATCAAGCATATTCAGCTCAATCTCTCTTGGATCAACTTCGATACTGATTTCAGCACTCGCATCAAATTGAAACTCTTCACGAAGCAGAGACATCAAACGTGATATTTGGGTCTTATCAAGGAAGGTTGGTGTCCCCCCTCCAAAATGCAATTGCGTCACATGGCGATGGTGAAGCAAGGAAGCACGTTGTCGAATTTCATGTTCTAGTACATCTAGGTATTCATCCGCTTTATGCTGATGACGTGTGATCACCTTATTGCAACCACAGTAGTAGCAAAGCTTGTGGCAAAACGGAATATGCACGTACAGTGACAATGGGCGCTCTGGGTATTGTGCGCAGGCCATATCGAATTCAGCAATGGTATAGGCTTCATGAAATTCCAACGCAGTTGGATAAGAAGTGTATCTCGGCCCTGAGTAATTGTATTTATCTAATACAGTTTGATCCCAAACAATTTGCTCACTCGACATTGTTTTGTGACTCGACATCGCTTTGTGCTTCCGGTTTAGTGCTTAGGGGCGTATTTTGCCATATCACAATGATAGTGACGGTATACGCTGTCGGATTTAATAATAGAAATGTTCAGAAGTGCTAGTGAGATCACTCGCACTCTGAGATCGATCCCAGAACATGATCTGGGTCGATCCATATAATGATAAATAAATCAGGAAGCGATCACATTGATATTGATCTGGTTGTTCAGCGGTTTGATTTTGTCTTTGAGTATTTTAAGCTCTTCGACAATGGCATCATTTAAACGGACTTCTGCTTTCTGGCGAGCCAGAGTCTGCTGCATGCGCTCTTTCTTCGCCAATGTTTGCCTATCTTCTCCACGAGCCATATCCTTAACGACATGATACAACTCGGCAATTGCAGGGTATTCTTTATCGAAGTCAATTCGATCTTCACCCTGCACGTAATCTAGGATGCAATAAACGCGAATGCTGATTTCAGACAGATCACATTGCCCCTGAATTCCAGCCGCGCAAAGAGTATCAACGTTTTCAAAAATGTTGGCATTACGTTTATCAATCGCCAGCGCTTTGTGTTTCGCTTGCAGTTCCTTCTGCTTTTTCAGTTGCAGTAAAAGATAACCTGCGTACGCGGCCAGCCCCAAAATGATGAGCCCACCAATCACAGCTAATACGGTTACTGACATTACTTTCTCGCCTATTCTTTCAAGTTATCTATATCTAGATCTTCGAACTGAGAGAGTAAATCATCGTCAGATTTCGCTTTAGCAGGTGCTTGAAACGCTTCTTCAGTTTCTTCTACTTCTGGTTCCATCAACCCAAGTTGATTCATCAGAACTTCGATACGATCCAGTTTTTCATCCACGAACTGTTGTAGACCTTTACCCAAGCTTTCGCCTGCGTCGATTCGATCTAGTAATACAGCCAGCTGTGCATCATTTTCCAACATTTCAAGCTCTTGCTCAGCGGAAAGACGTCGCTCTTGCTTCGTTGGCTTTTTCGTTGGTTCAATAATCAACGGAATCTTTTTCTTGCTGCCCAAGCGAGGGTCACGTTTTTGACCGTTGCCAGAGTGCTTCGATTCGGAGGCTTCAGAATGACGGCTACCCGACTTCAAACCTTTACGTTTTTTCAGCTTTTTACGCAAGCGACCTTCAACGTCAGATTCGCTGCGATTACGCGTTACAATTACTTCAGGTTCGCCTATTACGGCACCTGGTTTTCTAGATTTTTTACTTCGACTCATTACTGGGTTTCCTCAGTAAAATTACATCATTGCCAATAAACTCGAGTTGGAGTCCGTCCCGTCGCGCTAAGTATTGAAACGTTGCACGACTAAAAAAGATCACATGTGTAAGATCATTTTTATAATGCCATCCAGCAAACGCTTCAAGGCTAATCACCATTTTGGTCATTATCCCTAGCCATCCGCCTGGTTTGACTAAACTCAACCATTGCTGCCACACTTCATCGGGTTGATAGAGGTGTTCTATTACCTCGGTGGCAGTTACGAAATCATACGCTCTTTCAAGTACCCTCTTATCAGGATAATAGTAGAGATCGTAAAGAGAAACGGTATGCCCGCTCTCTTCTAACATGAGAGACAGTGTAGGACCGGGTCCACAACCAAAATCCAGCCCATGCGAATGCGGTTTGACTCGCTCAATTATCGGCGTGGACATTCGGCTCAAAAAACGACGGTATCCTTCATCAGAAGGGTCATTCTCGTGCCAATCATACATGGTCTTTTCTTCTTCTGCCGTCAAGCGCTGATTGGGATCAACAAACACCAATTCGCATTGCTGACATTGATGATAGCGTCGACGACGGTCTTCAAAGTAGTCGGAAGTCTGCGATGAGTCGCAGAGCGGACATACATGCATGTAGGCATCCTCAGTTAGGGATGCGAAACATACCAGAAAGTGAGGTTAGAGTGGAGTTTTATTGAGCACTTTCTGCTTAATCATGGTAAAAAGAGCCGTTGATGGGATTGAAACGCAAAAAGCGGCAAAAAAATCGCCGCTTTTTAGTCTCAATAAAGACAATATAGGGTTGTCTTCAAATAAGGCTTAGTGCAAACCGCCCATGTATTTGGACAGTATGTCGATGTCTTCGTCTGTCAGCTTTTTCGCGATATCACGCATCATTGCGTTCATATCGTTGTTGCGATCTCCGGAACGGAATTTAACCAATTGAGCTTTGATGTAATCAGGATGTTGACCCGACACTTTAGGAAATCCTGAAAGCTCAGTACCGTTACCACGAGGACCATGACAAGCAATACAAGCTGTAATGCCACGTTGCATATCACCAGCGGCGTACAGCACTTTACCGCGATCGACCACTTCATCAGGAGTCGTACTTTCTGCGGTTGTCAGTGACGAATAATAAGCAGAAAGATCTGCGATGTCTTCGTCTGACAATGGAACGGCCATGGCACTCATAGCAGGATCATAACGACCTTGCTTTCCGCCTGTCTGCCCGCCTAGCTTGAGATCTTTTAACTGTTTCTCAAGATATTTGGCATGCTGACCAGCCAGTTTTGGATTAATTGGAATCAAACTGTTACCGTCTGCACCGTGGCAGGCTGCACAAGTAAGAGATTTTGCTTTACCAGCTTCAATACTACCTTGGGCCCATACAGAGCAGCTGGCTAATAAACTCAAGATTAGCACTAATTTTTTCATGACATTCCATTATAATTATCAAGCTTCCAGTACCACATGATGTGGTTGGCTATTGGTACAATAAAACGACCTTATGCCGAGCAGGGATATTTTACACAAATTCACAAAAAAGTAATCAATCGACTACACAAAGACGAGATGGAGTTAACAGTGAGCGCAAAAATTCATTACCAGAACACACATTTTATTACCAGCGCCCCTGACATACGTCACTTGCCAGAGGATAAGGGAATAGAAGTTGCGTTTGCTGGTCGCTCTAACGCCGGTAAGTCCAGTGCACTAAATCGACTAACTAACCAAAGAAGTTTAGCAAAAACCAGTAAAACTCCAGGTCGTACTCAATTAATTAACCTATTTAAAGTATATGACAACTGCCACATTGTTGATCTTCCGGGTTATGGTTTTGCGCAAGTGCCTTTGGAGTTGAAGAAAAAGTGGCACCAGTCCTTAGGTGAGTACCTTCAAAAACGCCAATCGCTTAAAGGCTTAGTGGTTCTGATGGACATTCGCCATCCAATGAAAGATTTGGATCAGCAGCTTATTTACTGGGCTGTAGATTCAGGTATTCCAGTTCAAGTGCTGCTCACCAAAGCCGACAAGCTGAAAAGCGGAGCGAGAAAAGCCTCACTACTTAAAATCCGCGAAGCCGCGTTAGCGTTTGGTGGCGAAGTGAAAGTAGACGCATTTTCTTCTTTGAAAGGCATTGGTGTTGACCAGTTGAGAGCGAAGATGGACGAATGGTTTGCACCAGCTCTAATAGAAGAGAGCGAAGAAGGTGAAATCCCATCACAACCAAATGAAGAATAAGCTGTTTTTCTCTTAGAGACAAAAGTCCCCACCTGTATTGGTGGGGCAACGGGAGAGAAATAGGAGGTATTATTATTATAGGTAAAAAGCATTCATGATCTCCCATCAAAACTCAAGGTCTTTCTATACTTTTTTTTAAAAACTTGCCACCTGACACCTTTTACTATCAGGGCTTATTTGCATAAACCTCTTGTTTCACGCCTTCCATAACCAAATTTCACATCAAGCTTATTTTTCAACAAAAAACATCTTATTGATAATGCGGTTTTTTACTACAAAAAGCTCTTCAGTGAAGAAATCTGAATAAATTTATTTACATGAAATTGAAGTTATTAACTTGGCTTTGAGAGGATTGGTTTGCAAAATTCTAGCGAATACGTTTTGAATTGCATTCCATGAAGAAATGAGTTTGTGTGGAAAAGAGAAGCACTAAATACTCGACATTACAATAATATGTTGTTTTTATTACAATAAAAAACGCCCCAGTCAAAAACTGACTGGGGCGGCTGAATCAGCCTAATCCAATAACGTGAAACAAAAGGTCTGAAAGATAGAACATCTTACCTCTGTACCCTACGAGAGATAATGTACAACATTTACTCAGGGATGAAAACTATTTTTGTAGTTTTTTTTCATCAATAATTTGTAAAAGTACATTAACACTTTATTTTACACGACTTTTTTTAGCTCATAAAAAAGCCAGCATGTGCGCTGGCTCATATATATTTGCTAGATTAGAGCAAGATTTGGCTAGTGAGCTTGATCCCAGTTGTCACCATGCCCTGCTTCCGCCACTAATGGGACATTTAGATCTGCTGCAGATTCCATCAGTTTTTGTACTTTACTTTCAACTTCGGAAAGAACTGACTCTTCTACCTCAAACACCAATTCATCGTGTACCTGCATCAGCAGTTTCACTTTGCCATCGCCTTCAGCTTGTATCCACGCATCCACCAGTAACATGGCTTTCTTAATAATGTCAGCCGCAGTTCCCTGCATAGGGGCGTTAATCGCCGCACGCTCTGCTGCTTTACGACGCATACCGTTACGAGACTTTATCTCTGGTAGATGCAAACGACGACCTTCAAGCGTTTCGACAAACCCTTGCTCTGCTGCATTACTTCGTGTGTCTTCCATGTACTGCATCACACCAGGGTAGCGTTCAAAATATTTATCCATGTATCCCTGCGCTTCACCGCGAGGAATACCAAGTTGTTTAGCAAGACCAAACGCACTCATACCGTAGATGAGTCCAAAGTTGACGGCTTTAGCGCGGCGACGTTGTTCGCTGCTGACCTGCTCAATATCGACGCCCATGACTTCTGCTGCTGTTGCAGAGTGAATGTCCTTCCCTTGGCTAAAGGCATCTAGAAGTGCTTGGTCACCCGATAAGTGCGCCATGATTCTCAATTCGATTTGAGAGTAATCGACCGCGAGAATCTTCCAACCATGAGGAGCGACGAATGCCTGGCGAATTCGTCGGCCTTCTTCATTTCGGATAGGGATATTCTGCAAATTAGGATCGGTAGAAGAGAAACGCCCCGTTGCCGTTACCGCTTGATGATACGACGTATGCACTCGACCTGTTGTTGGGTTGATCATCTTAGGAAGTTTATCGGTGTAAGTAGATTTCAGTTTCGCTAAGCCGCGATACTCTAGAATCACTTTCGGCAACGGATAATCTAAGGCTAAATCTTGCAGGACTTCTTCATTTGTAGAAGGCGCACCCGATGGTGTTTTCTTTAGAACAGGTAGCCCCATTTTCTCAAATAATATGGCTTGAAGCTGTTTTGGAGAACTTAGGTTAAATTTATCGCCAGCAAGCTCATATGCCTTTTGTTCCAGTTCATCCAACCGTACAGCAATTTCTTGTGATTGCGCACCTAATAACATGTCGTCAATAATAACGCCCGTGCGCTCTATACGTGACAGCACTGGAACCAAAGGCATTTCGATGTCTTGGTATATATGGTTAAGCTTTTCATCTTGCTCTAGATTGCTGTAAATACGATTATGCAAACGAAGTGTGACATCCGCATCTTCCGCCGCGTAGGGTGAAGCTTCTTCCAAATCAATTTGATTAAACGTCAGCTGGTTTTTCCCCTTACCTGCGATCGATTCAAAAGACATGCAGCTGTGCTGTAGGAAGCGAAGCGCTAAGCTGTCCATATCGTGTTTACCGCCGACACTGTTATACACATAAGACGCTAGCATGGTGTCGTGCTTGATACCCTGCATTTCAATGTCATAGCGAGCCAATACACTGGCGTCGTACTTCAAGTTCTGCCCCACTTTAGCGACATTACTGTCTTCTAGTAAAGGCTTGAGCTGCTCCAGTACCCAGTCTCGATCCAATTGCTCTGGTGCATCCAAGTAGTCATGTGCGACGGGCACATACGCAGCCACACCTTCTTCTGTAGCGAACGATAAGCCTATAAGATTCGCTACCATGTAATCCAAGCTATCTGTTTCGGTATCAAACGCAATCAGCGGAGCAGCTTTCAGTTTTTCTAACCAAGCGTTAAAGCTCTCTTGTGTTAGGACCGTTTCGTACTGACTGCGATCAATCGAAACAGCGCTGGTATCCATGCTGTCTACAGAAGCAGAAGAAGTAGAGTTTGCCCCAGACGCATTGTTGCCAATGGCTTCTACCTCGCCAGTACCGCCTTCAAGCAATTCATTTAGCCAAGATTTGAAAACCAATTGCCCATACAGCTTGATCAGCTCGTCTTTGTTGGGGGTTTCTTTTTTAAGGGTTTCAGGTGTCTCTTCTAGCTCAACATCCAGTTTAATGGTCGCTAACTCATAAGACAGGTATGCGTTCTCTTTGTTATCTGTTAACTTTTTCGCCATGGTTTTTGAGCCACGAAAGCCAAGAGGTGCAATATCGTCTAAGTTTTCATAGAGCTTACTCAAACCGCCAATGCCTTGTAGCAAAGCCGTTGCGGTTTTATCACCAACACCAGGGACGCCCGGAATGTTATCGACTTTATCCCCCATCAATGCGAGGTAGTCGATAATCAATTCAGGAGGGATACCAAACTTGTCCACAACGCCTTCACGATCCATGACGACATTCGTCATAGTGTTTATCAGTGTGACGTTTTCATCCACAAGCTGCGCCATGTCTTTGTCGCCAGTACTGATCAATACCGGCATTCCCGCTTTTGAAGCTTGAGCGGCCAATGTACCAATCACATCATCGGCTTCAACGCCAGGCACACAGATAAGTGGAAGCCCCATGGCTTTAATAACATTGTGTAAAGGTTCTATCTGACAACGCAAATCGTCAGGCATTGGTGGGCGGTTAGCTTTGTATTCCGGATACATATCATCACGGAATGTTTTGCCCTTAGCATCAAAGATGACCGCAATTCGCTCAGAACTAAATTGGCGCATCATACTGCGCAGCATGTTCACCACGCCATAAACCGCATTGGTCGGTATGTCGCCATTACTCATGGTACCGGGGTATGCGTGAAACGCCCGATAAAGATACGATGAGCCATCAATGAGAATCAAAGGGTTGTCTGGTATGGTTGCCATAATCTGTCTGTCCAAATACAGTGCGAGAAATAATGGGCTTAGAATGCCATGACTCGACTTGGGATACCACGTTCGCAAACTCAAAATGAAGCTGGAGTGCCATTTCTCAGCCAACTGTTAAAGCGAGTCCCAAAAAGCACCTCTAAGAAAGAAGCTTGTTGCGCAACAAATCATAACCATAACTGTGGATAACTCTGTTGGTAAAAGTTACCCACAGATGATTAACAGTCAAAAAAACATGCTTATTTTCTTTTAAAAACCATTAAATACAATCACTTAACCAAATTTAGATCCTAAGATCTTTGATCTTATTATGATCATGCCTTGTGGAAAATAATTTGAGTAAGAGAAAATAATCTAAAAAATCAATAGAAATATTTGACATTTTAATCAGTATTTAGAGTACGGCATTCGAAGGTAATGTAAGAAAGAATCATACTGAGTATTGAGTAGTCGATAACGAACGATCTATGGACCATTTGAGGTGAATTTACCGCCATTTATATGTTCTATACCACTATTCGTGGTTTGTTAAGCTTTCGAGGTAGATTGTGAAGTAGAAGAAAATGAAGCCGTAAGGGAGAGAAAAGTAAATTTTAGATAAAAGAAAGCGACATCTAATGATGTCGCCTAGCAGAAGTGGCCGAAATGATGAAATATATCACTTCGCCTTAAAGCTAAATTACACTGGAAGCAATGTGAGCAATGTCGTGTCATTCAAGAATCAGTGCAAGTTCGCTTGAAACTGAAATCAATTCCTTTTGAACTGTTCCTTATTCCCTAAGACGAGTTCAATAATAATGATTCTCATTTGCAGGTCAATAGCTAAACGAGAATTTTTCTCATTTATTTTTTGATTTTTTTTATGAAATGGATTCGAGACTCTAGGATATCAGGATATTTTTCAACCATATCAACCAGATATCCGTTACGTATTAAGAGACGCAGCATAGACGGAAATTCATTGCGAGACTTCACATTTATTTGCTTATACCCACTTTTTATCGCCCATTTCTCCTGTTCTTCCAGTAAAAGTTGGGCGACTCCTCTTTTTCTTCCTTCGGGTAAAACACCGCCAAACCAGCTATAGAAACTGTCTTTATCCAGTTCGTAGCCTATTTTGAAACCAAGTAGATGGCCATCATCCTCGGCAATGAGAACAAGATTCACCTTATCTTGTAACCTCTTGGCCAAGTTAAGGACGGTTTCCTTGTGCACAAATTCAGGAATAGCGTTCGCTACGTCAATACACTCATCTAGGCTTCCCGTTCGAATTTTCATAACAACTCCAAACAAAAAAGCCGAACCATCAGGCTCAGCTTTTAAATGATAAAAACTACCGGCCAACATTTATTCTGGCTGGGTATTCTCTTTTGCTTGAGCGCCTTCTTCCGCAAGCCACTCAGCCACGTCTTTTGCAAAATAAGTCAGAATACCGTCTGCACCAGCACGCTTAAAGCACAACAGAGATTCAAGTACTGTCTCGCGTTCCTTTAACCAGCCATTCTGAATAGCGGCTTTATGCATCGCATATTCACCAGAGACTTGGTAAGCAAAGGTTGGAACCTGTAATTCGCTTTTTACGCGTCGGACCACGTCCAGATATGGCATTCCTGGCTTAACCATTACCATGTCCGCACCTTCGTTGATGTCCATTGCGACTTCTTGCAATGCTTCATCACTATTCGCAGGGTCCATTTGGTAATTTTTCTTATCGCCACCTTTAAGATTAGATGCCGATCCGACCGCATCACGGAAAGGTCCGTAATAGTGAGAAGCGTACTTCGCAGAATAGGCCATGATTTGAGTATGAATATGGCCCGCCTCTTCTAACGCCTCGCGAATTTTGCCAATTCGACCATCCATCATATCGGAAGGGGCAACTACATCGGCGCCAGCTTCCGCATGAGAGATAGCTTGCTTGATGAGCACTTCCGTCGTCTCGTCATTCAGTACATAGCCATCTTCATCAATGATGCCGTCTTGTCCATGTGTCGTAAACGGGTCTAACGCAACGTCCGTGATCACACCAATATTTGGGATATGCTCTTTTAACAGCTTAACAGCACGCTGCACTAACCCATCGGGGCTATACGCTTCTGTCGCACACAGGCTTTTAGCGTCTTGAGTGACAACAGGAAAAAGCGCAATCGCTGGAACACCCAATTTAGACAAATATTCCGCTTCTTCTAGCATCAAGTCGATCGACAAACGCTCAATGCCCGGCATCGATTCTACTGGCTCGCGTCGGTTCTTACCCATCAAGATAAAGATTGGGTAAATCAAATCGTTAACTGTTACTTGGTTTTCCGCCATTAAACGGCGGCTGAAATCATGCTTTCGCATACGTCGCATACGGCGACCTGGAAATTGACCTTGGATGGAAACAGACACGCTATTCTCCTTGTCTGGAAAAATTCTGGCAGAAACTATATCACTCTCGCCTGATCACGCCAGTAAGAATCGACAAAAATGCCCTTAGACGCAGAGTTTTATAATCCCGAGCATGAGTTTTAAAATCTCAGGTATACTGAGACAAGAATTTTGTCATTAACACTCAAATACCAACATGATAGATACTCACGCTCACATTTACGCCGCAGAATTTGATGAAGACAGAGAAGCCGTTATTACTCGTGCTTTAGAACAAAATATAGACCAAATTTTAATGCCGAATATCGATCTCGATTCGATTGCACCCATGCTAAAAACACAGGAACAATTCCCTGGTGTTTGTCACTCTATGATGGGGCTGCATCCTTGCTACGTGAATGCCGACGTCGAGAGCACTCTGGCTGAAATTTATTCTTGGTTTGATAAACATAATTTCATTGCCGTCGGTGAAATAGGTATTGATCTGTATTGGGACAAAACCTTTAGAACCGAACAAGAAAAAGCCTTCACAACTCAGCTCAATTGGGCAAAAGAGTTAGATTTACCAGTTGTGATCCACACTCGGGACTCCATAGAGCAAACTCTACCTTTACTTGCTAAAGAACAAGATGGTCGCCTTTCTGGTGTATTCCACTGTTTTGGTGGAAGCTTAGAAGAAGCCAAAGCGATCAATGATTTAGGCTTTCATCTTGGCTTAGGTGGTGTGTCTACGTTCAAAAATGGCGGGATGGACAAAGTGATCCCTCATTTAGATATGGATTACGTGATTGTGGAAACCGACTGCCCTTACCTAGCACCTGTCCCTCATCGTGGAAAACGAAACGAGCCCGCTTACACTCAGCTTGTTGCCCAGCGCGTGGCCGATCTTAGAGAATTATCATTAGACCAAGTCGATCAGATAACGACGCAGAATGCGAAAAAACTGTTCCGCTTATCGTAAGACTTGGTGTGAAAACATCGCCTCTAAAAATAAAAACTGCGCTCGAATGGCGCAGTTTTTTTATTCTTCCGGTTGCCCGATTTCTTGAGGTTCTCGTCGCCCATAGAAGCGAGCAAAGAATAGTCCTACCTCGAACAACAAACACATTGGAATCGCCAATAATGTTTGAGAGATCATATCAGGTGGCGTCAGCATCATGCCAACAACAAACGCTGCGACAACGATGTAAGGGCGCTTTTCACTGAGGCTTTTTACGTCCGTAGCGCCAGTCCAGCACAATAAAATAATCGCAACAGGCACTTCAAAAGCAATGCCAAATGCCATAAACAGAGCCAGAACAAAATCTAGATAACTGGATATGTCCGTCGCAAACTCTACGCCACCAAGGGAAATCGCAGTAAAGAAACCAAATACCAGCGGGAAAACCACAAAGTACGCAAACGCGACACCGCAATAGAACAACACTGAGCTCGAAAACAGCAGTGGCATGATCAACTTGCGTTCATGCTTATAAAGACCAGGGGCAACAAAAGCCCAGATCTGATAAAGAATCAAAGGAACAGCAACAAAAATCGACGCCACTAATGTTAACTTCAGAGGCGTAAAGAATGGCGATGCCACATCGGTCGCGATCATCGTCGCACCTTCCGGCAACCTTTCAATTAAAGGCGCGGAAACAAACTCATAGATTTCGTTGGCAAACCAGATCAACCCTAAAAAAACCACCATCACCGACACTATTGCTTTCAATAGTCGGTTGCGCAGTTCAATTAAGTGACTGATCAATGGTTGCGTTTGCTCAACAGAAGACATATCGAACCTCAACAACGGGGATCAAAAAAGAGCTGCCTGATGCAGCTCTTTACTTTACTCATCGGCTTTCTTATCTGAAGGTGCCGGGGCATCTTCTTTACTTGCATAGGGCCTTTGTACATCCTGCGCTGCCTGTTTGAGTTCATCAACAGAGGCTTTTAAATCGGGAGAGAGATCTTCCATCCCCATTTGTTCCGCTTTACGCAGGTTATCTTGCAGCTCTTGCACTTTCAGCTCGTGCGACAATTCGTCTTTAACGTTATTTGCCATGCTTTTCGCTGCACCGACAAATCGAGAAACACTACGAATGGCAACGGGTAACCGCTCCGGACCTAAAACCACAAGCCCGACGACAGATATTAATACCAGTTCCCAAAAACCGATATCAAACACGTGTTACGCCTGCTCTTTGTTTTTAGCGGTATCAGTATCAGAAGTTGCATCTGTTTTCTTCTGTTCGATGTTTTGCGTCTCAAAGTCAGCGTCTTTCTTTTCAGTCGATGCTTTGTCTTCGTCGCTCATCGCTTTTTTGAAGCCTTTTACAGCACCGCCTAAGTCGCCACCAATGTTACGGAGCTTCTTAGTTCCAAACAGCAATAGCACAATAACGGCTATAATAATTAGTTGGGTTACACTAATACCCATTTCGCTCACCTCGGGTTAGTTTTTGTAAAAATATAATCTTTTAAAGAAAGTCTACCGCCTAATTACGGTAAGCACGCCAACTAAACAACCAAAATGTGACACCAACGAGGCCACTGCTTAAAGCAAATGGTTCATATTGACTATCCAGTAAGATAGCCCCGCACACAATTAACGTTGCCCCAATTCCAAATAAAAACCTTCCGGTTCCTTGCTGGCGTTTGGATTGACGGTATCCTTGATAAAGCTTATCCATGCGCTGATCTAAAGCCCTACCTTGCTTAAGGCTATCGTACAACAGCTCAGGCAATTCTGGCAGTTTTTCTGCCCAAAATGGTGCTTTATCTTTTACTGCATTGATCACAGCCTGTGGACCTACTTGATTTGCCATCCAAGTTTCCAGAAATGGCTTCGCGGTTTTCCACAAATCAAGCTGAGGGTAAAGCTGACGCCCCAACCCTTCCACATAAAGAAGCGTTTTCTGCAAAAGTACCAGCTGTGGTTGCACTTCCATATTAAAGCGTCGGGCGGTATTGAAAAGGTTGAGCAGAACATGCCCAAACGAGATCTCACCCAGTGGCTTGGCAAATATCGGCTCACACACCATGCGGATAGCAAATTCAAATTCCTGCACATTGGTGTCGGCGGGTACCCAGCCAGAATCGACATGCAACTCGGCAACTTTGCGATAATCGCGATTGAAAAACGCCAACAAGTTTTCTGCCAAGTAGCGTTGATCTTCTCTGTTCAAGGTACCAACAATGCCACAATCCAAACCAATCCACATTGGATCGTCTGGATGTTCAGGCTTCACAAAGACATTTCCTGGGTGCATATCGGCATGAAAGAAGCTGTCGCGAAATACCTGAGTAAAGAAAACGCTAACAGCGCGCTCAGACAACAGGCTCATGTTCGTGCCGTTAGCGTGAAGCGCCTCTATATCAGACACCTGAATACCATAGATCCGTTCAGATACCATCAAGGTTTCGCTGCTTAAATCCGAAATCACCTCGGGTACATACAGCTCTTTACTGCCTTCAAAGTTGCGTCTTAGCTGTATCGCATTGGCGGCTTCTCGTCTCAGGTCGAGTTCGTCCAGCAAAGTTTTTTCGTATTCTCGAACCACTTCAACAGGCTTTAATCGCCTAGTTTCTGGCAATGCTTTGGCAACGATTTTCGCCATCCGATACATTAACTTCAAATCCGCGTCGATCACGGGTTTGATGTCTGGACGAATAATTTTCAGCACTACTTCGCGTCCGCTGTCTTTCAACTTCGCAGTATGTACTTGGGCAATCGAAGCCGAGGCAAGCGGTTTGATATCAAAATCCGTAAACCAATTATCTAGGCTGCCGCCAAGCGCTTTCTCCATTTGATCTTTCGCTAGCTGACCATCAAAAGGGGCAACTTGATCTTGCAACAACGCCAATTGGTCGGCGATGTGAGGAGGAAAGAGATCGCGGCGAGTCGACATCATTTGACCGAACTTAATCCAAACAGGACCTAGCTCTTGCAGCGCCAAACGAATGCGATTGCCGAGCTCTTTGTCTTGATGTTTGTTTTTAAGCCAAAACAGCCCTTTACGAGCAAGAAGTGGGGCACGGGTAAGGTGATGGTCGGGTAATAATTCATCCAGCCCATATTCAAGCTGAACTTTTACAATTCGATATAGGCGGCGTAATTCAGCTGGTGTCATGCTTTCTCCAGCAGTGCATTAAGGCGAGATTCTGTGCGTGCCACAGCACTGGCAATATCGTCCACTTGATCACAAAAGTGTGCGACTTCAGGAGGAGGAGGCGCAATACGCCACTCTTCCGTCAACACTTGAGCGATATGGTCTTGCTTTTTCTCGGCATTTTTTTTGACCCACTCAACGCTTTGCTTCGCGCTAGAGACAAAAGTATGGGCAATCACATCCCCTGTTACACGAGAAAGCCACTCTTCGAGATCGGGTTTGGCATCCGTCAATAATTGAGAGAACTTTTGTGCCAGTTGAATATCGCCTTCCAGCACCAGTTTGTCTTGTTTGATCAGTTGCGTAATATTCGCCTGTTCACGTAACTCAGGTAAAACACTTAGGCTCAAAGACAGATAACAGTCTGCGTCCCCTTCAAAATGTGCCAGCACGTCAATCTGCTGGCTAAAAATAAAGGTGAGGGTTTTGTTGATTTCTTTTACGTGAACCTGAATCACCTGCCCTTTCAGACGGGTCATGCGTTTCACTAAGGCAGGGTCATCCTGAATCAGGGTATTAAGCGTGGTTTCCACCACAGCGGTGACCAAAGGTTCAAATGGCATAGTAACCTCAGTATTTAAAACCACGGTGTAGTGCAACAATACCGCCTGTTAAATTGTAGTATTTGGTTTGCTCAAAACCCGCTTCATCCATCATGCCTTTCAGTGTTTCTTGGTCTGGGTGCATTCGGATGGATTCCGCCAAATAGCGATAGCTTTCAGCATCGTTGGCAATCAACTCGCCCATTTTAGGCAGTAAATGGAACGAATACGCGTCGTAGACCTTAGAAAGCGGCTCGAATACAGGTTTAGAAAATTCCAGAACCAGCAGACGACCACCAGGCTTAAGCACGCGATACATTGAACGAAGCGCTTTTTCTTTGTCCGTTACATTTCGCAAACAGAAACTAATGGTAATACAATCGAAGTGATTGTCTGGGAAAGGCAGTTCTTCCGCATTGGCTTGAACATAATTAACGTTACCTACGATGCCTTTATCGCGCAGTTTATCGCGACCCACATTCAGCATGGAATTGTTAATATCGGCAAGGATCACGTTCCCTTTTTCACCGACAATACGAGAAAATTTCGCCGTCAGGTCGCCAGTACCACCACCCAAGTCGAGAACACGCTGACCAGGGCGTACGCCGCTGCAGTCAATCGTGAAACGTTTCCACAACCGATGAATACCACCAGACATCAAATCATTCATGATGTCGTATTTCGCTGCAACCGAGTGGAATACTTCGGCCACTTTCTCCACTTTTTCTTCCTTGGCTACGGTTGTGAAGCCAAAATGTGTTGTGTCGTCAACGGGTGAAGCAGGGGTATTCTGAACGTTTGTTTCTGTCATCATTTTTCCTCGTAAACAATCCCTTGGGCATTGCGAGCGCTTAGTCTACTTTATCCTCAAGCGGTTGTCTTTCCACTAACGTGTCATTTTGCGCGATTTCCAACAGGGTATCTGGAATACTACGTTTAACTTCGACCCCAAGATCTTTGAAACTCTCCGCTTGCCGCACAACGTTGCCTCTTCCGGTAGCCAATTTGTTCATGGCACCCTGAAAATTCTGATTGGCTTTATCCAGTGCTCCGCCCAAACTCTCCATGTCGGTTAGGAATAGTCGGAGTTTGTCGTACAACTTGGCGGCTCGCTCAGCTATGATTTGCGCGTTTTGATTTTGTCTGTCATTGCGCCATAAATTGTCGATGGTTCGTAGAGCCACCAGCAAAGTGGTTGGGCTCACTATGATGATATTGTGCCTCATGGCGTCTTTCACCAAACTTGGGTCGGCTTGAATGGCAACCTGAAATGCGGGTTCAACTGGCACGAACATCAGCACGTAATCCAAGCTTTGAATGCCTTTGAGTTTCTGGTAATCCTTTTGACTGAGCCCTTTTATGTGCGCACGTAACGCAAGTAGGTGCTCACTTAATGCTGCATCGCGTTCAGAATCGGTATCGGCGTGAAAATAACGTTCGTAAGCGACTAACGCCATTTTGGAATCCACAACCACTTGCTTGTCGTGGGGTAAGTGAACAATCACATCGGGCTGATAACGCTTGCCAGCTTCGTCTTGTAAACTGACTTGCGTTTGGTATTCGTGCCCTTCACGAAGACCCGATTCCGCCAACACACGAGCCAACACAACTTCGCCCCAATTCCCTTGCTGCTTATTGTCCCCTTTCAGCGCTTGAGTCAAATTCAGGGCTTCTTGTGCCATTTGCTCATTGAGCTTTTGTAAGTTACGAAGTTCGTGCACCAAGGTATGACGCTCTTTGGCTTCATGCCCAAAGCTGTCCGACACTTGTTTTTTAAACCCTTCAATCTGATCTTTGAGTGGATTGAGTAACCCTTCTAAACTTTGGCGATTTTGTTGGTCAACTTTAGCGGTTTTATTTTCAAAAAGTTGATTGGCTAAGTGTTCAAATTGTTGTTTGAGTCGTTGCTCTGCGTTCTCCAGCAACGCTAACTTTTCCTCACTGGCTTGCTGGGCTTGATGATGGCGTGCATCCTGTTCACGCTGGCTGGCTTGTGCTTCTGCCAGTTCACGTCGGAGCTGGTCGACGGTTGTAGCCAGTGCTTGTTTCTCTTGGCGAAGTGAATCTAGTTGCCTCAATTTTTCCATCGCGACCAACATTTTTCCATGAGTCTGTTTTAACTCAAAGGCAGATTGGTCTCGGGCATTATCAAGTTCATCCAGATCTTGCTGTGCAGAAGCAAGTTGCTCGGCGGTTTTTTGGTGGAGTTGTTTCTCTGTCTCCAGTTCTTGCTCTTGGCGCTGGAGTTCCAGCCGCATTTTTTGTTTCACCCACCAGCCTGAAATGATCATTCCAGTGACAAAAATGCCAAAAGCGCTTAAAAGAAGCTGCTGATTCTCCACTATCCACTGCATAATGTTTGCCTAAGTTTTTGACTTAACTCTTTGATAGTATTTTTACACTGGATAAATGTCCAGTTTTTGGCTTCAGTCCAATCCATTTTCGCGCCCAGAAGTAAGGAAAAATGAAGAATGAAAAATGAGCGACAGGCGTTGATTTATGGCATAAGTGCCGTGCTTTTATGGTCTACGGTTGCCACCGCGTTCAAATTGACGTTAGCGGAATTTACCCCAATCCAGATGCTTACTGCGGCCAGTTTGGTTTCGGCCATTGCGTTGTTTGTGATTTGCGGTGTTCAGGGAAACCTCGGCCAGTTAAAAAATACATATGCCGCTAACCCTTGGTTTTATTTGTTGCTTGGGCTCATCAACCCACTCTTCTACTATTTGATTCTTTTCAAAGCTTACGACTTGTTGCCCGCTTCACAGGCCCAGCCCCTCAATTACAGTTGGGCAATCACACTGACATTAATGGCGGCGGTGTTTTTAGGGCAAAAGATTCGTAAACAAGACTGGGCGGCATGCCTACTTGGTTATGCTGGCGTTGTCGTTATTGCAACCAAAGGTAATGTGCTCGCGCTGGAATTTGAAAACCCAATGGGCGTTGGATTAGCTCTGCTTTCCACTGTTTTATGGGCTGGGTATTGGATATTAAACACCAAAAACAAAGCCGATCCTGTATTGGGTGTATTACTTGGGTTTCTCGTCGCGTTGCCGTTTGCTTTCGCCATCAGTTTTTATGAAGGAGCCAGTTGGGAGCACATTAGCCTGAAGGGCTGGGTAGCCGTAACGTATGTCGGGCTCTTTGAGATGGGTGTGACATTTGTTTTATGGCTAAGTGCCCTTAAGGCAACGGAAAATACCGCACGAATCAGCAACCTCATATTCACGTCACCGTTTATTTCGCTTATGTTGCTCGCGACCATTATTGGCGAAGAGATTCACCCTTCTACCTTTATTGGGTTGGTGATGATTGTCGTTGGTTTACTCATTCAGCAAATAAAGCGTAAGCCTAAAGCGAGCCAAAAAGCCTAAATATACTCACACCACCTCAAGATACTAGGTTCAGCGAGAATTGCTTGGTTTTCAGGCAAGGCACCAATTTGCAGATCTAGTGGTTCTAAATCAAGAATTGGTAACGCAGAATGAAAACCAAGCAAACTCGCCCTTGGGAGCTCATCTTCTGTCCCATTTCATCGTCAAAAAACTTGGAAAGGACTCGTCATTCCACTGCGTTCTTTTCCTTGAAATGAAACAGAAGATGGAGCTCTGAATCCTGCACCTTGAGGTGGTGTGAGTATATACCCAAATGACAAAACGGCACCTCATCGGTGCCGTCTGCTTTGGAATTAAACCCGCTCAACTCACTTTATTCGTCGTCGATTGTGATCAACTCTTCCGACTCTTCTTCAACCTGCTTACCTATCGTGTGAAGCGTGTGGAACGTACGTCGACCATAAGCAATTTTGTGATATTTTAACCACACATTTTCAAGCTTTGTCTTGGCTTTTCCGGGGTTTTCCAGCACCTTAAGAAAGTGTTTTTCTTCGCTGTTTTCAGGTTCTAATTCACCATGCTGTAACGCATTGAGTGTATCACCATAAGTAGTGAGAAGATCGCACTCCATAAGAGTGAAGTCGCCGGATTTTCCAAATCCACGTGGAAACTTCTTATTATCGAAAAAACGTTTTTGTCCAACACGAACTTCGATGTCTGACATAGTTGCCTCAGATATTGATACAAATTAAAAGGTGTCGTATGAGGTGAAAATTAGGACGTAAACTGAAAAAAGAAAAACAAATTATTTTTATCGTAAACACAAAAATCTATTATTGATTTGTGAGCCCCGTAGATCTAAAAATGCATATAAAAAATACTGGTTCCAATGAACGTTAATTGGGTATCAAAACGGCTAAGCCACTCTGGATAAATTATGGATGTAAAAGTATTCCGTACGTTTCTCGAAGTTGCACGAGTTCGTCACTTTGGACGAGCTTCAGAAAACCTCTATATCACTCAAGCTGCTGTCAGTGCTCGGATCAAGCAGTTAGAAAGCTATTTCGATACCAACTTATTCATTCGCGATCGGAACAGCATTAAGCTTACCAGTGCCGGAGAGAAGTTGATTTCCTACGCGGAGATCATGGTAAACACGCTTCAGCAAGCCAAAACCGAACTCTCTTTAGCAGAAGATAAATCAATCCAATTAACTTTGGCTGGCACGCCCAACATCTGGGATGCGTATTTGCAGAACTGTTTGAGTGTTATCGCTGACACGTTTAGCGGCTATGCCTTTCAAGCAGAAGCGTTAGCGAGAGAAAACCTTAACCGGCGTTTATTGGAAAAAACGCTCGATATGGCGTTTGCCTTTGACCCCCTCAAATCAGACGAACTGGCTTGTAAGAAAGTGGCTGACTTGGTTCTGCTTTTGGTGTCGACGGAAAAAACCGATGCTCATGGTGCTCTAAACAATCGCTACGTGTACGTTGACTGGGGAACTCGATTTGCTTCGGAACACGCCGATCGGCATCGCAAGCTTGCTCCGCCATTACTTAGAACATCCACTGCTCGTATTGCATTGGATTTTATCTTGGATAAGGGTGGCGCTGCCTATCTGCCGGCTTCGATTGTTGAACCCTTCGTAGCTTCTGGTCAGCTTCATCAAATCAAAGACATAGAGCCGTGGTATAGACCTATTTACCTGAGTTATCGCAAGGACACATCGGCCATTGAAGCGGTGCAACGTATCGAAGGCATGGTAAAAGACATCGACCCACTCACCGCATTCAGCTTGCAACAAGCTGGCGAAATGGGCGTTTAGCTTCTAGTCGTCCAGCAACCTTCAGCAATATGCCCTACCTAACATAAAAAAGGAGCGCCTCATTAGGCGCTCCTTTTAGACTCATTGCTCTTATTCCGACATTTTATTTTTTATAATGTTCGTACACCTTGTTAAAGGCGGCGTAGAAGGCTTCCATCAAATGTTCGTCGTACACTGGGTGCGTGTGAAATACCAACGTAGTTTCACCGAGCGTTTTTGCCATCGGGCAATCCGCTTGCCATTCTTCTAATGAAGGTGACCCCTCCATATTGGCAAACGCTTGCTCTTTATAGATCTCAGGCCAAGGAACAGGGTACGCAGGTACCCCTTCAGCAGCCATCGCATTAGCAAACGTTTTGATGTCGCAATCCAGCAGAGACATATCCAAAATGTACGGTGCCCACCAGTAAGAGTTCACTCTCTTTTCATCGTCAATAGGCAGATGTGACACCAAAGGATGCTCTTCCAACAAAGCAGTCAAACGCTTACCATTCTTGATGCGCTGTTCTAAATTACCACTGTTAAACTTCGCTAACTCTTTGATGCCAATCGCCGATTGAATCTCAGTCATTCTGAAGTTGAAACCCAATCTCACGTGAATGTAGGGCAGCTTCTGTTCCAATTCAAACAGGTGCAGTCGCTTTTCAACATCAAAGCCGTGGTCTCGGAACGAACGACATTTCCACGCTAGATCTTCAGAACCGACAAAAATCGCACCGCCTTCACCACCAGTGGTGATGTGCTTGCTTTGACAGAAGCTAAAACACCCTGCATCACTCACGGTACCCAATAGCTGACCATCGTATTGCGACCCTAGTGCCTGCGCACAGTCTTCAATCACCAGCAAGTTATGAGCTTTTGCAATGGCATTGATAGCGTCCATATCGCTGGGTACACCAAAAGTATGGACAACAAGAATGGCTTTGGTTTTTGGCGTAATATGACGCTCTAGCTTACTGGCATCCAATGTGTGGCTTTCGTCCACATCGGCAAAAACAGGTTTAGCACCGGCTTGCATGATGGAAAAAGCAGAGGCAATAAACGTGTATGGCTGACAGATTATTTCGTCGCCGTCACTGATACCCAAGGAGGTGAATGCCGTATGCAAAGCCGACGTGCCATTGGTGGTCGTGATCACATGACCATCACCAAGGTAAGATTCAAGATCGGCCTCAAACTGGCGACCTCGGTTGCCCGTCCAGTAGTTAATTTCTCCGGTTTCTAAAATGTTCTCAATGTCTCCCAGTACCGATTTATCCAAACTCGGCCACGCTGGAAGCGGCTCAGAAACAATCGGCTCACCACCTAATAATGCTAAGGTTTTATTACTCATTTTCTATTCCTAAATATGTGATGCTAGCCAACGGGACATAGCACAAATCGTCAGTGCAGGGTTTGCAATGCCTAGCCTTGGGAACGCACCGGGGCCAATGGCATACAGCCCAGGCATCGCGGCTAACTCAAGTTCCTCGGTTAATGCGTTAACACCTTTTCCTGCCAGCGGGTGGCAAGCGCTTTCATGTTCGTAAGCACCATAAGGAAAGGTGAACCGAGTAAAGACATTGGTTTGAGAAGTGGTATCTAAACTATTGAGCGCAATGTCGAATTCATCTTGAATGGATGAATCAGCAAAAGATTTGAAGTGTTTGCCTTGTTTTTCATCTTCAGTAGGGGATAAAGCACGCAGATCCGCATTCAGCTTTTCGCGAGCAAATTCCACTAATCTATTAGCAACTTTGTTGTAGTTATCGATATCACGCTCAGAATGGTGAGCGTCGATCGCAAGCTCTGCTTTGCCACCACTGACTTGACAGCGCAACTGGCTCAACGGTGAATCTTCTGGGTTTTGTTCTACTACCGCCATCAGCAATAACAACCTGTCGCCATCAGGCGTTCTAGGTCGCTCAACCACAAAAATATTGGCGTTCAGGTCGTGGTGCTTACTGTAGCCATGCCACAGCATTTCGTGTCTGTAGGCACCTATTTCGGTTCCTTCTTTTACTTTGACCGCAATACCCAAACAGTAATGATCCGTCAGTTC
Organism: Vibrio penaeicida; assembly: GCF_019977755.1. NCBI lineage: Bacteria > Pseudomonadati > Pseudomonadota > Gammaproteobacteria > Vibrionales > Vibrionaceae > Vibrio > Vibrio penaeicida. The sequence goes on along the minus strand of NZ_AP025144.1, from coordinate 151,477 downwards.
AGACGTAAAGCTTTGCCCAATCGAGCTAGCGATTATAGCGTTGTTCACCATCGCAGAAGCCGCCAGCACACACTTTGAGAATCCTGTCTGGTTCACGGTTTTACCGCTGGTGTCTGTTAGATAAAATTGACCATTTGATTTTGCCACCTTCGCAATTTTAGCGCGCTCGATGGTAATTACGCCGTCTCGGATAAAGCTCTCTAGGGAGTGCATTGGGCTGTAGGAAGTGAATCGGCCATCTTCCATAAATCGTGCAGCCTGAGGCACATGTGTTAAGAAATCCGCAACTGGGTTGGAAGGTGTCATCTCAGGAAATTGAGAAGAAAAGCCTTGGGTTAACTCTGGATATAGGCCATTCTTTCCCGCCAAGATCTGTTGCCAGCTCTTAGGCCATGAGGCAAGTGCAGCCTCCTCAAGAGGCAACATAACCCCGTGGTAGCAAAGTGACCGTCCACCAAGCCGCTCACTGATCCCCCCTTGTCCCCAATGGTTGTTCGCCGTCCAAGGTCTTAATTTTTCATCACCCGTTAGTATTCTGGTATCAAAATGCACGTGTTCTTGACGAAGGCTTGGACCCGCTTCATAAATATGTACACGCTTTCCACTTACTGCGGCATAGAGGGCAAATTCTAACCCCGATAAACCACCACCTACTACACATAGGTTACTCATACTTTCTCCTTGTATTATTTTTATTGGTGTTTCTTTCTGTCAATGAAATACAGTACGAGCAAGCCAACCAGTCCAACGATGGACGATAACCAAATAGCCCCTTTGGTCTCGAAGTAATACATACCCACGAAATAGACCACAGAGGACACTGACGAAGAAATAAAGAAAGAGATGGAAAGTAACGAGCCACCCACACCAGCACGACCTGTTGCCAACGATTGCAAGAAACCAATAGGAATACTGATTAAACACGCAGCACCAAGTGCAAGCATAGGGATGAGTAAATAAATATGCGTCATGGTTTGTGTGAAGGAAAGTAACGCAATAGAAATAGCGAATATCACTGCACCGATAATAATGACACTGGATGGTTGCATTTTGGATGCTAAACGCGACCAATAAAAAATAAAGAACACTTCAAAAATAGCAATACTGGCTTCAAAAGCACCAATACCCGAATATCCACCTTGAACTTGATTAACGATAATAAGTGGTACCGTGGCGTCTAATGTAAAAAGCATATTGGTGACAAGAGAAACACTGATTAATTTAATCACATTTTCTTTATTAAATACTTTTAATAATGATTCAGATGCCTTATCTGATTTATATTCGACGTTTTTTAAGGGTTCATTAGAAAATACCCCTAAGATAAGGGCAGCAAAGATACCTGCGTACAGCCATACATATATGAGTTGATTTTTTTCTAGTGCTAAAGAGCCAATCACACCTAGTGTAGCCACATAGCCCATTGAGTACACTGATCGCAACGCTGCATTTTCTTTATGTTGGTCGTTGCCTTCAACGTTTTGACGCTTTGCTGCCGCATACCCAAATATCAGTGAGTTGATAACAAAAAAGACAGGCAGAAGTAAGCAGTTAGCAACAAAATAGACTATTTCATTCGGCCAAAAATACAGGCTGAGGTTACCGACAATACCGCAGAATGCACAAATATAAATGTACTTAACAAAGCTACCATTTATATCAGATCGCATCCCAAAGAAAATACTGAATATTGTTATGACTATTCCAGAGAATAACATCACCAAGCTATAAGAAAGCTCGGAGACGCCAACAACATCAATACCAAATATATTTTTATAGGGATTAACTGCTGCACTTGCACTCGCAAGAAGGAAAATAGCCAGAACCTGTTTGTTCATAAATAAAGAAGATGAATTCTTATATAAACCAGGCAAATCAATATTTTTAAACAAAATAGTCCCTTAATGAAAAGTCAATTAACTACTTCCCTAAAATCACATGGATTTATTAGGGATAATTGGGCTTTTAACACGTCGATATGGCAGTGCTTACGCGGAATTGATGCTATACACAACAAAACTTACAACAACTTGTTTTATAAATGCGTGCGGCAGAGCTCAACTTTTCAAGATGAAACAACAGGGTGTTGTTTTTTAAGAATAAAATGTTGAAAACACAGAGATATTAAGCTGTTAACATCAACTTAATGGTGACTTAAAGAGAATTAATTCCAAGAAGCACGAAAATTCAGTCAGGTGTCGATAGTAACGGCTAAAATGAAGTTCAAAGCACTTTAACATTTTGATAATTATATATATTTCAAAATGTAAAATAACAAAAAACTCAATAGAAAGGGAAAAGATGCTGAATGTGTATAGAGCGACGTAAAAGGACCCTAGCGTCCTTCTACTATACGTTGGACACCGATCCTCGAATCACTAAGCGGGGTTTGATTTTGATTTCGCACAACGCGTCTTTTTCATCAAACTTTCTTTGAATACCATCCAGTGCCTGCGTGGCAATGGTGTTCAGCGGAATGTCGACGGTTGTAAGCTTGGGATAACTCAAGTCTGATTGATAAATATTGTCGTACCCAATATTGGAGAGATCTTGAGGAATGAAAGGTTGTACCTTGTGCAGGAATAATAAAGTCAGCCCCTTAGTAAACTAAGAGGCTGCGTGATTTATTTCACCAGTTCAATCTTGTTAAGCGTGGTAGCTACTTGTTGAAGCACTGTTCTTATGGTTCGGTTGTTGGCAGGGAAGTACCGGCCCGGACTGGCGCACGATTTCATGGATTGAGAGCGATTATTGAAGTCAATGGCGATGATTTCAATGCCTTTCTTTTTCATCTCTCGACATAGGGAGACTTGTTTCCGGTCACGCATTTTAGGGTCGGTTAAGTGATCGCCATCAGTAAACAAGATCATCACTTTTTTATTGTTAGGCAAACCGTAATCTCTAGGCAGCTCGGATTTTTTCTTGTCCCATTTTCCTCTCCATTCTGGAGAGAGTAAACGCCAAGCCCAAACAATTCCTTCAGCATTATTGGTGCTCACCTCTGGATACATTGTTTTAAGCCCTCTGACGAGTTCTTTATGGTTGGACAAATAAGGTAGAACCTTACTGACACCACAGTCGGAATTATCAAATAGAGCCAGTAAATGTTTCCAGTTAGGACGATAGGGATCTTTATTGTCTTTTGGATAAAACTCTAACAGTGGCGTGCCATCTTGAAATTCCGGTACCCCAGGAGGAAAAGCGGTATGCAAAACAAACCTGAGATCCTGATGTTGTGGGCCACGCTCTAAGTTTCTAATCCAAGTTGGTGTCATGGCGCTGGCGTTAGATAAACCTTCCTGAACTTCCGTGAGCTGGGTACACATGGCTCCACGCCAACGATCTGGTATCTTATCGCTCAGCAGATCCCTCCAGCGCATTTCCTTAAACAAAGGCTTAAGACCTCTGGGAACCTTGATGGCGCTAGGCTTAAAAAACTCAGGTCTAAGGCCAATATTGACATAGCCAGTCGCTGGAACAATGCTAACGGTTTTACTTAAGTTACGTCTCTCTTGTGCATAGAGAATATCAGCAAAATCTCGTAGACCTTTTAATGCTTGCTCCATAGGTTTGTCCATCATGGAACCAGACACATCCAGCATAACGGCTATTTCTAGGGTCAATTGATGAAGTTGGGATTTTGCGTGATGTTTTATATCTAAATTGCCGGTTTGAAGTTGGTCCGTGAGCACCAGTTGATCTAAGTCCACCGTCCCTTTTACGCTAACCGAGGCATCGCTTTCCCGTTTATGCAGTGACGCCGTAGGATCTTTTAATCCAGAAGTATCTGACTCTATGTTCGCTTCCAAAAGCTGCTGGGCATCCAGAGCGGAAGTATGACTGTCTGAAGCTGAATACAAGATGGAGTCGGCCAGCATAGAGAGTCGGCTGTCGGTGATGCTTGAAATAATGACCACCAGAACAAAACTAAAAAATGTGAGCATGCCGGACAGAAACAGAGCGGTTGATACAGAGATAACGCCCCGCTGTTTGTGTCTTTGTAAAGTACCCATCTTAGTTGACCTCTCGGATCATGCTTGAAGAAAAACGACCTTTCGGCCACAGGTTCCAAATTGGATTGGTCTCTTCAGGGTCAAAACATAGGGTGACTTCGACCAAACTCCCTAATGCAAAATCCGGCCAACGCTTGGTCAATGGGCAGCGACCATCAAGTAAAATAACGGTGGTTTCATCGGTTGCGGCATTATAAGTGGCAATGGATAAGCCAGCTTGCCCTTTGGCTATAAACTCTAATTGGGTTTCTGCAAAGTCACGGAAATAAGGAAGCTGAGCGATATTGTTCTCTCTTGTTAGTGTTCTCTGATTTCCGACCAGTGTCAGTATGTTGTAGTTTAAGTTAATGAGTCTCTGTTCAACACGCATGATGGTGAGTAGCTCCGACGAAGCCAGTATGATGGTCAGTAATATAGGAGCAATCATGGCCATCTCTAGACTTATGCTTCCTTTGGCTCTGGAAGGGAGACCGGACTGACGTAGCTTTTTTATGCACATAGTTAGTTAAACAATAAATCCTGAGAAATAATGACGGTACTGGTTTGTTTGAGTTTTTCAGGTTCAAAGAAGCCCAGCGGGCTAAATTTCAACTCAGTCGTCAAGGTGGCCGTCACTCGGTAAACGGGATCAGAAGGACGATAAATAGGGTCAACCTCTTCTTCTTCATCTTCCACTTGCAACAGGGCATCCATCGAATCAAACTTGATCAGTTCAATGGTGACCGAGTCGAGAAATCCAAAGCCGTGCTCTTCAACCATACGTTTTACTTTCCCGCTGGTTAAAGGGTTGTTGTACCAATTTTCTGTAAGCAGTTCGCGAAGAGATTGACGCATGGCATGTTCGAGCAATCCGTATTGAAGATGGAGCCGCGATACATCAAAAAACATCAAAGTGATCCCGAGAAAAACAGGCATCAAAAAAGCGGTTTCAAGACTGATCACCCCTTTTTGCCGTTTTGACGAGCTTGTCATAGTAGGGTTCCTGAGCCATTTAAACGACCTTTGAGTATCGACAGATCTCTTTCCACTTCACTGGCTGGTAAATGACGAGTTAACAGAGCCCGAGCTTGATCTTCATCGCCTTCTGCCAGAAGTAATAGGGCAAAGTTAAGCTCGACCTGAATAGGCAACTGCTGATACGCCAACAAAGGCTCAAAAGTCTGTCGTGCCTTAGCCAACTGATTGTCCTGCAGATAGCTAAGCGCTAAATTGGAGCGATAATGAGGATTGTCGGGGGCAAGGGCGACAGCTTGGGTGAGCTCTGAACGAGCTCGTTCTAAATCAAACTCCAGTAAAGCGATGCCTAGCCCGTTATGAAGTCGAGCCTTAATACGATTATTATTCGCCTTGCTGACCCCCAGTTCATAGACGGCAATGGCTTCTGGCACTCTTGCTGCTGCCAGAAGATAACGACCTAAGTACATACTAGCCTGGGCAGCGATAGGATCTTCAGCTAAGGTGACGTGTTTTAGTTTGGCGATAGCCGCTTCTTTTTTGTCTTGGTTATACTGGCTTCGGGCAAGCATAAGCTGATATTCCAGTTTGTCTGGGTATGCGCTAAGCAGCCTTAAGTACTGCTCTTCAGCCTTTGCAAATTGTCCGTAGTTAAAGGAAGCTTCAGCCAGAACTTTTTCGTTATTTTCCGTCTGTTTGTTCACTTTTTGCGGCGTTGCGCAGCCTAGCAGCATAAGACAAAGGTAAATGGAGGCTAGGCCTTTAAAGGTAAAAAATGAACTCATCGTAAGCTCTCTAGTAATAGGTTCATTGTTGGGGTAATGATAAGAACAAGCAGAGGCAACATAATAAGCGCCATTTGAATCAAGGTAATGCGACTTGGCAGCTTACCGGCTTGTTCCTGAAGGGCCATTTTTCTCATTTGGCGCGCATCATCACTGATGGTTCTCATGGTTTCCGCAAGAGGAGAACCATATCGCTCGGCCATAGAAATGGTGCTTGCCAAACGCTCAAGTTCTTTTAATCCGGTTCTCCATGCCAGTTTTTTCAGACACTCAGAAGATTCTCCCCGCACTTGGATCTCAGCGTGGGTACGCAAAAACTGGTTGGCTAACATGGGTTCCACATCAAGTAGGTATGTGCCGACTTTTTCCAAGGCACGTTCAAGAGACAATCCGGCTTCTACGCTAATAACCATCAGATCGATGGCGTCTGGAACCACTTGTTGTTGTTTTTGTATCGCTTGGCGGGCCAAACGTTTCAGCCAGTACTCCGGAAGGTTTGAACCAAGTACATAGCTAATTAAAATAAACATGACGGTCATGGCTTCAAGAAGCTCTTCTTGAGACCAACGCCAAAAAAGGGCAATAACGGCCGCCATCAAGCCAAGAAACAGCTTGGCACCTCGTGTTGAGTTCAGTGCAGTTGGTGATTGTATCCCCGCTTGTTCTAACATTTGAACAAGGCGTTTTTTCTCTTTGTCTGATACCGGATACAGCACCCCTAACGAGCTCCAGAATGACGGAGTTTGTTGGGCAACGCCGACGTCTTCATCGTCGTTGATTTTTGTGTATCGTGCACACTGTTCCTGCCAACGCGCAAGGGTTTGCTGAGACAAGAAAAAAGTCGCTAACACAAGGATGAAAATCATCACCAATGCCAATGAGACAATCCAAAAGTTGGGGATAGTGGTCAGTTCCATGATACTTATCCTTTTAACTGTGTCATACGTCGAATGAGAAAAAGGCCAAACAGAATGCTAGTGACGACATATGCCATAACAAGTTGCCCTCCCGTTGAAGCCATTAAAAAGTCAAAGTGTTCTTTGCCTGTGGTAAACAGCACTAAACAGACCAGAACAGGTAGAGCCGCCAGTACTTTAGCTGAGTTACGGGACTCAGATGTAATGCTGAGAATGCTGGCATTAAGTTCGGCTCGGGCTCTTAATGTATGACTGAGTCTTTCCAGTACGCCTGTCAGGCGACCACCGGTTTCTTGTTGCAGACTCAGTACTATGGTTAAGAATCGAAACTCAGCAATAGGCATTCTTTTCGCAGCATGCTTCATTACGTCAGGTAAAGTCTGACCGACACTGAGCTCATCGTGCATTCGTTCAAACAGACGTCGAGTGATGCCATCGTGCTGGTGAGATATTTCAAGAAAGGTATCCGCCATTGGAGCGCCAACACGTAACGCCCTTAACAAACCATCGATGATGTCTGGCAGCTCATTACGAAAATGGTCCATGGCTTTTTGTTGTTGCTGAAGATAGAAAAAATAGCCGGCTAAGCCAATACTGACGGCACTCAATGGAATGGATACGTACCAATCCATGCCGTTGATAATCAGCAGAGTCGAAAAAGCCACCAGCGCGACTATGCCACCCGCCGCCCATTGACGAAGCTTTTCATACCCCAGAAAGGTCACCAAGTTTTGGAACCATTGCCAACGCTCCCAGAAAGGAGCGACGCTCTCCTGATCTTGGGACAGTGCCACTAAGGTGTATCGGCCGAGCTGTTTTTTCCAACCGTCCTGCTTTTCTATATGATGCCAGGCAAAGGCACCGGCGATTAACCACACCAAGGTGATTCCAATCAGCAAAGCCACTATGATTTCTCCACGCTGGTTTGCATCTCTTCTTCCAGAGCAAAGTGAGAGGCTTTTTCTAGCAGGGCTTCAGAGACATTGAATACGTTGTAGTCACCGTGTATCTGATGTTTATCCGCGCGTTTGAGATCAAAACGGAAAATCGGCTTGAGCTCAATGTGCTCGCCCTGGCTCCCTACGACTTCACTGATGGCGGTAATACGGCGATGCCCATCTCTCATTCTTTCCAGTTGCACAACGACATCGATAGCGCTGACAATTTGACTGCGTATGATTTGATCCGACAGTCGCTCACCACCCATTTGCAACATGTTTGTTAGACGAACAATGGCATCTTGGGGGTTGTTTGCGTGAAGAGTACAAAGCGAGCCGTCATGTCCCGTATTCATCGCCTGCAACATATCAAAGGCTTCCGCCCCACGAACTTCACCTAAAACAATTCTATCTGGACGCATACGAAGTGCGTTTTTGACCAAATCGCGAACATTCACCTCTCCGTTCCCTTCCGTACTCGCGTTACGAGTTTCCAAAGGAACCCAGTGCGGCTGTGCTAAAGAGAGCTCTGCTGCATCTTCTATGGTAATGATGCGTTCGTCTTCACTGATATGTCGACTCAACGCATTCAACAGGGTTGTTTTACCTGAACCCGTTCCTCCTGAAATAAGGATATTGCAGCGGCAGTGTGTTGCGATGGCCAAAAAGTCAGCCATTTGGGAAGACAAACTCTGTTTGCTCACCAGGCTATCCAGCATCATTTTGTTGGCTGGAAATTTACGGATAGAGATACAGGTACCGTGTAATGCAAGTGGCGGAGCGATGACGTTTACTCGGCTGCCATCTTTAAGTCTTGCATCAACCATAGGGTTTGACTCATCCACTCTTCGCCCTATTGCATTCACAATACGCTGAGCGACGTTCAAAACATGCTTACTGTCCCTAAATCGAATGTCGGTTTTTTGTAGAATACCCTGACGCTCCACATACACAGTATCAGGGCCGTTCACTAAAATGTCTGAAACACTTGGATCTTCTAACAAAGGTTGAATCGGGCCAATGCCCACCATTTCATCAACCAATTGAAGCGCAAGAACAGCCAATTCCTGATTGTTGTATGGCAGCATTTTTTTTGAAGCAATATTAGCTAAAGCTTCTCGGACTCTCGGTAGCAACTCATCTCTGCTTAGGTTAGCGGCAACCGATGGATCAACCAGCTCATAAAAGGCACTTTTCGCCTCATCTGACATGGTTAACAGTTGATGAGTTCTCTGCTTGGGCGCAAGGCTGCTTTGTCTAAACATGAGCAATTACCTTTTTGCTGCCGAGCTGACCATTTGGCCTAGCTGAGCAAGCTTTTTACTGAATCGAGTACTTTGAGACATAATAGGTTTGCCTACCAGTTCTGACTTTTCAAACGCTTTGGCATCAAAAGGGAACTCAAGGGACAAGTCTAAGCTTAGAGACTTACTCAGTTCAGTCTTAGGCACTCGCCCTTTACTTTTTCTGCACAAATTACCCACCAAAATCTGTCTTTGATGTGTCGATTGAACGCGCGCTCTAAGTTTGGCTAAAAAGCGGTAACTATTAAGGCTGTAATCGGTGACGTAAATACAGTTATCGGCTTTTTCAATGACGTCTAACATGGCTGGATTATGGAGGTTGGGTATATCAATAATCACCGTACCATAGTGCTCTGCCAGAGCCTGAATGGTCTCAGTTATCGAGCCATGATTGTCGGAGGGTAACTGGCTATCTTGACCATAAAACAGGTGCAGTGTTTTTGAAAACTGATGGCTACTGTGAGCGAGCAGAGTTTCGTCAATACGATCCGCATCTTTTAGAATATTTTCTAAATTGGGTTCATAGTCGGTGCCAAGTAAAATAGGGTGCTGACTATGGAAGACATCAAGGTCGACAAGCGCAACGTGCTGACTTTGCTTTTCTGCAAGATAGTAGCCTAAGTTGCTGGCAATAGTACTGACACCACAGCCGCCTGAACTACCAAGAACACAGATGACTTTGCCCGTACGTAGGGATTTTTTCACCTGATGACCTTGAAGATGAAGCAAACTCAGTCTCAGTGCATCGGCATCAAGAGGAGTTGTGTGGTAATCATTCACTCCGGCAAACATTAAGTGGCGATAAAGGGTCACTTCTTGCTTTTTCCCCAGAACGATCAACTTCATCTGAGGAGGGCAATGATGTGATAGCTCACTAAGAGCGCTGTCTAAGTTGACACAGTCACCTCCATCAACCAACAAAAGGTCGGGGGCGCCATGTTTTGTACACCACTCTCTTGCCTTGTTAATGTCGCCTTTTTGTACCTGAATATTCTGGTTATCAATGTCGGCAGCCAGTTGAGTGATGATTTGTTGACTGTGGTCGTCTAATACAAAAGCAACGACGTTAAACGTACTGTCTGACACGGGTTAATCCTCTCCGGTTACTGACTGCTTTTCCGCAGATTTGATTTTGTTGTTGTAAAGTCTTTGAACAGCACCGGCAGATAGTGCAGTGTTATGCTCTTGGTAGATATTCCCCTGATGCCATGCCATTTTATCGCTGGCACTGGCGTACTGATTGCGCAATTGCTGGCAGGCTTGAGGACTCACAGGAACAGCAGATTTATTGTATCGACACGTATCCGGCGCAAAAATCACTTCGATATCTCCCTGCATGGTTTCCTCCACACTAGGGGTATGATCCAGCTCTACTTGCATTAAGAGTTTGTTTGATAGGTGGCTTTCAATCTCTTGTTTTTCTGATTGACTAAGCAAGCCGCCTTGCAGAGTAATGTTTATCTCTCCCACTTCTTCTCGATGAATAAGGGGCGCGGTTAACTGATCTAACACGACAGGCAGTGTTTCCCTGTCAGCGTTAAATTCAGCCGTGTCGGTGTAACTATGATGCGGAAGTACTTGATTTGGTGCGACACAAGCGACCAGTGCAGGCAACAACAAAGCCACTGAACAAAGTTTTAATTGATTCATCATGATTCCTAATAGTTGTAACCGTAGTTGCCAAACAACCTGCTGTTTTGATCGTGTGTTTCCCCTGTTTTCTGCAGGAATACGCGCTCAAAACGACTCGCTGGTCTGTAACGATCCAGAGGTGTGGTAAGAAGAGAGGGATCACTTGTGGGTTCGACTAATCGGGCAGTGGCAATAATAACCAACTCACTTTCTGAGTTTTTGAAACTGTTGTTACTAAAAAAAGGGGCCAGTACAGGGATTTCGCCAAGAAAAGGCAAAGCTTCCACTTTATGATCTTGATAGGTGCGAACTAAGCCGGCTAGCGCAAAGCTTTGTCCATCTGCCAGTTCGATGGTAGTGGTGGCTCGGCGGGTTTCGATTCCCGGTACTTCAACACCGGCAATGGAGACGCTGTTTTCACGGCTTAACGTCGATACTTCTGGCGCAACCGTTAGACTGATCTGGTTGTTGCTCAGTACGGTTGGCGTCAACTCCAAAGCGATACCAAACTTTTTAAACTCAATGCTGACACCGTCGTCGCCATTGTCGACAGGGAAGGGAAATTCTCCTCCAGACATAAAGGTGGCAGCTTCTCCAGACTTAGCCGTTAGATTAGGCTCAGCAAGGACATTCACTAGACTGTTTTCGACTAAGGCATCAATGATCACGTTTAGACCATGCTGATCGGGTCCACTAGGCAAGTTGTTAGTAGGAAACTTATTGCCTGGCGTTACCCCAAGAGCGGTTTGCAAACTGTCCCAAGTACCCCAACGCATGTTACCAACAGAGCTCCATCTCAGACCCAGTTGTTCACTGGTTGTCCGCTCCATCTCGACGATACGTACGGAGATATTAACCTGCGTGCTTCCTGCGGTTTTTAGTTGATTAACCACTAACGGGTAAGTACCCATACCACCGCCAGGCTTCGCTGCTCCGTTTGCCCTAGCACCATTCCCGTCCTGTGAAGAAGGCGCGCCCATGGTTTGTGTATCTTCTTCTTGAAGAGATTTCGCATAACCAGAAGCCATGCTGAGAATTTCATGAGCTTGCAATGGTGTCGATACTTCTCCCATTGCAATAATAGCCCCGCCACTGTAGGCAAAGGAGACGCTAGCATCAGGGAAAGCATGTCGGACATTTTGCTCCAGATCAGAGATATCAACGCTGATCACAATTTTGTAATGAGCCAATGTAGAAGCGTTAGCACCAAGGACAAGTATGTCTGTCTCCCCTAACTTTTTACCCGCAATCATAATGTGTTGACTGGAGGGAGCATGTACAACAAGTAAGTCAGGATCAGACACAAAGATGTCTTGCACCTCACCGGAAACAGCAATTAAACGATTTTCGTTAACGGAGATTTCTAGCGTGTTAACTTTTGCATAGACCTGAGCAGAGCAAAGCAGTGTCAGCACACATATACAGAGTGTTTTGAAAGTGTTCATGAGTTATCTCGCTGTCGGTTTTTCTTGTGTACGGACATCCTGACCGTCAAAAATTCGGATAGAGTGCTGTGGCCGCATGCGCGGATTATGGTTATCAGAAATTTCCTCATCCCATAGCGTGACGTTGTCTGATTGAGCTAGGCTTGCATCTTGATAGGCGCTACGAAGTAAAAGAGACAAAGCACCAAGCTTACGAGCCAGCAGCAAACGTTGCGCTTGATCGGCCGTCACTTCAAAAGTGACCGGGACCGTGCGCTCCCCGTTTTGATTGAGTGAACTTGATGGATCTTGTTTCTCTGGACCACTCAGGATGTCGGTCAAAACATTGTCTACCGCTAGCAAGCGAACATTTTCTAAAACTAAGTTGTTAGCGTGTTTAGTCACTTCCCCAAACCCTTCTTCATCTTGATGTTTTTTGGAAGTGGTTAAGAGGATATCGACATAGTTACCTGCTCGAATTAATCCGTAATTGCTACCAGCAAAGGTGATATCTAAGGTGACGCCTTTCATCCCAGGAGCAAGCATAGAAGAGAGGTAATGGCTTTGTTCCGGTCGGATAATGACAGAGGAGGTTAAAGGCTGACCAGCGACAAGGGATTGAGTGATCAAGCTGCCTTCTAATGATTTGAGTTCGACAAAATCTTTTAAAAACAGATCAATCAATTGATGTTCAGAGTCATCGAACGGTGCCCAGGTGAAATCCTGAGAGCGAAGTAAAGAACCGACTTGAATAGGGTATTTGGCAACCAAAATCCTTGGAGCAATCGCTTTAGGTTCTTCTACTTTGACCTGTTCTTCTGTTTTTGATACTGGCGTTGCCGCCGTATTTGACCAGACAAACATTAGCGTAACGAGTAGTAAACCTATGCTAATGAGCACAAAAAGTAACTTTTTCATGGTGTTTGCTTTTTTAAATGTAGTGAATGGTTGTTATGGCACTGCCAGCAATTGCGACGGCATAAGGCACCGTTTTTATAGGGGAGTGTTTTATCAAACCCAATCCGACTAAATGGTTGTATACGAGAATGGCTATACTTAATCCTCCACCTACCAAAGCGGTTTGCAGTAACAACCACTGCCAATGTTCGATGGAGCCATAGGCGCATATTGCCAGCAGCTTACTGTCACCAGCCCCTAGCCAACGATAGTGGAAGGCAACAATGCCTAGAAACAAAATGATCAAACTAATGGTGGCGTGATAAACGCTAAACGGGACTGCAGTGAACACCACAATCGCCAGTATCAATAACGCCCAGTTTGGGACTGTTCGATTTCTTATGTCAGTCAGTGAAACTATGCATAACAGAGCAAAAGTGGTGGCTTTGAGTAATAAAAGGAAATTACTCTCCACTGGCACCCATGTTCATACCGTCAATAATGGCCTGGAACTTATCTTTTAGAGCGGTGATGAATAGACCGTCAGAACCAAAAATCGCCAAGATCCCCGCAGCTAAACCTGCCGCAAGAATTCCGTATTCAATAGCTGTAGCGCCACTTTCATCTTTAAAGTAGCGTTTTAGAAGGTTGGTGAAACCATTCATTGAAAATATTCCTTATATTGCATTCAGCAGTCAAATGATTATGAGAATTATTATTAATATCATTGAGAAAATCAATAACAATATTATAATATATTCTAAATAACCATTAACATACAGAATAACAATCTGTAATTATACAGAATGCCAGTCATATATAATCATTTATGAGACACACTTGCAGAACGATACACCGTTTTAATTTGGCTGGAATAGTGTTTTTAAGGAATAATCATGCTCTTTAAACGTATAGTTATTACCAGTTTGCTTGGTTTGGCTACCTTAGGTTGTAGTGAAAGACCAACAGATGGAGTAGCGTCGCCCCCCGGAGGAGGAAACAGTGGAACCACTAAGCCGGGAAATCCGGGAACCTCGAACCCCGGAAACCCAGGAACAACGCCCGGTAACCCAGGGGGAGTAGTCACCCCTCCGCAACCACCTACTCAGCTTCGGGATATCACTATTTCAGGGCCTGTGCCTCTGGCAACGGCTACCGATATTTTCGAGTTCAAAGTGTGTGCGGGGAACACTTGTGACACATGGCAGAGTGCTGTACCGGAAGGCAGTTATGAATACACCTTTGAAGTCTCACAATGGCCTGACAATCAGCCTATTTCTGTGGAAGGCTGGATCGCAAGCCAATCAACGGCGAGTACTAGAACCAGCCATGCAGGCGGAGCCACCACTACAACAGCGCAAAGTAAGTACTTTAAGACGGAGTTAGACACCTTAGCGAGCATCATTCAAATGGACAGTTCTGGCGATGGTGTGATTGATGAAACCGAGTTAGTGACTCTGTCGTTAGATCCCATTACTCAAGCATTTAATACCGTCGCTAAGCATCTGCTTTCTACCAGTTTAACCCAGTATGCCAATCTGCCCGTCAGGCAAAAAAATGAAGCCGTTAGGCGTTACCTCTCAGAGCAAAGTAACAGCACTTGGGTGCATTTAACACAAGATCAAAGAACGGCTATCTATGACCATATGAAGACCACGGGCAGCAGTAGCTGGCGTCCTTCTTATTATGGCAGTTACACCCTAAGCCTCACGCCCGAGCAATGGTTACTGATTAAAGGTAATCCCAATACACCATTAGATGAGCAGGTGGTTGAGATAAATACCGCTCAGCTAAAAGTCATTAACCCGCCTAACCATAACAGGGCAATGTTAAATTGGCTGTTTAGATTGACGACTCAGCAACTTGCCAATGCTCGTGGAGAGCTGGTTTATACCCAACAGCTAGTGATTGAACTGGCTGCGGTTTATGAGCAGATGGCGGACCAAGGAGAGCGTGATCTGACTCTTGACTGGAATCAGGACAGGAAACTTAAAGAGCATGTCGCCATAGCGAACCCGGGGGACGGCGAACCTACGGTGTTTGATGCACCATTTGATCTAGTTATTAGCGATTCATGGCGTGACAGTCAGTACGATTTGCTTGGGCTCTATGATGCTCTCGACATCGAAACCGGTAAAGGCGCCCCTATTACTTGGACATTGAGTCCGGCTGATATTGAACATATTTATGAACAATATCAGCAGGATGTTGCGGCCGACCCAGACACTAATCCTAGCAAGTACTTTACTCTGCCCAATACCACGTGGCCGGGTAGTGGTACGGGATTACAAGCATTGGGCAAAAAAATACTGGTTGCGCTCGCTGCTGATCCTAAAGAGCCAATCTGGAAACATTATAAAGCGCAAGTTGGCAAAACGGTGCCTACTTATCCTCAGATGAACATTACCGCTGATGAACAGATAGAGAGGCGCCACCTAAGATCTTGGAGTAATTTGGAGAATGCCAATTACCACCATCCGCTTAAGAAGCAGATAATGGGATTGGCGCCTGAACAGCATCTTCGTATCAGTGGCCGTTTCCCAGTCGAGTTAGAAGAAGCGTCAGTAGAAGTGGTATTGGGTACTCGCCTAAACAAGCCAAAAGAACAAGACACCAATGGTCGTCAACCTATTGGACGCCATGAACCAATTGCTCTGATTGATCTTGATGGTCAACGCAGAAAAACCATGGATTATGCAGGCAAAAATGGCTTCGTTTTTACCATTCCATTGCGCAATGTCGATAATAATTTAGAGAGGTGTCAGCCAGGCAAACCGCCAGTTCCGAACAGAGAGTTTGAGTACAACTACGAGTACACGGAAGATGAAATGCACGACACGTTGACCATTCATATCCGCGACAACAAAACTGGCGTCCAGCTAAGGTCGGTATTGGGATCATTCTGTGAATTAGTGAAACGTGATACCAATGGTAATGGCACTTTAGAAATCAGCGAACTGGAACGATTAAGCGTCGGCTATATCTCGAGTGCGCAAGCGGCGTTAATGTTCAAAACCTCGTTATCAAAGCATGGATACGCGGGTTACCTCTACCCGTTTACCCTTGATGAGATCGCTGCTCGATATAATGCTTTCCCCCGTCAGCAAGTTGAATTTTTGGCTGCAATATTTGCGCTGCAAGTGGAAGGTAAGTTGTTTGGTCGATCGATCGATCTGGTTGAAAGCGCCGACATTTATATGGATGTTCTGGATATTCTTGATATCGACATGTTAGGAAACTACGGCGTGGTATCCAGTAATAACCTGCTGCCAGATATGGAGAACTTGCAAGACAGATTTGCGGCTAAGTATGCCATTGGTGAAGTGCTCATTAATAACCTTGATGTCAATGTCTCTCACATTACTCAAAATATGACTCAGCTATTAGCCAACTCAGAGGAAGACAAATACTACTTCGAGTTTTCAAGACCAGGAAGTTGGGTAACCGTTTACCCGGTTAGCGTGTTGGATCCTACCTGCCAGGTGGTTCTTAATCACGATCAAGTGCTAGGCGTTCGTATTGATGGTAAAGGCAAAAATGAAGATGGCCACTGGGTGACCATTGGATGGGATAAACAAGTTGGCGCCACCCAATACACATTAGGTTGGGGCAGCAATCAATTTGAAAATGTTGTCGATGCTGAACATCAAAAACCTACGAATAAGTTAAGGGCGACCATCACAGGGCTAACATTTGAGCAGGCTTATCATATCCGTGTTCAGAGTAATATTGGAACGCCAAGTGCTCTATTAACCTATTCCCCTCAACATATCCATATTGCTGACTCACGTGTGACTGCGGGTATTGAGTCTGATGATAGCCACCGTGGTAGAGACAGCGACACCGCATGTGACCCACTAAGTGGTAAAGCCAGAAATAGCAATAAAGATGGCATGTTGGGTGCCCGCTACGTCAAATTGAACAATGATGGCGTACCATTGATTCGACAAGACCTGACGTATAAGCAAAGTCCATTTTCTTGTGTCCTTGATGCCCATACTGGACTGGTTTGGGAAACCAAACATGGACGTCAAGATGATGAGCCTTACACCATTTTTGATGGTGACAATATGTTTGTTAGAGATGCAACCAACGCTGGTGATGTGTTTGATGGTACCTGTGCGTTACCTAACTTGAACGTCGTTTCGACGGATCCAAAGCAGTGTACGGTTGAAAACCAGATTACTTGGATAAACAGCAAAAAACGTTGTGGATTAAGCAACTGGCGTATTCCTACGCTGGAAGAGGGTTACGCTTTGTTCGACTTCGGTAGAAACCGTGCGTCCAACCTAGATACTCGTTATTTCCCTAATTTGTACTTCCCAAGAATGAACGACAGCACATTCCATGGATTTTGGTTAGATGCGCCAAGTATGGATGGTCTAAAAAATCGAGCACTGACGGCGTTCTGGCTAGAAGCTAAGTACTTTAATAATTCGGATCATAACCCGCTGGTACTAATCAGTGATGGTTACTATGCAGAGTAAAAGGAACAAACGAGTGAAATATTTAACAGCATGTTTATCTCTGATGGTCACGTCTGCATGGGCTAACGAAGACTTACGCGTATGTTTAGCCGATACGGAAATGAACCCAAGTAACCGCTTTACTCATGAAGTGCTCACCACCGATGCAGGAGATTACAAAGTAGTGAATGATGCAGCGACAGGGCTGCAGTGGAGTTACTGCTTTATCGGGCAAACACTGAGTAGCGATCAAATGAGTTGCGAGGGTGTACCTACCGTGGCTATGGATCTGTTCCCAGAGCGTAAGTTCTATCCGAATGTGAGAGAAAAAACCCTAGAAATCGTTGAAGCAGAGAATCAGCGATTAGGGGAATCTAACCATTTATGGCATCTGCCAAATATGAAAGATTTGCTCACTATTTATAATGATCGATGTGTTCCAGCGACGTATCCCATGTTTAGCTATAAGATTGGTCTCACAACAGAAGAGATCATTGCGCTAAAAGATACGGATTTTGATTGGAGCTGGCCAGATAATGAAAAAGCGATCGCGTCTGAAAAAATATATAGAGGGCAGGCTTATCATTCACTTCAAGTAAGTACAGACTCGAATCTACCGGGCGACTACTTGTTCTTTTATACGGTTCCATTTAATGGCCACAGTTCACCACTGAGAGCCCATTCACGAGATTACAGTATGATGCGTTTGGTAAGGAAAAAACCATAACAGTAGTAAAAAAACCAGTCAGCAATAGCTGACTGGTTTTTTAGATAGAATTGTCTCGTCCTGAATCTTGAGCCAAGGCGAATTTTGTCAGCAACAGGGGATCAACCCCAACTATTTCAGTAAACGTAAAGCGGAGCTAACCAACTGCGAGTCCCCCGCGAGCTGATAAGCCCTCTCCCTTTGCTCAATTGCTCCAAGGTGATCATGCATCTTCCCAACTCTAGCTCAATCTGGGTCAAGCTCAGCTTCTGCTCCCCCCGATGTCGAACCACGCTGGTTGGCGCCCCTGATACGCGAACTCGCCGTATGAGGATGTTTGCTCATGTTAGCAAGATCTACTTGCATAAGACCCTCGTCGACTTCCACAAAGGGCTCAACGGTCTATCCCTATTGGTAGAGCAGCAAATGGCGTTATCACCGTTTTCCGGTACTTTGTTTGTATTTTTCACCCGTCACAGAGACAAGCTCAAGGTGCTCTACTGGGATAAAACCGGTTTCAGCCTGTGGCACAAGCACGGCTGCCGCTATTGCGAACACGAAAGCACAGAGGTGGCTGAAAAATGAGCGAAGTACATGCCGACAGGATTTAACAAAATGTTCACGCTCTCACCCTGCCTCTATGTATGGGTATATTTTGAGTTTTTGTCACAATCCTAACCACTCCCATTTATTAAAATTCTATTTCTATAAAATTGAAACAATGTATCAAAAATGATAAATTGCGGTGAATATTATAACTTTCTAAACTGAGAGAATTCGACTTGGATCTAAAAAACAAGCTGTTGAGGGGTGGCTATCCACTCTCAACCCAGGCTGATTCACCCTATTTATTCAGCCTTCGCATAGTGCTACCTATACTCTTTCTATCAGTTCATTTGGTTAGTTTATTGGCGCCTGCCAAAGCCGCCACTTTGCTGCAAAGGCAGTATATACAAGGCACACCTACTATTGTGACAGGGCCGCTTTCCGATCTGGCTATTGAAATAAACAGTGCTGATGACAGTATGATTATTCCCCATACTGAAGCAATAGCTACTAATGCTGCGGAGTTTTCTGTCGGTTTCTGGATGAAACTAACAGAAGGTCATAATGGTGTTTGGCGTAGCATCATGCAGAAGGGAAGTTCAGCGAATGAAAGAACAATTGCGATGTGGATGCGACCAGTGACTGGGAAGGTCATAACTTGGATTTTGGTCGAGCCAATGGCATTGATGCATTGCTCGCAGACGAGTTTAATTGTTTAGGGCGTTACAGTGATGCTGATAAAAATAATTGTATTGCGATTCGGTTTCTAGGCAGGAACAAATCAACTTTGCTAACTGGTGCATTTAAAACACCATCATTAAGAGGCGTTGCTTTAACTCCTCCCTATTTTCACCACGGAAAAGCCGAAAACCTTTTTGCTGTTATTAATCACTACAATGACAATGATAATTCACTAGGAGCTATGTCTGTTCACGAGTTGACTGATATAAACCTGAGCGATGAGGAAGTCAAAAAGCTAGTCGCCTTCCTAAAATCCTTGTCACCATTCGTTAATTGAACAACTATTAGAGACGTTATCTATGATACTCAAAGATCCTAATGTCCAACATCAAGCCAGTGCAGACAGGTACGAAAACATGTCGTATCAAAGGTGCGGCCGCAGCGGTGTTATTTTGCCTCGCCTCTCGTTAGGCTTGTGGCAGAATTTTGGCGGAGTAGACCCGATTGAAAAGTCCAGAGATATTATCAGAACAGCATTTGATCTTGGTATAACTCACTTTGATCTTGCTAATAACTATGGTCCTCCGCATGGAGCTGCAGAGGAAACCTTTGGGTCTGTACTGAACAAAGATCTTGCTGGCTACAGAGATGAATTATTTATTTCTAGCAAGGCTGGCTACGGCATGTGGGCAGGACCTTATGGTAAAGGTGGGTCGAGAAAGTACCTGCTGGCAAGTTGTGATCAAAGCCTGCATCGACTGGGAGTGGAGTATCTGGATGTATTCTATTCTCACCTGCCGGATCCGGATACACCTCTAGAAGAAACTATGATGGCTCTCGATCATATTGTTCGCTCCGGACGTGCCCTTTATATTGGTTTATCAAATTACAGTCCCCAGGAAACTGAAGCCGCGATAAGAATATTAAAGGAGCTGGGTACGCCAATGCTGATGCATCAGCCAAGGTATAGTTTGTTTGATCGCACTATTGAACAGGGACTGACAGCATTGGCGCAACGGGAAGGTTTTGGTCTTACTGTGTTCTCACCGTTGGCGCAGGGAATGTTGACCAACAAATACCTGTCAGGAATTCCGGAAGGATCCAGAGCTGCACGTCCTGAAATAATGCACTTGAATGCACATCAGCTCAGTCAAGAAAAGCTGAGTATTGTTCATAAACTAAACAACATGGCTGAAAACAGAGGACAGACTTTGGCGCAAATGGCTATTGCATGGGTTCTCAATAACGATGCTGTCACCAGCGCAATTATTGGTGCCAGTAGTGTTGACCAGCTGAAGAGCAGTGTGCATGCGCTGCATTGTGCTTCTTTTACCGAAGCTGAACTCGATACGATTGACGGCATTATCAATAAAACCTGCTACTTGTAACTGAGTGTACAGGGGCTGGTGATTGTTGCTTGTCTACCTTGTTGAACCGGCAGGTATTCAGTTTGCGGTGCGCATCGCTTAGTTTATCTAACGAGTGGTGTGCAAAGCTTCCGCTCCTGTTCACGCTCCTCGCTTACATCCATATAGGCGATGCAGTGGGCGTGCATTTATGCGTCGCCGCAGAGCTGATTGCTTAGTCGAGCAGGTTAGAATAGAAGCCCATCACACGGCCATCTTGAGTGGTTCGATTAAAGTTATTTCATGCTTAGTCAACGGGTTCTGACTTGCCTTTACAAGCTGCGCGTACACAAATCCAATAAGGGCTTGACCTGCATATGGTTAATCACCACCTCAACGCCATCAGCCATGTAGATCAAATAACTTTATCGACTATATACAAACTTCATTGTACCCAAACACCTACACCCACTGCCCAGCAACAAAACCGCTCGACCATGCCCATTGGAAATTGTAGCCACCAAGCCAGCCCGTCACATCCATCACTTCTCCAACGAAGTACAGCCCTTGAATATCCTTGCACTCCATGGTTTTAGACGACAAGTGATCGGTATTCACACCACCCAAAGTGACCTCTGCCGTGCGATACCCTTCAGTACCATTTGGTAGGATTTGCCAGTTTTCTAGGTGTGTCTCGATGGCTTGCAGTTCTTTGTCGTTGAACTGCTTGAGGGGTTTATCCACCAGCTCTTTGCGCTCTATTAGCGTCTCAACCAAACGCTTAGGAAGTACTTTGGAAAGCGTATTCTTTAAGCTTTGATTCGGGTGTTTTTCGCGAGAAGTGGTCAGCAGATCCATTACATCTGCTTCAGGAACTAAGTTAATCGTAACCTTCTGACCAGCTTGCCAGAATGAAGATATCTGTAATACCGCAGGACCAGATAAACCACGATGGGTAAACAGCAGCGCTTCTTTGAAAACGGTGCCGTCTTCGGCGGTGATTTCAGAAGGAATAGCAATGCCAGATAGCGGCTCAAACGCTTCCTTATCTTCTTTATGCAGTGTGAAAGGCACCAAACCAGCGGTAGTCGAAATCACTTCTAGCCCAAATTGCTCGGCAACTTGATAACCAAAGGGCGTCGCCCCCAATTTCGGCATGGATAAGCCACCCGTAGCTATCACTAAAGATGCACAGGTAATTTCATCGGTGTCTATTTGGAATGAAAAACCGCTGTCTGTTTTTTGAATGTTGTGGATATCAGCGCGATAACGTTGGGTAATATTCGGTTGGTCGCACTCTTTTAGCAAAACGTTCACGATGTCTTTCGCTGAGTCGAGACAAAACAGCTGCCCATGATCGCGTTCTTCAAAATCAACGCCATATTTCGAAACCAGCGAGATGAAGTCCCAATTGGTGTATTGCGACAAGGCGGATTTCACGAAATGGGGGTTCTGGCACAAGAAGTTATTTG
The DNA here is from genome assembly GCF_019977755.1 of Vibrio penaeicida. Taxonomy (NCBI): domain Bacteria; kingdom Pseudomonadati; phylum Pseudomonadota; class Gammaproteobacteria; order Vibrionales; family Vibrionaceae; genus Vibrio; species Vibrio penaeicida. Next base: position 129,396 of record NZ_AP025144.1, on the reverse strand, counting down.
CCGTCACATCGTAGTTAGTGAAGTTACACCGACCGCCACCCGAGATCAGAATTTTTCGCCCCGGCTTTTTGGCATGATCCACCACCAATACTCGGCGACCACGCTTGCCCGCTTCGGCTGCACACATTAAGCCTGCCGCTCCGGCACCAATGACTACGACATCAAATTCTGAACTCATTACTTCTTCCACAACGACTTGAGCTTTGGGGTTTGCTGCGCTCAATCAAAATAAAAAGGATGCGCGAATTATCGCGCATCCTTGCAAATCTGGTGGGTATTTTACCCAGAGTTACGCTGGGTTTCTACCTCGTCTTGTTGAGCCTTTAATTACAGCATGATGGCAGCAAATAAAGTCACACCAAGTAACGTTGTCGTGAGTATAAACAACTCTCTGACTTTATTGCATTTCCCGGTAAAAATAGGATCGTGATGATGCAGATACTCACGGCTTTTCAAGTAATGAAAAAGTCGGACTTGTTTGGTGACGTTACCGTGCGTAGTGAAAAAACCACCACCATCTACCTGCTGATACAGTAATGGATGGGCTTCGCGCATGATATAAATGAGCGCGCGTAACGCGGTAAGGTATCTCGCCATATTAACGCAGCTGACGAGCATAAGCGTGAATAGAATAGTATCGACACTGATCATCTTTTCCTCCCTACATCTTCTTAGACGCCAAAAGGAAAAGACAATCAAATTGACTTTAACTCGCTACTTAGACTGCAGCGGAAGCGTCCATGATAGAAGACGAACCTTCTTTTGCCATGGCTGCTAGATCTTTGTCGATAAAGAACAGCGCTTTACCGTCTTCACCTACAAGTTCCAGCTTATCTAAAATCCCTTTAAACAATTTCTCTTCTTCATGTTGCTCTGCAACGTACCACTGAAGAAAATTAAAGGTTGAGTAGTCTTGGCTAGTAAATGCACCGTGCGCCAGTTTGTTGATTTTTTGAGTGATCATTTGCTCATGTTCAAACGTTTCACGGAAAACATCACCAAGGCTACCAAATTCGTGCTTTGGCGCTTCTATAGCACCTAAGATAGGCATTGCCCCTGTTTCACTCACGTAAGTAAAGAGACGTTGCATATGCTCCATTTCTTCTACTGCGTGAGCACGCAAAAACTCGGCCGCACCTTCAAATCCTTTATCTTCACACCAAGCACTCATTTGTAAGTATAGATTGGATGAAAAGAATTCGAGATTTATTTGCTCATTCAGTTGTTCGACCATTGTCTGAGACAGCATGAAATGCTCCTGTTAAATACTTGTAATTGTTGTCACTATAACACGATATAAGGGAGCGTCGATGCTTCAATTTTCTCATTGAGAATAAGAACAATTAGCCCAAAAAACCCTATCGTGAACCAAAAATCTACCTTAATTTAATATGAGTAGGTACGTATAAGATAGCAATGGGATCTCTTTGGCAAAATATTGATAGATGAAATGCTAGTCTTAAATCAGAACTGTTGAAGGGAATTGTCCGAGTACGGGCAGGAGGATAGATTATGAGCTATCAACATATATTGGTCACTGTCGACCTATCAGACGACAGCAAAATTCTGATTGAGAAAGCCGTCAAACTTGCTTCCCCTCTTGAAGCCGCTGTCTCCTTTATTCACATCGATGTGAATTATGCCGAGCTCTATACCGGGCTTATCGATATCAACCTTGCCGATACTCAACACCACAATATGGAAGCTTCCCAAAAACAGCTGCAAATATTGGCCGACCACGCCAACTACCCGATCAAGCACACCTTAGTCGGAACAGGGGATTTGAGCGGCGAGCTATGCGAAGCCATCAATGACCTGAAAATAGACTTGGTGGTATGTGGGCACCACCAAGATTTTTGGAGCAAGCTGCTTTCTTCTACGCGACAGCTCATCAATTGCACTCCAGTCGATATGTTGGTGGTGCCATTGCAAGACAGTTGAAGCCTGTAAAATCTAGATTATCGACTCAATCAAATAATCAAATCTCTGAGGCATAAAAATGGCGAGCATTGAGCTCGCCATTTTTATGTATTTTTCACGCTACGTTGAATCAATGAATATGCTGGTGTTGAGGTAAGATCCCCTGTGCCGCAAGAACACCCTGATTAATTCGACTGAAGCGACTTTCTAATTTCTTGTGTTTCTTGAGTAATTTCTTTTGCTTTTTAAGTATTTTCTTCTGTTTTTTCAATATGCCTTTCAGCTTTTTCTGACCTTTCTTTTGTTTTTTCAATGCTTTTTTCGACAACGTCAATTCATTGCTTGTGGTCAGTATAGGCTGAGATGGTTCAATCGAGATTTCAACACCATCGGCAACAGAGGTGGCTTGGTCCAAAACGCGGTCAGCAGCGAGAGATTCAGCAACCAAACCACATTTGACTTGTTTCTCTGAGGCATTTTCCATACAAGATGCTGGCGGAATAGCGGCAGGTTTACACAGATTCTTTTTGTCAGAAGATGAACGCGCACAAGAGCGGCAAAGATATTTAGGGGAAGACACCAAAGCATGGATTTCACCCAAACTGGCGCTGATGTCACGACGATTTAGTTTGCAAAAACGCTCTGCCATTTTACTGCTCCGGCTCTAATATCCGCAATCACACACTCAAAGTGGAATTAACTATAAGAATCATTCTTACTTAGATATACAGATCGAAATGCGCCGAAGCAAGCGGTAATTTGCGTCGAATTGTTATGTCATTGATGCCTTTACATATACATCAAATCGATTTTTTTTGGTCTCTATCGCCATGGACGGTTTTTCGCCATCTAACCAGTCGGAATAGTCAGGACGTTTAACCACAACGCGTTTTGTTGCCAGTTCAAAAGCAGGCGTTAATAACCCATCAGCATCATGGTCTGCACCGACTAACGATTGAAAAACTCGCATCTCTTTTTTCACTAACGCTGATTTCTTTTTGTTCTCTGGATGAGGGTACATTGGGTCGAGGTAAACCACATCAGGAGCTTCAAACTCTGCGTTATTACGCAATTCATTTAACGCGTCGAGACTCGATGCATGAAGAAGAGACATTCTTTCACTCACCCAGCCACCAATTTCTGGATCGAGCTTGGCTCTTGATAAGCCGTCATCTAACAGCGCCGCTACCACTGGGTTTCGCTCCACCATTTGAACTTTACACCCCAGAGAAGCCAATACAAATGCATCTCGCCCTAATCCTGCGGTGCCATCCAGAATCGTCGGTGTCGCCCCTTTATTTAAACCCGCAGCTTTGGCGATTGCCTGCCCTTTACCACCACCGAATTTACGCCTGTGACCGACGGCTCCACCCACTAAGTCGACGTAGATCGCCCCAAGCTTTATTTCATCTAACTTGCGCAGCTCTAAGCGTTCATGAGTAAGCACCAAACCAAATTCAGATTCAGGGTCATGAGTCAGCCCCCACTGCTCAGCAATGGCGTTGAGTTCAGGTTGTCGATGAGGGGCTTCGCAGATAAGGTTCAGCTGCACGGTTGGCTCCAAGGGGAAATTTTTGCGTCAGTTTACCTGAATAACCTCAGATTCACACAATAATCACGAATGGCAATCACGAACCGCTGAGTGAATGCCGCTATTCATTTTCCGTAAGTAATGTGCGCTTTTCTTGAACGAGCTCGTCCACCAGTTCTGACAGAGGTTTGGGCATACCAATATGATAACCCTGACCATAATTCACACCTAATTTGCTCAAGCAAGCCATCACGGCAGACGACTCCACAAATTCAGCAACGGTGACTTTGCCCATTTGCTGAGCGAGATCGTTAATGGAGCGAACCATGACATAATCGCTCTCATTTTGGTCTATATCTCGCACAAAAATGCCATCAATCTTCACGATATCGACGGGGAGGGTTTTTAGGTAACCAAATGAAGACAGCCCAGAACCAAAATCATCCAACGCCACCAAACAACCTAAAGATTTCAATTCGGTAAATGCTTGGCTTGCTTGCTTGATGCTATGAATCGCCGCGGTTTCCGTTATCTCTAGGCAGATTTTATGATTAGGAAAATTGCTCTGCTGCAACGCGTCTTTCAACGTTGTCATAAAATCTTGATTGCCTACCGATTGACCCGAAACATTAATCGATACTCGATCGAGATACGCGGCTTGCTCTGGATGTTCATCCAGCCAGCTCAACGTCCTAGTGACGACAAATTTATCAACCAAATGCGCAATATTGTAACGCTCAGTCGCAGGCATGAAGACACCAGGGGAAATGTAATCTCCATTGGAGTCCACCAGTCGAACCAATATTTCAAAGTAGCATTGGTGAGCATTCTCCTCGTCTAAACCCTGAATTTGCTGAGCAAACAACTGCAAACGCTCATTCGCAATCGCTTCATGCACTAAGTTCACGCTTTCCATCTCGCGTTCACGCTGTTTGAGCTCTTCATCGTGAAGTAAGTAAAGCTGATAGCGGTTTCTGCCTTCTTCCTTGGCGGCGTGGCACGCCGTATCTGCGTGGGCGTGTACCATCTGAGGCGAGTCCGCTGTATGGTCGATAAGACGTATGCCGATGGAACAGCTGATGTTTAACGTCAGGTCATCACGAACAAATGGGTGCTGGTTCAATTGGTCAATGATCGACTGAGCAATATCGGTCGCTTCACTTTTGGTGCAATCTCGCAATAACACAGCAAACTCATCACCTCCCATGCGCGATAAAATGGCGCTATTGGGCAATATTTGTTGTATCAGTAACGCACAAAATGCAATGGCTTCGTCACCTGCTTCATGCCCTACCGTATCGTTAATCACCTTGAGCTGATCGAGATCGAGGAACAGCATAGCGTGAGTGCGAACATGCCCTTCCACTTCCACCATGGCTTTTTGCAATTGCTGCTCAAAGAAGTTTCGGTTGTAAGTGCCTGTCAGTAAATCGTGTTGGGCCTGATACGCCAATTGCTGTGATAAATCATGGGTTTCACTGATGTCTTCACCCACAATCAGTAATTGATGAGTTTCGGTTAATGGGCGGATATTTTCTCGAACCCATATGGTGAAGCCGCTCGCTGTCGTGTATTCAATTTCGCGTCGCCAAACAGAAAGATGGTGGGGTTTGGGCTGAAGTAACACCTGTCGCGCATTCAGTTCTACCGAACCGGCATAGAAATCTTCCAATTTCCGACCCAGCATTTGCTGCGAGGAATAGCTCAACAACTCTTGTGCGAATCGATTCACCGCTTGAATTCGGTTGTTTTCATCCAACGTCATCATCATCACGGGTTGCTTTTCGTAGTAATGACGAAAATCGGCTTCACTGGCGAGCAATTTTTGCTCGGTCGCTTTACGTGCAGTGATGTCTTGCGCTTCTAAGAGGAAATGGCATTGATCGCCAATCTCATGAGGCAATGGCTTAATCGCAACATCCAGAACACTTAATCCGTAATGCTGGCGAACCAACTCTGCTTCAAATCGAACGGAGTCTTCTTGTCCTATCTGCTCTAGGTATTCTTTGAAGATTTTCTTTGACTCGTCACACCACCCGCGATATTGCCAAATAGGACGACCATACTGCGCCCCTTTCACATACAGTAAATCTTGGAGTTTGTTGTTGCTCGATACCAATTTTCCAAACTGATCCACAATGCCGATGTATTGATAGCTTTGGTCGAATATGGACTCCAGCAAAACTTGGCTTTGTTTGGCTTGTGTTTCACTCTGCTTGAGACGCTTCATGTAATATAGCAGCGAACCAATAACGACCAATAGAATAAAGACAGCCATTGAGAGTACTTTTATCTCGCGGGCGTACTGCACAAAATACGGCTCTGGTTTGTTCAGTATGGTATCCGCGAGCACTGCCGAATCTTTCATGCCCCACTGTTGCAGCACCTGATAATCCAATTTTAAATGGGTGCGAATAGGACGAGGGGCAGGCAATGGCTCCCCCTCTTTCTGGTTCAACACTTTAACAAGCAGCTCTCCGACCGCAGAGCCATTGGCAAACCCATCTTGCATAAAACCGCCGACGCTGCCCAACCCAAGACCCGCGTTGTAAGCCATATATACAGGGGCATTCGCTCGCTCATTGAGGGTTTTCCAGGACACGTCCTCAATCACGTTGCCCTGTTTATCACGAAAATATATCCAGAATAGGATGCTGTTTTCTGCATTCAAGCCAGAGGCAACATCCAGCAGTTTATCAAATGACTCTGGAACAACACTTTCCACCAGTGATCGGTCTTCTGGGTTCTCATTCAGGTATTTGGCGATCTGAGCTCTGGCCGCCTCCCCTGTTACTGAATAATCAGTGAGTACGACAACGCGCTCCACATTCGGCTGTAACTTCTTGATCAAACGAATGTTGTTGTGAAGGTCAATATTTTCGGAAATGCCCGTGGCATTCAGATCTTTATGAAGTTTAGGTGAATAATTGTTGATACCGCCAAAGATAACGGGCGTGTCACCGACGTATTCATGCAGGTTTTGCATCATATTGAGCGCGTTATTGTCGCTCACGATGATGGCTTTGAAAGACTCTTGTTCTAACTTGGTTTTGAACAAGTTTTCTAATCGGGCAAAATATTCTGGCGTTTGTAAGCGCTTAGAATCGAGGTAGAACACGCGATTGGGGATTTGGTGTGTGTCGAGACGCTGAGCCAGACCTTCTTGAAAGTTGTCTGTCCAGAAAAAGCCTTGATGGTATGAATGCACCACCAATACGTTCTCGCTCGCCTGTAAGGCAAAGCTCAACATGAGCGTTAGTATTATCCCAACAATCCGCACTCGGTACGCTCTCTCTATATCCATTCAATTTCAGTGAGTATATCAGATGATGACCTCAAGAGCTGTTGTGAAGCATGAGTTTGCAAGATAGGATGTAGCCAATGAATCAGAGGCTTATACCCTCCATCTATCGGGATTGATCAAAGGAAACAAGTATGCAAACCGCCACAGCACGTCTTGATGATCTGGACCGCGAAATTCTTAAAGCGCTAATGGAAGACGCCAGAACCCCTTATGCAGAAATGGCAAAGCAGTTCAACGTCAGCCCAGCCACCATTCACGTGCGCATCGAAAAAATGAAAGCGGCGGATGTGATTGAAGGTACGGAAGTGATCGTCAATACCAAAAAACTGGGGTACGACGTCTGCTGTTTTATCGGAATCAACCTCAATGCGGCGCGCGATTACCATTCTGCTCTAGAAAAACTGAATGCTTTAGATGAAGTGGTCGAAGCCTATTACACCACAGGGGCATACAACATTTTTGTAAAGCTCATGTGTAAATCGATCGAAGAGCTGCAATTTGTGCTGATAGACAAACTTCAAGCCATCGATGAAGTTCAGTCGACAGAGACTCTGATTTCTCTACAAAACCCCATCAATAGAAATGTGAATCCCTAAGTTTACTTATCCCAATAAAAAACCACCCGAAGGTGGTTTTTGTAAATCTAAGTCAGGCTGGGCAATTACGCGGTAATACCAGAGTGACGGAGCAAGGCATCGATTTCAGGCTCGCGACCACGGAAACGCTTAAACAATTCCATTGGCTCTTCACTGCCACCCATTTCCAGAATGTTATTCAGGAATGAACGTCCAGTATCTTCATTGAAAATACCTTCATCTTCGAAACGTGAGTACGCATCTGAAGACAACACTTCTGCCCATAAGTAGCTGTAGTAACCTGCACTGTAGCCACCCGCGAAAATATGGCTGAAGCTATGAGAGAAACGGTTCCACTCAACGCTTGGCAATACCGCGACTTTCTCTTTCACTTGCGCCAACGTTTCTAGCACACGAGCACCGATGTCTGGATCGTATTCGGTGTGAAGTGTGAAATCGAACAGGCCAAGCTCTAATTGGCGAAGAATAAACATCGCGGATTGGAAGTTTTTCGCTGCCAGCATTTTATCCAACATGGCTTTTGGAAGCGGTTCGCCCGTTTCGTAATGACCCGAGATAAACGCCAGCGCTTCTTCTTCCCAACACCAGTTTTCTAGGAACTGGCTTGGCAGTTCGACGGCATCCCAAGGTACACCGTTGATGCCCGATACCGCCGATACATCGATTTGCGTCAGCATGTGGTGAATACCGTGACCTGTTTCGTGGAACAAGGTAACAACTTCATCGTGAGTGAATAGTGCTGGCTTATCGCCTACTGGCTTGTTGAAGTTACACACCAAGTAAGCCACTGGGGTTTGCAATTCACCATCAGCGTTAGTACGACGCACACGACATTCGTCCATCCACGCGCCGCCACGCTTGTGCTCGCGAGCGTACAAGTCTAGGTAGAAACTGCCACGCAGTGTGCCATTGCTGTCGAAGATGTCGTAAAACTTCACCGACTCATGCCATACGTCTACCCCTTCACGCTCAGTCACTTTCATGCCAAACACGCGATCCAAGACTTCAAATAGACCAGATACCGCTTTGTCTTCAGGGAAGTAAGGGCGCAACTCTTCGTCAGAGATCTGGAATAGATGCTGCTTTTGTTTCTCGCTGTAGTAAGCGATGTCCCAAAGATTCAGCTCAGAAACGCCAAACTCTTGCTCTGCAAAATCACGCAGTTCTTGAACTTCACGCTCACCTTGTGGTTTGGCTTTCACCGCCAACTCGTTTAAAAAGCCCAGCACTTGCTGTGGGTTTTCAGCCATTTTTGTCGCCAGTGATTTTTCACTGAACGCACTAAAGCCGAGTAAACGGGCAATTTCATGACGCAGTTTCAACTGCTCTGTGATCAATTCAGTATTATCCCACTTACCCGCATTAGGTCCCCGATCAGAAGCGCGAGTCACGTAGGCTTCGTACAGCTCTTTACGCAGAGCTTGGTTATCACAGTAAGTCAAAACTGGAAGATAAGAAGGAATATCCAGCGTCAGCAACCAACCATCCAGCTCTTTGGCTTCTGCTGCAGCTTTTGCTGCCGCCAATGCCGATTCCGGCATGCCAGCCAGCTCTTTTTCATCGGTAACTTGCTTCGACCACCCCATGGTAGCGTCCAGTACGTTGTTCGAAAACTGAGAGCTCAATTCCGACATGCGCTTGCTGATTTCACCGTAGCGATGTTGTTCGTCTGCTGGTAAGCCAATACCCGACAAATCAAAGTCACGTAGCGCATCAATAATGCTTTTCTTCTGCGCCTGAGACAAAGTACCAAATTCATCTGAAGCTTTTATTGCTTTGTACGCGTCGTACAATCCTTTGTGTTGTCCAACCCAAGTGCCGTACTCAGACAGCAATGGAAGGCAGCTTTCATACGCTTCGCGCAGCTCGTTGCTGTTCTTTACCGAGTTCAAGTGACTCACTGGAGACCAAATCTGGTTTAGTTTGTCATCCACTTCCGCTAATGGTGCACATACGCTGTTCCAGCTTGGTGTCGCATTGTTTGCGACCACTTCATCCACTTTGGCACGACACGCATCAATCGCTTGCTCAACGGCAGGTTTTACGTGCTCTGGCTTAATGTCGGAAAACGGGGGAAGATCAGTAAACGTCAGTAATGGGTTAGACATTTTTCATTCCTTTTATCATTTTGTCCTTTACTAAATGTAGGTCGGGACGGGATTTTTCAATAGCCAACGTCGGCAAGGCTCACACAGTGAACCCTGCCTTTGATATAATGAGCCTCTTGCGCTCGCCAATTCAAACTTGTAAGAGACTATTTTGTTAAGTTACCGTCACAGCTTCCATGCAGGCAACCATGCCGATGTACTGAAACATATTGTTCAGTCTTTAATACTGAACGCATTGAATCAAAAAGAAAAACCTTACGTGTATCACGATACACACTCTGGTGTGGGTCGCTACGACTTAACGCACGAATGGTCCGAAAAAACGGGCGAATACAAACAAGGTATCGCTCGCTTATGGCAAGCAAACAACCTTCCGGAAGAAATACACACTTACCTTGAAGCCGTCCAGTCTTTGAATCAGGATAGCAGTTTACGTTACTACCCTGGTTCACCTCGTGTCGCACGTGCTCATATTCGCAAGCAAGACAGAATGGTGTTAACCGAACTTCATCCGAGCGATCACCCTCTTTTGGAACAAGAGTTTCATCGTGATCGCCAAGTCAGCATTTACAAAGAAGACGGGTTTCAACGTTTAAAAGCAAGCTTGCCACCGAAAGAGCGACGCGGCCTTGTTTTGATTGATCCGCCTTATGAATTAGCACACGAATACCGCGATGTGGTGAATGCCATTGCCCAATCTCATAAACGTTGGGCGACTGGTGTTTATGCGATCTGGTACCCAGTGGTGAACCGTCACGACATCGATGACATGCTCTCAGGGCTTGAAAAACTCGGAATTAGAAAGATATTACAAATAGAACTGGGCGTCTCTGCCGATACGAATGAGCGCGGCATGACCGCTTCTGGGATGATTGTGATCAACCCGCCATGGAAGCTAGAAAGCCAAATGAAAGAAATTCTTCCATATTTAAAGGAAGTAATTGCGCCAGTAACGGGTCACTTTAAGGTGGAATGGATCGTTCCAGAATAAGCTTGAACGAATCATTCAGAGCGCAACCCAATAATAAATGAAACAATAATCGGAGAAAGTCATGGCAACACATTTTGATTATATTTGCATCGGCGGCGGCAGCGGCGGCATTGCCTCTGCAAACCGTGCATCGATGTATGGTGCCAAAGTCGCGCTCATTGAAGCTCAAGATCTTGGCGGTACGTGCGTAAACGTAGGTTGCGTTCCAAAGAAAGTGATGTGGCATGGCGCTCAAGTCGCAGAAGCAATGAATCTGTATGCTGAAGACTATGGCTTCGATGTTGATGTAAAAGGGTTTAATTGGAGTAAGCTGGTTGAAAATCGTCAAGCTTACATTGGCCGTATTCATCAGTCTTACGACCGCGTATTGGGCAACAACAAAGTCAATGTGATTAAAGGCTTTGCTAAGTTTGTTGATGCGAAAACAGTAGAAGTGAACGGCGAGCATTACACCGCAGACCACATTCTGATTGCAGTAGGCGGCCGCCCGACTATCCCTAACATTCCTGGTGCTGAATACGGCATCGACTCCAATGGCTTTTTCGACCTTGAAGAGCAGCCAAAACGCGTAGCGGTTGTGGGTGCAGGCTACATTGCCGTTGAAATCGCAGGCGTACTGAACGCATTGGGCACGGAAACGCATCTGTTTGTGCGTAAAGAGTCACCACTTCGCAGCTTTGACCCGCTTATCGTTGAAACGCTAATGGAAGTGATGGAAGCAGAAGGTCCAACACTTCATACGAATTCAGTTCCAAAAGAAGTGGTAAAAGAAGACGATGGCAGCCTAACGCTGCATTTCGAAAGCGGTCGTAGCCAAAATGTCGATACCCTAATCTGGGCGATCGGTCGTCACCCTGCTACTGATGCTATCAACCTTGCTTCAACAGGTGTTGAAACCACCGATTACGGCTACATCAAAGTAGACGAATACCAGCAAACCAACGTTGATGGTATTTACTGTGTAGGCGACATCATGGAAGGCGGTATCGAACTAACACCTGTTGCGGTTAAAGCGGGTCGCCAGTTGTCTGAGCGTTTGTTCAACAACAAGCCAAACGCAAAAATGGATTACAACCTCGTGCCTACTGTTGTATTCAGCCATCCACCAATTGGCACCATTGGCTTAACCGAGCAAGAAGCCATTGATCAATACGGCGAAGAGAACGTTAAAGTGTACACCTCGGGCTTCACAGCCATGTACACCGCGGTTACTCAGCATCGTCAACCATGCAAAATGAAGCTGGTTTGTGCAGGCGATGATGAAAAAGTGGTTGGCCTACACGGTATTGGTTTCGCAGTAGACGAAATGATTCAAGGCTTCGGCGTCGCCATGAAGATGGGCGCAACCAAAGAAGACTTCGACAGCGTGGTGGCTATCCACCCAACGGGCTCGGAAGAGTTCGTTACCATGAGATAAGCTTCTTAGCTTCTGCGTTAAAGAACATTACTCATAAGGTCAGTATTTTTATACTGGCCTTATTTTTTATTCCCGATCTCTCGTTCGTGTTGTTCTGTAATACCGTGAAACGGCACACATAATTTTTGCAAATGGTTACACTACGTACTAATAACCGTTGTCATTAATAAAACTATATGCGTATTATCCTTATAAAACTGAATCGATATAAATTCATAAGATACTGTCTGGATACATACTCATGTCGATCAACCATAAAACCCAATCATTCGATAAAATACTCTCTGCATCCGATAACGCATCAGCCTCTCCATTATCAGAAAACCTCTATTTCCATGGAGGGATACTGAATTCATCTTCGGGTGACAACATCTATTTAAGGCAGTATCACACGATTGGTCGTTCAAAAGATTGCCATACGCCACTATCACGAAACGATATATCTCGAATACATGCCGTCATGTTTTGGCAAGAAAACGGTTGGTACATTCAAGATAAAAGCACAAATGGTGTCTGGGTAAACCGTAAAAGAATCGCGAAAGACCAAACCGTCGCTCTACAGAAAAACGATCAGATCGCTCTATCTTCAAAGGCTGGTGATACTTTCACATTGGTATCGAGCGATGAACCAAGTGATATGCTGATTAATTCCAAGTCTCTTCCTTCCATTTGCTTGAATAAGCCGTTCACCAAGCTCTCCAAACAGTTTTCCCTCTACTTTGAAAATGGGATTTGGTATCTAGAAACATTGGTTGACGACAACTGGGAAAGCACCAAAGTTTATGATGGCGACACCATTCACATTGATGGTGGAGAATACACACTTCAAACCAACCGCATAGAAGAAAAAACCTGCCAGAACCGTCCGGTGGTGCGAACCATTGAAGATTTGACGTTCCACATAAATGTTTCCAGTGATGAAGAAGAAATCCAGTTATCCATTAATGATTCTGAACACACGGCAACCATTGGCGGGCACCGTCTATACAACCAACTCTATTTGTTCCTTTGTTTGGCTAGACAATCTAATTCTGATCGCGCACTAGGGTACGAACCTGCTCATTGCGGATGGGTGAATTTGAATGAGCTCTCCAATTCACTCGGTATCGAACCTGAAAATACCCGCATACGTCTTCACCGATTGCGCACTCGCTTAAGAGATACCGCCAGCTTTAGCGGTATAGATGCTTGCCAAATCTTACAGCTTCAAGGAGGCGAAGTTCGTTTAAATACCGCCAATATTGAGATAGTTAAAGGCGGAAAGAATGAAAGCTAACCCACAATCGCAAACTCGAAAGCTAAGCCGATATGCCCCATTATGTTACCTAATCTAGAAATCCGGCAGGCGTTGTCTGCAAAAGGGTACGAATTAGAACACAAGATTGGCGAAGGCGGTTTTGGCTCCGTCTATAAAGCCAAATACTTGAATACCGAACAAAGCGTTGCGATAAAGTTTTTGCAACTAGACACGGGGTTCAACGAACAAAAAAGACAACGAGAAATCGCGCGCTTTGATCGCGAGAGCCAGTTTGTTAGTCAATTTAGCCACCCCAATATTGTGCGGCTTTTGGATAAGGGAAGCGTCGCGACAAGCTGTATCTACAGTGTGTTTGAATATGTGGAAGGCACACCGCTGAACGAGCACCTTCATACCTACGGTGCACTTGATGTCGAAAGCACCCGCTCCATCATGCTTCAGGTTTTAGATGCCCTTGTTCATGCACATCAATGTGGCGTTATCCATCGCGATATCAAGCCTTCAAATATCATGCTGTCTCACAACGGCGCCAAGCTTCATGCCAAATTGCTCGATTTTGGCATCAGTACGCAAGCGTTTGAAAATAGAACATCCAGTTACCAAACGCTCACGTTAGACCAAGAAACACTGGGCACACCAACCTATTGTGCGCCGGAACAGTTGAGGGGAGAAGCCGTTACCTTTAGTTCGGATCTCTATATGTGGGGCTTGGTCTTCATTGAATGCCTGACGGGCTCACCAGCCGTAAAAGGGGGAGGCATTGCCGAGACTTACCACCAACACCTAAGCGATACGCCAATTCCTGTGCCTAAGGAATTGTTGTCTCATCCTCTTGGGAGTTTGCTGCGGCAAGTTTTACAAAAACGAGTCAATGAACGAACCGTAAGCGCAGAAGAAACTTACAGCCAACTCGATAGTATGATCGTCAGCAATTTGGTCGGTCGAATTCAGACCAATCTCATTCAAAGCTGCCCTATTCAAAAGAACGAGCCAAGTGAAGAGATAACCGTTGCGCTAAGGCAAGATGACTCGACATACTTTCCAGCGGTCCAAGTCGATTCTTCGCACAAAAAACAGATAGCTTCGCTCGCATTGCGTATTCGCGCAGTAAGCATCGAGGATAAATCAGAACACGCCGACATCATTGAGGCTGTATTCCAATCGACGCGCAATAAATGCATTGATATTGCCAAGCGATACGGAGGCTTTCACGTTGGCAACTTAAGCGATTTGTCCCTTTTCTATTTTGGCTACCCAGTTGCCAGCGATAATGACACGCGATTTGCGGCGCGTACTGCACTGGAGATCATCAGCCTAGCCAATCAGCAAGATTCTTACATTCGGCAGCAATACGGGTATCGATTCCAGTTTCATCTAGCCATTCATAGCGATCAATATTTGGTTAGAAATAATCAAGTGCCTGATGGACTCTCGAACCATATCGTCACTGACTTGGTGCGATTAGCAGAAGACAGGAGCATTCTCTGTTCTAGCGATAGCGAAACCTTACTGCAATCTTTTTATCATTTTGAAGAGACGGCCACAGCGTCTGAAAACATAGCGCATGTCGCACTGAAGTCTGAACGAACTCTCGAAGCATTTGGGTTCCTTCGGGGTACGCGCAACCAACGTTCCATGGTTGGTCGATCACTGGAAGTGAGCCAGCTGAACACACTCACCACAAACCAAACAACACCTGCCATTCACCTTCAAGGAGAGGCGGGAATCGGGAAATCAAGATTAGTTCATGAGTTTCACCAAAATCGACCCCACTTGATTTTTCAGTGCTTGCCGGAACACCAATCCAATGCTCTGTTTCCCATTTTAGCTTTTCTCAAGCACACATTGTTCAGGCATAACCGAGATAGTGGTGAGCGGCTGACCGAGTTGATTAAGAAAGGGAAAGTAACAGGACAAAAAGACGAAATTACTACGCTGCTTTTTGCTTGGTTAAGCATAGAGTCTTCTCAAAAAAAGACGCTCTCAAACATCGACCCATCAGTCCACAAAGCGCTGCTATTTGAAGGCCTCAACTGTCTTCTAAAACAGTCAAATCCAGAGGCCACCCTTTATGTAGTTGAGGACACGCATTGGGCAGATCCAATGACGTTAGAGTTCATCCATTACCTCATCGCACAAAATGCTGGCACAGATAAAACATTGCTCATGACATCGCGTTCTCCACTACAAGAATGTCTAGAGGAATGCGACATCACTTCGATGCAATTAGCCCCCCTGCAGTCATCGGATACTCACCAATTCATATCTACCCTCTTTGATGGCGCGCTGGTGTCTGAAGAGGTAAATCAAGTTCTTCTCGCTCGAACGGATGGCGTACCGCTTTTTATCGAAGAGCTGGTACAAATGCTAAAAAAACATGAATTAACTCACGTCATTGACGGAAAAGTCTCTTTTAAAGATACAGAAAAAACACACCAAATCCCGCTGACACTGCGAGAGTCGATTCAAAACAAAATTGATGGGCTGACCTACGCTAAGGACACACTGCAACTCGCCGCAACAATGGGGCGAGAGTTTGATTATCAGATACTCACAGAGGTGTCTTTATTAAGTCGCCTTCAAGTCCAAAACGATCTTGAAGCGCTTCTCGAAAATCAAATCATTATTCAACAAAGGAATGTAGAAGGTGATCGATACCTTTTTAAACACGCCTTAATTCAAGAAGTGAGTTACGACACCATACCAGCACAAACCCGTCCCGATATGCACTTACAAGTTGCACGCGGCATGGCTTCATTATTCGAAAAACCAGACAGATTGGTTAGCCACCAAATTGCCCTGCACTTTAATCGAGCCGAAAAACACTTTGAGGCAAGCTGGTGGTACGAAAAAGCGGCTGAGGGCGCCTCCGCCATTTACGCCGTTGAAGACGCCATCACGTTGTACCAAGCGGCGCTGCCTCTCTGTCTCTCCTGCGACGAAACTCAGGAGCAAGCTCAGCTTAAAGTCAGGATATTGGAAGGTTATGCATCCAACTTAGTGCTCGATGGGCAGCACACAGAGTCACGTGAGATTTTTGACGATTTATCCGTTATCTATCAGATCAATCGTCACCATTTAGCGCTAGCCAAAACTCAGCTTGCGCAAGGAAAAACCCACGAAGTCGTCAACGAACACCAGCAAGCATTGGACTACTACCAGAAAGCAAAAATTACGCTCCAGCAACTCGAACATTCTCCAGAACCAACTCAATCGGAATGGTGGCAAACCTGGCTGGATCTGAAAAATGCCGAATTATATGTTCAGTATTGGCTAGGAAACACCGAGAACATGCACGCTATCCACTCAGAGGTCGAGCCTATCGTGTTAGCGTTGTCGGACCATGAGCAGATATCGGCGCACTACAACAACTTGCTTCTCTTTTACCTACGCACACAGCGATACGTTCTCGATAAAAACCAATTAGAGATAGCGCAAAAAGGATTAGAAGCCGCCAAGCTTAGTGGGCATGACCCCCTTATTGCCAATGCTCTATTTAACCGTGGTTTTTGTTTGTGCCACCTTCAAGACATTGAGCCTGCTTTGGTCTATCTGGAAGAGGCATTAAAGTACGCAGAGCGCCTGCACGATAAAGTTCTTCAAACTCGGTGTTACACCTATTTAGCCGTTGCTTATCGGTTGATGGGAAATACTCAGAAAACACGCGAGTTCGCTTCCCATTCGCTGAGCTTATCCCAGAGCGCATCAATGCACGACTACATCGCCGCTGCTCTCGCAAACCTATCATGGTGCAGCTATAGAGAAGGAGATATTAGCCTTTCCAATACCTATCTCGGTCAGTGTTTAAATATATGGAACACCCCCTCAACTCAATTCCCGTTCCTATGGCTTTCTCACCTTCATGCAATAGCTATTTGTCTAGTCGACGACAGTGTTGCGAATGAATGCTCACCAGATATATCAATGCTAGCAACCTGCTTGTTAAACCAGCACCAAGCACAATTACCAAGTGACATTGAAAGCTGCCTCGAAAACCTCGCTCATTCCAGTAGAGAGAATCGACACATATACCTTATGGAGCTGTCCGTTCTATCTAAATCACATCAATTTATTTAAGTAGTAAAAGGAAACGCTATGTCAGATACACCAGAAAAAACCACCATCGAGTCCATGAACGATATTTTCATTTTGCGCGCCAATGGAAAAATTGCGCACCTTGAATACGAGGATTACGCCAATGAAAGTGTGATCATTGAGTCAATCACTCGAAATGCAGACAAAAGAAAGTACTTCTTTGCAGATAAAAACGGCAGTTTTCCACTCAACTTAGCTGGTCCTACTGTAACCAAAGTCATTGATTGGAATCTGGAAACTCAACCTAGCTCGCACCCACAAAAAAGACCTGGGTACTTTATTGATCTCCGCCGTATCACACTGAATCGTCTAGACTTATTAAACCTAAAACCCGAAAGCAAATTAAAGCAGGATAAACCACTGACAGATGAAGCGCATAAAGGTTTACAAGAAGTGCCAGAAAACAGACTGTATCAATTAGGGCAAAATCCTGATGAAGATAATCTGTACATCGCATTTTATAAACACCCTGCCAAGGTGCGCTCGCCTAACAATGCCTACGGCTATTGCATCAGTTACATTCCAGCAAGTGTCTTAGATGAATATGAAATTTCTGACAACAAGATTGCCACCCTAGAAGACACTAAGTCGCTCCTAGAATTTTATTATGGGCAAACTTGTGTCCAGTCTGGCGCAATGAACCCTGAAGATTTTGAAAGCCACCATCAAGTTAACGGTGGTTCAGCCGCCGCTTGCTATGTTGCAAACCTTAGAACATTCAAGTCCTGATTGAGTGGCTGATTCATGAAAACATATCGGATTGGCACCCACCGTACCGTCAGTCCCGAGCAAACATTGGAGCGGATTCGTCCGCTCTTCTCTGCTATGGGCATTACCCGACTTGCGAATGTCACCGGGCTGGATGACATCGGTATTCCTGTTGTCACCGCTTGTCGACCCAATGCAAAAGCCGTCGCCGTATCTCAAGGCAAAGGCGTTTCACTGGCAGCCGCAAAAGCCTCTGCGGCGATGGAAGCAATAGAAACCTACCACGCCGAAAACATTAGCCTTCCCGTACATTTTACAAGCTACAACGAATTGGTTAAGAGCAATGACGTGGTCGACATCGAATCTCTTCCGAAAATGGACGTGAGTTCGTTTTGCCCAGATTCTAGGCGGGTTTGGATTCAAGGCAGACAGATTCAATCAAAGCGAGCTCAATTTGTTCCCTACGATCTGGTGCATTGCGATTTTACTCTCCCATTACCGCAAGGAAGTGGCTGTTTTCAGCTCAGTACCAATGGGCTGGCATCTGGAAATACCATTGAAGAAGCCACCTGCCACGCACTTTGTGAAGTGATTGAGCGCGATGCACTCGCCTTATGGTCTCTGTTACCCAAAACGCATCAAGCAAAAAAGAAAGTCGATACCTCGACCATCAATGACCCAACCATTCGATCGCTTTTAGAGCAAATCGAACAAGCTGGTGTCATGATCAGTGTTTGGGATGTGACGTCCAACATTGGCACACCCACCTTCTTTTGTATGATCATCAACGAACATGAAAATCAGTATCGTCCTCTTTACGCCATATCAGGCTCAGGAACACACCCAGACAAACACGTCGCCATCATGCGAGCCATAACCGAAGCCATTCAATCTCGTTTAACCCTAATTTCAGGGTCACGCGATGACATCAGCTTGAACAAATACGAGTCTCGACAACAACTCGAAAAGCAGCGCTATATTCGCGACGAAATAATGAGTGCGCCTTCATATATCAACTTTGACTCCATTGATAGCTGGGACAACGATACGCTCGAAGAGGATTTGGTTTTACTCTGTGCTCAGTTGGAGCAACAAGCCCTCCCTAATCCCATTGCTGTCGATCTCACCAAACCAGAATTTGAAATCCCAGTGGTTCGCGTTATTGCCCCCGGTCTTGAAGGGCTGCACGAGGTACCGGGGTATGTATTTGGCCAGCGGGGGCAACGCGTTATGCAAGAATTCAAAGGGCAAACACCATGAGCATCATTGTATTTGCGGGACCTTCCATCTCTATAGATGACATCAAACATCACCTTCCAGATGCCGATATTAGACCGCCAGCAAAACAAGGGGATATTTATATCGCCGTTCAGGAAGAACCTAAGATTATCGCTTTGATCGATGGCTTTTTTGAGCGTGTACCCGCGGTGTGGCACAAAGAAATTTTATATGCGATGTCTCGAGGTGTTCACGTTTATGGCAGCTCAAGTATGGGGGCATTAAGGGCAGCGGAACTGGACTCTTTCGGCATGGTGGGTGTCGGTGAAATCTATCAGCAGTTTACTTCCGGTAAGCTAGAAGACGATGATGAAGTCGCGCTCATCCACGCACCGGCTCATTTGGGGTATCAACCGATATCCAGGGCCATGGTCGACTTACGACAAGATTTACAACGCGCCCATAAGCACGATTTTCTCTCACAAGCGCACGCTCAAGCGATCGAAGAGCAACTGAAATCGCTCTGGTACCCCCATCGAACACCAGAGGCACTTTACCAATTTGCCCAACCTCTACTCACTGAAAAACAGCTCGAAGCTCTCAAGCACTTTTTAGGAAGTAACGTCATTTCGCTGAAACAGCAAGATGCGCTCAGTCTCGTTAAAAAGCTGGAAACCATAAACACAACAACACTTACAGCCAAGCAGGTTGAATACACATTTAATGAAAACGATGCATGGCAAACGCTGATCAATGATGTGGAAAATGAGCAACAAGCCAAAGCGGCAAATCTGTTTGATGTTCAAGCGCACCTAGAAAAGGAGGCGGAAACAGACAATAAACTAAGAGGGGCTGCACTAGCACAGGCCAAACAACTTGGGCTTAGTAGCCAACCATGGATTCAACCCGCATTTAAAAAAATAGCCACCGAATGGCAATGCATTGATGAGCAAGGAGCACCCAACTTTGAACAAGTTAGTCGAATTCTTCACTCGTTAGGAACAACGGTAACCCAATTCAACCAATGGGTGGAAAGGGAAGCTCTTTTGCTGGCATATTGCGAGTATAAAGGGTTCAGCGACGAAGTTTTGGTAGACCGCAGTTTCAGGCAATTTAAGCCACTTCAAAATTGATGCTAATACTAGGGTCTGTTGACCTTTCGAGATGATTTTTGCAGCAATTTGTGGGTGATTTATACAAGGCAGAGCTTATTCGATGTAGTCGCTCTACATCAATGAGCGATAACGCAGTAGAAATAAGCCACAAATGCTGCCCAAAGGGTTCGCTTCTATGCCTTTTACTCTTTGTTACAAGGTATTTGTTTAGAATAACTAGGCGTCACACCTTGCGCCGCGATTAAAAGGCATAGAAGTCGAACAAAATTTAACCGCGAAAGATCAACAGACCCTAAAGAGGTTGATACATCCTAAGTCATCAACCTTTCAAGTTATCGCTTCTACACCGTTGCTATAAGGCAAGCAAATCAGTCATGAGCCTGTGTAATACCGTGTAATCGCCATTTACTGTCCAGTAGATAAACTGGCTTTGACTACGTCAGTCATGGTGATTATAAAAAGGAGATACACATGTCATTCGAAAACACTGTTCTAGGTGGGTACGGCACTCTTATTTTGGCGCAAGATTTTGATGAGCAAACGATCAATGCTGCGGAAGTTTTGCATTCTATTGTTGGTGTTGAATACACCCCTCTTGCCGTTCAAAAGCAAGTAGTCGCTGGGTTAAACTATGCTTTCTTCTGTAAGGCTCAGCCAGTCTACCCAGAAGCAGAGGCGTTTTTAGCACGAGCAACTGTTTTTGCATCCCTTCCTGATTCAGAAGGAAAAATCCATTACTCCATTACCCAAATTGAGCGTATTGCGCCTTAATTTGAGCCGCTGGTACTTATGGCAATATAACGTCAATATATTTATTAGGATAATGAAAATGGAAACAACAAGCTCAAATAATGAATCAATACTCGTATTTGAAAGACCAAACCAAAAAGCAAAGCTTATTGCTAACTACAAAACCAATCCACAAATGACAGACATCGTATTTCACTACGAGCTAACTGGACATAATGCAACCACTTGGGGGCTAAGCTATCAAGAATGCCAAAATGTATTTTCCAAATTTGACATTAAAGTAAGAGACAAGTCAGATACAAAAGGGCAAGGTCTTTTTGACATTGGTACACACAAAAATTGGTACTACACCATAAACCTACATCCTGACGCTCAAGATTTTCGGAATCTAATCCGAGAACTAATAGGTTTCTCGCTTCGAGGGCACAAAAGTAAAAAATTTGATTGTGCCTAATAAAAAATGAACCTAGCTATCATTAGTTGAGTAGGAGAAACACCTTCCTGCTCAACTGAGTTGCCTTTCCCACCATAGAATACTCAGCCAACCTTCGTGTAACCCCGTGTAATCGCCATTTTCTCTTACCTTTTCTAAAGTGAGTAGAGAACTTTTCACTTAGGCAAACACAGGTAACCAACATGTGCACACGGATCAGCCATATCACCGAAAATGGGGTATTTTCTGGCAGAACACTGGATTGGTATGAGTCTCTAAAGCCTGATCTATGGGTGTTTCCTAATGAACTGAAAAGAAACAATTCCTGCCCTAACCACACGTGGGGTTGGACATCGAAGTATCGTTCGGCTGTGACTTCTGCCTATGTTGGTGAAATAGATTCTGTTCTTATGGGAACAGTAAATGATGGCATCAATGAAAAAGGGTTAGTCGCTAATTTACTTTGGTTTACCGAAGCTCAATACCCAATACTTGAAAACCAACCTACAAACAAAAAGCCAATTTGCGTGAGCATTTGGGCTCAGTTCATTTTGGATATCTGTGATTCGGTTGAAAGTGCCATTGAAGCGATGCAGCACGTTTATGTTCAGGGTGGCGTGCTGCCCTCTTCCAACAAAGAAGCTCTATGCCACCTAGCTGTTGCAGACAAAGGCGGTAAAGTGGCTATTTTTGAGTATATAGAAGGCAAACTGCATATCAGTTCTAATGCCGTCCCTGATGGTGATATTCCAAATTATCACTATTACGATATTCGCGAAATTTGTGTGATGACGAATGAACCTGATTTTTCAAAGCAAATAGAAATCAACAACTATTGGCGACTCACCAATGAATACAAATCGGTGCATAAATGGCCGATAAACCTGCCGGGTACAAGCAACTCAATCGATCGGTTTGTTAGAGCATCCTACTACACTCGTCATTTACAGCGAGACTGCGACAATGACACCGCCATTGCTGGGGTTGCTAGCGTAATGCACAATGTATCTCGACCAATCGGTCTTAATACAGACTCAACGTCAGAAAAACCAAACGAGAGCAGGACTTGGTTCATCAATATGACAAGCCAAATCTCCAACACTTATTTTTATCAGTCGATTTATAGCCCTTATATGATTTGGCTAGATTTAAACGACATCGTATTTGACGAAAGTGGAAAGGATGGATTGGCATTAAAACTGCCATTAGATGATGCTGGAGTAGCAAAAGATAAAACCGGTTTCCTTCATGGCAACGTGACTCAACGTTTGAATGAAAGTGCACCTGAAAAAGTGTTCTCATTTTTTCCAAGTAAGGTTACTCAGAAAAATATTCCCAAAACCACTTATGAAGCTGTTTAGTGCTTCAATGTGACAAGGTTATTATTTATTTTTCAAACATCTTAATATGAAAAATATAACAGTAGAATATAGGCATGTTGAATTTTATTAATATTAAAAAATCACACCTTTATTAAAAACAGAGTCATACACAGCCTACAAACTGTTCAATAAACAACCTCCTCGCCTTTATTAAAGGTATTATCTCATCAAAAAACAATACCCACAAATATAAATACACTTCACAAACCCATCATTATTTAAATTAAACAGAAATCTATAAAACAAACATTGAGTGTTTTCCAACCCGATATAATGATTTATATCATTAAAATAATATAAATTATTGATTATAAATTTCTTTTTTATGTAAAAAATCCATAATTACATTAATTTTTTGGAATAAAAATCACCTTATTCAAGTGATTGTTTTTCAAACAAAAAAATAGCAATTAAGTTGCTTTCAATGAAAAAATATCAAATATGAGACCTTGCACATATTTTATTGTAACGATATAAACACGTTATCAAACAGAACGTTAAATATTGAAGGGAATAAAATGAAAAAGATCAGTGTGGTTATCCCGACTTATAATCGAGAAGATTTATTGGCTTATACACTTGACTCATTAGTTTCACAAACACTCGATAAAGATCAATTTGAAGTTATCGTTGTTAATGATGGTGGCCAAGATAATACCGAGAGTGTTATTGAAAAATATAAATCAGAACTGGATTTACAATATTTTTGGCAACCCGATAAAGGTTTTCGCGCTGGTAAAGCACGTAATGTTGGCACTATGATTGCTGATGGAAAATACATTATTTATATAGATACAGGTGTATTACTTTCAAGCATCACGCTAGAAGAACACTTAAAAGCCCATGAAAAGGCAGATACACCCATTACTATTGTCGGCTACGTGTATGGCTTTGATGTAGGTACCGAAGAACTTGAAGCGCTTAAACCTCACCTCAATAGCAAAGATGTAGATAAAACGCTGATGCACCTAAAGAAAAACGGTGCTTACGATATTCGCCACGATCAATACAAGATTATGGGTGAAGACTTGAGTAAATGGCCAGCACCGTTTGATCTATTTTGGACCTGTCATGTGTCTGCAGAAAGAGATGAGTTGCTAAAAGCGGGCTTGTTTGATGAGTCATTCAACACTTGGGGTGGAGAAGATGTTGACTTAGGTATCCGTTTATTCCTCAATAAAAATAAATATGTGATGAATAAGGCAATCTGCTCATTGCATTGGCCACACCCTAAAGAAGTCGCAGACAGCGATGAACATTCAAACAGCGCAGCACAACGTATTCACGAGAAATACAACATCTGGCAGACCAGCTTCTACAACATTGATCACCGCGAGGGTGGTGTCCCACTCAATCGGATCATTAAGTTGCATCGTCCACAAGAAAACCCAGCCTTCAAGGCATTCCAATTTATGGACGTTGGTTAATTTCAACGACCACCTAATTAAATTCAATTTCTAGGTGCTTGCTCACGTGATGAACAAACAAGCAATGGCACCTAATGCTCGATTCTATTTCGACATTCGTTAACGATATTCCAATCCGCTAGGGTCTGTCGTTGCTATCAAGGAGAAGATACATGACCACCTTTTATGAAAACCTTTACCCTATGGATCAAGATTCCGCGACACCACAGGTTCTACCCCAATATCAGCCGCACCTCACCATAGGAAAAACGAGCTCACTGATCGGTCAACCACACGTAGGGTTCACCTTTGTTCGTGATGAAAGTTATGGCGCATTACCTCAAGAAACTGGGTTGATCAACAGTGATGATTTTATTGGTCGTATCTCGATTGGCGAGCACAACCTTATCTACTCGCAAAATGATATTGCCTTTGAAAATACCCCTGTCCGCTTAACACTGGTCAAAGCCAACCACCGTCCGGCAGGAAAAATCGAGATTGGCAACCATGTGATCATGCAGGGAACCAATATCGTCAGTTACGAAAAAGTGACGATTGAGGACCATGTCAGCTTTGGTCCGCGCGTCACCATAATGGATTGCAGTGGTCACCCAGTGACAGGCAGAGGTGAACCGGATGAAGTAGAACGCACTCACACAGCCCCGGTAACCATTCGCTCTGGCGCTTGGATTGGCGTGGGTGCCACCATTTTGAAGGGCGTGACCATTGGTCGCAATGCTGTCATTGGTGCCAACAGTGTGGTGTACAAAGACATTCCGGATAACGCCATTGCCATCGGCAACCCAGCAGTAGTCGTGAAATACCTTGAACAAGGAAGCAACAATGAAGACGCAAAAGCACTGGCTGCTTGCACTGCTTAGCCTTGCGCTGCCTATCGCATTTCAAACCGCGCTTTTTTCCAGTAAAAGCATGATTGATACCGTCATGCTCGGCAATCTCAACCCGCTGGATATGGCAGCAATGGGATTGGCAACCAAAGCACACATGGTGTTGAGCTTTTGCATTATTGGTGTTGCGATTGGCGGTGGGCAAGTTGCAGCGCAATGTTACGGCGACAAGGTCAACAACAAGTTTGTTCGCGTTTGCTTAATTATGCTCGTGTTAGCCGTGATCATTGCACTTGGTTGTGCTGGGTTCGTTTTAATGGGCAGTGATGCGGTGATGGCCTTTGGTACCAGTGACGGCACCATCATTGAGCAAGGTAGCTTGTATCTGCAAATCATCGCGCCGACCTTTGTGTTATTCGCCATTACACTCTCATTGGCAACGGTGCTGCGCACTATGTTTAAACCGATGACTGCGACAGTGGTGAGCTTGGTTGGTGTCGCACTTAACATTGCCCTCAACATCAGCTTCATTCCTAAATGGGGCATTGCTGGTGTCGCTATTGGTTCTTTGATCGCAGCGTGTGTAGAAACTTTACTCCTGATTGGATTTGTAATGTTCAAGCGCTGGTTCTCGCTCACACAAATCAAGCAGGTTTGGGCTTCCACTCACCTAAGCGACGCGGTCGTGGTTATTCAGCTTTCTGCTGTTGCTGCTCTTAACAGTGTTATCTGGTCGCTGGGTTTGTATGTCTTCCATTCATTGATTGGGAAACAAAGTAATGATTTACTCATCACTTTAGGCGCGTTAGCACCGATAGAATCCATTGCAGCAGCTCTCCTGATTGGCTTTGCGAGTGCTGCTTCCGTTGTTATTGGTAATCACTCAGGGCAAAAAGAGACCGATGAGATTCAATACTTACTACCGCGTTATCTGGGGCTGAGTTTAATCTCTGGTTTGATGCTCTCTTTACTGCTTTACGCGTGTCAGCCATTGGTGCTTGATTTTATCGCGAGTGACAATTCAACGTTGCACGATACTGCTCAGTTTGCTTATCAAATATTGATGGCAGCAATGGCACTAAAAGGCTTGTCGCTCATGTTTATGATCGGCATTTTACGTGCAGGTGGAGACGCGAAATACTGTCTAGGCGTGGATGTATTCTGCCAGTGGATCGTTTTACTGCCTCTTACCTATTACTTCATCACAACGGGTATTGAACCAAAGCAAATCCTATTGTTGATGATCGTTGAAGAGGTCATAAAGATTGGCTTGTGTATTCAGCGTTTGATGTCAGGTCGCTGGGTTAAAGTGCATGCTGACAAAGTGCGAGCGTAACGATACTCAGTAGATGCCCCAAGTGTATGCACGGGTAAACCCTGTTTATTCTGTATCTACAGAATAAACAGGGTTTACCGGATTTTCACATATTGGTAGAACCATTCAATTGATCTGCCGATTAACATTTTAACTGAATCGGCATTAGAGCTTTGGCTCTGTTTTGTTATCTGTATATCAAGTAATATCGAGTTACTGTTGCGCTCTAAAGCGCTTGGGGGTTGTGCCGGTATGCTTTTTAAACGTGAGCGTAAAAGCGCGCTCCGATTCATAGCCAACTTGCTCAGCCACGTCATCAATCGACAACAACGATTCACGCAATAGCTCCTGTGCCCTTCCCATTCTGAGATTGGTTAAGTATTCAAACATCGGTTGTCCAACCAAAGCAGAAAAGCGGCTAGCGAACGCCGCGCGCGACATACCAATTTCGCCTGCAACCAACTCCAACGTCCAACTCTTGTCAGGATGGTCATGCAACAGTTGCAGAGCGCGAGAAATACGTTTGTCGTTCAGCGCTTCTAAAAACGGGCTTTTTTGCTCTCGCCCAAAGTTAATTCGGATCAGTTCGACCAAGATAATTTCGGTCAGCTTATTGACGATCAGCTCCGAGCCTGGTCCTTGAGATAGGTACTCTGAACTCAACTGGTCAAAAGTGCTTCGCAACCAAGGATATTGCGCTAGGTCTTTATCACGCACTATCGTCACCCGAGGAAAGATCTCCAGTATTGGCGTCGTCACTGTTCGCGTATAGCTAAAAGAACCACAAAGTAACAGCGTTGGCTCTTCTAGGTCTGGCTGACCTCTATCCGGAGATTGACTCGACAATACGTGGTCTTGCCCTGGACCTAAGAAGATCAAATCTCCCGCTTCCAATCGTTCCACTTGATCATCAATAATCGCCCAGCAACCACCGCGTCGAATCAAATGAAAACTGGCGTGCTCTAGGTCGTTAAAGGTTTTACTCCAAGGCGCTTCCACCTGACTGCAAAAGTAGACGCTGCCGACGACACGAATCGCGCGCAGCATGTCGCTCATCACTTCCATATTTAGCCTCTCCCTTAACTAACCTGAACTCGGGATAAGAGGTTAGCTAGACGATCTGTGTATTAAATCAAGATTATCATGCATAGATAGTATTTACCGCAACAGCTAAATTAACCCTACAGACAACAAGCGGAGAGCCACCATGGCAAAAATCGAAATTTATACCAAACACTACTGCCCTCATTGCAAAGCCGCAAAGCACACTTTAAAGCGTTTAGGTTTAACGTATCGAGAAATTGAAGTCAGTGATAACCCAACGCGACTAAACGAGATGAAGAACCGCAGCCAACGACGAACTGTTCCACAGATTTTTGTCGGCGACCACCATGTAGGCGGAAACGATGATTTAGTCGCCAGCATCAGAAGTGGCAATTTTGAACAGATATTAGAGCGCCAAGGCATCACACATAACGCCAAATAGCTCAAAGAAATGATAAGGAACAAGACCATGACAACTTTCAATAACACCGTCAATCACCGAGCAGCAGGTACACAGTCACTGACCAACATTTCTGACCAAGCGGTACGTTTTTCTATCATCATCGTCCTGGCATGGATCGGGGCAATGAAGTTTACCAGCTACGAAGCAAATGCAATCCAAGGTCTTGTGGCATCAAGCCCACTGACCAGTTGGTTATACAGTATCTTCAGCTTACAAGGTGCTTCTAACCTCATCGGTTTGGTTGAAGTGGCAACCGCGGTTGCTTTGTTGCTCGCGCCAGTGCATCGCGTGTTTGCACTCTTCGGAGCTGCTAGTGCAACGGTTATCTTTGCCGTTACAACAAGCTTTCTGTTTACCGCACCGATCGCCGAAGCAAGCTTAGGTGGCTTCCCTGCAATCTCTGTCGTACCGGGTCAATTCCTGTTGAAAGACATTGTATTGCTTGCGGCGGCGCTATCCTTACTGGCAAAAGTTCTAAGACAAGAAGATTAATCACGGTCGTTAAACCGATGTAAGTAACCCAACACTAAAGAGAGCTCATGCTCTAATGCCGTTCACTTAGTTGAGCGGCATTATTTTTCTAGAAGAATTGATTTTCTAGGAGAATTGTATGTCTAGAAGATCAGCGAGTGTCTCAACTTGGTTAGTAAAGATCAATGATGTCGAAAGCTTGGAAACGTGTATAAAAAAATCCGATAAACAAGGTTCATCGGATTTTTTACATACTGTTAGGATCATTCAATTGACCTGCCGATTAACGTCTTAACTAACCGGCATTAGCCACTCGGCTGCCCTTTTGATTTAAGTGTTACTTACTCTAGGTAGAACTTAGTCCAAACGGATATGGCTGTTTAGCAGGTCATCACGCGTGATGCCTTTGCCATCGTTTAGGCTGTTGAAGTGACGAAGCAATTCAGTCAAACCATGAATAGAAGCTAATAGGTCACCAGTATGTGCTGATTCAGATGCTGTATGCATGTTACGGATAGGGTAACCTACCGTGATTGCTGCACTATCAACACCCGCCAATACTGCCGCCATACCGTCAGTACCCATATCACGACCACTGAAGTCCAGCTGGTATGGGATGTCGTTGTCTTTACATACTTTCTCTAGTGATTGCACTAGGAACTCAGATACAACAGAACCACGACCAATGGTAAAGCCATTACCCATTTTCAGCGGGTTCATCTTTCTTGCGCCAATACCTGGTGCAGCTTCGTAATCGTGGTTTACGTCTGTCGCGATAAGCACGTCTGGTCTTAGTTCACCAACTACAGCAGTTGAACCGAAACGACCAATTTCTTCGTGCGTTGCAATCGTGTAAAGAACGCGAACGTTGTCCAAGCCTTCTTTCGCCAATAGACGTGCGATTTCAGTTACAGAGAAACAACCCAAACCGTTATCTAAGTATGCACCGTAAAACGTGTCTGAAGACACGCCGCGCTTGATGCGGCGATCAAGCAGGATTGGGTCACCTGGGCGTAGGCCTAGTGCTTCAACTTGTGCTTTACGATCTTCACCGTGCGTGTGAAGTTCTAGGTAGATAGATTCTGGCTTGATGCCTTGATCGCCTGAACGTTGACCCGGCGTTGAGAAGTGGATAGCGCCCAAGGCTTCTACCGTACAGCCTTCGATTGTCTTGAACTCGCCTGCTTTTTCAGGGTTCTGACAGAAGACTTTCACTTCGTGACCAATCAGCGTGGTTGGTAAGAAAGAATCAGTGTTGATCCAAACTTTACCATCGCTATCGATTTTACGTACTTGCATACGAATTTTGTCCGCGTGACCAACGATCATTACGCTGACCAAATCATCACGTCCAGGGTGTGAATCGAAGACTAATCCTGCATTGCCTTTGAATTGGTGAATACCCCAGTCTTTCGGCATGAAAGATTCAAATTCAGGCTTGATTACGCCGTAGCTCATCGCTGCTTCAAATCCAATTGGAGATGGAGCGTCTAAGATATCAGCCATAAATTCAAACTGGGAAGCTGGCATAGGTGCTTGCCATGCGTTGGTATTTTTATCGGAACTCATTGAAAACTCGTCGAAATGAAATAAGTGAAAACCGGATTTACTTGGCTTCCTGCCAAGCAGACTCAACTGAGAGTCGATTCGAACAGGTCGAAATTAACTCTTCAAGTTAAGAACTTTCCACTATCTTATCAAGTGTCGTTACGAATAATTACGATTCAACCAACAATATTTTGAATATATTGATTCAATTTGTTTCAAAGATGTAGCAAAAGTCTCTACCAAGGGCTCGACTTTAATCTAAGGGTATATAGAACGATATTCATAAAATAATGCACCAATGTCGCGGTAATGAATATGGCGATCCACACTGGTAATTCCGGTTGGTAGAACAGCATTAAGAACAACAAACAGCCGAGCACAGAGTCTGATTGATCGAAAAAATTGAAAGGAGGATTGGGAATCATGTTGGATGACATTTTGGCGGGTATTGCTGCTTGGCTGTGCGTATACGGGCTCAGCTTACTCGGCGTACTATAAAGAGGGAGCAGAAATGCCCCCTCTCGCTTTTAGTTACTGACTCTTATTTACTTTCTTTTATTTACTGACAAGCCCCTAGGTCTCGCCAAACTCCCCATGTACCTGTTTGAGTGGGGTCTTCACCTTGAGTCCACCATTTGGCTTCGTAGTTTTTACCCGCTTGGGAAACTTTGTCGCCCTTCAGATAAATGGTGCCAGCATCCCACAACGGTGCCGTACAATTCCCGTTATCAACAATGGTGATGGACTGGCTCGATGAATTGGTTTGCCCAGAGGTATCAGTGACCGTTAGGGTCACCGTATAGCTACCCGCGGCATTGTAAGTATGCGCGGTATTAGGTTGAGTAGATATCGCCCCATCACCAAACGTCCACTGGTGACCAACGATTCCCTTATCATCGGATGAACGATCCGTGACCGTTACTTGCTTACCCGATACAGAGGCGTCAAAAGCCGCTAAAGGAGGACGATCTGTAGGAATATCCTTACACCCTTGCCCTGTCAGTGCACCAGCATTCACTCCCACTTTGTTAAAGGCGTAAACGATGTCATCGACACAGTACCCTAAATCTACTGCCGCTTTCACAACACCCACGGCACCTTGGTCGTAAGTTGATCGAGGTGTCCAATACATCTGGTTAGCTAACACAAATACGTCGAAGGCTTTGCGAATATCCCAACCTTGGGTATTAGCCAACAGATAAAATGAACGGTTGTATACACCAGAGCTGTAGTGCACATTCAGCCCTTGGCGGTAATCCTTAGCATGATCAATGGATTTACCATCACGTGATGGCGTATCCATGTAGCGCATGGAACCTGAGCCTTTGAATATCTGATCGCCGATTTTCCAGTTAAAGCTCCCGGTATGGTAATAAACTGCGGCAGCAGCAGAAATGTCAGAAAACGCTTCGTTCATCCCGCCTGACTGGTTTTTATATTCAAGATTGGAATTTTGCTGAGTGAAGCCATGGCTGACTTCATGGGCGACCACATCCAAGCTGACCAATGGGTAAAAGCGCGTCGCACCATCACCAAAGGTCATCTGGCGGCCATCCCAAAATGCGTTTTCGTAACTGTTACCGTAATGAACGCGCAACCTAAGCTTTTGGGTTAGCGGCGCTGTTTGATACCAGTCCTTATACATTTTGAACACCACTTGTCCAAAAGCATGGGCATCGTTCAGTGGTGAATAGGCGCCATTCACTTCACGACTGGTGTTCTCATAACAGTTAAAGGAGTGGATTGAACCGCCCGCTTGCTGATGCTTCATATCCAACGTTTCAACATTGGCAGAATCAAGGCTGCAAATGCCATTTACCTCTTTCACATCAAACGCAGGGTAATCGGTACCAAAATGATAGCGACCTGTTTTAGCGTTTCCCCCAGGTCCAGTTCCTTGTGCAAAAGCGATCGCATCCCACGTATCTAAAATGGCGCCACTTTTAGCATCAATAAATGCATAAGGACGGGAAGGATCTTTAGCATAGACGACATAAGAGACTTGCCACGCCAAATGTGCCGTGTCTTTCTCGTCCAGCCATATCACTAAGTTCCTCTCTGGCTGCGAGACTTTTATCAGGTCGTGATTCCAATGCTGAGCCAATATGGACACACTTTCATTTTCTGATATTGATGGCATCACATCGGAAAGGTCTTGTTCGATTCCTGTGATCAAATCGCCTGAAAAGCTCTCTGCCGACCGAAGTGCGCTCGCAGTAGAAACTAAGCTTTCACCATAAACAGGGATCCCTTTGTACATTTGCTGTAACTTGGTTTTTGAGATGTCATTATTGAGTTTTACTGAAGCCGTAGTTTCAAACTGATGCTGCTCGACCAGCTCTGAAATAGAAATTAGTTGGCTTCTTTCCGCACCTTCATCCAAGTTGACTCGATTGGCAGCAATAGCCTGGGACGTTAACGCACTTGTGACTGAAAGGGCTAAAAATAGCCCAGTGGTGTTGAGTTTCATTCTACACTCCATTGATTTTTAATGTTAAAGGCACGTTACTGATTAAACTTCCATGCCCAACGCATCTGCCTACTACCCAAAGGCTATTAACACTTAGAAGGAGAATTTTGATTCAACAAATTTGACTGAGAGCTTTTTAGGAAATATGTGTCGATGATGTGAGGAATGTGAAAATGACAAAGTCATCATTGATTATTGATCATGAGGCGCATCCAATTTAGGACAAATTCCAAGTAAAGATATTGACTGAATAGTTACTCAAAAATTCCGATATTTGAATGAGTTATATTGGTGAAGAGAAAAAAACACGATTTATAAACATAAAAAGCCCCGCCAGCAAAACTGACAGGGCTTCATTATTTTTCAGCGTTATAAATTACTTTGCTGGACGCGCAGCACGCTTACGTTCGTTCTCAGTAAGTAATTTCTTACGGATACGAATGTTTTCTGGTGTTACTTCGACTAGTTCATCTTCATCAATAAACTCAAGTGCTTGCTCTAGCGTGTACTTGATTGGTGGAGACAGAACCTGCGCTTCATCTGTACCAGATGCACGAACGTTGGTTAGCTGCTTACCTTTCAAACAGTTTACTGTTAGGTCGTTCGAACGGTTATGAATACCGATGATTTGACCTTCGTAAACTTCGTCTGCGTGCTCTGCAAATAGACGACCACGATCTTGTAGGTTGAACAGCGCGTAAGTCAGTGCCTTACCTGTTGCGTTCGAAACCAATACACCATTGTTACGCTGACCAATTACGCCACCTTTGTGTGGACCGTAGTGATCGAACGTATGGTAAAGAAGACCAGAACCAGACGTTAGCGTTAGGAACTCCGTTTGGAAACCAATCAAACCACGAGAAGGCATCATAAAGTCCATGCGTACACGGCCTTTACCATCTGGAGACATGTCTGTTAGCTCACCTTTACGTAAGCCGATGTTCTCCATGATGCCACCTTGGTGCTCTTCTAGCACGTCGATGGTTACCGTTTCATACGGTTCCATCAGCTGACCATCTTCTTCTTTGATGATAACTTCTGGGCGTGATACCGCTAGCTCGAAGCCTTCACGGCGCATGTTTTCGATTAGGATAGATAGGTGAAGCTCACCACGACCAGATACACGGAAACGATCTGGGTTATCCGTTTCTTCAACACGCAGTGCTACGTTGTGAACCAATTCTTTTTCTAGACGCTCAAGAATGTTGCGAGACGTCACAAACTTACCTTCTTTACCCGCGAACGGAGAAGTGTTTACCTGGAACGTCATGGTTACAGTTGGCTCATCAACAGAAAGCGGCTTCATTGCTTCAACGTTGTTTTGATCACAGATAGTGTCTGAGATTTTCAGTTCACCAAGACCTGTAATTGCAATGATGTCACCAGCGTTTGCTTGTTCAACTTCATGGCGCTCAAGACCTAGGTAGCCAAGTACAGTACCCACTTTACCGTTACGCTGCTTGCCATCGGAGCTCACGATAGTGACTTGTTGGTTTGGCTTAACAGAACCACGAGTAACACGAGCAACACCAATAACACCTACGTATGAGCTGTAATCAAGTTGAGAGATTTGCATTTGAAGTGAACCGTCGATATCAACGTTAGGCGCTTCAACAGTATCTACAACTGCTTGGAACAATGGTTCCATGTTCTCGCCTTCTTCGCCTTCTTCTAGCGTAGCCCAGCCGTTAAGTGCTGATGCGTAAACCACTTGGAAGTCTAGCTGTTCGTCGGTCGCGCCTAGGTTGTCGAATAGGTCGAATACTTGATCCATAACCCAATCAGGACGAGCACCCGGGCGGTCAATCTTGTTGATTACAACGATTGGCTTTAGACCGTGTGCGAAAGCTTTTTGCGTTACGAAACGAGTCTGAGGCATTGGACCGTCTACTGCGTCAACGATAAGCAGAACAGAATCAACCATCGACATAATACGCTCAACTTCACCACCAAAATCGGCGTGTCCTGGGGTATCTACGATGTTGATGCGGTAATCATTCCAGTTAATTGCTGTGTTTTTAGCAAGAATGGTAATGCCACGCTCTTTCTCGATGTCGTTCGAGTCCATGACTCGCTCTTCCGCTTCGCCGCGAGACTCAAGGGTGCCTGATTGTTGTAGCAATTTATCAACCAGAGTCGTTTTACCGTGGTCAACGTGCGCGATGATCGCGATATTTCTCAATTTATCAATCTGTGGGGTAGCCATGGATCTTGATTCACTTATAAAAGAAGCCGCCTCCCCCATCACATTTGTGTCATGACGAATAGCCGCTTACTTGATTTAAAAAACGGTCAATAATGTACCAGATTTTAGGAAAAAGCCTAGGAATATGTGATCTCAAACGGTGAAAAGTGGCGCTATTTGTAACATTTGAGTTAATTAAACCATTTTGATACCCGAAAACTTGATTTTCGAGGCGTAAAAAGTCGATTGACAAACATGCCAATTGATCGCTGAATAGGTCTGACTCTATCGTGTAAGCAAACTCATTCCGACTGCACCACACTGGTGCAACCGCAGATCATTATGGTGCAACATGAAGCACCAAAATCGCGAATGAAGTTATAACTGCATGATATTTAAAGGATCTATTTTTTTGGCACACTTTTAGCTTTCACAGAACTGTCATCGATTAATGCTATTAAATGTTCAAATTAATCAATGCCGGTTTAACTAAACTTGTGCACCAACGCTTTAATAACACTGGAGGTTATCCAAGATGTCAGTAGAAAACGTTCTATCGTTAATCCAAGAAAACGAAGTTAAGTTTGTTGACCTACGCTTTACCGACACTAAAGGTAAAGAACAGCACATTTCTATCCCTGCTCACCAAATCGATGCAGACTTCTTCGAAGAAGGTAAAATGTTCGATGGTTCTTCTGTTGCTGGCTGGAAAGGCATCAACGAGTCAGACATGGTGATGATGCCGGATGCATCAAGCGCAGTTCTTGACCCATTCACTGAAGATGCAACGCTAAACGTACGTTGTGACATTCTAGAGCCTGCTACTATGCAAGGCTACGACCGTGACCCTCGCTCTATCGCTAAGCGCGCTGAAGAATACATGCGCTCATCTGGCGTAGCGGACACTGTTCTTGTTGGTCCTGAGCCAGAATTCTTCCTATTTGACGATGTGAAATTTAACACTGACATGTCTGGTTCTTTCTTTAAGATTGACGACATCGAAGCAGCTTGGAACACAGGTTCTGAAATTGAAGGCGGTAACAAAGGCCACCGTCCAGGCGTTAAAGGTGGTTACTTCCCAGTAGCACCAGTTGATTCATCTCAAGATATCCGTTCTGCTATGTGTTTGATCATGGAAGAAATGGGTTTAGTTGTTGAAGCACACCACCATGAAGTTGCGACTGCTGGTCAAAACGAAATCGCTACACGTTTCAACACGTTGACTGAAAAAGCGGATGAAATCCAAATTTACAAATACGTGGTACACAACGTTGCACACGCATTTGGTAAGACAGCGACATTCATGCCTAAGCCACTCGTTGGTGACAACGGTAGCGGCATGCACGTACACCAATCTCTAGCGAAAGACGGTGTTAACCTATTCGCTGGCGACAAGTACGGCGGCCTATCTGAAATGGCGCTTCACTACATTGGCGGTATCATCAAGCACGCTCGCGCAATCAACGCATTCGCGAACGCTTCTACGAACTCATACAAGCGTCTTGTACCTGGCTTCGAAGCACCTGTAATGCTTGCATACTCTGCACGTAACCGTTCTGCTTCTATCCGTATCCCTGTGGTACCAAGCCCGAAAGCACGTCGTATCGAAGTACGTTTCCCAGATCCAACAGGAAACCCATACCTAGCGTTTGCTTGTATGCTTATGGCTGGTCTTGACGGTATCAAGAACAAGATCCACCCTGGTGAAGCAATGGATAAAGACCTTTACGACCTTCCAGCTGAAGAAGCAGCAGAGATCCCAACAGTTGCGGAATCTCTACAAGAAGCGCTTACAGCACTAGACGAAGATCGTGAGTTCCTAACTGCAGGTGGCGTATTCTCTGATGACTTCATCGATTCTTACATCACATTGAAGTCTAAAGAAGTTGAGCAAATCAACATGACTACTCACCCACTAGAGTTTGAACTTTACTACTCAGTGTAAAATTGATGTAACTATTTACATAATTATTAGGCTCGCCTCGCAGGCGGGCCTTTTTTATATTTCACTCTAATTAACAAGCCCTTAGCATTAGGTTAAAACTCCAGCATTTTAGCGTGACGCCCAACCTTACTTAAAAATACAATCAGAGGCGCAGCTTATAACTTTTAACGTACTCTACACTGGTGCTTACAATGAAACTGATCACCCTACTTACTGTGCTTAGTTTGATGATTGTTCCTGCCGCCATTGCCCAAACTGTCTACTCATGGGTCGATGACGACGGCATCCTTCATATCAGCGACACCCCCCCCGATGGCCCTGCCAATAAAAAGGAATCGTTTGTTTTACCAAACGCCAAAACAAGTGCTCCCGATCCTGTTTTTACACCAGCAAAACCACTGAAAAATAAACAGACCGCTAAGACCAAGGCAGAACAAAAGAAAAAGCCAAAGAAGGCGGCTCCACTGTCTCTTTCTATTAGCAATCTAGAGCAAAATCAAACCATCCGAAGCAATCGCGGCATCATCAATGTTCAAGTGGATCAAAACCGAAAACTGGGCATTGGTGAGCGACTCCAATTGATGCTCGATGGGAAGCCTTACGGCGCGCCACAAAACAAGCCACTGTGGCAGCTTATTAATGTCGATAGAGGCACTCATGTACTTGCTGTACAAGCAGTTAGAGACGGCAAGCTTATTGCATCTACCTCTCCAGTAACGGTGCATTTGCATCGAGCGAGGGTGAAATCCACGGGATAATAAGGATTAACGAGCCAATTTCGGCTTATTAACTTTTTCTTTTAAGGTTCATGCTCCATACTAAACAAGCGACGCACCATTTTGGTGCAAACTATAAGGTAAGGACATGACCACCCTCGATCTGCGCTCTACCGCCATTCTCGATAACATCGTCACAGCCACCATGCTGCTAGATGAGCAGCTCGCCGTGCACTACGCTAACCCAGCAGCAGAACTGCTTTTCTCACAAAGTGCAAAACGCCTTCAAACCTGTAAGCTCGCAGAATTGATCCAACACGCTTCAATGGATCTGAGCATGCTGACCCAACCATTACAGACAGGTCAGAGCATCACAGACAGCGACGTCACCTTCGTGATTGATGGAAAACCGACAATGGTCGAAGTCACGGTCAGCCCTTTTACTTGGGAAAAGCAACTTCTCTTGTTGGTTGAACTTCGAAAGATTGGTCAGCAACGCCGATTAAGCCAAGAGTTGAATCAACACGCTCAACAACAAGCTGCAAAAGTTCTGGTTCGAGGGCTCGCCCATGAAATCAAGAACCCTTTAGGGGGGCTTCGCGGCGCGGCGCAGCTTTTATCCAAAATGCTGCCGGATCCAAGCCTAGGCGAATACACGCAAATCATTATTGAGCAGGCTGATAGGCTTCGCGCGCTGGTCGACCGTTTACTTGGTCCCCAAAAGCCAGGTGAGAAACGGGAAGCCAATCTTCACCTCGCACTAGAAAAAGTCCGTCAGCTCGTCGAATTAGAATCAAAAAAATCGCTCTCTATCAAGCGTGATTACGATCCGAGTTTACCGCCACTCATGATGGATTCTGACCAAATTGAGCAGGCATTACTGAACATTGTCAGTAACGCCGCACAAATTCTAGGCGACCAACAACACGGGGAAATTGTGCTTCGCACCAGAACGGTGCATCAAGCTAACATTCATGGGCAGCGCTACAAACTGGCTGCCAAGTTAGACATTATCGATAACGGTCCAGGTATTCCTGGCGAGCTTCAAGACACGCTATTTTACCCCATGGTGAGTGGGCGTGAGGGTGGCACAGGGCTCGGGCTATCGAT
This sequence comes from Vibrio penaeicida, assembly GCF_019977755.1. Classification (NCBI taxonomy): domain Bacteria; kingdom Pseudomonadati; phylum Pseudomonadota; class Gammaproteobacteria; order Vibrionales; family Vibrionaceae; genus Vibrio; species Vibrio penaeicida. The sequence goes on along the minus strand of NZ_AP025144.1, from coordinate 91,049 downwards.
CTCACAAAACTTAATCGACCAGCATCAGGGAAAAATCGATGTCGAAAGCTGGCCTGGAAAAACCACATTCACCATAATTTTACCAATCAAATGATCAGGTATTGCTGTTAGGAGAGAGCGCAATGAGTAAAGGCTTTGTATGGGTCGTTGATGACGACAGTTCTATCCGCTGGGTTATGGAAAAAACCTTATCTTCGGCGCAAATTCAGTGCGAGACGTTTGCCGATGCCGAAAGCGTGCTTATGGCGTTAGAACGGCAAGTACCTGATGTACTAGTGTCCGACATACGTATGCCCGGCATCGATGGTTTAGACCTACTTAAAGAAGTTCATCAGCAGTACCCAGACTTACCCGTCATTATCATGACGGCGCACTCGGACCTCGATGCAGCCGTAAACGCCTATCAAAAAGGCGCATTTGAATACCTGCCGAAGCCTTTCGATATCGATGAGACCCTAACACTCGTTGAGCGCGCCATCGCGCACAGTCACGAACAAAAGAGGCATCAAGAAAGCACCGATCCCCTTATCAGCGACGCCCCAGAGATCATCGGTGAAGCCCCTGCCATGCAGGAAGTATTTCGTGCTATTGGGCGTTTATCTCGTTCTTCCATTTCGGTTTTAATAAACGGCGAATCTGGTACTGGTAAAGAACTGGTCGCTCATGCTTTACACCGCCATAGCCCTAGGGCGAAAAGCCCTTTCATTGCTTTGAACATGGCTGCGATCCCTAAAGATTTGATCGAGTCTGAGTTATTTGGTCATGAAAAAGGCGCATTTACTGGGGCAAACACCGTTCGCCAAGGGCGCTTTGAACAAGCCAATGGCGGCACTCTGTTCCTAGATGAAATTGGCGACATGCCACTGGATATCCAGACTCGTTTACTGCGAGTTTTGGCAGACGGGCAATTTTACCGTGTTGGCGGTCACTCTCCCATCAATGTGGACGTTCGTATCATTGCAGCCACCCACCAAAACCTAGAAAAGCTGGTTCATGATGGTGACTTTCGTGAAGATCTCTTCCATCGCCTGAATGTTATCCGCGTACACATCCCCGCTCTACGTGAACGTAAGCAAGACATTGAGAAACTCACGCAACACTTTTTGAACCTCGCCGCCGAAGAGCTGGGCGTGGAAATGAAAACCTTGCATCCAGATACGGTTATTAACCTCAACCAACTGCCTTGGCCTGGTAACGTTCGTCAATTAGAAAACATTTGTCGATGGCTAACCGTAATGGCCAGCGGGAATGAAGTTTTGCCTTCTGACTTACCGCGAGAACTGTTCGAAGAGACAAAATCCGTGCCCAATTCTCATGAAAATGGCGGTTGGCAGTCTCAACTAGAAGAATGGGCGAAAGAAGCTCTGACTTCTGGCGAAACTGAGCTCCTTTCTTATGCACTCCCCGAATTTGAACGTATACTTTTAAAAACAGCGCTAAATCACACTAACGGTCATAAGCAGGATGCCGCTAAAGTTCTAGGATGGGGACGGAATACGCTCACCAGAAAGCTAAAAGAGTTAAACATTTAGTCGAATTGTTCAAAAAAAACTCGCTAGCTTGATATCTAGCCTTTACAATAGCGCCTCCAATCTTGATTACAGGATGGCGTTCACTAACTGTATGTAGGGCAATGGCGAATAAAAAGATAACTTTACGAATGGCTGTCATTTTACCCTTTGTGATCGTGTTCATGTTCACATTTGGGGTAATTGCCTTCGTTCAAAAGAGCAGCTTCGAGAATATGGTGTCTAATTTGAGCCATAAGCAGCTCATGGCTTTTACTGAGAACGTGAAAAGCCGTTTGTCGATCTTTTTAGATGAGCCCTATCAAGCCAACATTACGTTAAGTAAATCCGTCGAATTTAACGGGCTGTATCAGGTCGGTAACCTCAATCAAATCGAGAATTTCCTCTCCTTAAGTTTTAATCATTTATACAAAAACATCCCCCACTTAGATGTGGTCGGTTTTGGTGGTAAAGAAGGCGAGTTTGTCGGCTTTAGGCGAGAGCCTACTTCTGATTTTACCTTGATGCTTCAAGACAAACGCACCGAAAACGATTTGGTTATCTACTCGGGGAGAAATGTCGAATCGGGTGCCAAATCCACCTTCCAGGGCTATGACCCTAGAATTCGTCCATGGTATGTCCCAGCGGCAGAATCGCGCTCCCCATCGTGGTCTAACATTTACACCAATGCCGATGAACGCCAAGAAATTACCTTATCCGCAACGACCCCTGTGATTGTGAGCGATGAGCTGATTGGTGTCATGGTCGCTGATATTAAAATCGACACGTTCAACAATTTCCTTGTGGACCAAAAAAAGAGAACGGCTGCCTCCATTTTTATCTTCGATCAGGATAACCGCTTGGTGGCGCATTCGGATAACTCTAGCGTGGTATCCAAAGGCACGCCGATGACCATAAAAGGGCAGCGGCTACAAATGACAGAAAGTACGAACCCTGTTGTACAAACAAGTGCAAAGTACATCGCGAGCAACCGTTTGGAAGCTAAAAGTCAGCCAGTAATGTTTGACTACGTTGCCAATGGGGATCGCTACTTCAATAAATTGTCTCGCTACACCAACCCATACGGTCTGGAATGGTACATTGTCGTTACCATTTCTGAGCACGATTTGTTAGGTGACTTACCAGAGCAACAACAACGTGGTTGGCTGATTGGTATGACCTTCAGCTTATTGGGCTTTTTGATCGGTGTATTGGTGTTCAATCGCATTACACACCCAATTACAACGACAGCGAACGCAGCGCGAGAAATAGCTAAAGGCGATTGGGACAGCCCGATGCCAGAACCGGGCAAAGTCTTTGAAACCAGCATGTTGGTGTCGGCATTCAACAACATGACTCAAAACTTAAAGGCGTCATTTGAAGCACTACGAACTCAGTTGGTCTACGACTCTTTAACTCAGCTCTACAGCCGCCAAGGTCTCATCGAAACGAGCAGTAATCTGAAATCTTCTCTACCTGGATCTTTGATTCTCATTGGCATCGATCGCTTCCGAGACATCAACGACAGCTTAGGTCATTACAGTGGCGATCAACTGTTAACCATTATTGCTCAGCGATTAAAGAATATTTGCCACGAACGCGTATTGCTTGCCAGAGTCGCAGGTGATGAGTTCGCTATTTATGATCCTAGAAATGGCTCTGAAATGGCAGTCGAGCAGTTAGTCACTCGAATAAAACAGTCGTTTAGCTCACCATTCAATATGGGTACGGAGACAGTGGTCGTCAATGTCTCCATAGGTATTGTTTTATCCTGCGATAAAAATGATATGAGCACATGGCTACGCAACAGCAGCATCGCCTTAAGCCACGCCAAGCAGGACGCGCTCCGCGTTGTGTACTACCGCCCTGAAATGGCCGATGTTTCTCGTAAGAAAACACAAACTCTCGCCAACCTAAATGAAGCGATTGCCAACAGTGAATTTGTCCCGTTTTATCAGCCCATCATTGATTTAGAAAGTGGTGAAATCCTAGGAGCTGAAGCCTTGGCGCGTTGGGTCTCGGAAGAAAATGGGGTCGTACCACCTCTCGACTTTATCCCTGTTGCAGAAGAAAGCGGCTTAATTGGCGACATTGGTTCGCAAATCTTACTGAAAGCATGCAGTGATACCGCCAATGCCATTCAAAATGGGCAATGGCACCCCGAATTCAGCTTGCATGTTAACCTCTCCGTGAATCAATTATCCCAACCAGGGTTTACTGAAGAGTTGGAAATGGTGCTTAAGTACACACGGCTAAACGCCCAAAACTTAACGCTTGAGATTACAGAATCGAGAATCGTCGATAATGACCCGATTATCTTGAAAAACATGCAAGCCATTAAAGACTTAAACATTAAGATTGCCATTGATGACTTTGGAACTGGTTATTCATCGCTTGCTTATCTCCACAAATTGCCCTTTGATTGCTTGAAAATCGACCGATCGTTCATCGTTCAATTAGAAAGGGAGCAAATAGAAACGTCTGTCGTCGCCGCTATTGTGAACATCACAAAGGGCTTCAAGGTGAATCTTGTGGCTGAAGGGGTCGAAACCACAGAGCAAGCCGAACTTCTCCGCTTACTCGACTGCCCTCAAGCGCAAGGATTTTTGTTTAGCCGACCGGTTCCTTTCTCAGAATGGCCAACAGATTTAGTGAACATTAAAGAAAAGCAGCACTGATCAAACAATAATCTGTTCTTATGGTACTGACAGTTTACTAAATGATTTTTATACTTAGGCGAATTAGCCGAAACTCGTCGCATTTAGGAAGTAAACATGATCACCAAAAACCTGCCTTTAACTGATATTCACCGCCACCTCGACGGTAACGTCCGTAGCCAGACGATTCTTGATCTTGGCAAAAAATTTGGCGTGGCACTTCCCGCATACGATTTGGAAGCGCTTCGTCCGCACGTACAAATTGTTGAAGCTGAGCCTTCACTCGTTGCATTTCTGTCCAAGTTAGACTGGGGTGTAGCCGTACTGGGTGACTTGGATGCATGCCGTCGTATTGCTTACGAAAACGTAGAAGACGCATTGAATGCTCAAATCGATTACGCTGAGCTTCGTTTCTCGCCTTACTACATGGCAATGAAACACAAACTGCCTATTGAAGGTGTAGTAGAAGCGGTTATTGATGGGGTACAAGCTGGTTCACGCGACTACGGTGTAAAAACCAACCTTATCGGAATTATGAGCCGTACGTTTGGCCAAGATGCTTGCCAACAAGAACTGGACGGTTTACTTGCACACAAAGACAAATTGGTTGCTATTGACCTAGCCGGTGATGAACTTGGTCAACCAGGTGATCGCTTTATTAACCACTTCAAGCAGGTTCAAGACGCAGGCTTACAAGTTACAATTCACGCAGGTGAAGCAGCAGGTGCAGAAAGTATGTGGCAAGCGATTCAAGAACTTGGCGCTGTCCGTATCGGGCACGGCGTGAAAGCGATTCACGATCCTAAGTTGATGGATTACCTTGCTGAACACGGTATTGGTATTGAATCTTGCCTAACGTCTAACTTCCAAACCAGCACGGTTGATTCACTGGCTAACCACCCGCTGAAAACCTTCCTAGAGCACGGCGTGAAAGCGTGTATTAATACCGATGACCCAGCAGTTGAAGGTATTGAGCAGCCTTATGAATTTGAAGTGGCAGCTCCAGCAGCAGGCTTGAGCCAAGAGCAAATTCGCCAAGCACAAATCAATGGCTTGGACATCGCATTCCTATCCGACGCTGAGAAAGAAGCGCTACGTGAAATGGCAAAAAATCGCTGATAGTTAGAAAATTAAAGAAGAAAGGAGGCGAAAGCCTCCTTTCTTATAAGCGGTAAAAAAATCGCTTAAATATACTTGATTCAACATGCTTTGAGTAACATTAGTTGAATTATCGATTTAATCATCTACGTATCATCACGCCTGAAAAATAGCTTATTCACTACCAGAACAATAATGTAGCTCAATACCAAAATACTCGCGTAATCCATAAACGTTTCTTCGCCGTCTGAAAACTCATGGATAGTACTCATTACGAAGTTAATGAGAAGCGTAATAACGGCAATAATTTGAATATAGATCATGATCATTGTTTCCCGTTAATATTGCCGTATTCATATAAATTCTCTAATTTTTCCTCGTCTTCTTTTGTCATGGTTTTTTCAATAGGGTTATATAGGAGACCAATTCCACAATAAGCAAGATCTTTTACTTCATTAAAATCCAACGTATCAATTTGATTATTAAATAAACGGAGAAATGTTAAAGATGAAAGATGGTTAACATTTTTCACTTCTTTAATTTTATTTCGTGTAATTACCAACTCCTCCAAATTTTCCACACCTTCCATTTTTCCAATTTCAGTTAGGTTTCCACCGTAAAATGTTAATTTTTTGAGAGAAGGAAGATTTTTGAGTCCATCCATAGTTTCAAGTTTACTATGTTCAATAATTATCTCCTCCAATTTAGGAAGATTACTAAGTCCTTTTAAGTTTTTTATGGAAGTATTCTTCAGGATAAGTTTCTTTAACTTATTATTTTTAGAAAAGTCTGGAATACTATTGTTTATTTCACCACCAGCAATTACATACTCTACATTCTCTGGAATAATGGTATGCGAGTAGTCATTATCTGAACCAAAACTTAGTTTCTTAAGATTAACTAGACCTTTCAACCCAATGGACTTTACGTTTTTCTCAGTCGGCAAGTATAATGATTCCAATTTACCAAGATTTGATAAATTAAATATCACCTCTGTATCCAAAGTATTATCTCTAGAGTAAAACAAGTCTAATACTTCAAGGTTATTAAGCTCTTCAAAATCAGAAAGCCTCATATAAGCACCAACTAAAGAGGATGCTTTAATATATTCCTGATATTTTATATTATTTATTTTTATTTCTTTTTCTGAATATAAATCTAAAACTTCAAGTTTGCTTTCTATTGGTAGACTTATAATTCCATCGCTTAATTTATTTATTCTTACTTGTTTCAGATTTTTTAATGTAGTTAGATCTAATTCTTTTATTTTACTATTATTAAACTCTAATGACAAATATTCCAAGCTTTTAAGGGATGATATAAAATCCATTAATTCTCTATGACTATGTTGCTTATTAGATAATATATGAAGAACTAGTTGGATTATGTGTCCATTTTCATTAATTACAACATGATTTTTATATTTCTTATAATTATAAAAGTTTATATACTTACCACCATTAAAAGATGCTCTCTTAAACATCCGAACTACAGAACTATTATCAATTATAGATTCTGATTCAGGTAAATAATTCATACGTTTTCCTGCTTCTAAAACGTACGAATACCCTATATATCCATCATGTATTTCAACAAAGCTCTTAGCCTCAGATGAGTAGCTTAGTATCATTTTTCGCTCTGTCATTTCATAAGCGATCAACGGAAATGAGTAGAAAATAAATATTGAAATTAATAGCTTACTAATCAAAATTAACCCTTTTTATCAATGTGGGCTTCACATTAAAATGTGCGTGATTCCATAAATGTGATTTATAGAACGGTTGATTTTCTGGTGGCGTAAAAATCCCCATTTCGAGAAGAACATAAATGGCTTGATGCTCCAGATATTTACAGCCTAAATTGGAATAACACGTTTCTTGCAGCCCAATATAAAGTAAAGAGGGATCGTTTTGGGTGCCAAAATTCACTTCATTAAAAGATAGATTTTTAATGAGTTCAGGAGGACCAAATTTTTCTTCATTGTATTTAGTTCTAGCTTTGACCTCTTCATAGTAATCAATCACATGGTCGACGCTATGTATGCCATCAAACCAAAGAGTTCGTAACCACGCAATATCAAAATCAACACGTTCTTTAATTTGCTCTCGTGAATACAGAGCTTTCCCATCTGGTGTTTTCATTAAGTAAAGTGGAATAATTGCACGCCATGAGAGCTTACCAAGATTAACGCCTTTACTGCTTATTACACCGTCTTGGTGATAGTCTTCTATGGTATGGATAGGGTTGTTATCTGTCTGTGAAAAAAACCTTTCGTCGATTATATATGCATCACGTATCGCAACCTAAGGCGTATGAATTAAAGAAGGCTATTCAGTAAAAAAAGTTGAGCGGGGTTCTCATAAATCTTGACTAGGAATGTAACTGATACAAGAGTTACTTATCGTTGGGGCGTAGAAGAGAAGTAGGGCTTTTAAGACAAAGGCAAAGACGAAGGAAGGCTTTCACCTTCCTATGAAGTTTTATGAAGCTTGAAATCTACGCAACACCATGCCCTTTAGAAGCGGTCCATACTCGATACCATTGTTCACGGATTAACGAGATGTTTTTGGCTGCGACTGCGGTTTTTACGCGTTCTATTTTACCACTTCCAATGATAGGGATTGGGCGTGAGGGTAACGCCATCACCCAAGCAAACACCACTTGATCAATCGAATCGGCAGACACTTCTTCTTTTATCTCTTCCAGCACAGTCAGCACGCGGTTATCTTGCTCAGTTGATGAGTTGAAAAGGTTGCCTCCAGCCAAACATGACCAAGCCATTGGGCGGCGACGTTGAGCTTGCAACTGATGCAATGTTCCATCTTCGAGGCTTTGCATGTTGATGGGGTTAATCTCTACTTGGTTGGTCACTAACGTGACATCTAAATAGGATTGAAGAGAAGAAAACTCATGTGTCGTGAAGTTAGAAACACCGAAATTCAACACTTTACCTGAGCGTCTTAACACTTCAAATGCTTCGGCGACCTCTTCTGGTTGAAGCAAAATATCAGGTCGGTGCAATAACAGTGTATCGACATGCTCTACACCCAGCTGATTGAGTGAGCGCTCTACCGATCCGATTATCTCACCACGACCGCTGTCATAGTACGCAATTCCCCCTTCGGTTTGAGGAGCGATAATGCCTAACTTAGTAATGATATGGAGTTGCTCCCGGATGGAGGGCTCAAGTGCTAGTGCCTCACCAAACAAGGCTTCGCAAGGGACATCACCGCCATAAATAGCAGCATGATCTACGGTGGTTATTCCCAACTCTATGTGCTGCTTAACAAAATCTAGCCTCTGAGCAGGTGACATCCCCCACTCACCCATTCGCCAATACCCTTGTATAAATTCAATATCAGCTAACGGGTCGTTTTGATATACACCCATACTATTTTGTTGATAATTAGACATTTTCACCTCAAACCTCATAAACGTAATACCTAAATATTAGACGGTGCTTTGTTGCGATTAAACCTCACATTCAGAATTAACTATTCTTTATAGAGAACAATAAAATGTACTATAAGGAACAATAGAGACTTCATGGTTTGGGTGAAAGATGAAACTGCCACAAGAGATGCGATTGCATAAACGATTCGAACGCTATTATTTATTCAGTGTTGTGGCGGAATGCCTGAATTTTGGGCAAGCTGCCGATAAATTGGGGATTTCACGCAGCTATTTGTCTACCCAAATTAATGCCTTAGAGCGCGATCTTGATGTCACCTTACTGATACGTACAACGCGAAGCGTTAGGCTGACTCAATCAGGACAAAAAGTATTGCTGCAAATGCAAGGTGTTACCTCTTCCGTTAATCTTATGGAGAGAGAGATTAGGCAGTCTGCTTCTGCCATCGAAGGGAAGTTAAACATCACCAGTGCGGCTATTTTTGGGCAACGTTACTTGGTGCCTGCGTGCCGAGCCTTTCGAAAACTCCACCCAGACATCACTTTTGATATCGATGTTGGCTACACAAATCAAGATCTGACTCAACAGCCTTTTGACCTTGCGATAAGAGCGACAAGTACCCCGCCAGAAAACATGATAGCCAAGCATTTAATGGACTACCGACATGTATGTTGTGCCTCGCCAGATTATCTCAACACCTTTGGCACGCCATTAACACCTGACGATTTGCGCTCACACAACTGTTTGTCAGACCCACACCTCACGACGTGGCAATACACGGATCAAGGAACGATAAAGGAAACTGAAACAAAAGGAACGTTTTACGCCAACGACAACTTTTTACTTTATGACGCCGCAATAGAGGGTGAAGGCATCATTAAACTGCCTGATTATCTTGTTAAACCGGCACTGAACCGAGGGCAATTATCAGCAATATTGGAGCCTTACTATAGCCAAAAAAGAGAGATCTACTTGGTTTTTCCCCAACAGCTCAAGCACAGTGAAGCACTTTTAGCTTTTATTCAGTTTTTGCAAAGCTGGGTAAACTCTCATTCACCACGTTGAGTCCCGAACTTTAGCTCAATTCACTCTATGGATTATTGGACAACTTCTTTGCTTTTGATCAGCCAGTTTCAAAATATATAGCGAAATGCAGTGAGATCACTCGCACTTCAATACTATTGACGGCATGACATAAGAATCTAATGAATTGATAAGATTATACTTACTGGCTACCAAAACATTGAATAATGCTACAAATTCAGGGAATAAATAACCATTAGAGAGGGAGCTAGTGAATGGTTAAACAGTTAATTTCAAGTAGTCACGGAGTGACCACTCAACCTCAGTTAAAACGGCTATGTGCCGACATTACTGAAACACTCGGAGTCGATTACTACCTAATCGCATTATTTACCCCATTAAACACACAGCATTACGATGTGTTTTTGATCAACAACTATCCAGAAGATTGGATGGAGTGGTACTTCGAACACAATTACCGCCAAAGCGATCCTGTATTGGAGTATGCCAAAAGTGGTGTCGCTCCGATATTGTGGCACCGCGACTTTGATGCTATGCCAACAGACCAACAAGAAGTCATGGAAAAAGCCGTCGAATATGGGCTAAAAGATGGAATTTCAATTCCTATCCATGGGAAAGGCGGCACTATCGGTGTGTTTTCTATCGCGAACAGTGAACACATACCGGATGATAAAGCATTTGAAATTGAAACGAACATGCTTTCTATTTGGCCTTACCTTCATTCTGCTATGAGCCGAGTGAATGTGTGTGAACCAAAAACCTTAACAGACAGAGAAAAAGAAGTACTGACTTGGACCGCCGAAGGTAAAACCTCTTGGGAAGCTTCTCAAATCATTGGGGTGTCTGAAAGTACAATCAATTTCCATATCAAGAATTGCATCAATAAATTGGATGCGGTCAACCGACATCATGCTATCGCTAAAGCCATCATTGGCGGCGTTATTGCACCAGATAAACTGTAGTTTTAATCACTGATGTCTGGTTGAATTGAGAGCCTGGAAAAGATCCAGGCTTATCTCTAACTGAAGTGACTAGTTAATCAACCGGTCAATAATGTCGAAAACACAAACATTGTTGAGGCATGCGCCATTCACTTCTTGTACATCTTGGGTATTCAATTCTTTCATCATTTCGTCCTTTTAATTAGCGTAGAATTCTTTCGATAATGCAGCAGATGCAACATGCACCATTCACTTCTTGTACGTCTTGAGTATTCAATTCTTTCATCATTTCGTCCTTTTAATTAGCGTAGAATTCTTTCGATAATACAGCAGATGCAACATGCGCCATTCACTTCTTGTACGTCTTGAGTATTTAGTTCTTTCATTTTTAGATTACCTAACAACAATTAAAATAGTTCTTTAAGGAATTGTGCCAAACCTTGTCCAGCGGCATAGCACGCCGAGCAAGCGCCATTCACGTCTTGTACATCTTGAGTATTCAGTTCTTTCATTTTTAGATTACCTAACAATTAAAATAGTTCTTTAAGGAATTGTGCTAGACCTTGTCCAGCGGCATAGCATGCCGAGCAAGCACCATTAACGTCTTGTACTTCTTGGGTATTCAGCTCTTTCATTGTCATTTTCCCTTATGCAAAAAATTCTTTAATGGCTCTTGCTAACCCTTGTCCAGCGGCATAGCATGATGAGCAAGCACCGTTTACATCTTGTATTTCTTGAGTATTCAGTTCTTTCATTGTTAGTTTCCTTATGCAAAAAATTCTTTAATCGCTTGAGCTAAAGCTTGACCTGATGCGTAGCATGATGAGCAAGTACCGTTTACATCTTGTATTTCTTGAGTATTCAGTTCTTTCATTTATCTATTCCTTACGTATTAAAATTCTGAAATAAAACCGTGGATGAAGTCTTTAACGTGCTGCCAGCGAGCACCTGAAACCATTTCTAATTCTGTTGTTGTAAGCTCTTTCATTTTATATTCCTTTCTAATTAAAATTCTGACATGAAGCCTAATACGAAATCTTTAACGTGCTGCCAGCGAGCACCTGAAACCATTTCTAATTCTGCTGTTGTAAGCTCTTTCATTTTATATTCCTTTCCAATTAAAATTCTGACATGAAGCCTAATACGAAATCTTTAACGTGCTGCCAGCGAGCACCTGAAACCATTTCTAATTCTGTTGTTGTAAGCTCTTTCATTTTATATTCCTTTCCAATTAAAATTCTGACATGAAGCCTAATACGAAATCTTTAACGTGCTGCCAGCGAGCACCTGAAACCATTTCTAATTCTGCTGTTGTAAGCTCTTTCATTTTTAATTCCTATTTCCATATTGTATTAGAAAATAAAGTCCCTATTACCAGCTCATGATAGATTTAAAAAATATACCATTAGAGGTTGATAACTAATTTATCTAAAAGTTAATATTGAGGAGTTGTCTTCTTTTACTAATTTCTAACGTAGATACCAATGCATGCATTACCCGTATCCCAACCATAACACGTACCAGCACCTGTTACTTTTTCAACTTCATTTGTATTTAGTTCTTTCATTTTTTAATTCCTACTTTTTTATACTATTACTATTTTAATTTGTAATATTCGATGAAGTTTATCTTTCACCTGGAGATCGTACATAGATACCAATGCATGCACTACCTGTATCCCAGCCATAACATGTGCCTGCACCTATTACTTTTTTCACATCATTTACGCTTATTTCTTTCATAATACACACTCTTATTTATTTAAATTTATATCTCGAATATTATCTAGCAAATCGTTTAAAAAGGGTTATTCGAATAAGTATTTCCCATACCACCATTCACGATATTAATGATTTCTTCTTTAGTTACTTCTTTCATAATTAATTCCTAAATACACACCGTTCTATCAAAATCAACTTGATGAGATCCGCCTTTAATTTCTTTCACTTGTAATTGAGTCAGTTGTTTCATGTTATTTCCTTATGCCAAAGCTTCGAGTTTTGGTTTTTCCTGTCTGTTGTCGCTGAGTATCTGCCCTTTTTCACCTAATTTGATGACACGATCGTGCATCTCAATGGTCTCTTTGCGGTGAGCTATCGAAATTCGGGTGATGCCCATTTTTTTGATAACGTTGTTAATGTGTTTTTCGTTTTCTGTATCTAGGCTGCTGGTAGCTTCATCTAAAAACAGTATTTTCGGCTGTTTATAAAAGGCTCTTGCCAATAATATCCGCTGTTTCTGTCCACCCGAGAGAGTGCTACCTAGATCCCCTATCAGGGTTTGAAAGCCTAGGGGCATCTTCATAATTTCTTGTCCTATCGCAGCGAGCCCAGCTGCCCTACCTACCTGCTCTAAATTGGGTGTTTTATCAAACATAGTAATGTTGTCCAGTATCGTACCGCTGAGCAATTGGTCGTCCTGCATCACCGTTGCGATGTCGTCTCGATAAGCGGCTAACCCCATGTGTTGTAAAGCAATATCATCGACCAGCACTTTGCCTTTTGTCGGCTGGTCCAACCCTGTGAGCATTCTCATTAGTGTGGACTTACCGCATCCTGAGTTTCCGGTGAGCACCACGGATTCACCGGGCTGTATTTCTAAGTCGAAACCATCAATCACATCATCATCATTAGGGCTGTATCTGAACGCGACGTTCTCAAGCTTAATACCACCTTTAATCGGTTCTAATTTGGCACGTTCGCTGTGTACATGTTCTTCTTTTTTCGCTATCACAATGTCGGTAACTCGTGACAAGTGAAGCTTTAGCATTCTGAATTCGAACCACTTTTCCACTAGTGAACGTGACTGGTCTGAAAACATTTGTCGGTAGTTTAAGAAGGCATACAACATACCAATGGTCATTGCATGGTCCATCACTAACATGCTGCCTATCCAAATAATCAGTACATGCTCTACACCTGTGATAAATAGGTCTGCCGATTTATGGATAATGCCCAGTCGCTCGCTTCTTACCGAAGCATTCATTTGATCTGCGTATCGGTTTTGCCACCCTGATACTCGCTCCGCTTCATGACCAAAACATTTAACAGTTTGTATCGCTCGGATGCTTTCTAAAAAGTACGAGTCTTCATTCGCTTGGTTTATCAGCTTGTTTCGAACAGCTCTTCTAATGGGTTTAAAGAGCAGAGTTCTCAGTGCAACATATGCCACCAGCATAATCATGACCACATTGGCTAATGATGCGTTGTAGTAGTACATGATCCCTATGGCAGTCAGCATCATCACGCCATCAATAAAGGCTTCCACAAATCCGGTAGAGAGCATTCGATTGACTTCATCTAACGATGAGAATCGGCTTGTAATGTCTCCAATGTGTCGCTTCGCAAAAAAGTCTGACGGCAATCGAATAAGGTGCGTAAACAAGTTATTGCTGAGCTGGTAATTCAGTTGCGTCGCGACAAACGTGACCACCCAGCTTCGTAGTGCAAATGTGATTGCCCTAAATAGGTGTAAGCTCACAAACGCAATACCGAGTACCATCAATAAGTCGCTATCTCCGGTGGTAATAACCTCATCTATCGTTAGCTGGATAAAATAAGGGGTTAACAAAGCAAATATCTGGATAAAAGCCGTTAGCGCTAAAATTTGTGTAATGGATGGCAGTAACCCTTGAATTCTTGACCACAAGTGGCGGATGCCTAATTCCGTTGTTTCATTAACTTCTTCGAATTCTTCTGCTGGCATAAACTCCAGCGCAACACCGGTAAATTGTTCTGATACCTGCTCCAGCGATACTTTTTGCTCACCAAGCGCTGGGTCATGAATGATGCAGTGCTTTTTACCTACAGATTTCAACACAACATAGTGATCGAAGTTCCAGTGCAGCAGTGCAGGCAGCTTCAGTTCGGTTAGATGCTCCATGTCCAATTGGAGAGGTCTTGTACTCAATTTCAATGTTGAGGCGATATCAATCAGTACATTGAGACCCGTTCCTTTCTGCGACAGGGGGAAGCGCTGTCGCAATGTATCGATGTCTGTTTTGTATCCGTGATACGTAGCAATCATCGCGATACAGGTTAATCCACACTCCGCTACTTCACTTTGGTAATAGACGGGCAATTTGTTTTTGAATGAAAAATTCAGATTACTTAAAAAACTCATATTTCAAATTGCTCCTTTGCGTACCGAATTGGTTCCAATAGCCATGTCATGATAGGCATGGACTTCCCTTTGATATCGATGATTGCTTGCATGCCTACTGTTAGGTCATGACGAATCGATCCATCCACAATGCTTTGCTGCGGCAAACTCACTAATAGCCTGTAGCTTGCTGCTTTTGCCGAATCTTTATCGACACTTGCCGTATCCGCGATGTAGCTGACTACACCCGTTAATGTTCCGTATTTTTGGTAAGGGAAAGCCGATAACTTCACTTGTACTTCTTGCCCGACTTCCACCATTTTTAAGCTGTTTGAAGACACTTGCATTTCGACGTGCAGTTCACTCTCTTCTGGCACAATGGTCATCGCCAGTGTGTCGAGTTCAATACGTTCACCGGGTCTTACGGCGACAGAGCGTACCCTGCCAGACACTTTGGCAATTAACGTTTCACCTTTACTGCTCAGGCTTTCTATTTCCGAATGCTCTAGCTGATCGATTTTTTGTTCTAAGTTCGCTATTTCAGTTTTACGCTGACGCTCCAATAGTTCGTGTTCTACGTTCAGCGCTAATAATTCTTGCTTGGCAATATCCAATTGCGACAGCTGATCATCTCTCTCTATATTGAGTGTTGAGAGTAAGACTTCTTGTTGAAGCAAAACATCTTCAGATATATATTTATCTTTATATAGTGTGTTTAATTTATTGTATTTCTTACTTTCTATTCTTATTTTATTATTTATATTCTTAAGCCGATTTCCATTACGGGATATCGTTGAATTCTGCATTTTCTTTTTATTATCAATCAATGACATTTTAGATTGGTAAATATCATTGGTTGTCTGAATCTGGTGATTCAGTGTCGTTATCATTTGTTTTGTCAGAGCTCTTAATTGGTGGCTACTCGCCTCACCTGTTTCGACATACCGCTCATAGCTTATCGTTGCCAACGGCTGCCCTTTTTTGACTAACTGCCCCTCCTCTATGTACACCTCACTCAAATACCCGTTCGATGTTGAGTACACCTCACTTAGCCCATTTTCAGGGAGTAAATACCCCGTCGCCTGAGCCTTTGGAGAGTAAGAACCAAAACTAATAAATAGCACCACAAAGGTAACAATTAAGGCGATGAGCAACGTAACCCACCAATGTGACAAATGCGTATTTATAATGACTTTGCCATCCAGCCTTTTAAAATAGGCTTCTTTGGCTTTTTTTCTGAATAACGATTCTTCAGACATACTCCCTCCGGCTCAACGTTTGGCTATTCCACTACGCGGTTTTTTAAGAACAGACGCGAGTCCGATCGACTGTTCTTACCTGGGTAGTGACTGGCTGACTTAATGCAATTCGCATTGTCCATAGCTTCACCTTCACTCTGTGGTTTCACCAAAATCACACACAACCCATTGGCTACCACCAGAAACGGCGTTCAACATTTTTAGATCAAGGACTTTCATTATTTTCTCTCCCAAGGGTTCATAACACAGCCACCTTCAACAATGGCGCCATTTACTTTTTTCGTTGTTTCTTTTTTAATTACTTTCATTTTATTTCCTTATTAAAATAGTTTTGGCTTTTTAGTTGGGAATGGAAAACAGCCACCAATCATATATGCGCCTGTTACTTCATTTAATTCTTCTAAATTAATTTCTTTCATTTGAATTCCTTCTTTACTTGTTTTCCTTAAGTGTTTTCATTCTATAAAAACCAGAAAAAATAAAAACTCTCAAATCTTATAGTCCTATTTCTAGTAGCTATTATATTTGGTAGGTATATACCTAAATAACCTTAATATATTTGGTTCAGTGGCTTCTCTATCGAGGAATAGAGAACTGGATTTCAGGCATAAAAAAAGAGGCTGGGAGCACCAGCCTCTTTTAACAAGTTAGATTACCACCATCACACAGAGGACAACCGATAAAGCTCGTGGTTCTCTTCTAAGTCAATAGCAGCCTGTTTGTCCCTATTCAGTGCGTTAGCGCTCTCGTTCATAAGGACAACCCAACCAGGCGATGTAAACAGGTCGACTGTTTTCGACACCTTCGATTGCGGGGCAATCCCCCATACCGAGTCAAAGTAAGAATCCAGCTTAGACAGCTGTTCCTTGCCATTCACATCCTCTACTTTTCCTTCTTCAGTGCTAATAAAGAACTGAACCAATGCTTTCTTATGGAATGTCGGAGGTTGGGACGTTCTTTCCCTAAAGCGAGAGTGATTGGTAAACGCATCTACCGTGAGATCTAACTGTGACACTGAAGAGAAATTCTGCACGGTTCTCGGGGTGTATCCGCCATGAATCCGCGCCCCTACTTCTATCAGAACAGGTCCATCAGGAGAAAGCATAATCTCACTGTGAGCAGGACCAACCGTAATGCCTAATGCATCCAATACACCTTGATTGTATTCGATGATTTCTTGCAATGACTCGTCTTCTGGATGTAGAAACTCCATTTCTCGATACACCACATCCGAACCATTCGCTTGGCATTTATGATAACGGCACAGGTTGGTGACAAAACTTTTTCCATCACACGATACCGTATCGACAACGTATTCCGACCCATGGATAAATTCTTGCACCAATACCGCTTGGTTGAGCTGCATGAACATGTCTTCAGAGTGAAGAATACTGTCGAACGCCTTTCTAGCCTCATCCAAATTCGAGCACTTACTGACACCTTCAGAACCTGCCGAAGCCAAAGGCTTAATAATAAACTCTTGAATATTATTCGACTTAAGCCAAGGCTCTATTTCATCAAACTGAGACGTTTTTAGCTGTTTGATCGCTCGAATGCCTTGCTTCGCAATGGCTTCCTGCATCTCAAATTTGTCTCGGCGAGCCAAGGAAAGCGCAAAATCGTTACTGGAAAGCGCTAAATGATGCGTGAGTAAATCCGCTTTTTGCACCCCACTTTCAGCCCCAGCAAGTACCGCCACGGGGGCGTATTCTTTTAGAAAATGGGCGCACAACTCCACATCGTTAAATACGGTTTCAGCCACAAAATCCTGTGCGTGAAACGAGCCCGCATAGTTTGATGGGATCGTCTTTTGGCTGTGCACAGCAATACAATCAAAACCAGCAGCGTTGAAATCTCGTGGCAGTAAACACGCGCTAGAATATGGGTCGACAATGACGACGTAATCTTTATTCATGGTGAACTCCTTTCCTTTCTTTTTCCACCAAAGCATTGATGGCGTCCGCATCCAATCGTCCGAGCCTTAACGACTCATCTTTCGCTTCGCATATCGAAATCTGCATACTGTGTCCCTCACTACTTGGCGCTTTGCAGCGGCTCTTCTTTTGGCTGATTCACGGCTCTTTTCTGCTTTAAATAGATGCCAATCACCACAAAAATAATGGCGGAGCTGGTGCCTATCAGCGATTCCATAGAAAAGGTAAGTCTCGAATTAAACATCTGAATGAAGAGATAAATAATCGGCGCAGCGACTAACGAGAAACTCACGATTAACGGGTCCGACTTCTTGATACCCAGCTGTAAGCAATACAAAGGAATAATGTTTCCGATCACCGCTATCATCAGGATTTCCCAATAAAAGGTCGTGGCGGTATAGACCAAAACGGGTTTATCACTCAACACAAAAGCTATACCGATAAGCAAAAGAAATCGCTTCGACATGATTTGGCCAGGTGTCACCCCTTTCTGATTTAAAGATTTGGATGCCAACGTGTTAAGCGCCATGGAAACACCACACACAAAGGACATCACCACACCCAATATCGCATCATCACGATCAATGTGTCCCATCGCAGAGTTACCACTGAAGGTCGAATTAATCATGAATATCATGCTCGCCATTACGCCTAATGCAGTGACCATTTGCGGTGCACTCAGCTTATCGGTCTTAAGAATAAAGACCGTAATTAGAATCGTAACTAATGGTCCAATTGAGTTGGCTAACGCACTGGAAATAGCAGGCTCAATGTATTTAAGCGCTATAAAGAAACCAAGCCAGCTACCCGCCGTGGTGAGGTTCACCCCTATCCAATCTTTCCATCGAGTTTCAACCAATGGCTTTTTACTGATCGATTGAGCCACGTAAAAATACAAGCTGACGAGGAGAAAAGTCAGGATAAGCGTTGAAAAGACATCGGCTTTTTGCAGCATGCCCGATAAATAAACCGCCTGAACACCCGACAGAATATTGAAAGAGAAGATCAGTAAAATACCCTGATTTTCGGTGTTTTTTGTCGCAGAGTAATCACTCATACACATCATTCCTTGATTGAGTCGCGAGGTGAGATATACGTTTGGCGATGGATGGAAAAAGCTTAAATCCCATGCCGCTCCAACCGGTGGCAAAAAGGACATTTTTGTACTTGGATTTCGCCCCTAAGTACCCTGTTTTTCCGTAGGTATAACCATCAAATCCAACTCTCGCGCCTAAAGCGTTAAGAGCGTCTTTTTGAATATTCAACGCTTGCGAGACGGTTTCTTTAGTCAGATCGGTGTGGGTGATGTCTTTACGCCTTGGCGATTCCACATCAATATCCCACTCGCTGGTCGCTGTGCCGACTAACCAGGTATCACCACCAATAGGGCGCATGTAAACATCTGGATCCCCCACAATGAGCGCAGGATGCTGGGAGGGCAAAGGCTGTGAGCGCATGAATTCCGCTTGAATGGCTTTAGGGCGCTGAACGTCGGATAAGTCAAACGCATCTCCTGCCAATGAATTCCATGCTCCCGTGCAAACAATCAGCCCATTCGTCAGTATGACCTGATCGCTTGTCGTCAGTTGAAACCCATCATGACCATGGGTGTCAATCGACTGCACTTGGGTTGACTCAAACAGCTCGACGCCATTTTTCTGTGCTTCATTGGAAAGCCATAAGGTTGATTTGAGGGGGTCGGCGTAGCCACTCACTGGCTCCCAGACAACGTAATCCGCATCCAACCGCTTAGGGAGAATCTTCCGAAGCTCTTCTGGTAGTGACTTCACTTGTTTCAAATAGATAGGGTGCTCATTCGTACTCGTCGTTCGAACCCATTCTGAAATGGTCTCAAGGCTCTCAGTCGTTGGCACAAAGAGCGTGCCAATTTCGTCAAACCCTGTCTCTTCTTTATGCTGAAGAAAAAATGGCAGGCTTTCCTTGGCCATCTCTGTGATGTGATCTTCACTGTGAATCACACGAACAAAACCACCGGAATAAAGCGTCGCGCCACTGCCCACTCGGTTTTGTTCAATCAGAGCAACACTGAAATTCGATTGCAGTGACAATTCACGCGCAATGGCACAGCCGATCACACCCGCCCCAATAATGACCCAATCAAATTGTCGTTGGTTGGTGCTCATCACTGCTCCTTAATGGTCAAGTGATGCCAAGTCGACAACGTGTTATCCCCATATTCATTAAAGCGAAATGAGGATGCAGAACACCGCAAACGATCAGCCATGTCCAAATTGCTGACATCGGAATCGTCATACAGAATGTCTAAAACGGCTTTCACCCCATGACGAATATAGAATTCAAAGCCGTTATCCAGCTTCATCACTTCTATGGAATAGGGTGGCGTTAATAAGGTCTCAATCTCTTCAATATCGCAATCGTCGCAACCCACAACCCGCCCAGTAAAGGCATGCCGGTTTAAATGGTTCAGCATATCCGCACACGAGAAATGCGTACCGGCTAGAAACACGTTGTCGAAATCAAACGTGGTTTGTTCATACAAGTTTTCTTGATGAATCACTCGGTACCCATAAGTACTCGCGAGCACCGTCGCCAGCCCTTCGGCATAAGGAGAACCATCCGATACCACCATGTGCGAACCACTTTGGGCATCCAATAGTTCTGCAACCACTTCGCATTGTTTTGTGTTGCTGGCGCACAGTCGAAAACGGTAGCGGCTCGGCTGCTCGGTGAGGTCATCACCGGTTGAAGCTGGCAGCACAAACACAATGCCAGCGTTCTCATATTGATCTTTCACGGTTGCTGCACATGCGCTGTTGAAATGCCCGATGACCGCAGTCACCCCTTCTTCAATCAGCGCTTTTGCAACCGCATCCGCAACATGAGGTAAAGCTTGGTCATCCATATAAACAAACTCGACCCCTTCCGATACCGCTTGGGTGGATGTAGCTTTTGTAGATACTGCCTTTGTAGATACAGCTTTTGCGGATATAGGATGAGCAGACAGTGCCGCGTTCGCCGCCGACGTCAACAAGTCACCATAAGCAGAGCGTGGCCCGGTTAATGGCCCTACAATTGCAATTTTCTTATTCGCCACCGCGCGCACCCTCCAAGCTAGGAAACCATTCGCGGTTAACAGGTTGGATTTTTGCACCTTCATCCGCAAACGAAGGGCTGTCTGCCCAAACAGGTGAACCCGATAGCCCAATGGCACGCCACAGTTTTTGAGCAAATTCTGGAGCAATCGGCGAAAGCACTGTCGCTATGGTTTTTAGCCCTGCGACTTTTATCGCTACCGATGTACGAAGCGTGTCGTAAAACACGTCACTTTCTTTTAAGTGCGTATCCAGTGTCATCAAACGAGCCAAACTGCGGAACATATTATCCGCGCCTTGCATGACACTACTGGTCGAAAAACTCGCACTGTTGAAATGGTTGTAAGCGGCATCGAGCTCATGGCTCATTTGATTGAAGAACAACTGGTGATCTGAGCTCCAGCCACCTGGGTTTGGAATATTTCCGTCAAACTGAAGCGAAACTTCGCTTAAAACGTCGTTAATCGTACTTTGCCATGACCCAAGTAAAGTCTGTTCATACCAGCGCTCGAAGCCTTTACTCTCAAAGTTAGTTTGGCTGGTTTCTGGGCGAACCAGAGCCAAATACAATCTCACCGCTTCTTTGTCATGGCTTTCAAGTAGGTCTTTTGCCCAAATAAGGTGATTTCGGCTGGTCGAAAACTTGGAACCATCGAGTAGTAAAAACTCATTCGTGACGAACTTGTCTGCCAATTTAGGCGTATCGTTTAATGCCATGAATAACGCTGGGAAAAGGACAGCGTGGTACCAGCTATTATCAAAACCAAAGAACTGCGCTAACGATGTTCCGTCATCAACCCACTGATGATACGGGCGTGCTTGATCAGAACCATCAAACACTTGAGCCGAGCCAATCAAGTAGCCCACGACCATTTCAGCCCACACATAAATAATCTGGTCTTCAAACCCTTTCACCGGAACTGGGACACCCCAGCTTGATTGGTGAGTAATGGGAATATCCGGTAACCCATCTTCCAGCATTTGATGAACCAACATGGAAATATGTGGCGTCATTTCAACACGCGAGTAATATTCCTTAAGTCGGCTTTCAAATCGAGATAGCGGGAATACAAATTGTTTAACGGTGCCTTGTTTAGGATCTCGACCCGTTAATTTCGTTTTTGGGTTCTTTAGATCGGTGACATTGTTTGGTCTTCCACACTGCTCACAAGCATTGCCATCAGAGCCCGAACCACAGTAAGAACATTCCCCACTCACCCACGCCTCGTGCAGGTAATTGCCGTAATCTGCACAAAAGAGCGCATCCGACTCTTTTAAAACCAGCAGATCCCTATCGAGCAACGTTTGGAAAAAAGTCTGAACCTGTTGGTTGTAGTTATCAATATTGGCGGGATGGTAGTAAGCGTCTGGCGTTACACCTGCTTTAGCTAAGGTTTGATGAATTTGTTCACCAAAACTCTTATCCACTTGTTGAGGTGAAATGTCCGACTTCACGGCTTTGAGCTCAACATAGGTTTGATTGGTATCAACACCTGTTAGGTAATGCCCTTCGGCATCATTCATGGTTAAGAAACGCTTATAAATATCGGCGGCTAAAAATGGCCCCGATAGGTGCCCGACATGCAAATCACCATTAGGCGTCGGTGGTGTTGCTGTAACCAAGTGCTTTGCAGGCAGCTTTCTTTGAGTCTTCGGTAATTTCGTTAGGTCTTCCCACCACGTCGCCTCAAATACCAACTCCGACAAGCGAGACGTATTGGTCACGTAATGTGAGTCAAACGCATCCAAATACACAATTTCGCCGGCTTCTACTTCAATAGTATGTGAGCCAGATGTGACCGTACCTTTGCCTTCTAGAATTCGAAAAACTTCAAATTCATGATGGTTATGGGGCGTAGACGATTCACCCGCACTTAATCGGCAAACCATCGAACCAAAAGGCGTTTTTGCAGGAAAGGAATCCACGGGAAACAGCTTCGTACAGCTCAACCCATAGGCTCGGAATTCTTCCGTTAATTTTGCTTTTTTCATAATACTCACAGATCTCCAATGAACAGACAGACAATCATTACGCCGCTTTAATGTTGTAATTCGGTTTGGCGCTATTTATTTCGTTCATAATGTCCATTGCTCTTTCTGGCAGAATCGAGAGCAAGGTGTCACTAAGACCGTGGCTGTGTTCATTGTTGCCAATCATAAAGATGCCAGCATGGCATTTATCCGACGTTTTCACTTGGTATTGGCGAGTGAGCTTTGGTCGACCTAATTCATCTTTTTCAAACCAATCAAACAACTTTTGAGTGAGATCTAGGTTATTTCTATCATGGTAGCCTGTTGCTAAAAACACGCCGTGATAAGGCACTTCGGTTTGCTCTTTGGTGTTGGTATTTTCAAAATAAGCCGTACCAACATGGTACATATTTGGCGTGTGTTTAATTTCTTTTAATTCTTGGAAATTATTTAATTTAAATCGCTCGTCACCGGAAACGCTCATATCGTATTTCATTTGATACAGCTCTCGAATTAATGGTGGATCGATACAAGAATAATTGGTGTCTTTGTATTTATTGATGATTCGCTGTTTGTCATTCGCTTCCAGTTTGTAAAAATCATCAATCGTGCTGTAGGCAAAGATTTCATTTACAAATTCACTGCTGTCGGCTGGCTTATACGCATATTCTCGGATCGTCGAATTAACGGTCGCATTTGGGTAATGGTTGAGTAAATGCTTAGTAATTTCTGCCGCACTTTGGCCGGAACCTACAACAAGAAACTCCCATGGGAACGACGTATCTGAGAACTTGTTCTCCAAACTGGGTAAGAATTGCGAGGAATGATAGGCATTTTGACTGGCGCTGGCATGGATGCCTTCTGGCAGCTTTGGCACTAAGCCCGATGAAGTAATGATATTTTTCGCTTGGTATCGTGCTTTCTTTCCTTCAGCGTTGACCGTGTGAACGTTGATATAGCTCACTTCGTCATTACCATTCATCACAGGAGTGATATCCACCACCTTCTCACCGTAATTCACGTAACCTTTAAGCTGATTTGCTGCCCATTTTAAGTAATCGCGATATTCATGACGTGTCGGATAGAATTCTTGCAGGTTAACAAAGCTTTCCAGTCTTCCACATTCATCAAGGTAATTTAAGAAAGTAAACTTGCTGGTTGGTGAGCGCATTGTCGCTAAGTCTTTGTGATAAGAAATTTGCATTCTTGCACCTTCAATTAACATACCTGGATGCCAATCAAACTCTGACTTACTTTCAATAAATAAATGGGTCGACTGTTCATTAAACCCTTGCTCTTCAATCGTTGCGGCAATTGCCAAGTTAGCGGTAAAACCTATACCAATAACGTCATAAATCATTTTATTATTCCTTTATATTACTTCCTGAAATTACGCTTTAATTATTTCTCTAATCCGAGAGAAATAATTAAAAACGTATTTACTTTTATTTTCCTAAAATAACCTTTAGATACTTGGTTATATTTTTCTCAATTAAATTAACCGTTGGAAATACCGAGGGGAAGACAAGAGACCTGGTCTCATCTTGCTAAAGTTGATCGCCATATTTTCAAAAGTAATGCCTTTTTCTTTAATGGCGGAAATGCATTTTGGATTGCTCGCTTGATCGCACACCACCAGCTTTGTCGGGCTCAGATCCAAAACTTTGATGAACTCTTCCCATTCATCATCCGACGGGTAACGATTGACGTACACCGAAAAGGAATCCAGCTGCACCACATTCAAATGGGCGACTGTGTTTTTCCATGCATATTGCCCCCAAAACTCACCGGCATAGCGTCCATTTTCAGTCAGCACAACCGCCATTGGGTTGGGTTTGTTTAAAGGTAATCCTTCTAAAACCTTAGTGTGGTTTAGGATATAAATGTCTTGCATACGCAGCCCAAAAGTTCAATTTGTTACATCTTCGTCTATTTTTTCGACATTGGTAACTATCGAAAATGATAGGTACCAACTAACAGATTAGGTAGCTGTGCAATTAAGCGATGCGCAGTACGATGAACGCACAACGGTTAATCAGGGACGAAAACAATGACTGCGCTACTTTCACACTACCAAACATCATGTTCGAGCACGCAAGCCGCTAATATGGCAACAGCAAATCGTCGTGAGCTATTCCGCTTTCGAACGTCTGTCTTTTCTGCGCGGCTAAAATGGGATGTGAAAGTGGATAACACAGGTCAGGAAATGGATGAGTATGACCAGTTGAACCCAATCTACGTGAACTCGAAAGATGCTCAAGACAACATCAATGGTTGTTTGCGTTTATTGCCTTGTTCGGGCTTCTACATGCTGCGCGATACCTTCCCGCAATTACTTCAGGGTGAAGCAGCTCCGACAACCGATAAGGTTTGGGAGATCAGCCGTTTTGGTGTCGATACTTCAGATCGCAACCACAACTCTCAAGGCATAAGCAAAATCACGTTTGATTTGTTGTTGCAAGCAGGAGAGCTCGCGGTAAAAGGTGGAGCAACGCAGTTTGTTTTTGTAACGACAGCATCTATTGAGCGCTACCTTCGAAAAATGAACGTAAAAACGGCTCGCTTTGGTCTGGGTAAATCAGTCGACCTAGGTGGTTCACGCTCAGTCGCGCTGAAAATTGAATTGAATGAAGAGTACTTTGCCAACTTGCGCAAACAACTTGAGCTTTAACCCCTGCAGTAAAAAAGGAAAGTCGGTCATGGCTTTCCTCCCTTTCAAAATTGGAAAACAACCCCTTCACTCTAACCCAAGAAAAATGTTTCATTTCGTCAAATCAGCGCCTTAGGCTAGCGATTTCCGGTAGACTATCGCCAATTCCCTTTACGCAGTTTACACATGAAAATATCTTTACCTTTGGCTGTGATGGTCTCTTCTTTGGCTACCTTTCAAGCCCAAGCAAAAAATGAAGCGTTAGAAACGTACGGCGACATCGCGCAAATCGGAATACCGCTGACTGCGGCTATGATTTCTTGGTACAAAGAGGACACGGAAGGGCTCATTCAGCTTACTGAAGGGGCACTGTACAATGCACTCGCAACCCATTCTATTAAGTTTGCTGTCAATGCTGAGCGCCCCAATGGCGGCGACCACTCCTTTCCTTCTGGGCACACCTCTGCTGCAACTCAAGGTGCTGCGTATTTGCAATTCCGATATGGCTCCGCTTATGGCATTCCAGCGTACGGTGCGGCGGCGTTAGTTGGGTACTCGAGAGTTGATGCAAACCATCACTATTGGCGAGATGTTATTGCGGGTATGGCATTGGCGACGGGCGTTCAATATGCCGTGACAGAGCTAGGGTACTCCATCACGGTTTTACGGCGCAAGTGCGCTTTTAAGGCTGAATGCACAACACATTCAACAATGACGAGCCTTTCAACTGGGTGACTTTACCACTGGTAAAGAACCCTTGTTGGCTAATCCCCCAGTAAGGTAAATGCAACGGCCATTTCGAGCGGGATAATTCATTAGATTCCAATATGCCTTTCCACTCTTTTTGTGTCGCTAAACGCATACCCAAAAGACCGCACACCTCAGTTGCTGAATCATAATCCATACGGTTCCATGGCTTTTCGCTTTCCATATAGAAGTGTTCGTAATCACGAATAAATGGAATAGCGTAAGTTTTATCGCCTAGCTTCGCCTGTCTTCTCACAATGATGTCCATTTCCGACGCTTTAGCAGCCGTTGACTGTGGAGGCGTTGCGAGAACGACTGCTTCAGGAATAGGAGCTGGTGTAGAAACAGGTGCAGGAGTCGATACCTGAGCAACAGGTTTCGAAGGCGGAACCGGTTCTGCTTTAACTGGCGCCGGTTTTATAGGTGCTGGCTTTGTCGATGTTGGTTTTGCAGGTACAGCTGTCGCATCATTTTTAATTTCTCGGATAAACGCATCGCTGTATTTTGGGATTTTACGCACTTGTCGCCACTCTTTTAACGCCATGGCGTAATCGTCGTATGGACCGATCAAACAGCGGTATTCCTTGCCATAACGCATCATCCAAACGTCTGTCGATATTGATTGATACAATTTTTTGGCATGCCTTAGTGGCAAAGGTTTGTCTAAGATTCCACACTGGATCCAGAACAATTCAGCACTTCGAGAAGGACCGCGTTTTCCCCAAAGCCCCTCTCCAATTGGGCATTCTGCCTTAAGGATGGGCAACTCGTTTGTAGAAGCCTGAGTGGCATCACACAAGTATTCGTCGGCCTGAGCAGGTCTAATCGCACTTACCATTACAAGCAGTAAGCCAGCCAATACTGTTACCGTTTTTACTGTCGGTTTTGTGTCCATAAACTTACTCCACACATTGCCCCCAATAACCATGTAATGCAAAGAAAGGTGAATGCAAAAAAAGAGCCCGCTTTACGCCGGCTCTTAAGTTTATGAATATTTCCGATTGGAAATCAATGGTATTGGATCACCCTTTATAGATTTTCGGGTTAAATACATCTCGTAACCAATCACCAAGCAAGTTGATAACCAAAACCAATGTAACCAGTACCAATCCTGGGAATGCGGTAATCCACCAAGCACCAGAGAATATGTAGTCAAATCCGATACTAATCAGCGCTCCTAATGATGGCTGATCGACAGGTAACCCCAATCCTAGGAAAGAAAGTGCCGCCTCTGACATGATGGCGTTTGCCACCTGTACCGTTGAGATAACCAAAATAGGTGACAAGCAGTTTGGAAGAATGTGACGGAACATGATTCTTGGGGATTTGAAGCCCATGACTCGTGCTGCCTCAACATATTCTTTCTTCTTTTCCGCCAGTACCGATGCACGAATCGTACGCGCATACTGAGGCCATTCAGCCACACCGATGATCACCACCAGCATCACTACCGCATATTGAGCGTAAAAATCGCTACCAAAACTGGCTTTGAAGATGGCGGAAACAATGATTGCCACCATCATGGTTGAGAACGACAACTGCACGTCGGCAAAACGCATTAAGAAGCTATCAACGCGACCACCAAAATAACCCGCAGATAGACCAATAATGATGCCCAAGAAAAGCTGTAAGCCAACCGCAAGGAAACCGATAGTCAATGAAAGGCGAGATCCATACAAAATGGTCGAAAAGATGTCACGCCCTTGTTCATCGGTGCCTAAAACAAAGCGCTCATCGCCGTCTTCCATCCATGATGGAGGCAGCTCTGAATCCATGATGTCAATCGATGACAAATCATAGGGATCCGATGGCGCAATCAATGGTGCAGCTAAAGCCATTACCAAAAACAGCATAAATACGGCAAAGCTGAACATCGCGACTTTGTCTCTACGGAAGTAGTACAAAAAGTCCGAGTTTTTAAATCGCTCCCAACGAGAAGGAACGGCAGTAGAAGTAGTCATGATTATGCTCCCTTTCCAGTTAGGTCTACCGTTGGGTTGATGATGCCGTACAGCAAATCAACAATGGTGTTCGTTACCACGAAAATCAGCCCAACAAAAATCACATATGCTGTGATAAGTGGCGTATCTACGCGGTTAATCGCTTCTAGGAAAAGGAAGCCAGTACCTGGCCATTGGAAAACCGTTTCGGTAAGAATGGTATAGGCCACCATAGTACCGATTTGAACACCACCTACCGTCAGTACCGGTAACATAGTGTTTTTCAATGCGTGCTGGTAATAGATTTTGTTCAGCGCTAGCCCTTTTGCTTTACCAAACTTAATGTACTCAGAACTCAGCACTTCTAGCATTTCTGAGCGAACTAAGCGGATAAAGAGTGGCAACATAATGGAAGACAAAGCCACACATGGCAGAATCAAATGCGCCAGCCCATCGAGGGTAAAGTAACCGGAATCCCAGCCTAACCAGTTTGCTGTCTCGCCCCGCCCATAAGACGGTAGCCATCCCAACTCGATTGAGAAGACGTACATCAGCATGATCGCGGTTAGGAAAACAGGTACAGAAATACCAACGCTACTACCTGCCATCACCAGTTTCGTGAAAAAACTCTTTGGATGAATTGCTGAATAGACCCCTAACGGGATCGAACAGAAGATAATGATCAACGTTGCGCCGAACACCAGCTCTAGCGTCGCAACCAATTTATCTAAAATGACCTCGACAGCAGGACGCTTAAAGAAATAAGACGTACCTAAGTCGCCTTGCAGCGCATTGCCGACGAAGCGTGAATATTTTGTAATGAAGGGATCGTTTAACCCAAGCTCATCACGCAAGGCTTGTCGCTCTGATTCCGAAACGGATTGACCGACCAGTTCCCGTAACGGGTCGCCAAGGTTATCCTGAATGGCAAACGCCACCAAACTGATCACAAACATCACTATCAGTGCCTGAAACAGGCGCTTGACGAGAAACGTAAACATTCCTTGCCCCTTAACTTTCCATGACTTTCATGTAATACCCTTCAGCCTCAAAAGTGGTACTAGGCTCGGCTGAAAGAAAAAGCCAAGCACCAAAATAGACGAATCTATTTAAAATTCACCGACTGTTGGTTGTTCTAATGATACGCCAGACAAGCAAGCGCTTATCTGGCGTAAGTGGTGAAGATTCCGCTTATTTAACAACCAAGTCGCCAAAGTAAGGGAAGTTCATACCATTAACGATAGGACCAATTTCCACATTGCCTTTCGCAGCCCATGAAGGGTCCTGCCAATGTAGAGGAACGAACGCTGCGTCGTTGTAAAGGATTTCCTCTACTTGCTTCAGCATCGCGCTACGCTTAGTCAAATCGGTTTCTTTGTTCGCTTCGTTAACCAGCTTGTCCACTTCAGCATTACCGTAGTGACCACAGTTGTACTGACCTTTACCGGTGTCAGCATTACGCGTCATCGCTAGGAACTCTGTGAAGTTCGCGGAATCTTCCGTATCTGGGTGCCAGCCAATCATCAGCATGTCCGCTGCACACTTATCAAACTCAGGCCAGTACTGTGCTTTAGGCATGGTTTTCAGGTCAACTTTGATACCGATTTTAGAAAGCATTGCAGCCGTTGCTTGAGCGATTTTGTCGTCGTTCACGTAACGGTTGTTTGGTGCCATCATAGAAAGATTGAAGCCTTTTTCGTAGCCTGCTTCTTTCATTAGCTGTTTTGCTTTTTTCAGGTCATAACGAGGCTTAAGATCGTCATTGAAGCCCGCGTAGCCTACAGGGCTTTGCTGAGCAGCAGCTGTTGCTGCACCTTTCATAACTTTCTTAGTGATACCTTCGTTGTTGATTGCATACACAATCGCCTGACGAACACGAGCATCCTTAAGCGCAGGGTTGCTGTTTTGGTTCATTTGGAAAGTGATGATACGTGTACCTGGCATTGTGTACAGATCAACTTCTTTTGCTTTCTGAATACGCTTGTAGTCATTTGGTGCAACAGGTGCAATCATGTCTACATCGCCAGAAAGAAGAGCTGCAACACGTGTCGCGTCTTCTTTGATTGGAACAAGAGTCAGCTTATCAACGTTACCTGGAGAAGACTTATCCCAGTAACCGTCAAAACGTTCAAACTCAACCTTTACACCTTGCTCACGTGAAGTGATAACGAACGGACCAGTACCGGAAAGGTTGGCTGATGCATAAGAGTTACCGTGTTTAACCAGTTCCGCTTTGTCTTTACCTTCAGAGGTTTTGCCTGAGTAGAACTTGCTGTCCATTGGGAAAATGTAAGTCGCTACGTTTTCGACCAGTGGGTAAGTACCATCGGTTTTGATTTCAACTGTGTAGTCATCCACTTTTGTCAAAGACACAAGCGGTGCAAAAATACCTTTAAAGTCAGGAGAAGACTTCAAACGGTCAAACGTCCATACCACATCGTCCGCAGTCAATTCGTTGCCAGAGTGGAACTTCACACCTTTGCGAAGGTTGAAGCGCATGGTTTCGTTATCAACACGATCCCAAGACTCAGCTAGACGCGGCTCAAATTCCATCTTTTGTGAAAAACGCACCAAAGGATCGAACACCATGTGAGACAATTGCATCGTACCACCAGACAGCTGCTCATGCGGATCCAGAGATACTGGGTCGGCATCATAAGCAACGGTAATGTCTGCCGCAGCAACACTGAAACTTAAGCCTGCAGCCATTAGGGCCATTGCTAACTTAGTCTTTATGGTTTTCATTGCATAACTCCTTATGCGGGAATCCAAATCCCTATTTGTTGTTGTCTGTGTTGTGTTTTGCATTTTCATTAACCCGCTAAGCGGATTTAATGTCTTCTCTTAAGCCTGTGAACTCAGGCATCAAAGATATCAATTGCTTACTGTACTCATGCTGCGGATCATTAAAGAGCTGTTCCGTTGGAGCGACTTCGAGCAAAGTACCCATTTGCATTACACCAATTCGATCACACATTTGACGGATTACCGGCAAATCATGACTGATAAATAGCATAGTCAAATTTAGTTCATCTTGAAGATCTTTGAGGAGGTTGAGAATCTGTGCCTGCACCGATACATCCAGTGCAGAAGTGGGTTCATCACAAATAAGCAATCGAGGACGTGTCGCCAATGCTCGAGCGATGGAAATTCGTTGTCTTTGCCCACCAGAAAATTCATGTGGGTATTTCACGCCAGCCATCTTACCAAGGCCAACATGTTCAAGTAGGTCTTCTACAATTTGCTTCGTCTCTTGCTCGTTTCGTGTCAATTTATGGAAACGAATAGGCTCTGCAATGATGTCGAAGATTTTCATCCTTGGGTTCATTGAAGTGTAAGGATTTTGGAAGACCATTTGCATCTGACGACGCAGCGGACGACGCTCGTTTTCAGATTTTAGAGAGGTTAAGTCAATGCCTTCAAACGTGACCTTACCAGAGTTTGGCGCGTACAAGCCCGCGATAACACGTGCAATAGTCGACTTACCCGAACCCGATTCGCCCACAAGACCAAATGTTTCACCTTCAAATACTTCAAAGCTAACATTGTTGGATGCTTGCACGTATTCGCGGCGACTTTCAAAGAAAGAGTCTTTGGTAACAAATCGTAGGTTAACGTTCTCAACATTCAGTAGCGGACCTGTATAGTCACGGTGATCTTGGCTTTGTCCTAACCAGTGATTTTTAACATCCAATGGTTCCATCTCGTGCGCTTCTTCGATGTAACTTACCAAAGGAAAGCGATCCAGCTTCACATCAGAACGGGGAACCGCAGAAATCAAACTGCGTGTATAAGAATGGTCAGGGTCACCAAGGACTTTCGATGTTTCGCCAAACTCGACCAGATCACCGCGGTACATAACCGCAACTCGATCCGTCACGTTAGACACCACACCCATATCGTGCGTAACCAACATACAGCCTACATTTTTCTCAACGCAAAGATCGCGGATAAGGCTAAGTATTTGGTCTTGAATAGAAACGTCTAACGCAGTGGTGGGTTCATCAGCGATGATCAAATCCGGCTCACCAGCCAAAGCAATTGCGATAACAACACGCTGACGCATACCACCTGAGAATTGGTGAGGGTATTGCTTTAAGCGGTTTTCAGGTTGAGGAATACCGACTTGTTTCATCAGAGACAACGAGCGTTCATACGCTTCATCGTCCGACACATTCATGTTGGCATGAATGGTTTCCTTCAGTTGTTGTTCAACCGTAAATAAAGGATTAAGTGAGGTCATAGGATCTTGGAATATAAATCCAATTTTAGATCCGCGCACGCTGCGCATTTGCTCTGGGCTTAGCCCCGAGACTTTTTCCCCGTCAAGGAACACATCACCACTGGCAATCAAACCAGGAGGGCTTAGTAGGTCAATAACGGCATTACCTACGGTAGACTTACCTGCACCAGATTCGCCCACAACGCCCACAATTTCGCCTCTCTCTATATTAAAAGAAAGCGACTTTACGGCGGCATGAATCCCATGTCGTGACGGGTATTCGATTCGAAGATTTTTAACTTCTAATAGTGACATCACCAGACCTCTACTGCTATGGCAGTTTTCTGCCCTGTCTGTAAGTTGATTCCATTCTTCATCCGGCTTTATATCCGGCTTTTAACAGGCGAATAATTTGGCAAATAATTCACACAAAAGCAACAAACAAAGCATAAATGTGCGTTAAGCACCGCTTAGAAAGCAGATTTAATGCATAATAATTCAAAAAAATAAACTAACGATTCCAAGGGAAGCATCGTAAAAAATAGAATTATCATTTGTATTTCATCGAAGTATGCTAATACATCGACAATAAACATGCGAATTAACAAGATATTCTCAATTCACATTTAAGAATTTTTATTCGTCTACACTTTTAACAAATAAAAAACAAAACCTGAATAATTGATATTTATCAGAATTAAACCCTATACAAAAGCCAAATAAGCAAAATATAACTCGAAAGTAAGGCGCCCAACTAAAACTATAGTCTCAACCAGTTTTTAAGCTTAAAAAATAAAAAGTATTTTTCATTGCTTGAGAACTTATTTTCAGCAAATAAAACTAGTTAGAAAGCATTTAAACTCATAATTTAAGTCTGAGAACTCATTTTTCAGTAAGAATCTAGGCTCACTTCGGTAGTGCTTTGATGTTTAATGAAAAATAAGTATGGTCTATTTTATGATGAAGATGACCTCTGCGCCTCATAATGACTGATTAAGACGCTCTGAGGTAAATACAGGTTCTCACAGGTTTACCACCAACCCACTCCCCCATACACCTAAATTTGATTTCGCTGAAATGCAAAAAAGCCCCGTCATTTCTGACGAGGCTTCTTAATAGTGTCGGTGAAGAGGGATTCGATTGGACTGGCATTCCAGCCCACGACCCTATGCTATGAACACCAACCATCAAAATGCAAAAAAGCCTCGTCATTTCTGACGAGGCTTCTTAATAGTGGCCGGTGAAGAGGGATTCGATTGGACTGGCATTCCAGCCCACGACCCTATGCTATGAACACCAACCATCAAAATGCAAAAAAGCCCCGTCATTTCTGACGAGGCTTCTTAATAGTGGTCGGTGAAGAGGGATTCGATTGGACTGGCATTCCAGCCCACGACCCTATGCTATGAACACCAACCATCAAAATGCAAAAAAGCCTCGTCATTTCTGACGAGGCTTCTTAATAGTGGCCGGTGAAGAGGGATTCGATTGGGCTGGCATTCCAGCCCACGACCGTATGCTATGAACACCAACCATCAAAATGCAAAAAGCCTCGTCATTACTGACGAGGCTTCTTAATAGTGGTCGGTGAAGAGGGATTCGAACCCCCGACCCTCTGGTCCCAAACCAGATGCGCTACCAAGCTGCGCTATTCACCGACAAATTTTGTTTTGATTTCAAAACTGGAAACCTTATAGGCTACCAAATCAATGGGGTGGCTAACGAGATTCGAACTCGCGACCACCGGAATCACAATCCAGGGCTCTACCAACTGAGCTATAGCCACCACTAATTTTTTTACATAGCTGTTAACAACAACTATTGAAATAGTGGTCGGTGAAGAGGGATTCGAACCCCCGACCCTCTGGTCCCAAACCAGATGCGCTACCAAGCTGCGCTATTCACCGACGATACTCCAAAGGAGTGTTTTGTTTCGAACTTAATCAAAACTGGAAACCCTATCTATTACTAACTTTGGTTACCGAAATAATGGGGTGGCTAACGAGATTCGAACTCGCGACCACCGGAATCACAATCCAGGGCTCTACCAACTGAGCTATAGCCACCACTATTTTGCCAATATTACCTATTCACATAAGCATCCGGATGGCGCGCCCGAAAGGATTCGAACCTTCGACCTTTGGCTCCGGAGGCCAACGCTCTATCCAGCTGAGCTACGGGCGCATGCCCTATCGGCGGAGTGGAATAATACGTATATCACAAAGTGTCGTCTAGTGTTTTTTGCAGTTTTTTTATTGATTGTTGCCTTTTTCGGCAATTGAGATGTGATTAAACCCATGTCGCGAACAAGTTGTTGTTTATTGCAACAACTTGAGTCGCTATAATCACCTATTATTTATAATGATTTAACAGGTGTTTCACACCTAGATAATCAAAATACTTAAGTTTCGACAGGGAAAGGCATTGTTTACGGTATTTTTTGATGAACCGTGTGTCTGTGAATATTCTCTGACAATAGCTTAGGTGAATAACAAACCAAATAAAGATAAACATCGTATTTATCAATGCCTGGAAATGTATAGCGAGTAATGGATATGTCACGTCGAATTATTGGCCTATTGGCTGCTACAATCACCTTCTCAAGTTTCTCTTTTGCAGCCAAAGTCAGCCAAGAAGAATACGATGCGATTTCAGATCGTATTAAACCTGTTGGTCAGGTATACCTTGCTGGAAGCGAGCCTGTTTCAGCAGAACCTAAAGGTCCTCGAGATGGCGCTTCAGTTTACAATGTATTCTGTACAGCCTGTCACGGTACTGGTGTCAGTGGTGCACCAATTAAAGGAGATGCAGGGCAATGGGCCTCGCGTATCGCCCAAGGTATGGATGTGATGACCGATCATGCCATCAATGGTTTCAACGCAATGCCTGCAAAAGGTGCGTGTATGGATTGCTCCGATGAAGAAATCGTCGCTGCCATTAACCATATGATCGAAGGTTTGTAACGTACCGACAAAACCTCAGTAAAAAGAGCAACGCGCGAAAGGCGGTTGCTCTTTTTTGTTCGGGCTCAATCTTGGTGTACACCCAAGTGACCTCAGGTGTGGAATTCTTAATAGATCTACTTTTTAAACATCGCTTTCAAATTGGCAATATGCGCCTGACCTTTTTCCATTCTTTCTTCTTGTGAGACTTTCTTTTTAGCTTGTTCCCACTCTACATCATCAAAAGGCAGTTCATCGAGAAAGCGGCTGTGTTGAGGTTTGATCAATTCCCCATATTGTCGGCGTTCACGGCACATGGTAAACGTGAGCTCCTTCTGTGCACGCGTTATCCCTACGTACATTAGCCGCCTTTCTTCTTCTACATTCTCTTCATCAATACTGGTTTGGTGCGGCAAAATGCCTTCTTCTGCACCAAGTAAGTAAACATAAGGAAACTCCAACCCTTTAGATGCATGTAACGTCATCAATTGAACTTGGTCGGCATCATCGTCGTCTTCACCTCGCTCCATCATGTCTCGAAGCGTAAGCCGCTGAACCACTTCTTTTAACGTTTTTTCTTCATTGTCGTAGTTGTCTCCTTCGAGATCCGCCACTATCCAGCTGTATAAGTCCGACACATTTTTCATTCGCATTTCAGCGGCTTTCGGGCTTGGTGACGTTTCGTATAACCAGTCTTCATAATGGATATCTCTCACCAGTGAACGCACTGCCTCAACCGTATTGCCTCGCTCTGCATTGTCGGATATCGCGACCACCCATTGCACAAACTTACGCAGGTTTTCCAAACCACGACCAGTGAGGTGCTGCTCCAGCCCAAGTTCAAAGCTGGCTTCAAACAGGCTTTTTCCTCGCATGTTGGCGTAGCTACCCAATTTCTCTAATGTGACCGGACCAATTTCTCGTCTTGGGGTGTTTACGATTCGCAAAAAAGCATTATCGTCATCTGGATTCACGAGAACACGAAGGTAAGCCATGATGTCTTTGATTTCTGAACGAGCAAAAAAGGAAGTACCACCAGAAATCTTATAAGGCACTCGGTTTTGCATCAGCGATTTTTCAATCAACCTAGATTGATGATTGCCGCGGTACAAAATCGCGTAGTCTTTGTAATCGGTTCTGTTCAGGAATTTATGCGCAATCAGTTCACCCGTGATCTTTTCCGCTTCATGCTCTTCATTCTTTGCGGTCAGTACCTTGAGCATTTCGCCATCTGGTATTTCAGAGAACAGCTTTTTTTCATAAACGTGCGGATTATTGGCAATCAAGATGTTCGCACTACGCAGAATTCTGCTGGTTGAACGATAGTTTTGCTCTAGTTTGATTAGGCGAAGGTTGGGGTAATCTTCCCCCAATAACACGAGGTTCTGAGGTTTTGCCCCGCGCCATGAATAGATAGACTGATCATCGTCGCCTACCACGGTCAATCGACCACGCTCACCGACAATTAAACGAACCAGTTCATACTGACTGGTGTTGGTGTCTTGGTATTCATCGACCAGCAAATAGCGAATACGACTTTGCCAGCGTTGACGGACGTCTTCGTTCGATTTCAGCAAAAAAACTGGCAGCGCAATAAGATCGTCAAAGTCCAATGCGTTGTAGGCTTTCATTTGCTTCTGATACATATCAAAGCAGTGCCCAAACAATTGCTCTTGCTCCCCTCTAGCTCGTTCAATAGCTTGAGCAGGTGAAAGCATGTCGTTCTTCCAGTTAGAAATATGGCTCAGCAAGGAACGGAGTAAATCTTTATCGCCATCGATCTGTTTTTCAGTGAGCTCTTTTAATAACGCTAACTGGTCTTGATCGTCAAACAGAGAAAAGCCCGCTTTTAATCCCAACGCTTTGTATTCTCGACGAATGATGTTTAAACCCAGCGTGTGGAACGTTGAAACCATTAACCCTTTTGACTCATGCTTACCCAAAGTTTGACCAACACGCTCTTTCATTTCACGAGCGGCTTTATTGGTAAAGGTTACCGCCGCAATATTCCGCGCCTTGTAGTCACACTGCTGAACCAAGTAAGCAATTTTGTTGGTAATAACTCGAGTTTTACCAGAGCCAGCGCCTGCCAGTACCAAGCAGGGACCTGATACGTATTTCACGGCTTCATCTTGTCTGGGGTTCAGCTTCATTGCGGGGTCTCTTTCGAATTCGATCTCGGGAGCATAGTGTAATTCTCTCCTCATATTTATACCAATAAGAAATTACTCGGCAAAATATTCGTAGGATTACAAATTATTTGTTGCACACATCCGTAGGGTTGGAATTATAATGAATGAACGTTCATTCACATTTGAGTAATGCATATATGCCCGGTGAAAAGCAGATTGGTAACGATAAGCGATTGAAGATATTGCGAGCTGCAGAAAACTTGCTCGCAGAGGAAGGCTTTCATGGCATATCAATGCAAAAGATTGCACAATTAGCAGGTGTTGCCGCTGGAACCATTTATCGCCATTTCGATGATAAAGACCATTTATTGATTGAATTAAGGCTCATGGTTTCTCAGCGTATCGCTGATGTTGTGCAAGCCAACGTAGATAATGACATGCCTCTGAAACAACGTTTTCGCATTATG
This sequence comes from Vibrio penaeicida, assembly GCF_019977755.1. Classification (NCBI taxonomy): domain Bacteria; kingdom Pseudomonadati; phylum Pseudomonadota; class Gammaproteobacteria; order Vibrionales; family Vibrionaceae; genus Vibrio; species Vibrio penaeicida. Next base: position 52,950 of record NZ_AP025144.1, on the reverse strand, counting down.
TGGCTCAACATCTGGCATTTGGCCTGCACGGAAGGGAGCACGCTTTGCAATCGGACTCAATACGAATCTCTTCCTACGCCTGCTCATGTGAATATTAGGGAACTTGAACGAAAAATGTTTGCCAAAGTGGAGCAAATGTTCACGGAAGGTAAACAACAAGGGGTGCTCAAGCCTTTGGATAACCCCATTTTATCTGGTCTTAGTTTGGAAGTAGGCGTCACGCTTGCTCGCAAACATGCCTTAGGGATCTTTCAACTCAATGATGATGCATTAGAAGCGGCGATTGAAGCCAGCTGGGATGCCATTGTTCAACACTAACTTGGAGTTCTGAATAGAATGAAAAAGTGGACTTTCTTTATGTTACTTATCTCAATCCTGCTTTTCGGCAGTGTGATAGGTTTCAATATGTATAAGCAAGACATGATCGCTGAGTATCTGGCAAACAGACCAGAACCAGAGTTCCCTGTTACCGTCACTGAAGTTACGGCTGTTGATTGGGTTCCGACCATTGAAGCAATCGGCTTCATTGAACCAAACCAAGGCGTGACACTTACAACAGAAACCAATGGTGTAATCAATAAGATTCAATTTGAATCTGGCACTACAGTTAAAGATAACCAAGTTCTTCTTACTTTGGATTCTGAAGTTGAGCAAGCCAACCTAAAAAGTGCGAAAGCAAAATTACCTGCAGCTCAAGCAAAATATAAACGTTATGCTGGTTTGTATAAGAAAGGCTCTGTATCGAAAGAAGCTTATGATGATGCACAAGCTGCGTATTTATCTCTTTCTGCAGATATTGAGAGCTTAAAAGCGTCTATCGATCGCCGTGAAATCAAAGCACCGTTTGCAGGTGTTGTCGGCATCCGAAATGTTTACTTAGGTCAATACCTACAACCGGGAACGGATATTGTACGTCTTGAAGACACCAGTGTTATGCGCCTTCGCTTTACCGTTCCACAAACGGATATTTCACGTATTCACATAGGTCAAACTGTTGATATTAAAGTTGACGCCTACCCAGAAAATTCCTTCCAAGGCTCCATCAGTGCTATAGAGCCTGCCGTCAGCGTACAAAGTGGCTTGGTACAAGTTCAGGCGGACATTCCAAATAACGATGGTCAACTTCGTAGTGGTATGTTTGCTCGTGCCGACATCATTTTGCCAAAACTCACCGATCAGGTTTCCTTGCCTCAAACCGCAATCACTTTCACCTTATACGGTGACAATGTGTACATCCTGTCTGACGAAGATGGTGTACAGCGAGTGAAGCAACACGTTGTAAAAGTGGGTGAACGTACCGAGCACATCGCTCATATATTAGAAGGGGTAAAACCTGGAGATGTAGTGGTGACTTCTGGTCAGGTTCGTTTAAGCAACGGCGCTAAAGTTCGTATCGTGGAAAGCGATGCAACGAATCCGCCTGCTGAAACACCAATGCTGTAACTGGAGGAAGCATGCGCTTTACTGATGTTTTTATTAAACGTCCTGTTTTAGCGGTATCCATCAGCTTTTTGATTGCTTTGCTTGGTTTACAAGCCATCTTCAAAATGCAGGTGCGTGAATACCCTGAAATGACGAATACCGTTGTTACAGTATCAACGGGCTATTACGGTGCCAGTGCCGATTTGATTCAGGGCTTTATTACTCAGCCGCTGGAACAAGCTGTCGCACAAGCCGACAATATCGACTTTATGACGTCTCAATCGGTGTTAGGTAAGTCCACCATTACGGTGACAATGAAACTGAATACCGATCCTAATGCGGCATTGGCGGATATTCTCGCCAAAACCAACTCGGTGAGATCTCAACTGCCAAAAGAAGCAGAAGATCCAACGGTAACCATGTCGACAGGCTCAACCACTGCGGTTCTCTACATTGGTTTCACCAGTGACGAGTTGGTGTCGAGCCAGTTAACAGACTATCTTGAGCGAGTGATCAACCCTCAGCTATTTACAGTTAACGGTGTGTCTAAGATCGACCTTTACGGCGGTTTGAAATACGCACTTCGTGTTTGGTTAGACCCAACGAAAATGGGCGCACTTAACCTAACAGCAACCGATGTAATGACGGTTCTGAATGCCAACAACTACCAGTCGGCAACCGGTCAAGCCATTGGCGAATTTGTTCTGTATAACGGCAGTGCCGATACACAAATTTCAAGCGTTGAAGAACTCAGTCGTTTGGTGGTGAAAAATGGTGAAGGGCTCGTCATCCGCTTAGGTGACATCGCCAAAGTATCACTAGAGAAAAGCCACGATGTTTACCGTGCAAGTGCGAATGGGCAAGAAGCGGTTGTTGCTGCAATCAATGCCGCGCCAAGTGCTAACCCAATCAACATTGCGGCAGACGTTCTAGAGTTATTACCAACACTTGAAAAGAACCTTCCAAGTAACATCAAGATGGAAGTCATGTACGACTCCACAATTGCAATCAATGAGTCCATCCAAGAGGTCATCAAGACCATTTTGGAAGCGGCACTGATTGTATTAGTGGTTATCACCATCTTCCTAGGTTCGTTCCGAGCGGTCTTGATCCCTATCGTTACTATTCCATTGTCACTAATTGGTGTGGCTATGGTGATGCAAGCAATGGGTTTCTCTTGGAACCTAATGACACTGCTGGCTATGGTTCTGGCTATCGGCTTGGTGGTTGATGATGCCATTGTTGTTTTGGAAAACGTCGACCGTCATATCAAACTGGGGGAATCGCCATTCCGCGCAGCTATCATTGGTACACGTGAAATTGCGGTGCCTGTTATTGCCATGACGCTGACCTTAGGGGCGGTATACGCACCAATCGCAATGATGGGCGGTATCACCGGTTCTCTGTTTAAGGAGTTCGCCCTTACTCTTGCTGGGGCAGTATTTGTTTCAGGTATCGTGGCGTTAACACTTTCTCCGATGATGTGTTCGAAAATGCTGAAAGCCAACGAACAACCAAGCAAATTCGAGAAAACCGTTCATCAATTCCTAGACAGAATGTCGGATCGCTACGAAGGTATGTTAGTCGCTGTAATGCAGCATCGCCCTGTCATTATTGCTTTCGCTATCATCGTGTTTGCCAGCCTTCCAATGTTGTTCAAGTTCATACCGAGTGAGCTTGCGCCATCTGAGGATAAAGGTGTCGTGATGTTGATGGGTACAGCGCCATCAAACGCGAACCTCGACTACATGCAAAACACCATGAATGATGTGAACAAAATCCTGTCAGACCAGCCAGAAGTGGCGTTTGCTCAGGTGTTCACTGGAGTGCCTAACTCAAACCAAGCTTTCGGTATTGCATCCATGGTGCCGTGGAGCGAGCGTGAAGCAAGCCAAGCGGAAGTCAAAGATCGCGTAAGTAAGTTGGTGCAAGATGTTCCAGGCATGTCGGTAACGGCGTTTGAAATGCCTGAACTACCGGGCGCGGGCTCTGGTCTTCCTATTCAGTTTGTTATGACAACACCGAATAGTTTTGAGAGCTTGTTCCAAGTCGCGACGGACGTATTAACGGAAGTCAATACGAGCCCACTGTTTGTCTACTCTGATCTCGATCTGAACTACGATTCAGCCACCATGAAGATCAATATAGACAAAGATAAAGCCGGTGTTTATGGCGTGACCATGCAAGACATTGGCATCACGCTCAGCACAATGATGGCTGATGGCTATGTGAACCGTATTGACCTAAATGGTCGTTCTTACGAAGTGATTCCTCAAGTAGAGCGTAAGTATCGCTTAAACCCAGAATCCATGAACAACTATTACGTTCGAGCGGCAGATGGTAATTCCATACCACTAGGAAGCCTGATTTCTATTGATGTGGTTGCGGAGCCTCGCTCACTACCACACTTCAATCAGTTAAATTCGGCAACTGTAGGTGCAGTACCAACACCAGGTATTGCTATGGGTGAAGCGATAAACTGGTTTGAAAATATAGCGGAAACCAAACTGCCTGCGGGATACAACCATGATTACATGGGAGCATCACGTCAGTTCGTAACAGAAGGCAGCGCACTGTACGCAACATTTGGCTTAGCTTTGGCCATCATCTTCCTTGTATTGGCTATTCAATTCGAGTCGGTGAAAGATCCACTGGTCATTATGGTTTCTGTGCCGCTCGCCATATGTGGAGCGTTAATCGCGCTGGCGTGGGGCGCCGCATCCATGAATATCTACTCGCAAGTCGGGTTGATTACGCTCGTCGGTCTCATAACCAAGCACGGCATTTTGATTTGTGAAGTTGCCAAAGAAGAACAACTTCATAATAAAAAGAACAAGATGCAGGCAGTAATGGAAGCGGCGAAGGTGCGTCTTCGCCCTATCCTGATGACAACAGCAGCCATGATCGCAGGTTTGATACCTCTGATGTATGCAACTGGTGCAGGTGCTGCTCAACGTTTCAGTATTGGTATTGTTATCGTTGCTGGATTGGCGATAGGGACGCTTTTCACCTTGTTCGTTCTTCCAGTAATTTACAGCTACTTAGCAGAGGATCACAAACCGCTGCCAGTATTTGTTGAAGATAAAGATCTAGAAAAGCTTGCGAGAGTTGATGAGGCAAAAGCCGCTCAACGAGATATTCGAGAAGAGTCCGTGTAATCGCAACAGATACACAAAACGTAAAAAGGCTACTTCGGTAGCCTTTTTTCTTGCTAAAGACTAACGACAACGACCAGCGAATTACATAAAATGAGGTTAAATTGAAAGGAGTTACCCATGTTTGATCCCAAGAAACTCGAACAAATTGCCAAACAAATTCATGAGTCAATGCCTCAGCCTGTCAAAGAGCTCAGTACTGATGTAGAACAAAAGGTTCGCCAAGTTATCCAAGGCCAACTCAATAAGTTGGATGTTGTCAGCAGAGAAGAGTTTGATGTGCAAACTCAAGTATTGTTGCGCACTCGCCAAAAGCTGACGGAGATGGAGCAAAAGCTGGCAGATCTAGAAGAAAAGCTGAGCGAAAAATAGAAGCCACTTTTCCTTCAAGCAAAAAGAAAGGCTTGCTCTAACGACAGAGCAAGCCTTTTATTTATGTGTTGTGTTTACTTTTTGTATTATCGACCCCAGTCTGCTGGAGTTCTTTTGCAATATAAGCGTAGTCGATAACGCAGAAATAACTTCGTCATTTTAGGTGAAGGCGTACTGTTTCAAACATATACCGACCTTCACACTAACTTAGAAGTCTATTTCACGTCATTAACCACCAACGGCGATACGCTTCATGTCAGTCATGTAGCCGCGTAGCTCTTCACCGATGTATTCAACAGGGTGGTTACGAATCGCTTCATTTACTTCAATCAAACGAGCGTTATCAACTTGGTTAGAAGTTTCACCCAAACCTTTACCGATAACATCTGTGTTTACAGAAGGCATGAATTTCTCGCGTAAAAGTGGAGTCGCTACGTTAGCAAATAGGTAGTTACCGTATTCTGCTGTATCTGAAATTACGACGTTCATTTCGTACAGGCGCTTACGTGCGATTGTGTTCGCGATCAATGGAAGCTCGTGAAGTGATTCATAGTAAGCAGATTCATCAATGATGCCAGACGCGGTCATCGCTTCAAATGCTAGCTCAACACCCGCACGCACCATGGCAATCATTAGAATACCGTTGTCAAAGTACTCTTGCTCAGAGATTTCAACGTCAGATTCTGGGTAGTTTTCAAAGGCAGTTTCACCTGTCTCTTCACGCCAGCCAAGAAGGTTCGCATCATCATTTGCCCAGTCAGCCATCATAGTGCTAGAGAAGTGACCTGTGATGATGTCATCCATGTGCTTGTTGTAAAGCGGACGCATCAGATCTTTCAATTCTTCAGACAACTCAAACGCTTTCACTTTCGCAGGGTTAGATAGGCGATCCATCATATGAGTGATGCCACCAAACTTAAGTGCTTCGGTCACCGTTTCCCAACCGTACTGTAGAAGCTTACCTGCGTAACCTGCATCTACACCGTCCGCAATCATCTTCTCATAACATACGATAGAACCAGCTTGCAGCATGCCACATAGAATAGTCTGCTCGCCCATTAGATCGGATTTCACTTCAGCGACGAATGAAGACTCAAGACAACCAGCTCGGTGACCACCTGTTGCTGCAGCCCAAGCTTTAGCGATATCCCAGCCTTCGCCCTTCGGATCGTTTTCAGGGTGAACTGCAATCAGAGTCGGTACACCAAAGCCACGCTTGTATTCTTCACGAACTTCCGTACCAGGACACTTAGGTGCAACCATCACAACGGTCAAATCTTTACGTACCTGCATACCCTCTTCAACAACGTTGAAACCATGAGAGTAACCCAGTGCAGCACCTTCTTTCATTAGAGGCATTACTGTCTCAACAACATTGCTGTGTTGCTTATCTGGAGTCAGGTTAACAACTAAATCTGCCTGTGGGATAAGTGTTTCGTAGCTGCCAACTTCAAAACCATTGTCTTTTGCATTTTTAAACGATTGGCGCTGCTCATCAATTGCTGCTTGGCGAAGCGCATAAGATACGTCCAAACCAGAGTCGCGCATGTTCAGACCTTGGTTAAGGCCTTGTGCGCCACAACCAACGATGACCACTTTTTTACCTTTTAGGTAATCCGCTTCTGTTGCAAATTCGCTGCGATCCATAAAACGGCAACGACCCAACTGGTCTAGCTGCTCACGCAAGTTTAAAGTGTTGAAGTAGTTAGCCATTTTCTGGAACTCCTGTTTAATTTATCCATAAGGTCGACGGTATAGCGTCGAATAACCTTATACTAATTCAGACATTAAGTTGCTCAAAGTGATATATTCACAACCAGTAATTGCAATAAACGCAATAGTGGCTATTTTATATTGCTCAAAGTGACACCATTATGAATATCAAAAGTCTTCAAGCCTTTATTCACCTATGTGAGAGTAAAAGTTTCAGTAAAACAGCAACTGCTATGCATGTGAGTGCATCAGCATTAAGCCGGCAGATCCAAAAGCTCGAACAAGACACGCAGCAAAACCTGTTTCTTCGAGACAATCGTTCAGTAGAACTGACACCTGCTGGTAAGAAGTTGCTGCCCATTGCCGTTAATATCGTCAGTGAATGGCATCAGTTTCAGTCCGATACTCAGCATGGAGAGAACGAACTAAGAGGGAAATTACGTTTGTTCTGCTCAGTGACGGCTAGCTACAGCCACCTACCTGAGTTACTTGCTGAATTTAGGCTGCTATACCCTTATATTGAATTTGAGCTCTCTACGGGTGACCCCGCACAAGCAATCAATAAGGTCATGAACGATGAAACTGATATTGCGATCTCTGCACTGCCCGAGTTATTGCCAGCTAGGCTTGAGTTTGAATCGATCAGCGATATACCGCTCTCCGTCATTGCACCTGCTGGGGTAAGCAGTTTCGGATCGGAATTGATGGAAAGCACACCCGATTGGAACAAAATTCCTTTTATCGTTCCTGAAGCGGGAACAGCACGAGAGAGAGCAAATGCCTGGTTTAAAAAAATGCGCATAAAACCTAACATTTATGCCCAAGTATCGGGGCACGAAGCCATTGTCAGCATGGTCGCTCTCGGATGTGGTGTGGGTATCGCCCCAGAAGTCGTTATCGTAAATAGCCCTGTAAGAGATAAGATTCAGCGTCTCAAGCTGGAATCCATTAAACCCTTTAAATTAGGCGTCGTATGTAAACGCTCAAATTTAGACAATCCTCTACTTTCTGCTTTCTGGAAAGTTGCTGAAAAGGTCTATATCCAACCATAGTGGTAACCTTGAATACTGACATTGTTAAAAGTCTTGATTAGGGTCTGTTGACCTTTCGTGGTTAAATTTTGTTCGAGTTCTATGCCTTTTAATCGCGACGCAAGGTGTGTAGCCTAGTCATTCTAAGTAAATGCCTTGCAACAAAGAGTAAAAGGTATAGAAACGAACCCTTCGGGCAGCATTTGTGGCTTATTTCTACTGTGTTATCGCTCATTGATGTAGAGCGACTACACCGAATGAGCGCTGCCTAGTATAAAGAACCCACAAATTGCTGCAAAAATCATCTCGAAAGGTCAACAGACCCTAGTATATTTGGCAATGTCTCCCCTTGGTTCAATAGAGAAAAAGGCGCTTACCCAATGTCCATATTTAGAAACATCACTTTTGCTTTGCTCTCCGCACCATTGCTTGGCTGTAGTCCAGCACCAGATAGCGTCCCAGTCTCTGAAAAAAATCATTGTCGCTCTCTTGCAGAAAAAACGCCTTTGCCAATCTCACACTTTATAGAACCGTATCGTGCTCAGATGGAAACTAAAACTGGGGTATATGTGCTCGAACAAGGCACTGAAGCCATGATGTCGAGAGCATGGCTAACAGAACGAGCAGAAAAGACGATCGACGTTCAGTACTTTATATTCTCTGTTGATAACGTAGGTTTGATAGCAACGGATTATCTAGTGAGAGCCGCAGAGCGTGGGGTAAAAGTAAGAGTCTTAGTCGATGACATTATGTTGGATGCAAGAGGCGATGAACTATTAATTCTTGCTGCGCATGAAAACTTTGAAATCAAGATTTATAACCCTAATGCCAACATCGGCAAAAACATCGCTCAGAAAATCTCAACCGCCGTCACCGATTTCCACGGTATTAATCAGCGTATGCACAACAAAGTCTTTTTAGTTGATAGCCAGATAGCTATTACTGGTGGGCGGAACATCGCAGATGAGTACTTTGGGTTTGACCACGAATACAACTTCCGCGACAGAGATGTATTTTTAGCGGGTCAAGCAGTCAAACACATTGATGTATCGTTTGAAGAATACTGGAACAACAAGCTCAGCGTACCTGTTGAAGATTTGTTCAGCACACCTTCTCACGATGCCAATCCTGATTTCTCGAGGCTTCACTCATACGCATGTAACCCAGAGCACTTCCATCCTCAAATACGGTCAGATATTGAAAAAGTGCCGACTACATTTCAACGGTTGGCCAAAGAAGGCAAATTTAAGTTCGTTGATAATGTCGAATACATCTCAGACCAGCCAGGAAAAAATGATAGGCACTCTTTTCTTGGCGGTGGGAGTGTAACCCAAGATAGATTAGTTCAACTGGCCGAAAGTGCTCAAAAGTCGATTCTGATTCAGACGCCTTATCTTGTCACGACGAAAAAGGATCGGGCTTTTTTACGTGAATTAGTTGATAAAGGTATAACCATCAAAATCTTAACGAATAGCCTTGCATCTAATGATAATCTTGCAGCATTTAGCGGTTACCAGCGCAACCGCAAGCAACTGCTTGATACAGGGGTAGAGATTTACGAGTTCAAGCCTGACGCCAAGATAAGGCAGCGAGTGATGACCGAACATATGTACAAAAAACTCTCTTCCACCCCGATTTTTGGTCTTCACGCAAAAACCATGGTAGTAGATGAAAGCATCACAGCCATCGGTACTTATAACTTCGACCCACGAAGTGCCAATTTAAACACGGAGAGTTTTGCCATTATTCATTCTCCTGAAATCACTCAACACGTTTCGAAATCAATGCATGTAGAAATGGAACCAGAAAACGCGTGGAGGATTACACCTGACTTTAACCCTGATAGTGAAGTCAGTATTTCCAAACAAATCGGTGTCAAACTGCGTCGATTCATTCCCAAAGATGTACTTTAGAATTCAGGCACTTGCTTTGCAAAAGCAATAGATACAAAAAAGCCTCGTCTTTCGACGAGGCTTTCAAATATGGCAGGGGTGGAGAGATTCGAACTCCCAACACGCGGATTTGGAATCCGCTGCTCTGCCAATTGGAGCTACACCCCTAAATTGTATTGAACCTTTAGCTATCAGATTCAAAAAAACCTCGCGTAAGGCGAGGCTTCTCAAATAAATGGCGGAGTGGACGGGACTCGAACCCGCGACCCCCGGCGTGACAGGCCGGTATTCTAACCAACTGAACTACCACTCCGCAGTGGTATCTCTTACTAAATAAAGTCTTATGGTTAGATTGCTTTATTTAGTTTTGCCTTCAGATTTTTCAAAATCTGAAAACAAGGAAACAAGCCTGGCGATGTCCTACTCTCACATGGGGAAACCCCACACTACCATCGGCGCTATTGCGTTTCACTTCTGAGTTCGGCATGGAGTCAGGTGGGTCCACAACGCTATGGTCGCCAAGCAAATTCTTAATTCGGAAAGCTGCTATCTCTTAAATAAAGAGCAAGTTCTAATTCTACACATTCAATCTGTTCTTGTCTGAGTCCATCAAAACCCCTTGGGTGTTGTATGGTTAAGCCTCACGGGCAATTAGTACAGGTTAGCTCAACGCCTCACAACGCTTACACACCCTGCCTATCAACGTTCTGGTCTCGAACAACCCTTTAGGACACTTAAAGTGTCAGGGAAGACTCATCTCAGGGCTCGCTTCCCGCTTAGATGCTTTCAGCGGTTATCGATTCCGAACTTAGCTACCGGGCAATGCCATTGGCATGACAACCCGAACACCAGAGGTTCGTCCACTCCGGTCCTCTCGTACTAGGAGCAGCCCCCTTCAATCTTCCAACGCCCACGGCAGATAGGGACCGAACTGTCTCACGACGTTCTAAACCCAGCTCGCGTACCACTTTAAATGGCGAACAGCCATACCCTTGGGACCGACTTCAGCCCCAGGATGTGATGAGCCGACATCGAGGTGCCAAACACCGCCGTCGATATGAACTCTTGGGCGGTATCAGCCTGTTATCCCCGGAGTACCTTTTATCCGTTGAGCGATGGCTACCTTCCATTCAGAACCACCGGATCACTATGACCTGCTTTCGCACCTGCTCGAATTGTCATTCTCGCAGTCAAGCGGGCTTATGCCATTGCACTAACCACACGATGTCCAACCGTGTTTAGCCCACCTTCGTGCTCCTCCGTTACTCTTTGGGAGGAGACCGCCCCAGTCAAACTACCCACCAGGCACTGTCCTCACCCCAGATAATGGGTAATAAGTTAGAACATCAAAGCTACAAGGGTGGTATTTCAAGGACGGCTCCACCATATCTAGCGACATGGTTTCAAAGCCTCCCACCTATCCTACACATGTAGGTTCAATGTTCAGTGCCAAGCTGTAGTAAAGGTTCACGGGGTCTTTCCGTCTAGCCGCGGGTACACTGCATCTTCACAGCGATTTCAATTTCACTGAGTCTCGGGTGGAGACAGCGTGGTATCATTACGCCATTCGTGCAGGTCGGAACTTACCCGACAAGGAATTTCGCTACCTTAGGACCGTTATAGTTACGGTACCGCCGTTTACCAGGGCTTCGATCAAGAGCTTCGTCCGAAGACTAACCCCATCAATTAACCTTCCGGCACCGGGCAGGCGTCACACCGTATACGTCATCTTACGATTTTGCACAGTGCTGTGTTTTTAATAAACAGTTGCAGCCACCTGGTATCTGCGACTCCTAATAGCTCCATCCGCGAGGGACTTCACCGTCAAGAGCGTACCTTCTCCCGAAGTTACGGTACCATTTTGCCTAGTTCCTTCACCCGAGTTCTCTCAAGCGCCTTGGTATTCTCTACCCGACCACCTGTGTCGGTTTGGGGTACGATTCCTTACAATCTGAAGCTTAGAGGCTTTTCCTGGAAGCATGGCATCAATGACTTCACTGCCGTAGCAGCTCGACGTCGTGTCTCAGCCTTAATGACGGTCCGGATTTACCTAAACCATCAGCCTACGCACTTGAACCTGGACAACCATCGCCGGTACTTAGCCTTCTCCGTCCCCCCATCGCAATTGTAAGAAGTACGGGAATATTAACCCGTTTCCCATCGACTACGCTTTTCAGCCTCGCCTTAGGGGTCGACTTACCCTGCCCCGATTAACGTTGGACAGGAACCCTTGGTCTTCCGGCGAGGGAGTTTTTCACTCCCTTTATCGTTACTCATGTCAGCATTCGCACTTCTGATACCTCCAGCAGCCCTTACAGACCACCTTCAACGGCTTACAGAACGCTCCCCTACCCCGCAATCAAAAGATTGCAGCCGCAGCTTCGGTTTACTACTTAGCCCCGTTACATCTTCCGCGCAGGCGACTCGACCAGTGAGCTATTACGCTTTCTTTAAATGATGGCTGCTTCTAAGCCAACATCCTGGCTGTCTGAGCCTTCCCACATCGTTTCCCACTTAGTAGTAATTTGGGACCTTAGCTGGCGGTCTGGGTTGTTTCCCTCTCCACGACGGACGTTAGCACCCGCCGTGTGTCTCCCGGATAGTACTTACTGGTATTCGGAGTTTGCAAAGGGTTGGTAAGTCGGGATGACCCCCTAGCCTTAACAGTGCTCTACCCCCAGTAGTATTCGTCCGAGGCGCTACCTAAATAGCTTTCGGGGAGAACCAGCTATCTCCAGGTTTGATTGGTACTTTCACCCCTAGCCACAAGTCATCCGCTAATTTTTCAACATTAGTCGGTTCGGTCCTCCAGTTGATGTTACTCAACCTTCAACCTGCCCATGGCTAGATCACCTGGTTTCGGGTCTATATCCAGAGACTGAACGCCCAGTTAAGACTCGGTTTCCCTACGGCTCCCCTAAACGGTTAACCTTGCCACTGAATATAAGTCGCTGACCCATTATACAAAAGGTACGCAGTCACACCACAAAGGTGCTCCTACTGCTTGTACGTACACGGTTTCAGGTTCTATTTCACTCCCCTCACAGGGGTTCTTTTCGCCTTTCCCTCACGGTACTGGTTCACTATCGGTCAGTCAGTAGTATTTAGCCTTGGAGGATGGTCCCCCCATATTCAGACAGGATATCACGTGTCCCGCCTTACTCGATTTCACTCAATGTGCGTTGTCGGTTACGGGGCTATCACCCTGTATCGCGTCCCTTTCCAGAGACTTCACCTGACGCACAAAAAGCTTAAGGGCTAACCCAATTTCGCTCGCCGCTACTTTCGGGATCTCGGTTGATTTCTCTTCCTCGGGGTACTTAGATGTTTCAGTTCCCCCGGTTTGCCTCCTGCTGCTATGTATTCACAACAGGATACTTACTTATGTAAGTGGGTTTCCCCATTCGGAAATCGTAGACTCAAGTGGCTTTTACTGCCTAATCTACGCTTATCGCAAGTTAATACGTCCTTCGTCGCCTCTGACTGCCAAGGCATCCACCGTGTACGCTTAGTCACTTAACCATACAACCCCAAAAGGTTTCTGTATGGCAAACAACCAAGGTTTATCGTTGTCTCTTTATTATGAGCGAGACAACACTTCGATTTTGCCGGACTCAAATATGTTTTCACTTTCGTGAAAACCCAAGAACACTTGAATGTGTGTTGGTACCTAAATGAACAAGTCATCTAGGATTTGAGAACTTTTAATTTGAATAACAACGCTTATCCGTAGATAAGGGGATTGTTGTTATTCGTCAGCTTTCCAAATTGTTAAAGAGCGATGCCACTTTCTATCGAAAGATATGCATTTTCTAAAGATTTTCAGTGCGCAAATTAGGCGACAAAAATCCGAACCAGCAGCAAGAGTTTGATGTGGTTTGGATTAAAATTCCAAAAATATTTAGAGAATGGTGGGCGATACCGGGCTCGAACCAGTGACCCCCTGCTTGTAAGGCAGGTGCTCTCCCAACTGAGCTAATCGCCCACATATATTTTGATTTCCTGTGGCAGGAAATGGTGGGTCGTGCAGGATTCGAACCTGCGACCAATTGATTAAAAGTCAACTGCTCTACCAACTGAGCTAACGACCCAATGGTATCCCGTAGGGGAGTCGAACCCCTGTTACCGCCGTGAAAGGGCGGTGTCCTAGGCCTCTAGACGAACGGGACACTAGTATGAACGTATGGGAACGTTCATTTCTCTTTTCTACATAAACCGTATCAATCTGTGTGGGTACTCATCGCGACAATCATCGTATAAGGAGGTGATCCAGCCCCAGGTTCCCCTAGGGCTACCTTGTTACGACTTCACCCCAGTCATGAACCACAAAGTGGTAAGCGTCCCCCCGAAGGTTAAACTACCTACTTCTTTTGCAGCCCACTCCCATGGTGTGACGGGCGGTGTGTACAAGGCCCGGGAACGTATTCACCGTGGCATTCTGATCCACGATTACTAGCGATTCCGACTTCATGGAGTCGAGTTGCAGACTCCAATCCGGACTACGACGCACTTTTTGGGATTCGCTCACCATCGCTGGTTGGCCGCCCTCTGTATGCGCCATTGTAGCACGTGTGTAGCCCTACTCGTAAGGGCCATGATGACTTGACGTCGTCCCCACCTTCCTCCGGTTTATCACCGGCAGTCTCCCTGGAGTTCCCACCATTACGTGCTGGCAAACAAGGATAAGGGTTGCGCTCGTTGCGGGACTTAACCCAACATTTCACAACACGAGCTGACGACAGCCATGCAGCACCTGTCTCATAGTTCCCGAAGGCACCAAAGCATCTCTGCTAAGTTCTATGGATGTCAAGAGTAGGTAAGGTTCTTCGCGTTGCATCGAATTAAACCACATGCTCCACCGCTTGTGCGGGCCCCCGTCAATTCATTTGAGTTTTAATCTTGCGACCGTACTCCCCAGGCGGTCTACTTAACGCGTTAGCTCCGAAAGCCACGGCTCAAGGCCACAACCTCCAAGTAGACATCGTTTACGGCGTGGACTACCAGGGTATCTAATCCTGTTTGCTCCCCACGCTTTCGCATCTGAGTGTCAGTATCTGTCCAGGGGGCCGCCTTCGCCACTGGTATTCCTTCAGATCTCTACGCATTTCACCGCTACACCTGAAATTCTACCCCCCTCTACAGTACTCTAGCCTGCCAGTTTCAAATGCGGTTCCGAGGTTGAGCCCCGGGCTTTCACATCTGACTTAACAAACCACCTGCATGCGCTTTACGCCCAGTAATTCCGATTAACGCTCGCACCCTCCGTATTACCGCGGCTGCTGGCACGGAGTTAGCCGGTGCTTCTTCTGCAGCTAACGTCAAGATATGAAGCTATTAACTTCACACCCTTCCTCACTGCTGAAAGTACTTTACAACCCGAAGGCCTTCTTCATACACGCGGCATGGCTGCATCAGGCTTGCGCCCATTGTGCAATATTCCCCACTGCTGCCTCCCGTAGGAGTCTGGACCGTGTCTCAGTTCCAGTGTGGCTGATCATCCTCTCAGACCAGCTAGGGATCGTCGCCTTGGTGAGCCTTTACCTCACCAACTAGCTAATCCCACCTGGGCATATCCTGACGCGAGAGGCCCGAAGGTCCCCCTCTTTGGCCCGAAGGCATTATGCGGTATTAGCCATCGTTTCCAATGGTTATCCCCCACATCAGGGCAATTTCCCAGGCATTACTCACCCGTCCGCCGCTCGACGCCGAATAGCAAGCTATTCTCGTTTCCGCTCGACTTGCATGTGTTAGTACTGCCGCCAGCGTTCAATCTGAGCCATGATCAAACTCTTCAATTTAAGATTTTGTTCGGCTCAATGAATACTGACTTCAAACTACGTATGTAATTTAAAGCTATTATCGTTCCAACAGAACGATAATGAATTGACTGTGCCAAATAACTCGTTTCTATAAAGAAAGTCATTATTCGTATTGGTCACTCAGTTCATTGAAACCTAAATTGATACCGAAGTATCTATTTGGATTATCATCAACGAGTGCCCACACAGATTGATAGGTCTATATTGTTAAAGAGCGTGATTTGAGTCTCACTCAAATCGGACGGCTATTTTAGCGAGATAAACGTTAGTGTCAAACACTTTTTTCAGTTTATTTCGTTAGCTTTTCAGCTACCTAATCTAACCTCTGACTCGATTCGTTTCTTTCGAAGCGTTCCCGTGTCAGCGAGGGGGCATTATAGAGATCGGAGTCTCTTTGACAACCCCTTTTTTCATTTTTTTTAGACTTTTTATCCGTTCGGGCAAAAAGCGCTCAGATACGGTGATTTATGGCGGTTATTTATTCAAATTCTTTATTGAATCTACAAAAAGAGACACCTTTTCCCAGTTGGTATATTCCACTTCTTTCGTTGTATCCGTTTCTCCGCCTGTCATCGACATAATAAAACGGATCATTACTCTGTCGAACCAACGATATCGTGGGTAATACAGCGCGCCAGCAAAAACACCTATTAATTGCGGCTGCCAAGGCGATTTTATAAGAAACTTCCTTATATAAGCGCTGCCTTCAGGTGTATCTTTACCTTCCGCCTCTTTTCTTGCTGTTAAGTTCACACAGAAGAACACTGCATTAGCTTTATTAAGCTGATCTAGGTGCGCTTCGATAAACCGATACAATTTCTTATTAAGGTGGCCGTAACGAATTGACGCACCAATGATGACTTTATCGTAACCAGACAAATCCAGCGCATCGATTAAGTGTACGTCTTTTGTTTCACACTCAACGTTTCCAAGCTTCTCTTCTATATAGTGGAGAATTTTAACGGTTTGCCCTTCTCGGCTGGAGTGAAGTAGAAGTACTTTTTCCATCGAGCTTCCTTAATTAGTGAATTTAGCTGCGCCAGAATGTTGGGGTCAGCAGAATAAGTAGTGTGAATATTTCTAAACGACCAAATAGCATCGATACAACCAATACCCATTTGGCGGTATCGTTAATATCACCAAAATGCAATGCGACATCGCCCAGACCTGGGCCTAAATTATTGAGCGTAGCGGCTACAGCAGAAAACGCGCTCAATTCATCCATCCCTGTCGCGATCAATGCCAGCATACAAACCACAAAAACCAGAGCGTACGCTGAGAAGAACCCCCAAACCGCATCCACCACTCTCTGGGACAACGCTGTGCCCCCAACTTTGATGGTGTATACAGCCCTTGGGTGAACCAAGCGTTTTAATTCACGAGCCCCTTGCAAGGTCAGCAACAAAATACGGATGACTTTCATACCACCACCCGTTGACCCTGCACATCCCCCTATAAAAGAGGAGAAAAGTAACAGCACTGGTAAGAAGAGAGGCCATTCCGAAAAGCCAGTTGTCGTAAAACCAGCAGTCGTCGAAATAGAAACGGTTTGAAAGAGGGCCTGATCAAAAGCATCAAACACTGAGGTATAAGAGTGATGCTTAAGTAATAGCAAGAAGCAGATCAGGAATAAGATACCTTGTATAAAGAAGAAGGCTCGAAATTCAGGATCTTTCCAATAATATTTAGGGTGAACACCGCCAGAAGCAAAAGCAGCAAAGTGCAATGAATAGTTGCACGCAGAAATAAGAAGAAATACCACCGTAATCATATTAATGGCAGAACTGTCGAAGTACCCCATACTGGCATCGTGCGTTGAAAACCCACCAATGGCGATCGTCGAGAAACTGTGGCTGATGGCATCAAACAAACTCATCCCCGCTAACCAAAATGCACTCGCACATGCAATGGTTAGGCTGAGGTAGATGTACCAGAGCGCTTTAGCGGTTTCGGCAATACGTGGGGTCATCTTGCTGTCTTTTACAGGACCTGGAATTTCAGCTCGGTATAACTGCATTCCCCCGATACCTAACACCGGAAGAATGGCGACCGCTAATACAATGATCCCCATACCACCAAACCATTGCAGAAGCTGTCGATAAAACAGTATCGCTTTGGGCAAGTCATCAAGCCCGACGATGACGGTTGCACCTGTGGTGGTCAAGGCTGAGAAAGATTCAAAAAACGCGTCCGTAACCGATATATCAGGGGTATCTGAAATTAGGAAGGGGAGAGCCCCCGCACTGCCGATTACGGTCCAAAATAGAACCACAATCAAAAACCCATCACGAGCTTTTAATTCATGTCGATGATGGCGGTTAGGAAACCAGAAAAAACCGCCAGCGATAAGCAGTACGAAAAATGTGGTGACAAATGGCACACCGGCACCATCTCGGTAGATCAGCGCGACAAAAGCGGGCGCCAGCATAGACACGCTAAACAGAGCGAGTAACAAACCGACGATGCGGATAATTGAACGAAATTGCATGCTTGCTTCAGAAGCGTCGCTTCTTAATATTCCTAAATTCTATTTTAATGGCGTGACCGTTGCTTTAGCGCCACTCTTATTTATGATTGCCTGAGTAAACCCTTCCATTTGGCTTACTTCTATTTCTAAAATCACTTCAACGAATTCGCCATAATCAGCATCAAGCTGATGAGCTTGGTATGTTTCCATTAAAGATTGAGCAATAGGCATGAACGAATAGTCTAACCTTAGCTTAAGGTTTGTGGTTATTTTTTTCTCGATTGTTTGAAGCAGCTTAAGTGCTTGCTGTACACCACCGCCATATGCTTTTACTAATCCCCCGGTTCCCAATTTAATTCCGCCTGAATATCGAGTAACCACGGCGCTAATTTCCCCTACACCCGACCCCGATAGTTGAGCCAGTATTGGCTTACCTGCAGTTCCTGATGGCTCACCGTCATCGCTGAATCCATACAAAAGAGAATCTTCTGGCCTCCCAGCGGCAAAACCCCAACAATTATGCCTTGCAGATGCGTGCTCAACTTTTACCGATTCTATAAATGCTTTGGCTGACTCTATCGACGGAGTATGCGCCAACTGAGTAATGAAAAGGCTCTTTTTGATCTCTTCTTCGAAGATTACCGGCTCTGCAGGAATTAAAAATGGGAGTAAATTCATAGCACATAGGTCAGTTTGACAAGAGAGAGAAGTGTATCACGTCCTTCTGCCTGTCGTGTACTGAACAGGATCAACCTAATAAAAATCAAACACGCGTTTGAAAATGTATTGAAATTAACCACAACTCAGCGCACACTTACAAAGTCGAACAATATGACAACATAACTATAACATTCACTCTCTCAAGCAATCTCGGATTGCATATCGCGGAGTTAGACATGATTTACCAATCAAATACTCTACAAGTAAAGGAAATAAAAAACGGCATTGCCGAGCTTAGCTTTTGCTCTCCAGGCTCAGTTAATAAGCTTGACCTTGCTACGTTAGAATCGCTCGATCAGGCGCTGGATGCACTTATAGATCATTCAGGCTTGAGAGGGCTTATTCTCACCTCGGATAAAGATGCCTTTATCGTAGGTGCCGATATCACTGAATTCCTCGGTTTGTTTGCAAAACCTGAAGATGAACTGGACCAATGGGTTCAGTTTGCCAATAGTATTTTCTGCAAACTAGAAGATTTACCCGTTCCAACACTCTCTGCCATGACAGGACATGCTTTAGGTGGCGGTTGTGAGTGCGTACTCGCGACTGACTTTCGCATTGGTGATGCAACCACCAGCATCGGGCTACCTGAAACCAAGTTGGGTATCATGCCTGGATTTGGCGGATGTGTACGCCTGCCACGCGTGATAGGTGCAGACAGTGCCATGGAAATCATTACGCAAGGGAAAGCTTGCCGAGCAGATGAAGCATTAAAGGTTGGGCTGCTGGATGCAGTCGTTGATACCGCAAGCCTTCGCCAATCGGCGATCCAGACTGTTGAGCAAGCCGCTGACGGTGTGATCGAATGGAAAGCGCGTCGAGAGCAGAAAATCTCCGCCCTTACATTAAGTAAAACAGAAGCCATGATGAGTTTTACCATGGCCAAAGGCTTGGTATT
Organism: Vibrio penaeicida; assembly: GCF_019977755.1. Taxonomy (NCBI): domain Bacteria; kingdom Pseudomonadati; phylum Pseudomonadota; class Gammaproteobacteria; order Vibrionales; family Vibrionaceae; genus Vibrio; species Vibrio penaeicida. Next base: position 33,461 of record NZ_AP025144.1, on the reverse strand, counting down.
CCAAAAAGCGGGACCACATTATCCTGCTCCAATGGCTGCGGTAACCGCCATTGAAGAAGCGGCTCACAGTGCTCGAAATGATGCATTGGACGTAGAACGCAAGTATTTTGTTAAATTGGCAAAATCGGAAGAAGCCAAGTCCTTGGTAGGACTGTTCTTAAACGATCAATACATCAAAGGGCTAGCGAAGAAATCTGCGAAATCCGCATCGAAAGACACCGCACGTGCAGCTGTACTTGGTGCGGGCATCATGGGTGGAGGCATTGCTTACCAATCCGCGCTTAAGGGCGTTCCAGTTATGATGAAAGACATCGCTCAGCCGTCATTAGATTTGGGTATGACCGAAGCATCCAAACTGTTGAACAAGCGCTTGTCTCGTGGTCGCATTGATGGCTTCAAAATGGCAGGAATTCTTGCTTCAATCACCCCAAGTTTGCATTACGCAGGTATTGAAAACTCAGATGTGATTGTCGAAGCGGTTGTCGAAAATCCAAAAATAAAAGCCGCCGTACTTAGTGAGGTTGAAGAGCACGTTGGAGAAGATACGGTTATCACATCTAACACGTCTACCATTCCAATCAATTTGTTAGCGAAATCTCTTAAACGCCCAGAAAACTTCTGTGGCATGCACTTTTTCAACCCAGTTCATCGCATGCCGTTGGTAGAGATCATCCGAGGCGAACACACATCGGAAGAAACCATTAATCGAGTGGTCGCTTACGCAGCCAAAATGGGCAAGTCCCCTATCGTTGTGAACGACTGCCCAGGGTTCTTTGTGAATCGCGTTTTATTCCCGTATTTCGGCGGCTTCAGCATGTTGCTGCGTGACGGGGCAGACTTCACCAAAGTCGATAAAATAATGGAGCGTAAGTTTGGATGGCCAATGGGGCCGGCTTACCTTCTAGATGTTGTCGGTGTCGATACCGCCCATCACGCACAAGCCGTTATGGCGCAAGGCTTCCCTGAGCGTATGGGTAAAGATGGCAAAGATGTGATTGATGCGCTGTTTGAATCTGATCGCTATGGCCAGAAAAACGGCAGCGGGTTCTATCAATACAGCGTGGACAAGAAAGGTCGACCGAAGAAAGCCTTCAGTGATGACATTCTTTCTGTGATTGCGCCCGTCTGCGCTGAACCGCAAGATTTTGACGAGCAAACCATTATTCAACGCATGATGATTCCGATGATCAACGAAGTTGTCTTGTGCTTGGAAGAAGGCATTATCGCCTCTCCTCAAGAAGCGGATATGGCTCTGGTTTACGGCTTAGGTTTCCCTCCTTTCCGTGGTGGGGTATTCCGCTACCTAGACAGTGTGGGTATTGCCGAGTTTGTCGCGATGGCACAGCAATATGCTGAGCTTGGTGCCATGTATCTACCACCAAAAATGTTGGTTGATATGGCAGAAAAAGGCGACTCTTTTTACGGTGCTCAACGAGCAAGCACGTTATAACCCTCTTTGGAAAAGGAATCTTAAAATGAACAATGTAGTGATCGTTGATTGCCTTAGAACCCCGATGGGGCGCTCCAAAGGCGGCGCATTTCGCAATGTAAGAGCAGAAGATCTATCCGCACATTTGATGAAAGGTATCTTGGAACGTAACCCACAGGTTAACCCTTCCGAAATCGAAGACGTATACTGGGGCTGTGTGCAGCAAACTCTAGAACAAGGCTTCAATGTCGCAAGAAATGCGGCTTTGTTAGCAGGGTTACCGATTGAAGTCGGTGCCGTTACTGTCAACCGACTGTGTGGTTCTTCAATGCAAGCGCTTCATGACGCCTCTCGTGCCATCATGGTTGGCGATGCCGATATCTGCCTTATCGGTGGTGTTGAGCATATGGGGCACGTACCCATGACGCATGGTGTAGATTTTCACCCTGGCTTGTCAAAGAACGTAGCGAAAGCAGCGGGTATGATGGGTTTGACCGCGGAGATGCTAGGCAAAATCCATGGTATCAGCCGTGAACAACAAGATGAATTTGCAGCACGCTCGCACGCTCGGGCTTACGCCGCCTCTCAAGAAGGTAGATTCAAAAATGAAATTCTGCCCACCGAAGGGCACGCTCCTGACGGTTCGCTGATCACCTTAGATTATGACGAAGTCATTCGCCCTGAAACCACCTTGGAAGGGTTATCTCAGCTTCGACCTGTATTCGATCCTGCTAACGGAACGGTGACAGCGGGGACATCGTCAGCTTTATCAGATGGTGCATCCGCCATGCTGGTGATGAGTGAAAACAAAGCCAAAGAGCTTGGGCTGAAAATTCGTGCTCGTGTACGTTCAATGGCAGTGGCTGGCTGCGATCCTTCCATCATGGGATACGGACCGGTTCCTGCCACCAAAAAAGCACTTAAGCGTGCCGGTCTTTCTATCGAAGACATGGATGTGGTAGAGCTAAACGAAGCCTTTGCGGCGCAATCCTTGCCATGTGCAAAAGACTTAGGATTACTGGATGTGGTTGACGAAAAAGTGAACCTTAACGGTGGCGCTATCGCACTTGGTCACCCTCTCGGTTGTTCAGGATCGCGAATTTCCACCACTCTTATCAATTTAATGGAAGCTAACAATGCCAAGTACGGTTTAGCGACCATGTGTATTGGTTTAGGGCAGGGAATTGCAACCGTGTTCGAACGGGTAGACGTTTAAGCCACTTCCCTACAATATTAAAGGTCAGATTTCTGGCCTTTTTTCTTATTTTACAAACAATTAATCCACCAAAAATAAATTAGACGCACTTCACGTATTCATTACCCTTTCCGTTATGCATCTAGTCTCAACTCCACCTAAATATTAGTATGGCTAAAACGAGAATAGCTTTATAAATTCAAACTATTATTACGTAAAGCAATTTCGTTATCCCAAAAGATACCTTTGTCTAATTGGCTTTATCAGGCACTCATAAATAAAAAATTTTCGGTATCTCTTCTGTTGGCATGGCATGGAACGCATCTCTCGCCCACATATTCACAATCTGGGCACGTCATCGTTCCGTATTTAAGAAAGTACGAAAAGTATTCAAAGGCTTTAAATGACGACTCTAAAAAATGCAACACTACTCTTAGCCCCCCTTTTGTTAGCTGCATGTGGTGGCGGTGGAGACAAAGAAACAACCGAACCAACCCCAAAAACCCCCAATGTGGCGCCTGTAATTACAACGGAAGGAGATTTAGTCACTTCCGCCTCACGCACTGTCACGCTCTCGGGGAATATATCGGATTTGGATGGAAGTATTGTTTCACACAAGTGGGAGCAAATCTCTGGTACCCCAGTCACACTCTTGAACCCGACGTCCACACTTGCCTCCTTTGTTGCACCAACCTCTTATCAAGAACAAACCTTGGTATTTCGGTTAACCGCTACCGACAACGAAGGTGCGATCAATAGCCAAACCGTCACAGTTAAAGTCACAGCGGCAACGCCATCCAACCAAGCACCGCAAATTGACGCCATTACGGACCAAACCGTTAGACCAAGCACCGTGGCAAGCATCATCTCCAACGCAACCGATCCAGATGGGCAAATAGCCGAGTACACGTGGCAGCAAAAATCGGGAACAAGCGTCACGTTGATAAATCCAAGTTCTCAGCAAGTGACTTTCAACGTACCCCCTATAACCGAAGACGAGCTGCTGACTTTTGAAGTGACAGTGAAAGACAACCAAGGAGCAACCGCCAACCAGCAAGCTTTCGTGCACGTAAAACCAAATCGAGCGCCTGCATTTCACTTTATTGGTGATGTGACCAAAGATATTAACCAACCCGTGACTATTGCAGCTTCTGCTTATGATCGTGATGGAACAATAGCCTCATACAAATGGGAACAAACGGCCGGTACTCACGTCACGATTGCCGATCCAGACTCGCAGGCGTTGAGCTTTACTTCTCCATCCCTAAACAGAGAAGAAACCCTGACGTTCAAAGTTACAGCGACAGATAATGAAGGGGCGACAGGGTCGAGAACCGTCGATGTAACGGTTCAGAATGCGAGTAATTTGATCGAAAATCTCAACTTCCAATACTCAACAAATAAAAGTTGCATGGATGACTTAGCAAGAACAAACAACTGGAAGTTCATCGATGAAGTCGTGGATTATGGGTGTAGACGAAGTTCTTATGAGCCCGAATTTGAAAAACTCACAGAGTTAACCTCTCTGCGCATTAATTCAAGAGAAGTTAACCTTGGTTCACATCCCAAATTGATATCATTGTCGCTCACTGACGCAAACGGAACTATCACCGCGTCCAATCTTCCAGCACTTCAAAGGGTTACTCTCAGAAACACCCAAGGCACTATAAGAATTACAAATAACCCGCAGCTAACAAGTATATATGCTCGGAGTATAAGCTATAGCGTCGATAGTCTTGATATCTCTAATAACCCTAAACTTCTGACTGCAGATCTTCTCAGAATTAGACAAATAAAAAGTATAAACATCTCAAACAGTGATGCGATAGAAGTACTGAAGTTGAGGATGTCACATGACAGCCCTTATATTAATGTGACTGCTTTAAGGCGCTTAAAAGAATTGTACATACTTGGAACAGCAACATCGTCGCAAGACTTATCCAAAAACCTCTTACTTGAATCCGTTAGTATATTTACTCAAACCATCAATACCATTGCGTTACCAAAAACGAACACACTGACTTCATTACGTGTTCATGGTCAACTTCAGAACATTGATTTAGATGGAGTCACGTCACTTACAAGACTATATTTACCGAATAGCAAACTGACACAAATAGACCTCAGTAAACAAACGAAACTGGAGTCCTTAGGCTTGCAGGACAACGCTCTAATCAGTTTAGATGTTTCTAACAATACGGAGCTGACTTCATTGAATGTTGCATCCAATCCGCTGACCTCAATCGACATAAGTCAAAACAATGCACTTACTGGTCTTAATATAAACAACTCAGGTAATGCAAACATAGACTTTAGCCACCTAAGCGAGCTGACTTCACTGTCCGCAGCATCAAAAAACCTAAGCTCATTCAATGTAAATAATCACATAAAACTGACTTCATTAGACCTGTCAGATAACCCACTTACGTCTATAGATTTGAGTGCCATAATACCGCAATTGAGAGCACTGAAGCTTAACAATACGCCATTGAGCTCTCTGGATGTATCTGGCGCCTCAAACCTATACCAACTACATGCTAGTACCGGTCAACTGAGTTCACTCACCCTCCCAAATGAAAAAAGTGTACTGAGCGACCTGAGAGTCAGCTTTAATACATTATCTGATTTACCAGTAGCACAATATCCAAGACTTTGGAGTATCTATGCTGCAGGCAACCAACTTACGGGGGTAAATATTAGCACTCTTACTCAACTTCGAGCTTTACACCTAGGAGATAACGCAATCAGCGATCTTGATATTAGCAACAATAGTCGGTTGGGTTGTGTGTCCGTTTACGACAACCCTCTCACCCAAAGCACGAAAGACACTTTGGATAAATACGCGTCGGAATCTAGATACTTACGCTCAATAACCTACACCCAAGCCACCAGCGAAGGGCAATGCGGTTACGACCCTTACACGCCTACCCCATAAAGTAACTACCACCTCCTAAGCTGGAGGTGGTATTTTCAAAACCCACTTCACCTCAAGCTTTTCACGCTACTTCATGAACTTTTGATGAAACACCTATCTAGACAACTGCCCACACTTGTCTAGACGTCTCTTATCAAGCCTTTTAACAACAGACTTTTAAGCTAGTTACCAATATTTCGCTGCATTTTTCTGACATTTCACTGCAATAAAACCGTCATTTCACCCGAGCAGGATAGAGCTGAACAAAACAGAAGGTTCACTCTATGGACAGCATCGTTAACGTCGCGGATTTAAACAAAACTTTTGGCGAAAACCGCGCCTTAAACAACATTAATTTGGATCTCACGCACCGTGGTATGACAGCGCTATTAGGTCCGTCTGGATCAGGAAAATCCACCTTACTACGCCACTTAAATGGCTTAATGGCCGGAGACAAAAGCAGTAGCACATCTGGCGAGATCCAAATTATGGGGCAGCCTGTGCAGCTCGGTGGCAAGGTGCACAAAAAAATTCGGTCAACGCGCTCCCAGGCTGGCTTTATCTTCCAGCAATTTAACTTGGTTAACCGCCTATCGGTTCTCACCAACGTTTTGATTGGCGCGCTGAGTGAAACACCTTGGTGGCGCTCCCTCAGCGGGCAATTTACTCAAGCGCAGCAAAAGAAAGCGCTAGAAGCATTGGATAGAGTAGGAATGGCAGCTTTTGCCCACCAGCGCGTTTCAACACTGTCTGGGGGTCAACAACAACGCGTCGCCATTGCCAGAGCACTGATGCAGGACGCCAAAATCATCTTTGCTGATGAACCCATAGCGTCGCTTGACCCCGAATCATCACGCATCGTGATGGGCACATCTTTTATCAGGGCAGCAGCAATGGGCTAACAACAACCCAACTTGAAGCTCTGTATCGCGGAAAAACGGAAGAAGCAGGCGTTATTGTGGAAGGACACTTTCCTAACACTCCAATCTCAGAAGCTTCGATAGAGACCAACCCAACAACAGTCAACATTCAGTAAAAAGGAATCTGAACAATGTTACGTGCAATCCGTAAGATCTCAGTTGCCATTGCAATGGCAGCAACAACGCTCGCCCCAGCATGGGCAGAAGAAGCACCATTAAAAACGCTGAACTTCGGCATTATTTCAACCGAATCGCAACAGAACCTAAAAACGTCATGGACGCCTTTTTTGGATGACATGAGCGAAAAGCTGGGCGTGAAAGTGAAAGCGTATTTTGCACCCGATTACGCAGGCATCATCCAAGGCATGCGTTTTGATAAAGTGGATATCGCTTGGTATGGCAACAAATCGGCAATGGAAGCGGTCGACCGCGCAGGCGGTGAGATTTTTGCTCAAACAGTCGATGTCGAAGGCAACCCGGGGTATTGGAGCTTGCTGATTACGCACAAAGACAACCCTATCAACTCCGTCGAAGATATGTTGAAAGACCGATCAAACCTAGCATTTGGTAACGGCGATCCAAATTCAACATCGGGCTTCTTGGTTCCGTCTTACTATGTGTTTGCGAAAAACAACGTACAGCCGAATGAATTCAAACGCACATTGAATTCGAGCCACGAAGTAAACTTGTTTGCCGTTGCCAATAAACAAGTGGATGTGGCGACCAACAACACAGAAAGCCTTCGTCGTTTCGCCAACAACAACCCTGACAAATTCAAAAACATCAAAATCATTTGGAAGTCCCCGCTGATTCCAGCCGATCCTATCGTATGGCGCAAGAACCTACCTGAAGAAACAAAAACAGCGGTGTACGACTTTTTCATGACGTATGGAAAAACGGGAAATGCAAAAGAAGTCGCCATTTTGAAAGAGCTTGATTGGGCACCATTCAAAGCCTCTTCCGACTTACAGCTACTCCCTATCCGTCAGCTAGCACTGTTTAAGAAACTGAATAAGTTCTCTACCGATAAGAAGCTTGACGAGTCTGAGCTCACAAAGGTCAGCAACGTTCAATCTGAACTTGCCGCATTAAATCGCCAAATGGCAGCCCTTGAGGCAATGGAATAACACGTTCTAGCCTGATTAGGGTGGGGATCCCTCACCCTATTGAAACCATCATATGAGAATTGATATGAACACCAACCTTTCTGTGGACACCCTTCAAAGCAACCTGCATTGGAGCCAAAAACTTAAGCAGCTTGCGATGCTAATTCTGTTCGCAGTGATACTTGCCTGGGCATGGCAAGGTGCAGAAATGAACCCCGTTCAACTGGTGGCGGATTCCGACAACATGGTGGAATTAGCGAGTGATTTCTTCCCGCCTGATTTCACTTATTGGGAACTCTATGTAGAAGAAACCCTAATCACGATTCAAATCACCATTTGGGGCACAGTGCTTTCGGTTCTTGTGTCAATACCACTGGGGCTTATGTGCGCAGACAACATCGTACCAGTGTGGGTCTATCAACCTACTCGCCGCCTAATGGATGCCGCACGTGCCATCAATGAAATGGTGTTTGCCATGCTGTTTGTGGTGGCTGTTGGCTTAGGACCCTTTGCTGGCGTACTGGCACTGTTCATCCACACAACTGGGGTATTGGCGAAACTGTTTTCAGAAGCCGTAGAAGCAATAGACCTAGGCCCCGTCGAAGGCGTTCGCGCGACCGGAGCCAACAAATTGGAAGAGGTGATTTACGGTGTCATCCCCCAAGTGTTGCCACTTTGGATTTCTTTCACACTTTACCGATTTGAATCCAATGTTCGTTCCGCCACCGTGGTGGGCATGGTTGGCGCTGGTGGAATAGGGGTATTGCTGTGGGAAGCCATTCGTGGTTTTCAGTTCCAACAAACTGCCGCCATCATGCTGGTCATCATTGTAACCGTCAGCTTAATAGACTTTGCATCGCAACATATTCGCAAAGCCTACATTTAAAAAATTTGCCTGAACTTGTCTAGACAACTGAATGGAAGAATGTGATGCAACTGTATATGGACATCGCCAAACAACTCGAACAGGAAGTACAAAGCCAGTTCAAAGTTGGGGAATTTTTACCCTCGGAATCTCGACTGGCAGACCGATTTGACGTTAATCGTCACACCGTAAGACGTGCCATCGATGAATTGGTGTTTTGTGGGTTGATAGAGAGACAACAAGGCAGAGGCAATCAGGTCATACGTCAGCCTTATGCGTACCCACTTAATCAAGGCGCACATTTTACGCACAACCTCACCAAGCAAGGCTATATGCCAAGGTGTGAGGTGCTAAGCCGCCAGTTGATTTCCGCCAGTGAGCATCTAGCCAAGGTTCTAAACATCAAGCTGAACGCACAAGTCATCAAGCTCACCACACTCAGAGTCATTGACGGTTTGCCATGCAGTTTGATTGAACATTTTTTGCCAAACACAGAATGGTGGGGACCACTGCAACATTTCGAGAGTGGTTCCCTTCATCAGTATATTCACCAGCAACTCGATACAGATCTGACCCGACAGTCCACCAAGCTGCGTTCACGAATGCCTAACCGGCAAGAACGCAAACAACTGAAGTTATCGGAAAACATTCCGCTCATTATTTTCCGAACGGTAAACGTGGCAAGCCAGACCAACCAGGTCATGGAATATTCTTGCTCCTACACCCGCTCGGACATGATTGAAATCGTATTGGAGCATTAACCATGGTCACAACAACTAAGTCAGAGCGACAGGGCTGGATGTCCGTTCTCGCTCGGACCGACTTCTTACACCTAAAAAACCTGTGGGAGCCGTTAAATTTGTCTCCACATTATCAGGTGATACGCCAACCAGAAAAGGGGCTCATTCAGGTCCAGTCGCGTATGGGCGGCACAGGTAACCCATTCAATATTGGTGATATGACCGTCACGCGCAGTGTCATTAAATTGCCTGAAGGTGAAATGGGCTACAGCTACATAAAAGGACGCAACCAAGATCATGCACTCCTTGCGGCATTGATCGATGCTCTCATGCAAACCTCAACCTATTGCGCCCCTCTAATGCAGCAAGTGATAGAGCCTTTGATGGCAACCATGCAAGAGCAAACACAAGCAAGACGCGAACAGGTCGCCACCAGCAAGGTGGAATTTTTCACTATGGTGAGAGGAGAGGACGAATGAAATTCGTAAAACAAGGTTTTAACGATCCGATTCACGATGCGCAGAATGTATTTCGCTTCATCCTGAACGCCATGTCGATGCCAAGCTCCCTGCAATCGATGCCCTCTGAGTTGTCGTTTGGGCAGGCCAATGCTGCCACCACTCAAATATTGCTGGCTCTGACCGATAGCACGACACCGGTTTGGTTAAGTGAAGCATTTAAAACCGATTCTGAACTCACACAAAATCTACAATTTCACGCCAATACGCCATTAGCCACACGTCAAGACAAAGCGAGCTTTGCGCTTCTGGGTGGTGACCAAAATGCCGACATCAACGAATTCTGCTGGGGGAATGCAGAGTATCCCGAAACCGGCACCACGTTGATTATTCAAGTTAATAGCCTATCGAAAGGGATGGGATTAGAACTCAGCGGTCCGGGTATTGACGGTAAAGCATTGATCAATGTTGACGGCATTCATCAGTCACTACTTAACCAGATAATGCTCATCAGCAAATCTCAACCTTTAGGGATTGATGTCTTGCTCACGTGCGAAAACCAATTAATGGCTCTCCCACGTACCACGCTCATAGCGCTGGCTAACAAGGAGGATTCATCATGTACGTTGCAGTAAAAGGCGGTGAAAAAGCCATTAAAGCAGCCCACCAGCTCCAAGACCAAAAACGCCGCGGCACTGGCAGTGAAATCCATACCAGCCAAATCGCAGACCAGCTCAGCGGCGCGGTAGATAGAGTAATGACAGAAGGTGGGATTTACGACACAGAACTCGCCGCACTGGCCTTTAAGCAAGCCAGTGGTGACATGATTGAAGCTATCTTTCTGCTGCGAGCTTACCGAACCACCCTCTCTCGCTTTGCCACTAGTGAACCGTTAGACACTAGTGCCATGGAGATAGAGCGCCGCATATCCGCGACCTTTAAAGACTTACCCGGCGGTCAGGTACTTGGCCCAACATTGGACTACACCCATCGCTTACTTGACTTTTCATTGTTAGCCGAGGGAAGAGATCCAACAAAGCCTGAACAGCAAGGCAATACAACACGTGATACAGCGGTATTGGAAGCCTGCCCTCAGGTGATGACGATATTGGAAAACCAAGGGCTCGCAACAAAGGAAGTCGATGAGGGTGATACCGCAGAAGATATTACGTTGCATCCACCAACATACCCTGCGACGCGAAGTGCTCGGCTACAGCAGCTCATGCGCAGCGATGAAGGTTTCCTTCTGTCAATGGGGTATTCCACCCAGCGAGGCTACGGTCGTAATCACCCGTTTGCGGCTGAAATTCGCACTGGAAACGTCACTGTTTCTCTCTGCCCTGAAGAGTTGGGGTTTGAGATAGAGATTGGGGATATCGAACTCACCGAATGCCAAATGATCAACGGCTTCTCAGGTTCTAAAACCATCAAGCCTCAATTTACCCGTGGTTATGGTGTTGCCTTTGGCGCGGCTGAGCGAAAAGCCATGTCTATGGCATTAGTCGACAGAGCCCTCCAAGCGGAAGAATTGGATGAACCCGTTCAAGGGCCCGCGCAAGATCAGGAATTTGTGTTATCTCACGGTGATAACGTCGAAGCGGCAGGGTTTGTATCCCACCTAAAACTCCCCCACTACGTCGATTTTCAGTCGGAATTGGAACTGATTCGCAAGCTTCAAAAAGAGCACGAACAACGCCATGCACATGGAGAGGAGCTAGACCATGAACAGCTTAAGTAAGCACATCGACACTCAAGAAAACCAAGCGATTCAGGGATACAACTATGGCTTCTTAGATGAACAAACCAAGCGGATGATCCGCCGAGCGATTCTAAAAGCGGTGGCGATTCCTGGATACCAAGTGCCTTTTGGCGGAAGGGAAATGCCCATGCCTTATGGTTGGGGAACGGGTGGTATTCAAATCACAGCCTCCATTATTGGGCAACAAGACACACTTAAGGTCATTGACCAAGGCGCAGACGACACCACCAATGCGGTCTCCATTCGTCAATTTTTCGAAAAAGTGGCCGACGCAGATACGACAGAAGAAACCGAGCAGGCCAGCATCATTCAAACACGTCATCGTATCCCAGAAACACCGCTGACCGACGGGCAAATTCTGGTATACCAAGTGCCGATTCCCGAACCCTTGCGCTTTCTTGAGCCAAGAGAAACGGAAACTCGAAAAATGCACGCTTTGAGTGAATACGGGATCATGCACGTGAAGTTGTATGAAGACATCGCACGTTATGGGCATATCTCGACCTCTTATGCGTACCCTGTGATGGTGAACCAGCGCTACATTATGGATCCTTCCCCCATACCAAAATTCGACAACCCCAAAATGGACCGCATGCCTGCCCTGCAACTGTTTGGGGCAGGCCGAGAAAAGCGCATTTACGCTATTCCCCCATTCACCGATGTGAAAAGCCTCGATTTTGATGATCACCCATTCGAGGTTCAACGCTGGGAAGAGCCATGCGCCATCTGCGGATCAACACATACCTTTTTGGATGAAGTCGTCACCGACGACAAAGGGGACCGAATGTTCGTCTGTTCAGATACGGATTACTGCGCCAAACAGCTGGAGAAATTGTCATGTTAAACCTTGCGGAAAAAGTGTCGCCAACGCCAGCGCTCGATTCCACTCAAAATGAGTCGCCTCTGCTTTCAGTATCAGAGTTGTCCAAACTGTATTCCTCCAATAAAGGTTGCCAAAACATCAACCTAGAGCTGTATCCGGGCGAAGTGTTGGGCATTGTCGGGGAATCTGGCTCAGGTAAAAGCACCTTGTTACGCGTACTGTCCGGTCGGGAACGCCCAAACAGTGGCACGGTGGATTACAACAATGGGAATCAAACCATTGAACTGTACGAACAACCGGATAGAGAGCGCCGACGCTTGCTTCGAACTGAATGGGGCGTGGTACATCAACATCCAATGGATGGGCTAAGACCCCGTGTTTCTGCGGGTGGCAACATCGGAGAACGATTAATGGCCATTGGCGATAGGCATTACGGTCAAATTCGCTCACAAGCCGAGAAGTGGCTGCAAGATGTCGAAATTCCACTCGATCGCATTGACGACTGTCCCATAACGTTTTCCGGCGGTATGCAGCAACGCCTGCAAATCGCTCGCAACTTAGTAACACACCCAAAACTGGTGTTTATGGACGAACCAACCGGTGGGCTTGATGTGTCGGTTCAAGCTCGCTTGCTTGATTTGATACGTAACCTCGTCACCAACCTCGGGCTATCGGTCATCATTGTCACTCACGATTTAGCAGTTGCTCGCCTACTGGCGGATCGCCTTATTGTGATGAAAGAGAGCCGCATTGTTGAAACGGGGATTACCGATCATGTGCTCGACGATCCCCAACATCCGTACACCCAACTGTTGGTGTCTTCCGTATTGCAAGGATGATCTCATGTTAAGAATTGAAAACATCAGTAAGAGCTTCGTTCTCCATAATCAGCAAGGCATTACGCTCCCTGTCATGGATGCCGTTAGCTTCGAAGTGAACCAAGGTGAATGCTTAGTGCTTCACGGTGAGTCTGGCTCTGGGAAATCGACACTGCTGCGCACTCTATACGCCAATTATAGGGTCAATAGCGGGTCGATTATGGTCTACAACGACAACCATTGGGTCGATATTGCGTCGGCGTCTCCACGAAAAATTTTGCAAGTGCGTCAGAACACCCTTGGCTGGGTCAGTCAGTTTTTACGTGTCATACCACGTATCTCCGCGCTTGAGGTTGTTATGCAGCCTTTGCTCGAGCGAGATATCCCCAAAGCCGTTGCTGAGGAAAAAGCCGCCGCCATGTTGCAGCGCTTGAATGTTCCCGAAACGCTCTGGCACCTTGCCCCCGCGACGTTTTCAGGCGGAGAGCAACAACGCGTGAATATTGCGCGTGGCTTTATTGTCGATGCCCCCATTCTACTTCTCGATGAACCCACAGCGTCCTTGGACGAAAAAAATCGCGATGTGGTCATTAATCTGATTCTCGAAGCCAAAGCGCGAGGCGCAACCATCGTCGGAATATTTCACGACGACTATGTTCGCCAGAAAGTAGCGGACAAATATTTTGATGTTAAGACGGCAACGACTCGCACCGTACCCACCCCAAACTCAACATTGCAATAGAAGGATGATGGCAATGAAAATCACCAACATTAATATGGTTCTGCCTGATTCCATTTTGTACGGAACCATTGAGATCGACAATCACACCATTGTGTCGATTTCTAAAGGCAAAGACAGCGACCCGAATTGCATTGATGGGCAAGGCGATTGGCTCCTGCCTGGCTTGATTGAACTGCATACCGACAATCTTGAAAAATACTTCACCCCTCGACCAAAAGTGAGTTGGCCGCCTTTTTCTGCCATGGCAGCGCACGATGCGCAATTAATCGGTTCGGGCATCACCACGGTACTGGATGCGGTGGCAGTGGGCGATGTGCGTGATGGCGGTACGCGTCAAGACTACCTAGACAAGACGATCGACACGCTGGTTGAATCGGAACGCCGCGGAGTCAATCGCTCACAGCATTTCCTGCATATTCGCTGTGAACTCCCCCATTCTTCTACGTATGGATTAGTCGAGCGCTACCTTGGTTTGCCGCAAGTTAAAATGGTATCCCTAATGGACCACTCCCCCGGTCAGCGCCAATTCGTCAACCTAGAAAAATACTACGAGTATTATCAAGGCAAATACGGATTGAATGATGCGGAAATGCAAGCCTACGAACAAGAGCAACGCACCTTGTCTCAGCAATGGTCTGATCGCAATCGCAAAGCTATTTCACAGCTTTGCCATCAACGTGGTATCCCACTTGCTAGTCATGATGATGCGACTGTCGCTCATGTTGAAGAGTCTCATGAACTTGGGTTGGTACTGGCAGAATTCCCTACCACTGTTGAAGCGGCAAAACGCTCGCACGAGTTGGGTTTGCATGTATTAATGGGCGCACCCAATGTCGTTAGAGGTGGCTCACATTCTGGTAATGTCGCAGCGCATGAGCTCGCAAGCATGGGCGTATTGGATGTGCTGTCTTCTGATTATTTCCCATTAAGCTTGTTAGATGCCGTTTTCAAACTGGCTGAAGATGAAAGCAATACGCTAGATTTACCCAATGCCGTCAAATTGGCGACATCCAACCCAGCGCAAGCGCTTGGGCTTCACGACCGCGGAGAAATCAAAGAGGGCTTACTCGCCGATTTAATCTTGGTTAAGCAAGTCGAGGGGCAAGCCTACATCAAGCGCGCTTGGCGACTCGGGCAATGTGTGTATTAAATTTGATCAGCACTTTTTGGGGCGGAGGGAGGATAATATGGCGAAACTCTTTTATGTGATGGGGGCATCTGGAAGTGGAAAAGACAGCGTGATGCAGGCGATCCGGCAAGACAGCCGCGTCTCTGTTCAATTAGCGCATAGATACATTACGAGACCCGCCGACAGCGGCAATGAAAACCATATCGCACTCAATCATGAAGAGTTTCACCAGCGCATCACCTCTGGGTTATTTTCCATGCATTGGGAAGCCAACGGATTGCGTTATGGCATCGGAAAAGAAATAGAGCTATGGCTAAACCAAGGACAACATGTTCTTTTGAATGGGTCGCGCGCTTACTTCCCTCAAGCGCATGCGCTGTTCAAAGAACAAATATCCCCAGTATGGATTCAAGTGGATGTTGATTGCCTGCAATCGAGATTACTGGCAAGGGGAAGGGAGACACATGAACAGATAGTCGCTCGCATTGAACGAGCCAAGCAATACCAAAGAAACAAACCATCCGATGCTATGGTGATCGACAACAGTGGTAAACTTGAATCGAGTGTGGAGCAATTTATTCTGCAATTAAATCCGGAGGTACAAGCTTGCAACTGACGTTATTAGGAACCGGAAATGCAGGGCATGTTCCAACCTATGGTTGTGACTGTGCGGCATGTGAAAGAGCCATCGAGAACCCAATATTCCGACGAGGTAAAACCTCGGCATACATTGAGCACAATGGGAAAAGCCTCCTGTTGGATGCCAACCACCCTCAACTTCTTGAGCTGTTTCCCTCAGGCGCGATTGATACCATATTACTGACTCACTTTCATATGGATCATGTTCACTCTCTGTTTGACCTGCGCTGGGGGAAAGGCAAATCGATACCTGTTTATACTCCCCCCGACAAAGCTGGCTGCGACGACCTTTACAAACACCCAGGTCTGTTGGATTTCCAACCATTGAGCGCATTTACTTCTTTTGACTGGGAAGGTATCACTATTACGCCTGTGCCTCTTACGCATTCTAAACCTTGCTTCGGCTACATTTTTGAATGGGAAAACAAACGGCTTGCGTACCTGACGGATACAGTTGGTCTTCCTAAAAGCACACGCGAATTCCTTGAAAGTAAATCCATCGATCTCATGCTAATAGATTGCAACCATCCACCCATGCCAGACTCCCCACCACGCAATCACAACGACATCTTGCTGGTTCAATCAATCCAACAACAACTGTCTATCAAAAGGCTGGGCTTAATACACATAAGCCACGATCTAGACACTTGGGCAATGCAAAACCCCGATGTGTTCTCACCCTCTTTTTTTCTCGCTAAAGACCATCAAGTATTCAAACTGTGAGCTATGCAATATATGCATACCTATAATGCTAAAGTGTCATTTTTTTCATACGCCATATCGTTCTACACTAGTGTCGTTGACTAAAGCACACGAGTGATGTGCTTGCAGCCCTCATACTGTGGAGAAGACTATGTTCCAAGCTCTCGTTCTAAATCAAGAAGATAAAAAAACCATCGCATCCATTGAATCACTAGACGATTCACATTTGCCTGAAGGTGATGTGGTTATCGATGTGGATTACACTTCTCTGAATTACAAAGACGGACTCGCCATTACTGGCAAAGGGAAAATCATCCGTCAATTTCCAATGGTGCCAGGGATCGATTTAGCGGGAACGGTTGTGACGTCTTCCGACGAGCGCTACCAAACTGGTGACAAAGTGGTACTAACCGGTTGGGGCGTGGGGGAAAACCACTGGGGTGGTATGGCTCAACGCGCTAGCCTCAAGGCAGATTGGTTAGTTCCATTACCTTCTGGGCTTGGCAGCAAGCAAGCGATGATGGTAGGGACCGCAGGACTAACAGCCATGCTTTGTGTGCAAGCCATTATAGATGGCGATGTAAAACCAGAAGATGGCGAAATTCTCGTAACAGGGGCAAGTGGCGGCGTTGGTTCTGTTGCTGTCACGCTACTGAGCACTCTTGGCTATAACGTAGTAGCCGTAAGCGGTCGAGTAGAAAAGAACGGTCCTTTACTTGAAAAATTAGGGGCGAGCCGAGTCATTGATCGCAGCGAGTTTGAAGAGCCCGCACGCGCACTCGAAAAACAAATCTGGGCAGGTGCCATTGACACTGTTGGTAGCAAAGTATTAGCCAAAGTGCTGGCGCAGATGGATTACAACAGCACCGTCGCGGTATGTGGTTTGGCAGGTGGATTCGATTTGCCGACAACGGTTATGCCATTTATTCTGCGAAACGTCCGTTTGCAAGGGGTCGATTCTGTTTACTGCCCCTACGAGAAGCGCACCGTAGCATGGGAAAAGCTCACTGAACTGCTTCCAGCCAGTTACTTTGAACAAGCCTGCACAGAGATCCCTTTAATTGATGCGCCGAAATACGCGGAAGACATAACGAATGGTCAAGTGACAGGTCGAGTGGTCATTAAGCCTTAACACTTTCTCCCGTTAGCAAACAATGCCAAAGGTTCATTGGCAAAAATAAATCATGGGTCAGACACTGTCTGACCCACAAAAATAATTTAAACCAAGCCCCTTTCTAGTCAGCGTTTTCTTAATTATCTAACCCTAGGTCTTCCACTCGCTTTGCAATTAACCGACTGCACTCTTCTTTTACCATCGTTCTCAACCATTCCTGAGCTGGAGAATGGTCACTTCTAGGATGCCAAATCATCGAGTACTCAAAGGGAGTGAATTCAAAAGGAAGCGGTTTCACCAATAGGTCGTAACGATCTGCGACCAAATAGGCTAAATCTGCAGGGACAGTGATGATCAACGGTAAGGTGTCCACAATCGCTAAAGCCGCTTCTAAATGATAGGCACGGAGAACCATATTTCGAACTGGCTGGTTACTCAGCGCCTGATCGAGCAGTGCTTTCACACCATCGCTTATCGCTATCATAGCGTGTGGGTATTCAAGGTAATCGTGCAGTCGCATGTCGCTATTGGCAATCGGGTGTTGCTTAGAAATTAAGCAAGATACGCCAACACGCCCTAGCCGATCACTGTTCAATGGCTCGACCGAACCCGTAGGACGGCAAATTGCCAAATCTGCACCTTGATGCGTCAACTGCTGTGGAAGCTGATCGTCAATCAATGGAATGAATTCAAATTTTACGTGGGGGGCTTCTTGATATATCCGAGGCAATGCAAACGGAAAAATGGTCTGCATGGCGTAATCTGTCGTCGCTATCGTGAACGTTTGATCGCAAGTTGTTGGGTCAAATCGTTCTGGCGTTAATAACGAGCGTAACGATTCAAGTGGCTCACCCAGTGCTTGATTCAGTTCAATCGCTTTTTCTGTCGGTATTAAGTGCTGACCTTGTCGGACAAATAATGGATCGCCTACCAATTGGCGTAATCGTCCTAGCACACGGCTCATTGCTGACTGGCTCAGGTTCAACCGAGTCGCAGCTCGGCTCACACTGCCTTCTTCTATAATAATTCGCAACGCCACCAGCAAATTTAAATCACGACGATAGATCTCTTCTAATTCCAAAGCACAGACTCGTTTGTGGAAAACGTCATAATAACAAAATTAAGGCGAGAGACATTCAGTAGAGATCAAAGTGGAAGTGACGTAGAAATCGATAGACTTGTAAATAAAAAGTAAAAAAATCCCGCCTTTCAGCGGGGAAGCCCAAGAAAAATGGGATAGTGTCGGAATGTGTAGTAGTGTCGTGTTAATTCTGTTTTTCGCTGTGTTTCTGCCAGCGATGCATCTCTACCCAAATACCAAAAATTGTTGAAAATAAGCCAATTAGTGGTAAAAGAGAGACTTCAGATGAGCTTCTAAGTATCAGCGCGCAAAATGTAATAAAGCACAATACGCTGTAAATCGTAAGTCGGTCTAACTGAGTTAGCATCAACCCCCCCAGCTCAAATGTTATTTAATTGTTAAAAATTAAGTTACATGGATTTTTTGTGTTTGCCAAGACTTTATTGAATATTTTTTCGACATCAGTATGATTTGCCCTCCAAAACCAAATTGAACGCACAACTATGACTTTTGATCCGACTCTTGCGACCAAAATTCTGGAGGCTGAAGGTCTTCGCTGCCCAGAACCGGTCATGATGGTAAGAAAAACCATTCGAAACATGGAAAATGGAGATGTATTGCTTGTGAAGGCGGATGACCCTTCAACAACTCGCGATATCCCGAGCTTTTGTCGTTTTATGGATCATCAGTTAATAGGAAGTCAGATTGATTCTCTGCCTTACCAATATCTCATCAAAAAAGGAATGGACTAAATCGTTCTGCCGCTCCAATCACACTTATACCCAAGTGACCTCAAGATGCAGGGTTCAGAGCCTCATATTCTGTTTCAATTCAAGGAAAAGAACGCAGTGGAATGACGAGTCCTTTCCAAGTTCTTTGACGAGGAAGTGAGGCAGAATATGGGCTCCCAAGGGCGAGTTTAACTGGCTTTCATACTTCGTTATCGATTCTTGATTTAGAACCACTAGATCTTCAAATCGATGCCTTGCCTGAAAGCCAGTTAACTCTCGCTGAAACAAGCATTTTGAGGTTACTTGGGTATAAAGCAGCAAATACTAAAAGCGAAAGCGTTAAAGAATTGCATACAAAAAAGGCGAACCTAAGTTTGCCCTTCATTTAACATTTCATTCTTCTGTTTTGGAACGAAGTTGATGCTGGATGTGTTCCATCTGATGATGCAGCTCTCGCAGTTCTTTTCTAATAGGAATCAAATGTTGTACCCGAATCCAAGATTCAACAGCCAACCCAGTCATGATGATGGCACCTACCACCATTGGCAGCCACATCTCGGTTAACACCATCCCCAGTAGCGTCAATCCTAATCCACAAGTAAACAGATAGCTTTGACTTTGCGGCGTCATGCCCATATAGCGCGTTAACATGGTTTTACCCTCTTGCCCCACACTCTTCATAGGCAAAATACCATTTAGCAAAATCGAAATATGTGTCTGTTTTCACAAATACGATGGATTACTCGGTGCCAAATATAAGCGCGCCTATCGCCAGCAAAACAAAGAGTGCACACGTGGCTTTTCTTATCAAAGCTAGAGGTAATTTATCTCCACTGAATTTGCCAATCATAACAACAGGTACATTGGCGAGCATCATGCCAACGGTCGTACCGATAATCACCATAAGAAGATGTTCTGAAAATTGCGCCCCAAGAATAGACGTCGCTACCTGTGTTTTATCGCCTATTTCCGCGATAAAAAACGCAATAAAGCTGGCAACGAAAGGACCTCGGAATGAAGTATCCCCCTCATTTTCATCCATTTTGTCTGGGATCAGTACCCATATAGCCATCGCTAGAAAGCTGAATACCACAACCCAGCGCAAAACGTCTTGAGTCAAATGATCCGCCACAACAACGCCAAGCCATGCGGCAAGGGCATGGTTCAATAACGTCGCCAAAAAGATAGCAAGCACGATAGGCACCGGCTTTCGATACCGGCTGGCAAGTATAAGAGAGAGTAATTGGGTTTTGTCCCCAATCTCTGCCAGCGTAACACTGGCAATGGATATAGCTAGAACGCTCACGACATGCTCAATGGGGTAGGGCATCTGAATAAAACCAAAGACAAGATCCACGCCCCACCCCTGGTTTGCGTACCTTGTCTATGGTCTCGCTAAACTCAACCTAATGTGATGATTTTTAGGTGGTTGAGTCTCATACGCCATGATGTTTTCATCAATTATGTTGACGTACAATCCCGTCCTGCTTCCAAGAAGGACGGGGAAGCTACTCCCCAAAGACAATCTGATTGTAGAATTTGCTTCTTATAATGGCAAGTTACACATTTCATAGATCGTTCTGTTTGCTCATAAAATGTCAATTTTGCGAGAGTTCTGACGAGTTTGGTATGAAATGACCATTTTGAGCAGGGTTTAAGCGATATTTCCTCTACTCGGCAAGCAAAGAACTGGGTATACTCAATGGTTATTTTCAATAAATCATACATAAGAATCGCGCGAACCTGACTATGCAAAATTACGATATCAAAACCTTCCAGGGAATGATCCTCGCGCTGCAGGATTATTGGGCTCAAAACGGCTGTACGATTGTACAACCTTTGGATATGGAAGTAGGTGCTGGCACCTCTCACCCAATGACATGTCTACGTGCAATTGGCCCTGAGCCAATGTCTACGGCATACGTTCAACCTTCCCGTCGTCCGACTGATGGTCGCTACGGTGAAAACCCGAACCGTCTGCAGCACTACTATCAATTCCAAGTAGCGCTAAAACCTTCTCCAGATAACATTCAGGAGTTGTACCTAGGCTCACTTGAAGTGCTTGGTGTCGATCCACTGGTTCACGATATTCGCTTCGTAGAAGATAACTGGGAAAACCCAACGCTAGGTGCATGGGGCTTAGGTTGGGAAGTATGGCTAAACGGTATGGAAGTCACTCAGTTTACTTACTTCCAGCAAGTTGGCGGTCTTGAGTGTAAGCCTGTGACTGGTGAGATCACTTACGGTATCGAGCGTTTAGCTATGTACATCCAAGAAGTAGACTCTGTTTACGATCTAGTGTGGAACATCGCACCAGACGGCAGCAAAGTGACTTACGGTGACATCTTCCACCAAAATGAGGTTGAGCAATCAACTTACAACTTCGAGCACGCCGACGTCGATTTCCTATTCGGTTTCTTCGATCAGTGTGAAAAAGAGTGTAAAGAACTGCTTGAGCTTGAGAAGCCTCTTCCGCTTCCTGCATACGAGCGCATTCTAAAAGCTGGTCACGCATTCAACATTCTTGATGCGCGTAAAGCTATCTCTGTAACAGAGCGTCAACGTTACATCCTTCGTATCCGCAACCTAACTAAGTCTGTTGCGCAGGCGTACTACGCGTCACGTGAAGCACTTGGCTTCCCTATGTGTAAGAAGGAAGGTAAATAATCATGGCTAAAGAATTTCTAATTGAACTGGGTACGGAAGAGCTCCCACCAACGCAACTTCGTACGCTAGCGGAAGCATTCGCAGCAAACTTCGAAGCAGAACTTAAAGGTGCGAGCCTAACGCACGAAGGCGTGAAATGGTACGCAGCGCCTCGCCGTCTTGCACTTAAAGTGGCAGCACTGGCTGAAGGTCAAGAAGACAAAGTTGTTGAAAAACGCGGTCCTGCAATTGCTGTTGCATTTGATGCTGAAGGCAACGCAACCAAAGCTGCACAAGGTTGGGCTCGTGGTAACGGCATCACAGTTGAACAAGCTGATCGCCTTAAAACAGATAAAGGTGAATGGCTGCTATTCAAACAAGAAGTAAAAGGTCAAGCGACATCTGAAATCGTTGTTGAGTTAGCTGCTAAAGCACTAGCTAACCTGCCTATCGCAAAACCAATGCGCTGGGGCAACAAAACGACTCAGTTCATTCGTCCAGTTAAAACACTAACTATGCTGATGGGCTCTGATCTCATTAAAGGTGAGATCCTAGGCGTAGCGTCAGACCGCACTATCCGTGGTCACCGCTTCATGGGTGAGCAAGAGTTCACTATCGATTCTGCAGAGCAATACCCGGCGATTCTAGAAGAGCGCGGTAAAGTAATGGCAGATTACGAAGCGCGTAAAGCCATCATTTTAGCTGACTCGCAAAAAGCGGCAGCTGCTGTGGGTGGTGTTGCTGACCTAGAAGATGATCTTGTTGAAGAAGTAACGTCTCTGGTTGAATGGCCAGTCGTACTCACAGCGAAGTTTGAAGAAGAGTTTCTAAAAGTCCCTTCTGAAGCGTTGGTTTACACCATGAAAGGTGACCAGAAGTACTTCCCTGTTTACGATGACAACAAGAAGCTACTACCTAACTTCATCTTTGTCTCGAACATCGAATCTAAAGAGCCTCGCTACGTTATCGAAGGTAACGAGAAGGTTGTACGTCCACGTCTTGCCGATGCTGAATTCTTCTTCAACACAGACCGCAAGCGTCCGCTTATCGACCGCCTTCCTGAACTAGACCAGGCCATCTTCCAGAAGCAACTTGGTACTATCAAAGACAAAACAGACCGCATCACAGAACTTGCTGGCTACATTGCTGAGCAAATCGATGCCGACGTTGAGAAATCTAAGCGCGCAGGTCTACTGGCTAAGTGTGACCTAATGACATCGATGGTATTCGAATTCACGGATACGCAAGGTGTAATGGGCATGCACTACGCCACACACGATGGCGAAGACGAGCAAGTTGCATTAGCGCTTTACGAGCAATACATGCCTCGATTCGCTGGTGACGACCTACCAAGTACTGGTATTTCTTCTGCAGTTGCAATGGCAGACAAACTAGACACGATCGTAGGTATCTTCGGTATTGGTCAAGCACCAAAAGGCAGCGATCCATTTGCTCTACGCCGTGCATCACTGGGTGTACTGCGTATCATCGTTGAAAACGGCTACAACCTAGACCTAACCGATCTGATCGGTAAAGCGAAAGCGCTATTAGGCGATAAGCTAACCAACGACAACGTGGAAGCTGACGTTATTGATTTCATGCTAGGTCGTTTCCGCGCATGGTACCAAGATGAAGGTTTCAGTATTGATATCATTCAAGCGGTATTAGCACGTCGTCCAACGAAGCCAGCTGACTTTGACCAACGTGTTAAAGCCGTTTCTCACTTCCGTGAACTGGAAGCAGCAGAAGCACTAGCGGCAGCGAACAAGCGTGTAGGTAACATCCTTGCGAAATTCGATGGGGAACTTGCTTCAGATATCGATCTCGTATTGCTTCAGGAAGATGCCGAGAAAGCACTGGCTGAAAACGTCGAAGTAATGACGGAAGCACTAGAGCCAGCATTCGCAACGGGCAACTACCAAGAAGCCCTCAATAAGCTTGCTGATCTACGTGAGCCAGTGGATGCGTTTTTCGACAACGTAATGGTAATGGCAGATGACGAAGCTCTGAAGAAGAATCGTCTAACGCTACTGAACAACTTACGTAACCTGTTCCTACAAATTGCGGATATTTCTCTTCTGCAGAAATAACTCAGGTTTAAATATCAAAAAGGAAGCCAGATGGCTTCCTTTTTTGTTTATTAACAAGAGGGAATCAATTTGTTTCTTCCGCGTCACAACGTGCTTTGTCGAAGTACTCTTCACGACCACCCTGACCTTTAAAGAACATACGCGTCACAAAGCCTCTTTCCAAAAACTTATACGCATGTTGGCACGACCATTCTTTGCTAATTTTATTGATGGTTGTTGTTTTCCAAAAGTAACCACTTCCACCAGGAAGAGACTTAATATACTCGATATAACCTTCATCAGTTACCGTTAGGTTTGGTATATGTGCCAGTGA
The DNA here is from genome assembly GCF_019977755.1 of Vibrio penaeicida. Lineage (NCBI taxonomy): Bacteria > Pseudomonadati > Pseudomonadota > Gammaproteobacteria > Vibrionales > Vibrionaceae > Vibrio > Vibrio penaeicida. Next base: position 9,247 of record NZ_AP025144.1, on the reverse strand, counting down.
CTCTTTCGCTATTTCGATGTCTTTTTCAGAAGCGGAAGGTTTGGTAGCCTGATAGTTATTTACACTACATGCAGCTAACAATAATGAAGATATAACAGTTAATGTTCTTAGTTTCATATTCACACTTTAACTTTATAATTTTAAAGTTAAATTATATTTTTAATATGTGAAATTTAATTGTTATATCTCTCAATAATACGTTTAACTCTTCCTCCAAAGTCACAATTCTAAGGGATTGTTAGGCTTTGTCTCTTTGGTTTGTTTCTTCCGCATTGCAACGAGCTAAATCAAAGTGCTCTTCTCGACCACCTTCACCTTTAAAGCCAATTTTCACTACAAAGCCAAGCTCTAAGAAGTCATACAGATTTTCGCATGCTCCTTCTTGGCTCATCTGTTTAATAACCTGTGTGTCCCACATGTAGCCATGAGGTACGGATTCAAAATACGTAATATAACCGTCATCCGTGACCTTCATATTGTCTATACCGCTCAGCTTAACTCTGGCTTCTTTTATGTCTTGAGGTGCTGCAGTTGGTTGGGCCGCTTGGTAGTTGGTTACACTACAAGCAGACAATGCGAGAGCAGCAAGTGATGTGAGTAAAAATTGGTGTTTCATGACAGTCCAAATCTATGATTAGTATGTTGAAAATTATATTTCAGTACACATCAACACTCTTGCAGAACCATTAAATAAAAACCTTGAATTACACATATCCATTAGTTGTTTCGTACTTACTATCCCTTAACAATCACGATTAATTGTGCGTGAATCGATACCTTATAGCGCTAACATATCTGTACTATTTAACCTCACATTTCCTCGTTGAAAAACAAAGCTTCTTCCCCTCTTTTACTTCCTGTTTCGATAATGTATGTTGAGCAGTCTTGCACAACAAATTATCAACATAAGTATCAGCGCTGAATGGCAAGCAATAGCAATTCAGTCGCTACACACGGCATATGACAGAAAATACAAAAAATATTTAGGAAAAGAAGTAATGCAGTTCTCTACATTTGGTGAAAAATTTAATCGATATTCAGGTATTACCCAGCTAATGGATGACTTAAACGATGGCCTCCGTACGCCAGGCGCCATCATGCTCGGAGGTGGTAACCCTGCCGCCATTCCTGCGATGCTCGAATATTTTCACCAAGCCAGCGCCAGCATGCTGGAGAATGGAGAACTGGTTGCCTCAATGGCTAACTATGACGGTCCCCAAGGAAAAAATGCGTTCATTTCAGCATTAGCTTCTATGCTAAAAGAGACTTATGGATGGGACGTTTCAGAAAAAAACATCAGCCTAACCAATGGTAGCCAAAGTGGCTTTTTCTATCTTTTTAACCTATTTGCTGGTCAACATGCCGACGGCTCGCACAAAAAAATATTACTTCCTCTTGCACCCGAGTACATAGGTTACGGTGATGCGGGCATTGACGATGATATTTTCGTGTCTTACCACCCCGAAATCGAAATGTTGGATAACCGCATGTTCAAATATCATGTGGATTTTGAACAGTTAAAAGTAGATGAGTCTATCGCAGCGATTTGCGCATCAAGACCAACAAATCCAACGGGCAATGTGTTAACAGATGAAGAAGTGCGCAAACTGGATAAACTAGCACGGGACAACAATATTCCACTGATTATCGATAACGCTTATGGCACCCCTTTCCCAAACATTATTTTTGAAGACGTGACGCCATTTTGGAATGACAACACCATCCTTTGCATGAGTATGTCTAAGCTCGGATTGCCGGGGCTCCGTTGTGGCATTGTGATTGCGAATGAAGAGGTTACTCAAGCGCTTGCCAACATGAATGGCATAATCAGCTTGGCGCCAGGAAGTTTAGGTCCAGCGCTAGGTAAGCACATGATTGAATCCGGTGATTTACTTGACCTAAGCCAAAACACCATCAAACCTTTCTATCAACAGAAATCTCAGCGCGCCGTCCAGCTTCTTCAAGATACTATCGATGACCCACGTTTTCGTATTCACAAACCAGAAGGCGCGATCTTCTTATGGCTGTGGTTTGATGAGTTACCTATTACCACAATGGAGTTGTATCAACGTCTGAAAGATCGAGGCGTTCTGATTGTTCCAGGTGAGTATTTCTTTATTGGTCAGAAAGACGAATGGGATCATGCTCATCAATGTTTACGCATGAACTACGTGCAAGATGATGAAGCAATGCAAAAAGGTATTGCTGTGATTGCTGAAGAGATAAAAAAAGCCTACGACGGCAAATAATACAGTTTCAATACAAAATGAAAACGCCCGCAGACGCGGGCGTTTTACTATTTAAAGGCTAATACCAATATCTTAGCTTTCGATGATGTTTTTGCCGTTAATAGCAATCTTACGAGGCTTCATCGCTTCAGGGATTTCGCGCTCTAGGTCGACGTGCAGCAAACCATTTTCCATGGTTGCACCAACCACTTTTACATAATCAGCTAACTGGAATTTACGTTCAAAGTCGCGCTCAGCAATGCCTTGATAAACGTAATTTTTCCCTTCTTCGGCTTGACGCTCACCACGTACAATCAGCATGTTTTCTTTCTGAGTGATGTCTAAATGCTCATCAGCAAAACCTGCCACCGCCATAGTAATACGGTAGTTGTTTTCATCTTTTTGCTCGATGTTGTATGGAGGGTAGCCGCCAGAAGAATTCTTGGCATTGTTGGTTTCCATCAGATTTAACAAACGGTCAAAACCAATGGCGTTACGGTATAGGGGAGTGAAATCTACATTACGCATAATACTATCCTTATGATAAGCAATAGCCTTGGCAATTTTAATTTGGTGCCAAGGAGTCAGTCTTACCATTCCACTGGCAATGGTTGCACGGGGACATGGTCGCTAACAAAAGTTAAATTGTGTGCTTTCCGTATTTGTTTGCTCTCTTTAGCCCTCTTGGCGAGACGCAAACTGGACAAGCGTTTTAAGAGACCCTTACGGCGTTCTCTCAAAACTAGATATGTGGATAGTCGTCTAATCTTTCAAGAGAAAAAACAAAAATATTTTTAAATATATTATTTATCATAGGGTTAAAAAAGAAAAAGACCACCTAATAAGGCAGTCTTTAAAGTAGTATCGTGTATTTATCAAAGCTGGATGAGCTTAGTTCGAGGAGAAGGTGCGGAGTTTATAAACATAAATGAGCACCTTCGACATAGAAATAAGTTCATCTAGCGAAGAGAAATAGATCTAAACGTCTAGGTTGGCGACTTTTAATGCATTCTCTTCAATGAAGTTACGACGCGGCTCAACCTGATCACCCATCAATGTGGTAAACAACTGATCCGCACCAACTGCATCTTCGATGGTCACTTGCATCATGCGACGTGTTTCTGGGTCCATCGTGGTCTCCCAAAGCTGATCTGGGTTCATCTCACCTAGACCTTTGTATCGCTGTAGGCTTAAACCACGGCGAGACTCTTTGATTAACCAATTAAGCGCTTCAACGAAGCTCACTACAGGCTGAGTACGTTCACCACGCTTAATGTACGCACCGTCTTCAATAAGCCCTTCTAGCGATTCAGATAGCTCCGCTAACTTGCCGTATTCTTTCGAATTAAACAAATCGACACTTAGCACATGCTCATGAGTAACACCGTGAGTACGCACCACGATCTTTGGTAGACTAATGCCTAACTCTTCGTGTTTTTCGATTTCCAAGCTGTATTGGCTTGCGCCCACTTCTTTTTCGTTAAGCTGTTCTACGAGGCGTTTACCCCAAGCTTCTACAGCTGATGTATCTTGGCATTGCTCTGCACTTAAACGAGGTACATAAATAAATTCATGCACCAATGCATGTGGGTAGCGACGGCTCATGCGATCCACTAATTTGATACCCGCATTGTACTGCTGAACCAGTTTCTCCAATGCTTCACCCGCTAGCGCTGGCGCTTCAGCATTTACGTGAAGTGACGCATTATCTAGAGCCAAAGAAACTTGATACTGGCTCATCGCATCTTCATCTTTAATGTACTGTTCTTGCTTGCCTTTCTTCACTTTGTAAAGTGGTGGCTGAGCAATGTACACGTAGCCGCGCTCAATTAGCTCTGGCATTTGACGGTAGAAGAATGTGAGTAGAAGCGTACGGATGTGAGAACCATCGACATCGGCATCGGTCATGATGATGATGTTGTGGTAACGCAACTTATCTGGGTTGTATTCGTCACGACCAATACCACAGCCGAGAGCAGTAATAAGTGTTGCTACTTCTTGAGAAGACAGCATTTTGTCGAAGCGTGCTTTTTCAACGTTAAGGATTTTACCTTTAAGCGGCAAAATTGCTTGGTTCTTACGGTTACGACCCTGCTTGGCACTACCGCCCGCAGAGTCACCCTCCACTATGTATAGTTCTGAGAGTGCCGGGTCTTTTTCCTGACAATCCGCTAATTTACCAGGCAGACCGGCTAAATCCAATGCACCTTTACGACGAGTCATTTCACGTGCTTTACGCGCTGCATCACGAGCTCGCGCTGCATCAATAATCTTGGTACATACAATCTTCGCTTCACCTGGGTTCTCAACAAGGAACTCAGACAGTTTCTCACCCATTGCAGATTCAACTGCAGACTTCACCTCGGAAGAAACCAGTTTATCTTTGGTTTGGCTAGAGAACTTCGGATCGGGTACTTTTACTGAAACAATAGCCGTTAGACCTTCACGAGCATCATCTCCAGAAGTTGAGGTTTTCGCCTTCTTCGAGAAGCCTTCTTTGTCCATGAAGCTATTTAGCGTACGTGTCAGAGCAGCACGGAATCCGGCTAAGTGAGTACCACCATCACGCTGAGGAATGTTATTGGTGAAACAGTAAATGTTCTCTTGATAACCATCATTCCACTGCATGGCAACTTCGACCGTAATGCCGTCTTCGCGCTCAAAATCAAAGTGGAATATCTTTTGAATAATCGGTGTTTTATTGGTATTTAGATGCTCAACAAACGCTTGGATACCACCTTCAAACATGAAGTGATCCATTTTTTCTTCTTCGCGCTCATCAATCAATTTGATGGATACACCAGAGTTTAGGAACGAAAGTTCACGTAGGCGTTTTGCCAAAATATCGTAATGAAATTCAATATTCGTGAAAGTTTCTTCACTTGGCCAAAAACGGATTTCAGTACCCGTATTCTCTGTCTTACCAATCACAGCTAGTGGCGCTTGAGGCTCACCATGATGGTATGTTTGAGTATGGATTTCACCCCCACGTTGAATGGTGAGCGTTACCTGTTTAGACAGTGCATTTACTACAGAAACACCTACACCATGTAGACCACCCGAGACTTTATACGAGTTGTCATCGAACTTACCACCAGCGTGAAGTACCGTCATGATAACTTCGGCTGCTGATACGTTCTCTTCAGGGTGCATTTCTGTTGGGATACCACGGCCGTCATCACGTACCGAGACTGAGCTGTCCTCATGAATAGTCACAATGATGTCATTACAGTGACCTGCTAACGCTTCATCAATAGAGTTATCCACCACCTCAAAGACCATGTGGTGTAAACCGGTGCCATCGTCAGTGTCGCCGATGTACATACCCGGACGCTTACGAACCGCATCCAGACCCTTCAGTACTTTAATACTCGATGAATCGTAATTTTCTGACATGAGTTACTCTCTTTTTATCCTTGCTCTATTTTGCCATGTTCCACATGAAACATTTTGCCATTATCGTCGAGCATATCAACGACTTGGCTCTCAGTAATAGAGCTTACAAATACTTGTGCCCCCGTCGATTTCAAGCAGTCTGCAAGACGCTGTCGACGTTGGCTATCTAATTCAGAAGCAAAATCATCTATCAGGTAGATACACTGCTTTCCTGTCATTTGAGTCAAATGCTGCCCCTGCGCGACTCTCAGCGCACAGACCATGAGTTTCAATTGACCGCGTGATAAAACGTCTTCAACGGGCGTTCCATTCACTTTGATTTTCAAATCAGCTTTGTTAGGTCCACTGAATGTGTAGCCAAGTGACTGATCACGTTCGAAGTTGTTTTCGAGGATATCCTGATAAGGTGTATCTTTGTCCCACCCTCGATAATACTTCAATTGGATATCAAATTCTGGCAAAAATGTGCGACAGATTTCTTCTGCCACTTTCTTCATGTTTTCAACGTATTCTTGTCGCCATTGACTGATGTTTTCAGCCAGCGTTGCCATTTGCTGATCCCAATAACTGAGCTCTTTATAATGGGTGGCGGTTTTCAGTAACGCATTTCGCTGCTTGTTGAGCCGCTTGAATCTTCCCCATGCATCATAAAAATGAGATTCAGTATGGAAAACCCCCCAGTCGATAAATGCACGACGAAACTTTGGACCGTCCGTCAGCAATTCAAACCCTTCTGGATGGATCAATTGCAAAGGTAAAACCTGAGCTAACTGCGCTAATTTTTGTCCAGACTGACCGCCTATTTTAACCTCTGTTGAGCCGTCGCGCTGCTTATTAATGCCAATTGGCAGCTCAAATTGATCCTGGTTCAAAAAACGACCATGTACGAAGAGTTCATCACAGTCGTTTTGGATAACTCTTCCCGTCAAAGAGCTTTTAAATGAACGCCCATGCCCAAGCAAATAAATCGCTTCGATGATGCTGGTTTTCCCACTGCCATTAGGGCCAATAAGAAAATTAAAGCCTGGTGACAGTTCAACGTCACAGGCTTCAATATTACGAAATGTCTGAACAATCAGTCTGGTGAGTGGCATAAACCCAATCCACTATAAGCGAATTGGCATCACCACATACATGGCGCTGTCATCATCGGCATTCTCAATCAGTGCACTGGCATTCGCATCAGACATTGAGATTCGCACTTTATCGCAGCGAAGGGTATTCAATACATCCAAAACATAGCTGACATTAAACCCGATTTCCAAGTCGTCGCCGTCAAAAGAAACATCAAGCACTTCTTCCGCTTCTTCTTGTTCTGGGTTGTTGGCAGTAATGCGCATTTCATTGCCAATGAAGTTCACACGTACACCACGGAACTTTTCGTTCGACAGAATGGCTGCGCGAGAAAATGCGTGTTTTAACTCATCACATGGCGCTTCTAATGTTTTGTTACTGCTTTGCGGCATAACTCGACGGTAGTCTGGGAATCGACCATCCACCAATTTAGAGGTGAAAGTAAAGTTATTCACAGCCGCACGTAAGTTGGCATTGCCTATTTGCAAAGTCACCTCGGCTTCTGGTGCATCCAACAGCTTAACGAGCTCTTGAACGCCTTTGCGAGGCAAGATAATTTGTTGATTTGGTAATTCTGATGCAAGCTGAGTTTGTGAAACCGCCATACGGTGACCGTCTGTTGCCACAGAACGAAGCGTCGTTCCTTCGATTTCAAATAGCATACCATTCAGATAATAACGAACATCTTGGTTCGCCATTGAAAACTGCGTTTTTTCAATCAAGCTTCGCAGCTCTTGCTGAGAAAGCGTAATGTCCGCTTCGCTTTGCCAATCTTCAATATTCGGGAAGTCACTCGCAGGCAAAGTTGATAGAGAAAAACGGCTTCGACCTGAGCGCACTTGAACACGATCCGCTTCCATCACAACAGTGATGATTGCGTCGTCTGGTAAACCTCGACAGATATCCAGAAATTTACGAGAAGGAACAGTTGTACTGCCCGCTTCAAAATCGCCTTCCAACGCAACATTTGCTACCAACTCGACTTCAAGGTCAGTCGCGGTTAATGACAGCACGTTGTTTTCGACTTTCAGAAGCAAATTACCCAAAATAGGTAACGTGGGGCGTCCACCCAGAGCGCCAGAAACTTGTTGTAACGGTTTGATCAGGTGGCTGCGTTCGATGGTAAATTTCATTGGTATCTCTTTGCCTTATGACGATAAGGTTCTAATTAGGTTTGAATAGTCCTCTTTTATATCATGACTCTCTTCACGAAGCTGCTCTATCTTGCGGCAAGCGTGTAGCACCGTGGTATGGTCACGACCACCAAAGGCATCCCCAATTTCAGGCAAACTATGGTTGGTGAGCTCTTTGGAAAGCGCCATTGCTAATTGACGAGGACGAGCAACGGAGCGTGAGCGGCGCTTAGATAGCAAATCCGCTACTTTAATCTTGTAGTATTCGGCGACAGTTTTCTGGATGTTGTCGATCGTAACCAGCTTTTCTTGCAATGCTAATAAATCGCGCAGCGCTTCACGAACAAAATCGATAGTGATCGGGCGACCTGTAAAATTGGCATTCGCAATAACACGGTTTAGCGCACCTTCCAGCTCACGAACATTAGAACGCAAGCGTTTCGCAATGAAAAACGCGACTTCATCGGCGAGATGAATTTGATGGTCTTCCGCTTTCTTCATTAAAATAGCAACACGGGTTTCTAACTCCGGCGGCTCAATCGCAACGGTTAAACCCCAGCCAAAGCGAGATTTCAACCGATCCTCTACCCCATTAATTTCTTTAGGGTAACGGTCAGAAGTTAGGATGATTTGCTGGTTGCCTTCTAACAATGCGTTGAACGTATGAAAAAACTCTTCTTGAGAACGCTCTTTGTTAGCAAAAAACTGAATGTCATCTATCAACAATGCATCAACGCTACGGTAGTAACGCTTAAATTCTTCAATCGCATTGTTTTGCAGCGCTTTTACCATATCTTGAACGAAACGCTCAGAGTGCATGTACACCACTTTCGCATTGGGCTTGTTATCCACAATGGCATTACCCACAGCATGGAGCAAGTGGGTTTTACCTAAGCCCGTACCGCCGTATAGAAACAGTGGGTTATACGCTGCTCCAGGGTTATCCGCCACCTGACGCGCTGCTGCCAAACCTAACTGGTTCGACTTACCTTCAACGAAGTTATTGAATTTATGCTTAATATTCACATTAGAGCGGTGATTGATGTCCACCACTTCATTTTCATTTTCCCAAGTTTTGTGTACAGGTCTACGCGCTTGAAGCTGCGCTGGTGCAGACGATTCAGCTGCGACATCGGCTTTTGAGCGAGCAGCGGGTGCGGGTGCAGAAACAGGGCGACTGCCGACTTCAAAACGAAGGCTAGGAATATCATTCCCACAAAATTGCAGAAGCAGGCGATTGATGTTGTCGAAGTACTTGTCACGTACCCAATCAAGCACAAAACGGTTAGGGGCGAACAAAGTCAGGGTATTGTCATTGAGCTCCGCCTGAAGCGGTCTGACCCACATGCTAAATTCAGTCGCTGGTAGCTCTTCTTGTAGCTGTTGCAGACACTGCAACCAAAGCGAAGATGACAC